>NZ_JACVPH010000003.1:0-342960 GCF_018882015.1 Polynucleobacter sp. JS-Fieb-80-E5 | reverse complement strand
AAAACTGGATCACGATTTACAACGAAGAAAGACCGCACAGCTCTCTTGGCAGAATATCGCCTAGAGACTATCGAGCACAGGCAGAAAACAACACTTTAGGAATGTCGGATTGACGGGGGATACTACATTACTACACTTGCAATAGGGTTCTTTTGCTTGAAAACCAGCTCAAGTACCCTTCCATTCGATTCTTGAGAACGAATTCGCCCTGGTAGCCACTCAAGGTCTTTTGCAAGCCAGATGTCTACCTGGCGCTTGTATGGGTCGTTTTCTCGTTGCATTAAGGCGTAATGACGATTTACAGCCTTGCCTAGGCTGGGTATATCCTCTGAAGTTACCTCACCATAGCTTTTAAAGTTCCACATCTCTAGGGTGTTGTAGTCAACCACCGGTATTTGCCGAATAGCCCCCGCTTCATCCAACTTGCTATCTCCATTCAATAATGAGGCCAGCTGGAACATTAGGCTGAAACGATCTTGGGTTCCAGGCAATATTTCAGGGGTGAACTCAGGTTTCTCGGAGAAGAACATCTGCCCTCGCCCACTTTCATTTCGATCGAAGCGTGAATAACGAGGGGTTTTTGTGCCCCGTTGTGACCAATAGAGAATTGGGGCTATTCCATAGGAATCAACCGAGCCACGAGATTCAAAAACAAATGGGCCAACAAATGCATACGGGATATTGATATAGAGGCGATAGTTATTGCCATCAACCCTCCAATCGATCTCACCGGTTTGATACTTTTGACCATCCACGTAAGAGTCGTAATAAATGATGCCTGACTCGGGTAATTTGAAAGCTACGCCCGCCTGATTGGAGTCGCCACCCTGTTGACCGGTTGC
Organism: Polynucleobacter sp. JS-Fieb-80-E5; assembly: GCF_018882015.1. Taxonomy (NCBI): domain Bacteria; kingdom Pseudomonadati; phylum Pseudomonadota; class Betaproteobacteria; order Burkholderiales; family Burkholderiaceae; genus Polynucleobacter; species Polynucleobacter sp. JS-Fieb-80-E5. Next base: position 342,118 of record NZ_JACVPH010000003.1, on the reverse strand, counting down.
AGTTGAATTTAAGTCTTCAACCACGTTGGATGATTCAGTTTTTTTTGGAATCTTCCTGGGGGCTTTTGTAATTTGAATCTTCTTTGGGGGATCTACTTTTAGCTCGGTCCTAATAATTAAGTCATCTGCGATTGGCGCAGGTTCAGAAAAAGAGATGAAGGGGAGTCCAAAAAAAAGAATGAGATGTCCTAATACCGATAGCAGCAAAGCTGCAAAAATGATTCTGAAGGAATGTATCTTGGGAAGATGAAAAAAATTACACCACCCTATTCTCAAGCTCAGATCAGACCTTCTAGAAGGCGACTATTTTTAGGCAAATTAGCTGCGAGGAAGTCCATTTGGTCCGCCAAAATGTTGCGCCCTTTTAGAATCATGTCTTCATAGAGGCTGGGTAAATATGGCGTATACAACAGGGACATGCCGGCCTGCTCTGGAGTGCGATTGCCTTTGCGTTGATTGCAAGGCCTGCAGGAGATTACCAAGTTCATCCAACTGTATTTACCGCCGCGACTATTGGGAATGATGTGCTCGGCTTCTGCTTGGTTTTCGTATATGGGGTCACCGCAATAAGCGCATAGTCCACGATCACGCTTAAACAGTTTGTGTTTTGTAATTACGGGAACCACATCAAAGAGATTGATCTTGGCACTTCCCTTTACCGCAATGATGGAGTGCAACTCGATGATGGATTGTTTACCAGTGGATCTTGAAATGCCACCGCGCATTTGAAAAATGGGGTCACCTAAGGTCCACAAAACGCTACTATCAGCATATTGTTTGGTGGCTTCTTCTGCATTAACCCAGCCCTGGGGAATTCCACCTGCGTCTAATTTCAAGATGCTCAGCACAAACTCTCCTTTCTAGACAGCGCAAATGAGCGGCAGTCGTTTCGATCATCTTACAGAAGAAGCAGGTAGCAATCAATCCACTATCAAGAGATGAAATTCAGAACTTTGGGTAAATGAACTGGGTAATCTGAAATACCATGGTCACCCCCATCAAGCACCAGCTGCTCTGAACCCTTGTAGAAATCAACCATTTCCTGCCAGTCTAGGAGCTCGTCACCTTTTGCGGCGATTAGAAAGTAACGCGACGGGTTGCTAATAGATTCAACCTGTAGCGCCTTTAGTTCATCAATGTATTCTGGACGAAAATCGTAGGGCTCATTGGTGTCGTATGAGGTCAGAATTCCAACATGCGGCGCCAACTCTTTCGGTGCTCTAACTGCTGGGTTAAGAGCTACGGCTTTGCAGCCAAACTTTTCGGCCAAGTAGTTGGTGTAGTAGCCACCCAAAGAAGAGCCGATAACTACTAAGCGATCATGTGTTGATGCTTCAATATGCCGTATCACCATATCCATGCTGTCCTTTGGTGAAGCTAACAATTGAGGGCAATACCACCCCATTGGATTATTCGCAGTGGATAAGGCTTTTATTGCATCCCCCGTCAAGACCGCTTTACTCGATCTTGGGGAGGAGCGAAAACCATGTAAATAGACTACTAAAGTTGAAGGCATGTGGGTGCTTATGCCTTTTGCCCAATTTCAAAGTTTGCAAGCTTCTCTAGAGCGCGCACCATTGCTGAGTGATCCCAGGCTTTACCACCATGAGCTGCGCATGAATTAAATAATTCCTGTGCTGTGGCTGTATTTGGCAATGAAACACCCAAAGCTCTAGCGCTATTGAGGGCAAGGTTTAAATCTTTTTGATGTAATTCAATTCTGAAGCCGGGATCAAAAGTGCGCTTAACCATTCTTTCGCCATGCACCTCTAAGATCTTGGAGCTTGCAAAACCACCCATTAAAGCCTGACGCACCTTTGCAGGGTCTGCTCCAGCCTTAGAAGCAAACAAGAGCGCTTCTGCTACAGCCTCAATATTCAGGGCAACAATGATTTGGTTGGCCACCTTAGCAGTTTGACCATCTCCATTTCCACCCACGAGATTAATATTTTTGCCCATCAACTCAAATACGGGCTTCACTTTCTCAAAGACACCCTCATCTCCGCCAACCATGATTGAGAGGGTCGCATTTTTTGCACCGAGCTCACCGCCAGAAACTGGAGCATCTAGGTAATCGCAGCCTAATGCATTTATTTTCTTAGCAAACTCTTTGGTAGAAATTGGTGATATGGAGCTCATATCAACAACAATCTTCCCTTTGGTAAGGCCAGATGCTATTCCTTTGTCACCAAATAGCACCTTCTCAACATCAGGAGTGTCTGGGACCATAGTAAAAATAATGTCGGCTTTGCTAGCAACTTCTTGAGGTGAAGAGCATTGCACTGCAGATGAAGACGCTAGTCCTTCCGGAGCTTTGCTGCGAGTGTTGATAAACACTTCGTGCCCTGCATTGACTAAATGGCCTGCCATGGGCGCACCCATTATTCCCAAACCAACAAATCCTAGCTTTAATTGCTTACTCATAATGTCTCCGTATTGTTATTTATTTAGATTTTTAATCCAGCCTAATCCTGCTTCAGTATTGGATGCTGGTTTGTACTCGCAGCCAATCCAGCCACGATAACCAATGCTATCGATGAATTGAAATAGATGCGGGTAGTTAATTTCTCCAGTACCTGGCTCATTTCTGCCGGGGTTATCCGCCAATTGAATGTGAGCAATTTTAGAAAGATTGGTTTCTATAGTTTTGCAGAGCTCACCCTCCATGCGCTGGGCATGGTAGATGTCGTACTGAATAAATAAATTATCTGAGCCCACTTCATTCAGAATATCTAAGGCCTGCTGCGTTCTAGATAAATAAAACCCTGGAATATCGAATGTATTGATTGGTTCAATGAGAAGTTTAATATTGACTTCTTTTAAAGCATCGGCTGCATAACGTAAGTTTGAAATAAATGTTTTATGCAATAACTCTTTATCAGCACCGGGAGGAATTTTTCCAGCTAGACAATTTAACTGTTTAACATCAAGCGCTTTTGCATACTTAATAGCTATAGCAACGCACTCCTGAAATTCTGCAATACGATCTGGCAAACAGGCAATACCGCGTTCGCCCCTATCCCAATCACCAGCAGGTAAATTATGAAGAACCAATTTAAGTTTATTTTGCTCCAGCTTTTGCTTGATATCTTCTGCAGAAAAAGCATAAGGAAAAAGAAATTCCACAGCCTGAAATCCAGACTTCGCTGCTTTTTCAAAACGCTCCATAAATGGCACTTCATTAAAAAGCATGGTGAGATTAGCGGCGAATTGGGGCATTTAAATTCCTTGTAGACAAAATAAAGCAAAACAATGTGATGTGAGATATTAACAAAAGATAACTATTTAAGCCTCGTCAACAAATATCTGACCTTATGGGCCAATTTAGCTCTAAAAATAGGCTAAGATTGAATTTAGTACCTTTTACATACAAGGAAAATAATGAATACCAAATATGCTCAGATTGCCTTACTGATTGCGACACTTTTTGCTGGATCTGCTGCGGCCCTTGCCCAATCTATGCCAGCATCAAGTTCGGCCAAGCCAACAGTGATCGATGCCGCCGTAACAGATAACCGCTATCAGCTATATGAAGGTGAAGTAGTCAAGATTGACAAGAAGACTCGCACTATCACCTTTAAAAACAAAGAAGGTGAATCTAAATTTGTTGCCGGTCCAGATATCACCAACTTTGCGCAGATCAAAAAAGGTGATCGAGTGAGTGTAAATTACGAACTCGCTGTGGCTATTGAACTGATTAAGACTAAAAGTGATGGCGTGCGCTCAAAAGTTGAGACCAACACGGTAACCAAATCTAAAGCTGACGAAAAGCCATCTCAGACGATTACCAATAAAACAACCATCATCGCTGATATTGTGGAAGTAAATCGCGAGAAAAAACTGGTTTCCGTTAAAGGGCCTAGTGGGAAGATCACTACTGTAACCGTTAAGAATCCTGCTCTTATGGCAGACATCAATGTAGGCGAGCAAGTTAAAGTAATTTACTTTGACGCTATGGCCGCATCAATTACTACACCGACTAAGAAATAGTTTAATTTCTTGCTAGCTTGTATTTCATATCATGCAAAGATGATGGAAATACAAGCTTATTTTTTTGATTGTTTCTCGGGTTTTGCAGAGGGGGTCAAAACAGGCGCAGGCGGCTTGCTAGGCTGCACATTTGGTGCTGGAGCAGGCACAGGGGGCGGCTTCTGGTTTGTGCCGCCAGGAGACGTTGGAGATAATGACTTTTGAAAAGGATTAAAGCCTAACCCTGCACTTGATGCAGTGAAAGATAAACAAAGGCCAAAAAGAGAGATTAATAATCTGATGTACATTAACTCGCGATTGTGGCACAAATACCCGTTTTTTGATACCAGAGGCGCATGCACCCCTCTATTTAGAGCTAAATAGAGGGTTTTTGATTAGAAGCCCACTCTTTCTTGAGGTGGGAGCTAGCCTGACTGAGCATTTGAAAATTACTATTACTTACCCTGTAGATAAGGGTGGCTTTATAGCGCTCTCTTTGCAGCCACTCCACAACCCCCACCGCAATAAAAGCAATTAGGATGTAGGAGGCAAATACAAATGAATCCTGGGAAGTTGGCATTTCAAAAGAATCAAATGGCGGAACAAAGAAAAAGAACGCCAGGGGAATAGAGAGGATGATTGTGAAAATGCTGGGTAAGTAGCCATAAAACAACGAAATAATAATAGTGTTTAGTATGAAAACTGTCATAGGCAAATTACTTTGCAAAAATGGATGCAGGGTATACCTAATTGCGAAAGCAATACAAACCCCGCAAATGGCTGCAAAATAACCTTCGAAACCCGGCTTTGCCCAGCGCTTAGCGTTATTAATTTTCATGGTTAATAATATAACAACAAACTATTAAACAATAATGCCGAATGACTGATCCAATGCTAAATACGGACCGCTGCCTTCTGTTTCAACAGGGAAACAATGGTCATGCCGTTGTTCTGCTGCCTGGCTTATGTGGATCTGAGCTAGAAATGGGCGTCATTCCCAGATTGCTTAAGGCGGCTGGCTACACCTACGCAATTCCTAGCGTAAAGGGTTACTCTGCACACACCGGCATCACATCATACAAAAACTGGATTGATGAAGTGGAACAGTTTGTTACTGATTTAATGGCAACTCATTCATCGGTATCGCTTGTAGGGCTTAGTATGGGTGCGACCCTATCCCTGGCTGTTGCAGCACGCAACCCAATGATTCAAAGCTTGAGCATTCTTTCGCCAGTATTGATTTTTGATGGGTGGTCCGTTCCTTGGTACTACCCACTTCTTAAGGCTATATATCTACTTGGATTTCGTAATTGGCACTACAAAGAAACAGCCCCTTTTGGAGTTAAAAACCTAGAGATGCGAAAACGCATAAAAAAGGCTGTAGAAGGTAACAATATCAGCGAGCTTGGAGCGGCTCATTTGCCTGCAAGACACTTGATTGAGTCCCTAAAATTAATTAAAGAAACCAAAAAAGAGTTGCCATCCGTTACTGTAGATATCTTGATTATTCATGCAATTGATGATGAAACAGCCTCCCCCAAAAATCCAGATTTGATTCTGGAATCTATTTCATCCGAGACCAGACGTACGATTTGGCTAGGAAACTCGTACCACATAATTACTGTCGATAATGAGCGCGAGATTGTTGCTAACGAAACCATTAACTTCATAGCGCAATCTATCAAAAAACGAGAAATCTCAAGAGAGATAAATCTCAATACGTCTAGCTTAATCATTAAAAACCGCAATGAGACTTAAGCAATGCAATTATCCGCAAAATTATTTACACCGATCCTATTAGCATTACTCTATAGCTCTTTATGTGGAGCGCAAACACTCCCCCCCTTCCATTCTGGCAATACCCAATTCAGACCAATAGCGCTACCTGCCTACATTGGGGAAGTAAATCTAGATAATCCAACCATTAAGATAAAAAAGCTTAGCTCCGATTCTGCTACCTCTGTTGCAAAGCAAGCTGGCCGACCCAATACAAGCCCAATTTTGACGTATGTACGAGGAAGTATGTATACCCAAACGCCATATGTTGGGTATACCAATCCATCATCAAATACTTATGGCGCATCTATTACGGTTGAAGGTTGGGGTAAGCGCTCTGCAAGGCAAGCCCAGGCGGAAGCTGATTTAAACCGACAAATAGCTGAAGCGTTAACCGAGAGTAAGTCCGTTGAAACTCAGGCTATTTTTGCTTACATAGATGCCTTACGCGCTAAATTACTATGGCAGTCTTATCAAGCTGCAATCGACCGTCTCAAAGCATTTTCATCCGATGAGGCTATCAGAAATAAAGCGGAGTTTATTGCTGCTCAGGGCGTTCTTGGTAATGACCTCAAATATTATTCATACACATTAGTTAGCTTTGTCGGCAACACCGATAAAGAGTTGCCATTGCCAGTAGGCACACTTAATATGCCGCCGGAGAATTTTAATGTGAAATCACTGGTTTCTGAGGGGTTGGAAAAAAGGGCTGATATACATCAAGGAAAGGCATCGATTGATTCCGCCAACGCAAATTTAGAGGCTATTAGGGCAAGCAAAGGAATGGATTTCTTGCCTGGCATTTACTATACCGAAACGCCCTCTTACTCAACAGGCGGGCTTGATTATGGCGCACAAAAATCGTTTAGTTTTTTATTGTCCATACCTATAGGCAACGGATTCATGATCGACTCCGATGTTATCTCTGGGTCCAATTCGATTGCAGAACAAGAGCTTAACTTAGTGGCCACCAAAACTAAAGTCATAACTGAGATAAATCAAACTTACTTGCAATACGAAGCGGCTAAAGAACGCCTTGAAAAGGCTAATGCTGCCTATAATTTGGCTAAAGCCCCCAAGAAAGCCGGGATTCAGTCAGTTTTACAGCTGCGGGAGGCCGAATATGAGCTTTTTGATGCTCGTACAGTACATACTAAAACACTCATACTGTTAAAGCGTCTTAGCGGTCATTTTGATATACCTAATTTAAATTAAGGTTAGCCTATGAAATTTTACAAACTATTTTTATATGTAACCGCTGGCTACCTAAGCATGCTGCCCCCATTGCTTGCTACGGCAGCAACAACTCCCGCCACTGTTGATGTTGCCGCTGCCCAAAAAGCCGCAGCTGCTGTAGCTGCACAGAGGGCTGCTGCTGCCGCTGCAGCTGCACAGAAGGCTGCTGCCGCTGCACAAAAAGCTGCCACTCAAAAGGCTATTGCCGTTGAGACAACTGCTGCACAGAAATCTGTAGCAACTAGCGCGATGAGTACTACAGGCTCCACTATTAAGCCGGCTACTAGTAGTGCAACAAGCGCAAAGACCTCTGCACAACCAAGCACCACCAATAACTCCAGCAGCGCTAATAACGCTACTAACGGCGCTACAAATCTGACATCAAAAGCAATGCAATTTAACCCCACCTATCCATCAAGCAACATCAATAGCTCTGTGGGAGCAGGAGTTAACTTTGGTGGGCCTACTGATTTAAATTCAAACTACATTGCACCCGCCCCCACCGCGTCTAAGTAATTAATTGCTTTGTGGGTAAAAATCCAATAAAAATAATATTAAAAATAGAAAAAGCCCCCGATTAAGGGGGCTTTTAATTGTCTTGGCGGAACGGACGGGACTCGAACCCGCGACCCTCGGCGTGACAGGCCGATATTCTAACCAACTGAACTACCGCTCCAAATACATCGCGTAACACAACATCATACAACTTTACTTCTACCAGAAGAATCTGGCGTCCCCAGGGGGATTCGAACCCCCGTACTCACCGTGAAAGGGTGATGTCCTAGGCCTCTAGACGATGGGGACCTGGACTACTACATAAAACTATTTTAAATGCTTGGTGGAGATAAGCGGGATCGAACCGCTGACCTCTTGCATGCCATGCAAGCGCTCTCCCAGCTGAGCTATACCCCCGAAATCCCGCGATAAAACTACAAGACACTCAAAACAATCCAAGATTTTATCCTATTTTTGTGCAGGTGCGCAAATTCTCTATTGGACCACCTTAGAAAGCCTTTTGACAGCCTCATCCTTGCCCAACACAACCAGTACAGAATCAATCGCTGGGGTCTGTGTGGTGGCAAATAATGCGTATCTAACGGGCATTGCTAGTGCCGGCATTTTGATTTGGTACTTTGCCAATATTTGCTTAAAAACAGCTGCATAAGCTTCTTTAGTCGGTTCAGCGGTTGAAATAGCTTCAACCAAATCTTTTAAGGCAGGCATAACGGCTTCGGCAATATTTTCCTTAATTTGATCAGCAGTTAAATTGGGTGCCGGCAAATAAAAAAGCTTTGCACCTTCGGCAATCTCAATCAGGGTATTGGCTCGATCTTTTAATAGGCTAACCACCTGAACAAAGTCTGGGCCAGCTTCGGTATCCATACCCATCTCATGTGCAAATGGCTTAGTAGCAGCTGCTAGTTTTACTGGATCGGAATTCTGAATATATTGATGATTTAGCCAAAGTAATTTTTCTGGATTATGTTGCGCTGGTGAGCGCCCTAAACTTTCTAAATCAAACCAATTTACAAACTGTTCCTTTGTAAATACCTCGGCATCCCCATGAGACCAGCCAAGTCTTGCAAGGTAATTCAGGATTGCATCAGGAAGGTAACCTGCTCTTTGATAATCTCTCACACTCATTGCGCCATTACGCTTACTCATTTTTTCACCGGCGTCATTAAGCACGGTTGGCAGATGGGCATAAACAGGCGGGGATCCGCCAAGGGCCCTCATGATGTTAATTTGTCTTGGGGTGTTATTGACGTGGTCATCACCTCTAATGACGTGGGTGATGTTCATATCCATGTCATCAATCACCACGCAAAAGTTGTAGGTAGGTGTTCCGTCTGGCCTAGCAATAACCAAATCATCCAACTCATCATTGCTAATTTCTATTTGACCTTTGACAGCGTCATTCCAAATGACTGACCCGCCAATTGGATTCTTAAAGCGGATTACTGGGCTTACACCTTCGGGAACGGGCGGCAATGTTTTGCCAGGCTCAGGTCTCCAAAGTCCGTTATAGCGAGGCTTTTCTTTACTTGCCATTTGCTGATCACGGAGTTTATTGAGCTCTTCTTCGCTCATGTAGCAGGGATAGGCCAATCCAGAATCCAACATTTGTTTTACTACTTCACGGTATCGATCAATACGCTGCATCTGATAGATTGGACCTTCATCCAAATCGAGGCCAAGCCACGCCATTCCTTCGATAATGACGTCAACTGCTTCCTGTGATGAGCGCTCAAGGTCAGTATCTTCAATACGAAGAATGAAGTCACCCTTATTGTGGCGCGCAAAAGCCCACGGATAAAGAGCGCTGCGAAGATTTCCCAGATGAATAAAGCCCGTGGGACTTGGGGCGAAACGTGTACGAATATGCATAAATCGTATTATCTCAGGTCGGGCTTACTGAGACTAAAACCGAAAAAAAGTGGATACTTTGCCCTATGAATGAATTACTAGTCTTTATGTGCGATGGCGCCCCAGTTCGCGGGGAAATTGTGTCAATTGGAAGTGCCTGGCAGGCTGTTCTAGAGCGTCGTAATGACCCCCCTGCCGTCCGTCGGATACTGGGCGACTTCGTTGGTGCAGCCACCCTTCTAAGTGCCAGCCTTAAATTTGATGGAACCCTCATTATTCAAGCGCAAAGCAAGGGTCCTATTCAGCTGCTGGTTGTGGAATGTAAGTCTGATTTGTCCATGAGGGCTACAGTCAAGCTTTCAGTAGACCCCTCTGAAATAATGCCCAACGCAACCTTGGCCGATCTACTGGATGTGAGTGGCAGCGGAAGATTGGTGATCACCTTAGATCCGGCTGACCGTGAACCGGGACAAGCCCCCTACCAAGGTATCGTAGCGCTACAAGATCATCAAGGAGCAGTCATTAAGCCGGTCACCAGCGCTGCAGAGGCTATAGCCCTGTATATGCAAAACTCCGAACAATTGGATACGCGCATTTGGCTTGCTTCCAGCGATACCCATGTTGGCGGCTTATTGCTACAGCGCTTACCAAATTCTGGGGGTCATGCACATCTAGATCCGCAGGTTGCCTCTGAAGGCTGGTCACGTATCCAAACGCTTGGTGAAACAATTACTGATGAAGAGCTGTTAACGCTTGCACCAGAGACTATTTTGAGGCGTTTATTTTTAGAAGAGTCCGCCGAAAACGGTGTACGCAGCTTCCCTGCTCGCCCCATTCGTTTTGCTTGCAGATGTTCTCGAACTAAGGTTGCGGATATCTTGCGAATGCTTGGTGAAGAAGAGGTTCAAAGCATTCTTGCGGAGCAAGGAGCCGTGGAAACCGTCTGTGATTTCTGTGCAAAACCATACCGCTTTGATGCGGTTGATTGCCTGCAGGTATTTAAAACTGATTTACTGAGTGATGCCACAAGACCCCCATCCAGCGGGCATTAAAATATTACTGTTTGGTAGCTTGGGTGTTTGATATTTTATCTGTCGGCAAGATTTGCACGAAAAACTCACCTTCCTTAATTAAGCCATGCTCAACACGAGCACGCTCTTCAATAGCTCGAGTGCCATCCTTCAGATCTTTAACATCGCCAGATAACTTAACATTACGAAGAGCCAAGAGACTATTTTTAGCCTCTTGAAGCTCTACTTGTCGCTCCATTTCGTAAACCTTTAACCATCCACCCTTACCCAGCCAAAGTGGGTACTGGATTGCAATGAGCAATACCAGCATAGAGTAGATGACAATCCGCATAAGCTATTAAGAACTCTGAGTTAGCGTTTGAGGTTATAGAAAACAGATTTACCTGGATAAGTTGCCACATCACCCAGATCTTCCTCTATACGCAACAGCTGGTTATATTTAGCAATGCGATCGGAGCGAGATAAAGAACCGGTTTTAATTTGACCTGCGTTAGTGCCAACAGCAATATCTGCAATGGTGCTGTCTTCGGTCTCGCCAGAGCGATGGGAAATCACAGCAGTGTAGTTTGCGCGCTTAGCCATCTCAATAGCAGCAAACGTTTCTGTCAAAGTACCAATCTGATTAATCTTAATCAGAATAGAGTTGGCAATGCCTTTGTCTATTCCCTCTTGGAGGATACGGGTGTTTGTAACAAACAAATCATCACCAACCAATTGAATTTTCTTGCCAAGCTTTTTGGTAATGTCAGCCCAACCATCCCAATCACCTTCATGCATACCATCCTCAATCGAAACAATTGGGAATTGGTCTGTCAAGTTACCAAGGTAGTCAGAGAACTCGCTTGAGCTTAATTGGAGACCTTCGCCTGACAAGTGATATTTGCCATCTTTGTAGAACTCACTAGCAGCGCAATCTAGGGCCAACAGAACATCTTCGCCTGCCGTATAGCCGGCTCCTTCAATTGCTTTCATGATGGTCTGCAAGCATTCGTGATTACTCTTGAAGTTTGGTGCAAAACCACCCTCATCACCAACGGTAGTTGGCATACCTTGAGCACCTAAGATCTTTTTGAGCTCATGGAAAATCTCTGCACCACAACGGAGTGCGTCACGGAAGTTTTCGGCGCCAACTGGCATCACCATGAATTCTTGAATGTCCAAACTGTTATTGGCATGAGCACCGCCATTCACGATATTCATCATAGGTACTGGCAACTGCATACCGCCAGATCCGCCAAAATAACGATATAAAGGCAGGCCCGCTTCTTCAGCTGCAGCTCTAGCAACAGCCATAGAAACCGCAAGCGTTGCATTAGCACCTAAGCGTGCTTTGTTATGAGTGCCATCTAATTCAATCAGAGTGCGATCAAGAAAAGCTTGTTCACTAGCATCAAGTCCAAGAATGGATTCTGCAATCTCAATATTGATGTTTTGAACAGCCTTGAGGACGCCTTTACCCAGGTAACGTGACTTATCCCCATCGCGCAACTCAATTGCCTCACGAGATCCTGTGGAAGCTCCAGAAGGCACAGCCGCACGACCCATAACGCCTGACTCAAGCAAAACATCGCACTCAACCGTTGGGTTACCACGTGAATCCAGAACTTCTCTACCGATGATGTCAACAATGGCGCTCATGCACCTTCTCCTTAAAACAATATGAAATGGGTTGTAATAATTTACTTAAAGCTGTCTTCTAAAAAACTTCCGGACGATTTAACGGCCCCGTCGATAGCTACTAGTGATTCAAGTAGATCTTTCATGCGATCCAAAGGAACAGCATTCGGTCCATCGGATAGCGCTTTTGCTGGATCAGGATGGGTTTCCATAAATAGGCCGCTAATGCCCACTGCTACAGCAGCACGCGCCAAAACGGGTACGAATTCACGTTGACCGCCGCTAGAGGTGCCTTGACCCCCAGGCAATTGAACTGAATGAGTAGCATCAAATACTACTGGCGCATTAGATTCCCGCAGAATTGCCAAGCTACGCATATCTGAAACCAGGTTGTTGTAGCCAAAGGAGGCGCCACGTTCGCAAACCATAAATTGATCTGGAAGATTTTTTTCTGCAGCAGCTACTCGAGCCTTCTCAATAACATTCAACATCTCATGCGGCGAAAGAAACTGGCCCTTTTTAAAATTCACCGGCTTGCCACTTTGAGCGCAGGCGCGAATGAAGTCGGTTTGTCTGCATAAAAAAGCTGGGGTCTGCAATACATCTACAACGCTAGCTACGGCAGTAATTTCGCTGATGTCATGAACATCCGTAAGCACCGGAACATTAACTTGCTTTTTAACCTTAGCCAAAATCTCCAAGCCCTTATCCATACCTAAACCACGGAAAGACGTTCCTGATGAACGATTGGCTTTATCAAAGGATGACTTGTAGATAAATGGAATCTTTAGAGCAGAAGTAATTTCTTTTAATTGACCCGCAATATCAATAGCAGATTGCTCTGACTCAATGACACAAGGACCAGCAATTAAAAAGAAACGTTGATTTAGACCAACGTCAAAGCCACACAACTTAAATGCGCTCATATTCTTCCTTTATGCAGCCTGCTTTTCAGCGGCTTTTTGGTGCTCAAGTGCAGCGCCAATAAAGGCTGAGAACAAAGGGTGCCCATCCCGTGGTGTTGAAGTAAATTCAGGGTGAAACTGCACACCGAAGAACCAAGGATGCATAGAGGTTGGTAATTCCATCATCTCCGGCAACTCTTCATTAGGGGTTCTAGCTGAAATAATCAAACCAGATTTCTCCAGCTGAGGTACGTAGGTATTGTTTACTTCATAACGATGACGATGACGCTCATTTACCTCAGGACCGTAAATGCGATAGGCTAAGGTTCCAGCTTTAACTGGACAGCGTTGCGACCCAAGACGCATAGTGCCTCCCAAATCAGAGTCGTTAGTGCGCTTCTCTACTCGCCCTTCTCTGTCCAACCATTCGGTTATCAGGGCAACAACAGGCTGTTCAGACTGAGGATCAAATTCGGTGCTATTTGCTTTAGTGAGGTTCGCTACATGGCGTGCAAATTCAATCACAGCCAATTGCATACCCAAACAAATTCCCAAGTAAGGAACATTGTTTTCACGCGCATAACGAATGGCTGCAATTTTGCCTTCAGTGCCACGTTTACCAAAGCCACCGGGAACCAGGATAGCGTCGAGATTTTGTAGGCATCCGATACCATCTTTTTCAATGACTTCGGAATCAATGTAATTAATATTGACGCGAGTATGCGTATGAATGCCGGCGTGACGCAAAGCCTCAATCAGTGATTTGTATGACTCCGTTAGCTCCACATACTTGCCAACCATGCCAATGGTCACTTCATGTTGTGGGTTTGCCATTTCATAAACAAGATTAGCCCAAACAGAAAGATCTGCTGGCTTGGCTTTGAGATCTAGTTGACGGCAAATTAAATCATCCATACCTTGGGCTTGGAGCATTTCAGGAATCTTGTAAATCGTATCTACATCCCAAACTGAGATTACCGCTTCTTCACGAACATTTGAGAATAAAGAAATCTTTGCACGCTCATCTTCAGGAATTGGTCGGTCAGCACGGCAGAGCAATACTGTCGGCATGATGCCAATTTCACGAAGCTTCTGAACAGAGTGTTGCGTTGGTTTAGTTTTTAACTCGCCGGCGCTATGGATATAAGGGACGAGAGTCAAATGAACAAAAGCGCAATCATGCAAAGGTAGTCGCAAGCTCATCTGTCTTGCGGCCTCTAGGAACGGAAGTGATTCGATATCACCAACGGTGCCGCCGATTTCGCAAATAGCAACATCTGCTTTGCCATCATGACTGGCTTTAGCGCCACGCTCTACAAAAGCTTGGATTTCATTTGTAATGTGCGGAATAACTTGGACTGTTTTTCCAAGATATTCACCGCGACGCTCTTTGCTGATAACTGACTCATAAATCTGACCAGTGGTGAAATTATTACTTTTGCGCATCTTTGCAGAAACAAAGCGCTCATAGTGACCCAAGTCCAAGTCTGTCTCTGCACCATCTTCAGTTACAAAAACCTCTCCGTGCTGGAGTGGGCTCATAGTGCCCGGGTCAACGTTGATATAAGGGTCTAATTTTAGGAGGGTGACTTTCAGACCGCGGGATTCAAGAATCGCGGCAAGCGAGGCAGCTGCGATTCCTTTCCCTAAAGAAGAAACCACACCACCAGTGACAAAAACGTATTTGGTCATCGCTTAAGCTCTGTTGGAAAAAGTAATTATAACGATAGCCATCAGGGGCGGGGGAATTTCAAAATCGTTAATATAGGATCTTATCTACCCAAATCTAATAATTTATTACCTATGCGCCTTTTATTTGCGATATTAATCACTATTCTCTCCCTCTTTTATTTCCTCCCTTTTGCCATTGCATTTCACAAAAAAAGGGCAAATACAGGGGCTATTTTTGCCTTAAACCTGTTTTTAGGATGGTCCCTGATTGGCTGGGTAATTGCACTGGTTTGGGCCCTCAAAGAAGAGCGAGTTGTGTAATTGCCCTTTTTTAGGTCATAGACCCAAATAAGGTCCTGATTTTGGCAATATTGCCTCCTTTTTAGGGTTTAAACTCTTATATAAGACTTAATTTAGCAACTATAATTTGGCAAAACGGGAGAGAATTCCCATTTGGTCTTTCTATTGATCACCTTTACCTCATAGGAAACATAATGTTAGAAGCCTATAACGCCCTCGCCGCTGAACGCGCAGCCCTCGGTATTCCGGCCCTGCCCTTAACCAAGGATCAAACATCTGAACTGGTGAAGTTGTTGAAGAACCCACCTGCCGGTAAGGAAGCTGAGTTACTTGAATTAATCACCAACCGCGTTCCTGCTGGTGTTGACGATGCAGCTAAAGTTAAAGCTGAGTTCTTAGATGCTGTTGCCAAAGGTACAGAAAAATCCCCATTAATTTCCCGCGTACGTGCTACTGAACTTTTGGGCACGATGCTAGGTGGTTACAACATCAAACCTTTAGTAGAGCTTTTATCTGACTCTGAGTGTGGTGTTGCTGCTGCCGAAGCGCTCAAGAAAACACTCTTGATGTTTGATTATTTCAATGACGTCCAAGAGCTTGCTGAAAAAGGCAATGCAAATGCTAAAGCAGTGATGCAAAGCTGGGCCAATGCGGACTGGTTTACTAGCCGCCCTGCAGTTCCAGAAAGCATGAAGTTAACTGTTTTCAAGGTAACGGGTGAAACTAATACCGATGACCTTTCTCCTGCGCCTGACGCATGGAGCCGCCCTGATATTCCGCTGCATGCAACCATCATGCTCAAGAACCCCCGTCCTGGCATTGAGCCAGATGAGAGTGGTGTTCGTGGTCCGATGAAGCAAATCGCTGCTCTCCAGAAAAAAGGCAATCAAATTGCCTACGTTGGAGACGTAGTTGGTACAGGCTCATCACGTAAATCTGCAACAAACTCTGTTCTCTGGTGGACAGGTCAAGATATTCCATTCGTACCCAACAAGCGTTTTGGTGGTGTGTGCTTAGGTACCAATATTGCCCCAATCTTCTTCAATACAATGGAAGATTCTGGAGCATTGCCAATCGAATTAGATGTTTCTCAAATGAATATGGGTGATGAGATTGAACTTCGGCCGTACGAAGGAAAAGTATTTAAAAACGGTCAGGAAATCACCACTTTTACATTGAAGTCGCCGGTCATTCTGGATGAAGTACGCGCTGGCGGACGTATCCCTTTAATCGTTGGTCGTGGCTTAACCGCTAAAGCACGTGCTGCCTTGGGCTTGCCTGCTTCTACTGAATTCCGCTTGCCGGTCAATCCAGTCGACAACAAGAAGGGCTTTAGCTTGGCTCAGAAGATGGTTGGCCGAGCATGTGGCTTACCAGAAGGACAAGGCGTACGTCCTGGTACTTATTGCGAGCCGCATATGACTACCGTTGGCTCACAAGACACAACAGGCCCAATGACGCGCGATGAATTGAAGGACTTGGCTTGCCTTGGTTTCTCTTCTGATCTAGTAATGCAGTCGTTCTGTCATACCTCAGCTTATCCAAAGCCTGTAGATATTCGCACTCAACATGAATTGCCACCATTCATGACCAATCGCGGCGGTGTTGCCTTGCGCCCAGGTGATGGCGTGATCCACAGCTGGCTGAATCGCTTACTCCTGCCAGATACCTGCGGAACTGGTGGCGATAGCCATACTCGCTTCCCAATCGGCATTTCTTTCCCGGCTGGTTCAGGTTTAGTTGCCTTTGCCGCAGCTACAGGTGTGATGCCATTGGATATGCCTGAGTCTGTATTGGTCCGCTTTAAAGGCAAGATGCAACCTGGCATCACCTTACGTGACCTAGTAAATGCGATTCCTTTGTATGCAATCAAAAAGGGATTGTTGACTGTTGAGAAACAAGGCAAGAAGAATATTTTCTCTGGCCGTATTCTTGAAATTGAAGGCCTACCTGACCTAAAAGTTGAGCAAGCCTTTGAATTGTCTGATGCTTCTGCTGAACGTTCTGCTGGTGGTTGTACAGTTCACTTGAACAAAGAGCCAATCATCGAATACATGACATCAAATATCACCTTGATGAAGTGGATGATTGCTAATGGTTATGAAGATAAACGTACTCTTGGTCGCCGTATCAAAGCCATGGAAGCTTGGATTGCTAATCCACAACTCCTCAAAGCTGATGCGGATGCGGACTATGCAGAGATCATCGAAATCAATATCGATGAAATCAAAGAACCTATCCTTGCATGCCCTAACGATCCGGATGATGTGAAAGTATTGTCTGAAGTAGCAGGCGACAAGATTGATGAAGTGTTTATTGGCTCATGCATGACCAATATTGGTCACTTCCGCGCAGCTGGTCAGGTGCTACAAGGCAAGAAAGATATGCCAACCCGTTTATGGGTAGCGCCGCCAACCAAGATGGATGCCATGGTCTTGATGGAAGAAGGCTACTACGGCATGTTAGGCGCAGCTGGTGCCCGTATGGAAAGCCCAGGCTGCTCACTTTGCATGGGTAATCAAGCACAGATCCGCAAGGGCTCAACAGCTGTATCGACTTCTACTCGTAACTTCCCTAACCGCCTGGGTATCGACACTCGCGTGTATTTGGCTTCTGCTGAATTGGCTTCTGTTGCCGCCCTCTTGGGTCGCCTACCTACACCTGCTGAGTATTTAGAGCAAGTGAAGGCACTCGATGCTAAAGCTGGTGATGTCTATAAATACATGAGTTTTGATAAGCTCAAGTCATTTAGCGATATTGCAGATACTGTGACTGTGTAATGCGCAATACCCTCAACCTAGCAATAGGTTGAGCAGCAAAAAAGGCGATCAAACGATCGCCTTTTTCTTTTGCTTCGAAGTATTAGATCGAGAGCTTATTTTCTTGTCGGGCATTCTCCCGACTAATGCCTGAGACCCATTTATTAGTAGGAAGCCCGGTTTTTTCAAGGATCAGTTTTGCTCGTTTTGAGACATCCTTCCATTCCGCCTCGAGCTTAGGTCCTTTGAATCCAATCGCCACGACGTTGCAATCATGGGACTCTGGAAATAAGAGCACTCTATTATTAAAGGCTTCGCAAATATTCTTAAGGTTTATATCAAAGCTTTTGTGTCGCGAGAATAAATTCACCGTCATCACACCGGGCCCTTTGAGAATATCGTAGCAACCTTTATAGAAATCCAATGAACTTGCCGCAGGGCCATCGCAGATTGCATCATACAAATCAACCTGTACAGCATCAAAGTAGTCTTGATACTTTTTATTCTTGACGAATAGTTTTGCATCAGCTTGTAGAGTTTCTAAGCGGCGATCATCGTCAGGTGTAAAAAACATAGATCTTGCAGAAACGATTACAGCAGGATTGAACTCTACTACGGTAGTTTTCACAGCCGGGCAATATCGATGTTGAAATTTAGTTAATGCGCCCGTGCCTAAACCTAACTGGGCTATCCGCATGCCGGGCTTAGTCTCTAAAAACAAAAGCCAGGCCATCATCTGCTGGTTGTACTCTAAATAAATCTCACCTGGATCACGAATACGCATCGCACCCTGAATAGAGTCAGTGCCAAAGTGGAGATAGCGAACGCCGCCACTTTCAGAAAAAGTGACCGGCTCCATTAATCCGTCAGTAGACAACTTAATTCGCCCAACGACGGGCATTGCGGAATAAGCGTAGCCAAGGGCTAGCACCATCAGGGGTATCCAACCAACCAGGTGGACACCAGCTCATCTGTACAGCTCTAAATACACGCTCGGGATGAGGCATCATGACCATAAAACGACCATCGGGTGTCGTGACCCCAGTTAAACCATTGGGAGATCCGTTTGGATTCATTGGATAAGTTTCTGTTGGGTTGCCTTGATGATCCACAAAGCGGAATGAGGCCAAGCCTTGCTTTTGAATCTGCTCTAAGCTGCCCTGTTGGCTGAAGTTGGCAAACCCTTCACCGTGAGCAATCGCAATGGGTATCTGACTCCCTTCCATATCTTGGGTGAATATGGAAGGCGAAGCCATTACTTCAGCCATCACTAAGCGCGCTTCATATTGCTCTGATTGATTGCGTGTAAATTTAGGCCAAGCTTCTGCACCCGGAATAATTCCTGAGAGGTTACTCATCATTTGACAGCCATTACAAACGCCTAACGCAAAGCTGTCTTGACGCTCAAAGAACCTAGAAAACTGATCGCGAAGCTGTTGGTTGAACAGAATTGTTTTTGCCCAGCCCTCTCCAGCTCCCAATACATCTCCGTAACTAAAGCCACCACAAGCAATAAGCCCTCTAAAGTCTTCTAATTTAGCCTTGCCACTGAGCAAATCTGACATATGGACGTCATAGCTCTCAAATCCAGCCCAATTAACGGAATAAGCCATTTCAACATGTGAATTAACGCCCTGCTCTCGCAAAATGGCCACTTTAGGGCGTGAGTTCTTGGCGATAAACGGCGCTGCAATATCTTCAGAAGGATTGAATGTGAGTTTAGGATTCATGCCTGCATCGGCAACATTGTCCAAGAGCGAGAATTCACTATCAGCACAGACAGGATTGTCACGTAAACGCGCTATTTGATAGCTAGTGTTAGTCCAGATCTTTTGCAGCACCTCACGCGGCTCAGCAAAAATATTTTTAGCATCACGCCAAATTTCAATACGGCCGTTGGTATTGGGTTTGCCGATCACATGGCTATGAGCACTTAAACCTAACCTTCTCAATACAGCAAATACCGCATCACGATCTTCTTTGCGAACCTGAATTACTGCGCCTAACTCTTCATTAAATAACGCACGCATGGTTTGTTCATGGCGAAGACCAGATACCTGTTGCGCCCAATTCTTGGCGTCACCATAATCAGGCTCTTGCCCAGCATCCCTAGCGATCATATCTACGTTAAGCGAGATGCCGCAGTGGGAAGCAAAAGCCATTTCAGCAACAGAGGCAAATAATCCACCATCAGAACGGTCGTGATAAGCCAAAAGCTTATTCTCTTTACGCAATTCAATAATGGCGGCAGCCAAAGACTTCAAATCTTCTGGGTGATCAATATCAGGCGCTGATTTTCCGGACTGATCAAGCACTTGAGCCAAGATACTTCCCGCCATGCGATTCTTGCCACGCCCTAAATCGATCAAGATCAGCTCAGTCTCTTGTGGAGATCCGTCTTTACCCTTCAACTGCAGCAGGGGAGTCAATGTTTTACGGGCATCCAGCACAGATGCAAAAGCAGAGATGATTAAAGATACGGGTGCGACTACTTTCTTGGCTTCATCACCATCTTGCCATGCGGTAGACATAGATAAAGAATCCTTGCCAACTGGAATCGATATTCCAAGCGCAGGACACAGTTCCATGCCAATCGCTTTAACGGAGTCATAGAGCTTGGCATCCTCACCAGGAGAACCGCATGCCGCCATCCAGTTTGCAGAAAGTTTTACGCTTTCGAGGCTGGCAATATCTGCAGCCAAGAGGTTGGTAATCGCCTCACCCACTGCCATACGCGCAGCCGCTGCTGCGTCTATAACCGCTAATGGGGTTCTTTCACCCATCGACATTGCTTCACCACAATAACCCTTGTAATCCATCAGAGTAACGGCGCAATCAGCTACAGGAATTTGCCATGGCCCAACAAACTGGTCTCTAGCATTTAGACCGCCAACAGTTCTGTCGCCAATCGTAATTAAGAATGATTTGCTTGCTACGGTGGGTTGTTGCAAGACCCAGGCTATTGATTGTGCAAGATCGGCATCAGTTACATCTAATTCTTTGAACTCCTGGGCAACTCTTGTAACGTTGCGATGCATCTTTGGAGGCTTACCAAGCAAAACTTCCATTGGCATATCAATTGGCAGCGCAGCATCATCAGATGAGGACTGCTTTGAGTCGCTTAATTTCAACTGACGTTCTGCGGTTGCTTCGCCAACTACCGCAAAAGGACAACGCTCACGTTCGCAAAATGATTTAAACAGGTCCAAATCTTTTGCATCAATAGCCAAAACATAACGTTCCTGAGATTCATTGCACCAAATCTCTGCAGGACTCATGCCACTTTCTTCGAGTGGAACGCTCCGAAGTTTAAATGAAGCCCCCAAACCAGCTCCATCTGCAAGCTCCGGGAATGCATTGGATATACCGCCCGCACCCACATCATGTATTGACACGATTGGATTGTGATCACCAAGAGCGCGGCAGGCATTAATCACCTCTTGTGCTCGACGCTCCATTTCTGGATTGCCTCGCTGCACAGAATCAAAATCAAGATCGGCAGTATTTGTCCCTGTTGCAACGGAACTACCAGTAGCACCACCCATACCGATTCGCATACCCGGACCACCTAATTGAATCAATAAGTGCCCTGCTTGAATTGCTTTTTTTGCAGTGTGGATTGAATCAATACTTCCAATACCGCCGGCAATCATGATGGGCTTGTGATAACCACGACGTGTGCCATCCAATGTTTGCTCAAAGACTCTAAAGTAACCACCCAAAATTGGGCGGCCAAATTCATTATTGAATGCAGCGCCGCCTAGTGGGCCTTCAATCATGATTTGTAAAGGTGTAGCGATGCGCTCAGGCTTGCCGTATTTCAGATTCTCCCAAGGAAGATCTGTGCCAGGAATATTTAAATTAGATACTGAGAAACCGGTAAGGCCAGCTTTAGGACGTCCGCCTATACCAGTGGCACCCTCATCACGAATTTCACCGCCCGCACCTGTAGATGCGCCAGGAAAAGGAGCGATCGCAGTCGGGTGATTATGAGTCTCCACCTTCATAAGGGTATGGACCATGCGCGTATCCTTTTCATAGCGTTGATCATCACCTTGAGGAACCCAGGTTTCCGCTTCGCAGCCAACCATGACTGCAGAGTTATCGGAATACGCAACAATCGTTCCCTCTGGATGCAATTGGTGAGTATTGCGGATCATGGCAAATAAAGATCGCTCTTGATCATCCCCATCAATTGTCCAGCTGGAATTAAAAATCTTATGCCGACAGTGCTCACTGTTCGCTTGAGCGAACATTATCAGCTCAACGTCTGATGGGTTGCGCTTGAGTCTAGTAAAGTTTTCAACAAGATATGTCACCTCATCATCCGACAAGGCAAGGCCCAATTCTTGATTTGCTTTATCGAGAGCAGACCTACCTTCAGTCATTACCGGTATACGTGTTAACGGCTTGTCTTCTAGTGATTGGTATAAAGCAATAGCAGCTTCAGTTGAATCAATCACAGCTTCAGTCATTCTGTCGTGAACCGCAGTCAGCACTAATTGTTTTTGCTCTGGTGTCAGCGCTTTTTTGCTCTTCCATGAAAATTGAGCGCCACGCTCAATACGCAATACATCCAATCCACATTGACGAGCGATATCTGTAGCCTTACTGGCCCATGGAGAAAGTGTTCCAAATCTTGGGATAACAATGACATCTTGATTCTCGGTCTTACCACTTCCAAACCAAGATTTTCCTGGATGTATTTTGGAATGAAATGGCTCGCCATAGGTCAACAAACTAGCCATGACTTCTTGATCTTTGGCGTTTAGCTCAGCCTCTGACCATATGAAATGAAGGTATTGAGCTTCAATGGACTCAAGATCAACCCCTTGCGCGGCCAAAGCTGCCAAAAGTCGCTGCTGGCGGAAGGGGGAAAGCGCATCAGCGCCAGGCAAAAAGTGGAAAAAAGACATCCCTAGATTATAAGGTTTTGCCTACAGCAATCGACCGCCTTGAAGGTGTAATTGCCGCTGGCACCGATCAGCCAAGGCTTGGTCGTGGGTGACCAAAATAAGGGTGGAATGATTGGCTCGATTTAGCTCAAAAAGCAGCTCAATAACCCGATTTCCGCTAACCTCATCCAGACTGCCCGTGGGCTCGTCAGCAAATAAAATCTCTGGCTTCATGATGAAGGCCCTAGCTAGCGCTACCCGTTGCTGCTCTCCGCCAGACAAGGTCTTGGGGAAATGGTTGGCTCGCTCGCTTAAACCCACCTGCTCTAGGCAGGCTAATGCATTTTCCTTAGCCATACCCATCCCATTTAGGTCGGCTGGCAACATGACGTTTTCGAGGGCTGTCAAATGAGGTAGCAATTGAAGGGATTGAAATACAAAGCCTACCTTTTGCCCTCGTAATTTTGCCCGCCCATCTTCGTCAAGCTGATTGAGATTTTGGGCGACCAATTCAACATGCCCACTAGAGGGGGTATCTAAGCCGGCTAGAAGACCAAGCAAAGTACTCTTCCCAGACCCCGACGCGCCAGTAATAGCAACACTTTCGCCAGCAAAGACATCAAAGCTAATGTCGTGCAAAATAGTTAATGATCCATCGCTAGATAAAACTTCTTTACCTAGGTGTATTGCACTAAGGACCTTGACTGGAATACTCATAAATGAATCAATATATTTGGTTGAACTTCTTGAGTAAAAAATTGCAAGCCATATTGATGGCAAGCTCCCTATTTTGCCTGTTTATTCCCTTTGGCACACAGGCTCAGACCAATCCCGTTATTTTGGTTATGGGAGATAGTCTCTCGGCAGAATATGGATTGACACGCGGTACCGGGTGGGTAAAGTTCCTGGAGGACCAACTTCATAAAGAAGCTAGCCCTTGGACTGTTTTTAACGCCAGCATTAGTGGGGAAACTAGTTCCGGTGGCCTATCTAGATTACCAAAACTATTGGAGCAAAAGAAACCGGGAATTGTCCTTTTAGAACTTGGAGCAAATGATGCATTACGGGGCCTATCAATCCAAGAGTCAGATAGAAATCTACGCAAGATGATTCAATTAAGTAAAAGCTCAGGAGCAAGAGTGCTGTTATTTGGCATGCAGATTCCGCCCAATTATGGACAAGAGTACACCAAGCAATTTCAGGATCTGTATCCTAAGCTTGCTCGCCAGGAACAAGTTGAACTTGTGCCATTTTTTTTAAAGAACGTTGCTTCTGACATTGATTTATTTCAGGCAGATCGCATGCATCCTAACGAAAAGGCGCAAGCCATACTCTTTAAAAACGTATGGGGCGCTATGGCCCCATATCATGCACTACTTAAGAGTAAATAAGTAATTTAGCGATAAAGCTTAGCTACCCGAACTAGATGATGGCGGCTTAAGGGGATTAATTACCTTAACGCCAGCAACATCACGCCAGTAAGACATAAAGCCAGCAAATTCAGACTGGGCTGCCAATGCTTGAATTTGTTGCGCTTGTGCCTTATGAACCTTGGCATCAACACCTGCAGGTTGCCTTGTCTGATCAACGCGATACAAAATAGTGCCGATCCCGGGATTTTGAACAGAAACCAGCGCAGGGAATTTATCAGGATTGACGGACATCACTTCATCTAAAGCTCCACCCACTAAATTTGCAGGTTTATTACGAGAAACCCAAACCGGGCTAGCAAAGCCAGCACTATTCTTTGGATCATTTTCTAATGCCGCATAGCGATTTGCAGCAGCGCTGACGGCAAGTTTTTCAGCCATACGTTGACTTACTTGACGCTTCACTTCAGCGGCAACATCTTTGTATGGCAAAGTTT
The DNA here is from genome assembly GCF_018882015.1 of Polynucleobacter sp. JS-Fieb-80-E5. Taxonomy (NCBI): domain Bacteria; kingdom Pseudomonadati; phylum Pseudomonadota; class Betaproteobacteria; order Burkholderiales; family Burkholderiaceae; genus Polynucleobacter; species Polynucleobacter sp. JS-Fieb-80-E5. The sequence goes on along the minus strand of NZ_JACVPH010000003.1, from coordinate 317,725 downwards.
GAGCAGGATGAAAAATAACTACTCGCGCTGAAACAAAAACGCCTGGAGAGGTTTGTACAGCTTCAATATTGCGTTTGTTCTTAACAGCATCATCACCAAACAGGGATTGAACCACCTTAGGATTGGCCAGCGGATGATCTTTTGCAACGCCAGGTGCGCCGGAACGCGTTACGCCCTTCTGTGTTTGAACGCTAAGCTTTAACTTATCTGCAGCTGGCTTAAGACTATCTGACTGATCGTAAGTGATGTTAGCAAATTGATCCGCTTTCTCGCTAAATACTTTGGCATCTTCTTTTGGATCAGCTTTGAGAACGATGTACTCGACATCCACATACTCTGGACTCTCAAATAGCTTTGTGTTGGCGTTATAGAAAGCCTGTAAGTCTTCTTGGGAAGGGTTTACCTTGTTTAAATAATCTTTTGCATCAAATGATAGAGTCTGAACTTGACGCTCAGTCTCATAAAGGGTTGAAACAATTTCAGATAATTTTGGACTGGCGATTTCCGTACGGGCTACAGAGTTCACCAATTGACTGATTTTTAAATCAAAAGCCTGGCTCGCATAAAACTGCTCTTCATTTAAGCCATTACTAGCCAAGAGCTGTTTAAAGCGCGCATCATCGAAACTTCCATCTTGTTTATATAGAGCGCGAATCTGCGGAATATTTTGCAAGCTTTTCACGAGGGCTTCTTTCCCAACTTGTAAACGCAAATTGCTGACTGTAAATCCAAGGATGCGTTGTTGCAATAGCTCATTCAAAATTGCCTGTCTAAATTGGAGGCTTTGAGCAATCTGCGCGTTTCCACCAACGCGCTCAGCTTGACGTTTCGCAGCTGAATCTACTTCCTGAGCAGTAATGGGTTTGCCGTTAACTTTGACAATGTCAGTCTCTTTGTCCATGAAGCTGGAATAGCTAGAGATTCCAAAGAAGGCAAAAGATGGAACGATCAAAAGCATTAATACAAACTGCAGAATTCGCTGGTGCTTACGGACGGTATCAAACATGTAAAAGTTCGCTAGTAAAAAAGATGAATACCACGAGTGTACTAGGCACTGAGCAGATGGGTATTGAAATGCCTGAGTAGGCTAAGAAGAACTGACAAGAGTAATAGTTTGGTGGGCGCTGAGAGGCTCGAACTCCCGACATTCTGCGTGTAAGGCAGACGCTCTACCAACTGAGCTAAGCGCCCCAAAATATTACAGCTAAGATTGTAACCTAAGCGTGAGCTTAGGGTGGATTTTCGGCTATACCTGCCTCATTAGATGAGTACGATTTAACGAAAAATCACCCTATTTTCAGTGCTTAAGAACGTCTGAGGCAGCACCCTTTTCATTTGCCTTACTGGCTTCAGCGGCCTTTTTAGCCAACTCTTCAGGCGAAGGATCTGGCAAGGCTTCGGGCATACGTTCTAAAGCCAATTCCAATACTTTATCGATCCAACGAACTGGAATAATCTCAATTGCATTCTTAACATTGTCTGGAATATCAATCAGGTCTTTGACGTTCTCTTCAGGAATTAAGGCAAGCTTAATACCACCACGATGGGCAGCCAAAAGCTTCTCTTTTAATCCGCCAATAGGTAGCACTTCACCACGTAACGTAATTTCACCTGTCATCGCAACATCTGAACGAATCGGAATCCCAGTAAAGACTGATACCAAGGCTGTCGTAATCGCAATACCGGCAGATGGACCATCCTTTGGTGTTGCGCCATCAGGGAAGTGAATATGAATGTCCTTCTTCTCAAAGGCTTCATCCGTAATGCCAAGTCTTTTGGATCTAGAGCGAACTACTGTTCTAGCAGCCTCAACGGATTCTTTCATCACATCGCCAATAGAACCGGTGCGGGTAATAACACCCTTACCTGGCATCACAGCAGCTTCGATGGTGAGCAAATCACCACCCACTTCAGTCCAAGCCAAACCGGTCACCTGACCAACTTGATTTTCTTTTCCGGCCAAACCAAAGTCATACATGCGTACCGATAAGAATTTCTCTAAATTATCCGCATTCACAACAATCGGGGCAGCTTCTTTTTTTAAGAGCAATAGCTTTACTACTTTGCGGCAAATCTTGCTGATTTCACGTTCTAAAGAACGCACGCCAGCCTCACGCGTATAGTAACGAATCATGTTACGAACTGCGCTATCTTCAATCTTGAGCTCGTCCTTCTTTAAGCCATTATTTTTGATTTGTTTAGGAATCAAATAATTCACAGCAATGCTGGTTTTTTCGTCCTCGGTATAACCAGCTAGGCGAATAATCTCAAGACGATCTAACAATGGGCCAGGAATATTCAAGGAGTTTGAGGTAGCCACGAACATCACATCTGATAGATCAAAATCAACTTCTACATAGTGATCTTGGAATGTGTGATTTTGTTCTGGATCCAAAACCTCCAACAAGGCACTGGCTGGATCTCCGCGGAAATCCATACCCATCTTGTCTACTTCATCAAGAAGGAATAAAGGATTACGAACGCCCACCTTAGTGAGGCTACTCAAAATCTTACCTGGCATCGAACCAATATAGGTACGACGGTGACCACGGATCTCAGATTCATCACGCACACCACCTAAGGCCATGCGGACAAATTTTCGATTGGTCGCACGCGCAATAGATTGACCTAAAGAAGTTTTACCAACCCCAGGAGGGCCGACTAAACAAAGAATCGGAGCCTTGACACGATCAACGCGCTGTTGAACTGCGAGGTACTCCAAAATACGCTCTTTGACCTTATCCAAACCATAGTGATCTTCGTCCAATACTTTCTCAGCATTAGTAAGGTCGTTATTGATCTTGGTTTTTTTCTTCCAAGGCAGATTTACCAGCGTATCAATAAAGTTGCGGATGACCGTTGCCTCTGCAGACATGGGCGACATCAACTTGAGCTTCTTAAGTTCTGATTCCGCCTTTTTCAATGCTTCTTTAGGCATGCGTGCAGCCTTGATACGCTTCTCGAGCTCTTCGAGATCAGCACCCTCCTCGCCTTCGCCTAACTCTTTCTGAATCGCTTTTACCTGTTCATTGAGGTAGTACTCGCGCTGACTCTTTTCCATCTGACGCTTAACACGTCCACGAATACGCTTCTCAACCTGCAGAATATCAATCTCACTCTCCAGATCAGCCAACAAGCTTTCCAGGCGTTGTACAACATCCATCATTTCAAGTAAGCGCTGTTTTTGCTCTAGCTTTACAGGTAGATGCGCACAGATGGTATCAGCCAAACGACTTGGATCATCTATGCCACCGAGAGAAGAGAGAATCTCTTGAGGTACTTTTTTATTGAGTTTTACGTATTGATCAAACTGCGCCATGATTGCGCGGCGCAAGGCTTCGGTTTCATGCGCATCAATTGCATTGATAGCAGTTGGCGTTGCTTCGCAATTGAAGTAACCCAGACTATCTTCAATTTGACTGACTTCTGCGCGCTGCACACCTTCAACAAGTACTTTCACAGTGCCATCAGGCAATTTGAGCATTTGCAAGATATTGGCAATACAGCCCACCTCATAGAGATCCTCAATGACAGGCTCGTCCTTAGCGGCCGTTTTTTGGGCTACTAAAAGGACATTTTTGCCAGTTTCCATGGCAGCCTCGAGGGCTTTAATCGATTTTGGGCGACCCACAAACAACGGGATCACCATATGAGGAAATACAACTACGTCCCGCAATGGGAGCAAAGGTAGTTGAATTGGTTCAGAGGGTAACAATAAGTGGCCAGGCATGGGGCAAATCCTCCAAAGTAATCAAACCTCAAAAGTCTTGTTTAGAAGCAATTGAATCAACAACCACTAAATAGAGACAGTATTCATGAGTAGCATACTACCTATATGGGTAGGCTTTAGAGAAAAACAAGGGGTAAAAAAACAAAAAAGGGGCAAAAATACCCCAAAAATAGCGAAAACCCTAGGAATTTAAGCTTTTTTGCTTAAATCCAGCTGATCAGCATCCTGCTTGTAGACTAAAAGCGGTTTTCCACCCTCAGCGATACTGCTTTCGTCGATAACCACTTTTTGGACATTCTTCAGGGATGGCAGGTCATACATGACATCCATCAAAGAGCCTTCAAGGATAGATCTCAGGCCACGAGCGCCAGTTTTGCGGGCGATTGCCCTCTTGGCAATAGCTGATAGCGCCTCGCGACGTACTTCGAGCTCAGAGCCTTCCATAGTCAAAAGTGCCTGATATTGCTTAACTAAGGCATTTTTAGGTTCAGTCAGAATCTGAATTAAAGCCTCTTCATCCAATTGAGCCAAAGTCGCAACTACGGGTAAGCGTCCAATTAACTCTGGAATCAAGCCAAACTTAATCAGATCTTCTGGTTCAACCTCAATCAAGAGATCGCTAACACCGCGGTCATCTTTACCAGGAACAGTTGCATTGAATCCAATACCCGTTTTAGCGGTACGCTGCTGAATGACTTTTTCAAGTCCGTCAAATGCACCGCCACAAATAAACAAAATATTCGTTGTATCTACTTGCAAGAAATCTTGATTGGGATGCTTTCGTCCACCTTGAGGCGGCACAGAGGCCATCGTGCCCTCAACCAGCTTTAACAGCGCTTGTTGCACACCCTCACCCGATACATCGCGTGTAATGGATGGGTTATCTGACTTACGTGAAATCTTATCGATCTCATCAATATAGACAATGCCACGCTGCGCTTTTTCTACGTTGTAGTCGCAAGCTTGTAACAATTTTTGGATGATGTTTTCAACGTCTTCACCAACATAACCTGCTTCAGTTAGGGTGGTTGCATCGGCCATCACAAATGGCACATCTAACATGCGCGCCAATGTCTGCGCTAATAATGTTTTACCTGAGCCAGTAGGTCCAATCAACAAAATATTGCTCTTTGCAAGCTCTACACCATCAACCATTGCTTTAGCAGGGAGCTTAGATTCTTTCTTCTCCGCTCCCTCTACCGGCTTACCATCCTTATCCAACTTCTCTTTTTTAGGCTTAGGCAAATACTGTAGGCGCTTGTAGTGGTTGTATACGGCAACTGCCAATGTTTTCTTGGCATGATCTTGACCAATAACGTATTGGTCTAAGTTTTCACGAATTTGATGTGGTGTTGGCAGAGAGTCATCGCCCTCTTCCTTGGGAAGCTTGGCAATTTCTTCTTGAATAATGTCTGTGCAAAGATCAATGCACTCATCGCAAATAAAAACAGATGGACCAGCAATAAGTTTTTTAACTTCATGCTGGCTCTTGCCGCAAAAAGAGCAATACAGAACTTTGTCTGCTGAATTCGTAGTGTTGGTATCGCTCAAAATGGACTCTGTATATTTCTATGAAAGATTAAGGACGCTTCTCGATAACCTTATCGATCAAACCATAATCACGGGCTTGCTCAGCAGACATAAAGTTGTCGCGATCAGTATCCTTGGCAATCGTTTCGATTGATTGGCCGGTGCGGTCTGCCAAAATTTTGTTCAAGCGCTCACGCAAATACAAAATCTCACGAGCTTGAATCTCAATGTCAGATGCTTGACCGCGTGCACCACCTAATGGCTGATGAATCATGACGCGTGAATTTGGCAAAGCATAGCGCTTACCTTTTTCACCGGCACACAATAAGAATGCGCCCATACTTGCTGCCATGCCCATACACAATGTACTGACATGCGGTTTGATGAATTGCATTGTGTCGTAGATAGCCAATCCTGCAGAAACTGAACCACCTGGAGAGTTGATATACAGAGAAATTTCTTTATCTGGATTTTCACTCTCAAGGAACAGTAATTGCGCGATTACCAAATTAGCAGTTTGGTCGTTTACTTCCCCTACCAAAAAGACTACGCGCTCACGCAATAATCTTGAGTAGATATCGTAAGCACGCTCACCTCTACCAGAGGTTTCAATCACCATTGGAACCAAGCCCAAGCCTTTCGGTTCTAGATTTTCAGACTGAGAATGGTTGTAGATCATTTCGAAACCTCTTGTTGGTAAATGGATGACTTAGTAGTTAACTTAGTTTAGCTTGCTGAGTTCTTCGAAGGTAACCGCTTTATCAATTACCTTGGCTTGGGATGTGAAATACTTAATCACGTTATCTTCAAGCACGAGGTTTTCAATATCCTTCAAGCGACTCGGATTGCTGTAGAACCAACGCACCACTTCTTTTGGATCTTCGTATGTAGCAGCTTGCTCGTCAATTTCGGCTTTAATTTGGTCTGCGGTAGCAGCCAAGTTTTGCTTTTTAACTAACTCGCTGAGGATCAAACCAAGACGAACACGCTTGGTAGCTTGCTCTGCAAAAATTTCAGCAGGGATAGGAGCGTCTTTAGCATTCGGAACACCGCGCTGCATTAAGTCTTGACGGGCGCCTTCAACTAAGCGCTCTTGCTCGGAGGCAACCAAAGACTTAGGAACATCAAGTTCGCACAAGCTATTGAGCTTATCCATTACTTCATTCTTGAGCAAAGAAGTAATGCGACGCTTTACTTCGCGATCTAAATTTTCTTTTACTTCAGCACGCATTTTCGCAACGCCGCCTTCAGTAACACCTAAAGACAATGCAAATGCATCATCAACAGCTGGTAGATGCGGCCAATTGACTGACTTCACAGTAATAGTGAACTCTGCTGTTTTGCCTGCAACATCTTTGCCATGGTAATCAGCAGGGAAACTTAATGGGAAAGATTTGCTCTCGCCTGCTTTAAGGCCCAATGTTGCAGCTTCGAACTCAGGCAACATGCGCCCTTCGCCCAACACGTATTCAAAGTTTTCCGCTTTACCACCGGCAAACTCAACACCATCAATCTTGCCAACAAAATCAATCACCACTTGGTCACCGCTTTGTGCGGCAACATTAGAGCCGCCGTCGCCATGGGCACCAGCTTCAACACGTGGGTGGTAATGAACCTGCTGCTTACGCAGCACATCTAAGGCGCGGTCAATTTCTGCCTCGCCAATATCGGTTGTGTGTTTTGTAACTTCTGCTTTGCTAAAGTCGCCAATTTTTACTTCTGGCAACACTTCAAAGAAAGCATCAAAAACAATCTTGTCAGCATCAATTTCGCTCTTTGGCTCAAGGCGTGGTTGACCAGCTAAAGCAACACCTTCTTTTTGAGCTTGGTCATAAAAGAGTTCAGCAGCTTTATCAAATTGGAGTTCAAAATCCACTTGCATGCCATGTTGTTTTTCAACGAGATTCTTTGGTACCTTGCCTGGGCGGAAGCCGGCCATTTTCATGGTCTTACCAACTTTAGCCAAACGGGCTTCACGCGCTTTTGCCAAATCGGCACGAGCGAATTCCAAAGTCATTTTGCGGTCTAGTGAACCTAAATTTTCTATCTGCACAGCCATTCTCGTCTCTTAGTTGAAATCTGTAAATGTGAAGTCCAAGCCAAGTAGCAATCTTGTGGTGCGAGGAGGGGGACTCGAACCCCCACACCATTTCTGGCGTCAGGACCTAAACCTGGTGCGTCTACCAATTTCGCCATCCTCGCGATATTCGCAAACTGCCAAGCCTAGACTTCACTCTAAAGACCGTAATTCTACAATGCCTAGGGTTTTAGAGGATCTTTTAGGCCTTGTAGAGCAAAGCAACGGCATGGACGGCAATGCCCTCGCCTCTGCCTAAATGGCCCAGGGATTCATTTGTCTTGGCCTTAAGATTGACGTGACTGGGGGTCACCGCCAAATCTGAAGCAATATTGCGGACCATTTCTGGCAACAAATCCGCCAATTTCGGCTTTTGGCAAATAATGGTGGCATCAACGTTACCAATCTGAAATCCCGCTGCCTGGATCTTTTGCAAGGCGCTTCTTAGCAAGATACGACTGTCCATATCCTTAAATTGAGGATCTGTATCCGGAAATAACTGTCCAATATCATTTAAACCTGCAGCGCCCAATAAGGCGTCTGTTAAGGCGTGCAATAAGGCATCTGCATCCGAGTGACCCAATAATCCCTTTTCAAAGGGCACATGGACTCCACCCAGGATCAACTTTCGGTCCGCTACCAATGCATGTACATCGTAACCCTGGCCAATACGAAATTGCGGAATATGGGGATTGCTCTGAGTCATATTGGATTTCTCATTGTTTGGCACGTGAACTTAACAGCAATTGCATTAACTCCCAATCCGCTGGATGTGTGACCTTAAAGTTACGAGCGGCACCTTCAATCAATAAAGGTTTAGCTCCAGTTAACTCGATTGCGCTTGCTTCATCAGTAACGTCAGCCTCAAGGCGGATAGCATCCTGCAGGGCATCATGCAATTGTTTTAAACCAAACATCTGTGGCGTTTGTGCTTGCCAGAGATGCTCGCGTGGAATAGTTCTCTCTGATTGCGGGATGTTGCCCGCAATCACTGAATCTAGATCGGCCTGTTTTAAGGTATCAGCCAACGGAACGGCTAGAATGCCGCCACTATTGGATGCCTGTACTGAGTGAATGAGTTTCTCAATCAATGCAGGGGTGATACCTGGTCTAGCTGCATCATGAACCAGTATCCAGTCATCCTCGGGAATGCCAGCCTTTAGCATTGCTGTGAGCGTGTTTCGGACTGTTTCTTGTCGTGTTGGGCCACCGGTTGCTACGAAATGAATATCGGCCCCAGTGCTTGCAATAGCTCCTAAAATAGGGTTCTCGATAAAGCCAGGACTGACACCAATCCAAATAGACTGGATCAGTGGAGACCCCTTAAAGGCTTCTAGCGCGTAAGAGACCATGGGTTTACCGGCCAGCTGCTGAAACTGCTTAGGCAACTCACCACCTAGGCGCGAGCCAGTACCTGCCGTTGGCAAAAGGGCATGGCATTTCTTAATGGAATGATTTCCAGGGTGCATACCTGATTCTATAATGAGCACAGATGTCTGATGCATTAAATCTAGCACCCCCTATACCTGCTCCGCGGGCTGGGCAGCGCTTTACCTTTTCAGGTCTGGTGGGTTCAGCAGATGCCGCTTTAATCGCCCAAACCGCCCTGCGCTACCGCAATCAGTTTTCAGTGATGGTCATTTTTTGCGCTCAAGCCCAGGAGGCCCAGAGGCTTCTAGAAGAAATCCCCGCTTTTGCTCCGCAGCTAAAAACCAGGCTCTTGCCTGATTGGGAAATTCTTCCTTATGACCATTTTTCACCGCATCAAGATTTGGTTTCAGAACGACTCGCGACTCTGTATGAATTACTGAATGGTAGTTGCGACATTGTTTTAGTTCCAGTGACAACCGCTTTGCAAAGATTGGGGCCGCCGAACTTTTTATCTGGCCATACTTTTTTCTTTCGGCAAGGCGACAAACTGAATGAAGCTGCACTAAAGCTGCAACTGCAACAAGCTGGCTATGATCCTGTGAGCGCTGTAATGCGTCCCGGTGAATACAGTATTCGGGGTGGCTTGTTTGATTTATTTCCTATGGGATCAAATCTGCCATACCGATTGGATCTCTTTGGTGATGAAATTGAACAGATTCGGGCGTTTGATCCGGATACGCAACGAAGCCTATACCCCGTCAAGGAAGTCCGCCTTCTTCCTGGCCATGAATTTCCATTTGATGATGCTTCACGCACTGCTTTTAGAGGCCGCTGGAGAGAAGTATTTGAGGGTGATCCGAGTCGCTGCTCTATTTACAAAGATGCCAACCTAGGCATACCTAGTGCAGGCATTGAATCCTACTTGCCCCTCTTCTTTGAAGAGAAATCCAACCTTTTTGATTATTTTCCCCGCTCAGGCGACCCTGTATGGCTTGTCAGTATTGGTGATGTTGAAGAAACCATCAAAGGGTTTTGGAAGGACACGCTTTCTCGTTATGAGTTCCTCAAGCACGATCTTGATCGCCCCATTCTTCCTCCAAAAGAATTATTTTTGGATGTCGATGAATTTTTCACCACCTCTAAATCTTATGCACGTCTAACGCTAGAGAAAGACGGCGCTGAAAAAAGTCAATTCTTAGCCGTACCAGATATTGCGGTCCATCGTCGCGATACTGATCCGATCAACCTATTGCGCAAAGTAGTGTCATCTGAAAAGGTTCGTGTATTAGTTTGCAGCGACAGTGCAGGACGTAAAGAATCGATTCGACAACTCTTTGATGAAAGTAATTCGGTTGCTGGATTGGACGGTAAACCACTCTACCCGCTAAAGCCAGAGAGCTTTGACAGCATTGCCGAGTTTATTAAAAGTGATTCATTATTTGGATTGGTAACTGCACCGCTCTTTAATGGATTTTCATGGCCAGCTGAAAATCTCCTGGTCATTACCGAGGCAGAGTTATTTACCACAACAGCAAGGCAGAGGCATAAGGGTAAAAGCAATGAGAATGCTGATCCTGACATGCTCTTTAAGGATCTGTCTGAGCTAAAGATCGGCGATCCCGTAGTCCATGCCGAACATGGTATTGGACGCTACCAGGGATTAGTGCTTCTGAATTTAGCTCCGCCTAAAGAGGCGCCAATTTTTGAAGAGCTCTTGCATTTACAATATTCAGGACAGGCAACTTTGTATGTTCCTGTTCAGCAATTACAAATGGTCACACGTTATGCAGGCTCTGACCCTGATTCAGCTCCACTGCATCAATTAGGTTCGGGCCAATGGGATAAGGCCAAACGCAAGGCCGCCCAACAAATTCGAGATACCGCAGCAGAGTTATTAGGACTCTATGCGGCTAGAGCGATACGCAAGGGTCATGCTTTTGAATTCTCAGCCCATGACTATGCTGCTTTTGCAGAAAGCTTTGGCTTTGAGGAAACTCCAGACCAAGCCAATGCTATTGCAGCCGTTATTGGCGATATGACGAGCGGCACGCCAATGGACCGCTTAGTCTGCGGAGATGTTGGCTTTGGGAAGACCGAAGTAGCACTCCGAGCAAGCTTTGTTGCAGTCATGGGTGGAAAACAAGTCGCCATTTTGGCGCCCACCACCCTACTGGCTGAGCAACATGTGGCCACCTGGAAAGATCGTTTTGCTGATTGGCCTGTCCGTATTGTTGAGTTATCACGCTTTAAAACAACCAAGGAAATTAATGCAGCCCTAGAGGCCATTGCGAAAGGTGATGCCGACATCATTATTGGCACGCATAAATTACTCTCCAAGGAAACCCAATTTGCCAATCTTGGACTAGTGATTGTGGACGAGGAACATCGCTTTGGAGTACGGCAAAAAGATGCTCTTAAGGCATTACGTGCTGAAGTCGATATTCTGACGCTAACCGCTACACCTATTCCAAGGACCTTGGGCATGGCTATGGAAGGTTTACGTGAGTTTTCCATTATTGCCACTGCCCCACAGAAACGTCTGGCAATTAAGACCTTTGTTCGTCGCGAGGGAGATGGTGTTATTCGTGAGGCCGTGCTTCGCGAAATTAAACGCGGCGGCCAGGTCTACTTCTTGCATAACGAAGTTGAAACCATTCAGAATCGTAAACATGCTTTACAAGAACTGATTCCGGAGGCGAGTATTAGTGTTGCGCACGGACAGATGCATGAGCGCGAGCTAGAATCAGTCATGCGTGAATTTGTTACACAGCGTACCAATATTTTGCTGTGTACCACGATTATTGAGACAGGTATTGACGTACCCACAGCGAACACCATTATCATGCACCGCGCAGATAAGTTTGGTTTAGCTCAATTACATCAACTGCGTGGCCGTGTAGGCCGCTCACATCACCAGGCTTATGCTTATTTACTAGTGCCAGATCCTGAGGCACTCAGTAAGCAAGCGCAGTTGCGTCTTAATGCCATTCAAGCCATGGAAGAGCTTGGCTCTGGCTTCTATTTAGCTATGCATGATCTAGAAATTCGGGGGGCTGGTGAGGTACTAGGGGACAAACAATCCGGTGAAATTCATGAGATTGGCTTCCAGCTATATACCGAGATGCTTAATCGTGCTGTTAAGTCCCTGCGCAGCGGGAAGGAGCCTGATTTACTTTCACCATTGCAAGCAACCACCGATGTAAATCTCGGCGTTCCCGCTCTCTTTCCTGAAGACTACTGCCCTGACGTTCACGAGCGTCTATCCTTATATAAGCGTTTTGCTGGTACAAATGATTTCTCAGAACTCATGGGATTGCGTGAAGAATTGGTTGATCGTTTCGGTGACCTTCCCGATCAAGCTAAATCGTTTTATGAGACTCACCGTCTACGTTTAGAGATGACCGGTTTTGGAATTAAAAAGATTGATGCCACACCTGCATCTATACAGATTCAATTCATCCCAAACCCACCGATTGACCCGATGAAGATCATTCAACTTATCCAGTCCTCTAAGCATATTCAACTTAATGGCCAAGATAAGCTTAAGGTACTTCCTCAAAAAGATCGTGAATTCGAGAAGTTAGAACAACGTCTTGACGCTATACGCAATATCTTGCGACGCCTCAATGATTCTGCAGTGTTGAGCTCTGCAAAAGTAAGCTAACAATCCGATATTATTAAGCCATGCCTAATTACCAAGTTCTTGTTGCCCTGTCTAGAGAGCCTATTGCCGAGAAGCTGATCTTTTCATTAAAGGATCAAGTCTTAAAGCTGGGCATATCGTTACATTCTAACGGCGGTCAAATTAGCAATGGAAGCTACTACTCCGAGCGTTTTGAAGCAAGCGCCCATCTAGATACAACTCAACGGGAGCAACTGCGAACTATTGCAGCAAGCTTTAATATCGACCTCTGCTTTCTAAGGCCAGATCTATTGCCACAAGACATCTGCGTACTAGCAATGGATATGGATTCAACGTTGATTAATATTGAATGCATTGATGAAATTGCTGATTTCACAGGCAAGAAGTCCACTGTAGCTGAAATTACCGAAGCTACTATGCGTGGTGAAATCAAAGACTTTAAAGAAAGCCTAAGAAGGCGTGTTGCACTTTTAGAAGGCGTACATGCTAATGCACTTGAATCTGTTTATCGAGAGCGCTTACGACCCAACCCAGGAGCAGTAGAACTTTTAGCCGGGGCTCATGAACGGGGTTTGTACACCCTGCTTGTCTCAGGCGGGTTTACGTTCTTTACTGAAAAGTTACGCGAGCAATTAGGTTTTAAGCAAACGCAGGCGAATACGCTTGAAATCATCGATGGCAAGCTCACCGGCAAGGTTCTTGGCGACATTGTCGATGGTGCAGCGAAGGCCGCCCATCTAGACGAAGCTTGTGCTCGCCTTGGCTGCACAAAAGCGAATGCCATCACCATGGGTGATGGTGCCAACGATCTGATGATGATGAATGGCTCTGGCATCAGCGTTGCCTACAAAGCAAAGCCCGTTGTCAAAGAAAAAGCCGATGCGGCTTTTGACCGAGTCGGCTTAGATGCTGCTTTACTACTGATCTCTTAGGCTTGTACCCAAGAGATCAGGGTAATAGTTACGAGCGTTATTCTTACAGACGCTCAAAAATAGTAGCAATACCTTGTCCACCACCAATACACATTGTTACCAAAGCGTATTTACCTTGAACGCGGTGTAACTCATGGATTGCCTTAGTAGCAATCGCTGCACCAGAACAGCCAATTGGGTGACCCAAAGCGATTGCACCGCCGTTGACGTTAGTCTTAGCTGGATCTAAGCCCAAACCTTTAGTAACAGCCAACGCTTGAGCAGCAAAAGCCTCGTTAGACTCAATGACGTCCATTTGATCCAATTTCAGACCGGCACGCTCAAGAGCCAATTTGGTTGCAGGAATTGGGCCTTCACCCATGATGTGGTTTGGAACACCAGCAACTGCATAAGATACCAAGCGAGCGATAGGCTTATGACCAGCTTTCTTTGCAGTTTCAGCATCAGCCAAAACAAAGAATGCAGCACCATCATTAATGCCTGATGCATTACCAGCCGTTACGGAACCACCCTCTTTTTTGAACACTGCCTTCATCTTGGCAAGTGTTTCCATCGTAGTTTCAGGCTTCACATGCTCATCGGTGTCAAACACTACATCACCCTTACGAGTTTTAATAGTGATTGGCACGATCTGAGATTTAAAGCGGCCTTCTTTAATTGCATTGGCTGCACGACGATGAGATTCCATGGCCAGAGCATCTTGCTCATCACGTGTTAACTTCCATTTTTCAACGAGATTTTCTGCTGTTACGCCCATATGACCAACACCAAATGGGTCAGTCAAAATACCAACCATCAAGTCGATCATTTTGGTATCGCCCATGCGCGCACCACTGCGCATCGCTGGAGAGCCATACATGCCGCGGGACATTACTTCAACGCCACCACCAATGCCATAGTCACAATCACCCAACATAATTTGCTGTGCGGTTGTAACAATTGCCTGTAAGCCAGAGCTGCACAAACGGTTTAATGCCATCGCCACTGATTCCATTGGCAGGCCAGCTTGGATCGATGCAACACGGGCAACATAACCATAGCGGCTATCTGTAGGAATGGTGTTACCCACAGTGATGTAATTAATCAAAGCAGGATCTACACCTGAACGTGCTACCGCCTCTTTCATCACGATACCGCCGAGCTCGGAAGGCTCAAAACTACTGAGAGCGCCGTTAAAAGTACCAATTGCGGAACGAACTGCACTTAAGACAACGACATCACGACTCATATCAATCCCCTTTGCTAAGCCCAATTATTAGGCTGACTTTGTACTAAATAAGTAATCCAACTATCAGTTTTATTGCATTCGTCAAGTTTCGGCTATTAGGTCATGCCCTTGGGAGCTAATCACAGTAGCCTTGATGATTTCACCAGCACGGTAGCGCTTAGAAGGCTTGCTAGGAGGTAAAACCCGCACTAGACCATCAATTTCTGGGGCATCACCAATGGTTCTGCCAATACCGCCAGACTCATCTACCCGATCAATAATGACCTGCATGCGTTTGCCTATTTTTTTAGCAAGCCGTTTGATAGAAATATCTTCGGCTTTGGCCATAAACCTAGCGCGCCGCTCTTCTCTAATTTCAGAAGGAATTGGGTTATCCAATTGGTTTGCTGTAGCCCCTTCAACGGGTGAGTAGGCAAAACAGCCGGCGCGATCGATTTGCGCCTCTTCCAAGAAATTGAGAAGGTGCTCAAACTCTTCTTCAGTCTCTCCCGGGAAGCCTGCAATAAAGGTACTGCGAATAACTAAATCAGGACAAGCTTCGCGCCACGCTAAGATGCGCTCCAAGTTTTTCTCACCACTCGCAGGGCGCTTCATGCGTTTGAGGACATCTGGGTGGGAATGCTGCAATGGAATATCCAAGTACGGTAGAACACCATAACCATGTTCCGAAAACTCGGCCATCAAAGGCAACACATCATCCACATGCGGGTAGGGATAAACATAATGCAATCTCACCCAAGCCTGGTGGTCGCGAGCAATTTGATTTAAGGCGTTTACCAAATCAAACATTTTCGTTTTGACTGGTTTGCCATCCCAAAAGCCAGTGCGATATTGAATATCAACACCATAAGCGCTTGTGTCCTGTGAGACAACCAGCAACTCTTTTACGCCGGACTCAAACAATCTTTTTGCTTCAAGCAACACCTCACCAATCGGTCGTGAAACTAAATCACCACGCATATTAGGAATGATGCAGAAAGTACAGCGATGGTTGCATCCCTCGCTAATTTTGAGATAGGCGTAATGCTTTGGTGTGAGCTTGACTCCGGCTGGGGGAACTAAATCTATGAATGGATCATGCGGCTTAGGCAGATACAAATGAATGGCTTGCATTACTTCGTCGGTTGCATGAGGCCCTGTAACAGCAAGGACTTTTGGGTGAATACTCGAGATGAGATCACTACCGTCGGCATTTTTTCTTGCGCCTAGACAACCAGTCACAATGACTTTGCCATTTTCAGCAAGGGCCTCGCCAATAGCAGAAAGGCTTTCTTCCACCGCAGAGTCGATAAAGCCACAGGTATTCACAACTACAAGATCGGCGCCAGAGTAATCCTTGGCGGTCTCATACCCTTCGGCACTCAATTGCGTCAGGATAAGTTCAGAGTCTACAAGCGCCTTAGGGCACCCTAAGGATACAAATCCAATTTTCCCAGCCACAACTATTCTTTTTCAGCTTTATTGGACTGAGGAGTAAATGGAAAATTTCCAAAGATATTCTGTGAGCCCTGTACCTGCTCTTGCATTTTGATAAAGAGATCTTTGCTTTGCTCCATGTAGTTACCCATCAAACCTTGCATAAGAGGGTTTTGGAGATTCATCATTTGTGACCAAGCCTCTGGCGTACTGCCAGCACCAAGACCTTTTGTTTGATCACCAAGCTTATTGTGGATATCTACAAACGATTGCATAGTCTTTTCAAGATAATTCCCCATCAAACCTTGCATGGAGTTTCCATAAAAGCGAATGATTTGAGAAAGCATTTGTGAAGAGAACACTGGTGCGCCACCAGCCTCTTCCTCAAGAATAATTTGCAGCAAGATGTTGCGCGTTAAATCTTCTTCAGTTTTAGCATCGACCACTTTAAATACTTCATTGGCCATAACTAAGTTTTTGATGTCAGATAGCGTGACATATGTACTTGTCTGGGTATCGTAGAGACGACGATTCGGATACTTCTTGATGAGCCGATCTTCGCCAGCTCGTTTAGCGCGGGTAACCATGTATTTTCCTTACTATTTACTGCATCGCAACATCAACGTAGTTTAGCCTTAAGTTGACCAAAAGGTAAATACGCTGTGTTGCGTACTGCGCATACTACAAATACTGAATTAATTGTTGCAGTGCAATATTAACCAGTGTGGATACCGCCGTTTAAGGAGAAGTCTGCACCAGTAGCATAGCCACCATCTTCAGAAGCTATCCAGCAACAGATAGAGGCAATCTCTTCGGGGGTGCCTAAACGCTTGACTGGAATGCCAGAAACAATCTTTTCAAGTACATCCTCCCGAATGGCTTTAACCATATCGGTGCCGATATAACCAGGAGATACTGTATTTACAGTAACGCCCTTGGTAGCAACTTCTTGAGCTAGGGCCATTGTGAAGCCATGAAGACCTGCTTTTGCAGTTGAATAGTTCGCCTGGCCAAACTGGCCTTTTTGACCGTTTACAGAAGAAATATTAATAATCCGGCCCCAGTTGTTTTCAACCATGCCATCAATCACTTGTTTGGTAACGTTAAACAAGGAGTTCAGATTAGTGTCAATCACGGCTTTCCAGGCGTCTGGAGTCATTTTGCGGAAAACGCTGTCACGGGTAATGCCGGCGTTATTAACCAATACGTCTACACGACCCACTTCAGCCTTGACCTTTTCAAAGGCAGCGACCGTACTATCCCAATCGGAAACATTACCTTCGGAAGCAATAAAGTCATAGCCCAACACCTTTTGTTCGCCAATCCAGCGATCTTTACGCGGAGAATTTGGACCGCAGCCTGCAATCACTTTGAAGCCATCTTTAGCCAGACGTTGACAGATAGCGGTACCAATACCACCCATACCACCAGTTACATATGCGACTTTTTGAGACATTAGTTTCCCCTTTTTAAAACCTTCGTTAATTATTAGTTGAGTTCCGGTGTTGCTTTTTCTTTTACATACACACCAGGTGCTGCTTCCATTTTTTTGTACTTAGTATTTCCAAAAGTAGTACTTGCTGGTTTCTTTTCACCACCAAATTGCGCAAGCCATTTGGTGTAATCAGGCCACCAGCTTCCTGGAATTTGTTTTGCGCCTTCAAGCCACTCCTGTGCTGTTGGAGCAATCTTGTTATTTTCAAAGTAATAGCGCTTATTTTTTGCTGGAGGATTAATCACCCCTGCAATATGTCCAGAAGCGCCTAATACAAAGTGATTTTTACCCTTGAGCAGATGGGTTGATTCATAAGCAGATTGCCACGGCACAATATGATCTTCTTGCGATGCATATATATAGGAGGGGCATTTGATTTTTCCGAGATCCACTTTTTCACCGCAAATTTTTACCTTGCCCGGCTTGACCAAATCATTTTGCAAATAAGTGTGGCGCAGATACCAGCAGTACATTGCACCAGGAAGATTGGTGGAGTCACCATTCCAATACAGTAAATCAAATGGGGGTGGTGAGTTGCCTTTGAGGTAATTCTCCACTACGTAGTTCCAGACTAAATCATTTGGTCGCAAAAATGAAAAGGTATTACCCAAATCAAGGCCAGACATCATGCCGTACTTGCCGCCTTTACCGCCAATAGAGTTCTCGCGCATCTCCACCATACCTTCATCGATAAAGACATCGAGAATTCCGGTATCTGTGAAATCCAATAAGGTGGTTAGGAGTGTCAAGCTTGCTGCTGGGTGCTCATTGCGGGCTGCTAGCACGGCTAATGCAGAGCTTGTTAATGTGCCGCCAACACAGAATCCCAAGATATTAATTTGCTTGGTACTGCCAATTTCTTTTACGACGTCAATTGCTTTGATAACACCCTTACCTACGTAATCATCCCAACTCACTTGAGCCATGGAAGCATCCGGGTTCTTCCAGGAAACCAAGAACACGGTATGACCTTGGCTCACCATATGGCGAACTACAGAGTTATCAGGCTGTAAATCGAGAATGTAATACTTATTGATGCATGGTGGCACCATTAAATAAGGGCGTTCAAATACTTGCTCTGTTAATGGTGTGTATTGAATTAACTCGAATAATTCATTACGAAAGACCACATGACCTTCTGTAGTGGCAATATTTTTTCCCACTTCAAAAGCAGATTCATCTGTTTGAGAGACCTTGCCTTTTTTCATATCCCCCAATAAATTCACAATCCCTTTTTGAATGGATTGTCCTTGGGAGCTAATAATACTTTCCAATACTTCTGGATTGGTAGCGATGAAGTTTGATGGCGATAAGGCATCAATCATTTGCTCAGTAGTAAACAGAATTTTTTGCTTTTGCTTCTCATCTGTGTCTACTGCGTTGGCCAACGCCATCAGATGTTTAGAGTTAAGCAAATAGGTAGCAGCAATCACTTTGCTCCAGGATGAGTGCCAAGCCTTCCCCGCAAAACGGCGATCTTTAACTTCAATGGCCTCAGGGTTAGTGGCAATGTGTGCCAACTCCGTAAAATATTCTTTCTGGATTTCTGATAAACGCTCTGGCGGGATGAGCGCCATATGATGCGGTGCCAAAGATGGTGTTGCACCGGTATTCGTGCCTGCAAACATAGTAGTCTCTTTAATGAATTAGAGACATTCTCCGCCCTTAAGCACTATAGAGTTATACGCAATAACCCTAGCTTGGTGCATGGGCTAGTACTAACCCGCATGGTTTTGTGTACAAGCTATTTTTCAATCCAGATAGCTGAGGTAAATCTTCCAGTCTCGCCATCACGACGATAAGAAAAAAAATACTGCTGATCTCTAACGGTGCAGTATTCACCGCCAAAAATCATTTTTACGCCACAAGCCTCTAAACGCGTTCGTGCCAACAGGTAGATATCTGCCAGAAACTTTCCAGGTTTATGAGGTATTTCTGTGAATGCATTCATTGGCACAGGAAATCCAGAGTCTTGAAACGACTTCACAACATCCTCCCCAACCTCAAATGATTCAGGTCCAATTGCTGGCCCTAACCAAGCCATGAAGTCTGCCGCAGTGGATCCGTCAGAAATTTTGAGCAACTCAGTAATCGTATTTTCCAGAATTCCAGCGCAAAGACCCCTCCAGCCAGCATGTGCAGCACCAACGGCAGTTCCTTTGGAGTTAGTCAATAACACTGGCAAGCAGTCTGCCGTCATGATGACCAAGACCTCTTCAAGAGCATTAGTAACCGAGGCATCAGCCTCAATTGCCAGCCCCCGGTTTAAGTCTCGACTTTTCGGAGTGCTTACTATTGTTTGGTGAGTCTGCTTTAACCAGATAGGCTCACCCGGCATGTCTTTTGTAAAAATAGCTCTATTCGCCAATACATCTTCAACGCGGTCCCCCACATGATCACCCAAGTTTAAGGAATCATAGGGAGCTTGACTTACACCGCCTATCCTTGTGCTCACCGCTGTGCGCACCGACTTTGGGGCGGGCCATTGAGGCTCAACCAAACTCATCAGCGTGACTCATTTTCAATAGAGGCCAACACGACAGATTCTTTCGGAAGAACTTCGTCACTCATTCCAACTTGCGGTAATAAGTCCAATAAATCCTGTGGTGGCAAGCGGAACCAAGTCATTAATTCATGCTTTACTGGATGCTGAAGACTTAAAGCAAAGGCATGTAACGCCTGGCGATTAAATGAAAGATTTTTAGCTGCACCCGGAACCTTTTTACGGTAGACCGGGTCGCCCACCAATGGAAAACCGAGCGATTCTAGATGGACGCGAATCTGATGCGTGCGCCCTGTTTCCAATCGGCACTCTAGTAATGCGACAGCAGATTCTCCAACTAATCCCTTCGCCAAGCGTCGAAATAAAGTAGCTGCCGGTTTTCCCTGTGGACTGCCTGCGGACATCTTGAGGCGATCTCGCTGATCACGCCCAACCGAAGCCAGGACTTTGCCTTGACTTGGGGCATCACCCCACACCCAAGCCAAATAACGACGTCCTACCGTTCTTTCTTGAAGTTGACGTACCAGGGAGGTTTGGGCATGCGATGTTCTTGCCACGACCATCAGGCCTGAAGTGTCCTTATCCAAGCGGTGCACTATTCCCGCCCTGGGGAGTGACTTGAGCTCAGGATAATGAAATAAGAGACCATTTAACAGGGTTCCGGACCAATTTCCCGCCGCTGGATGTACCACGAGGCCAGGCGGCTTATTGACCACAATGATGTCCTCATCCTCGTAGACCACATCCAGGGAAATATCTTCAGGGTTGAAGGCAAACTGCTCGGGCATTTCCTGTGGAAAGACCTTAACGCTCTCGCCGCCATGGAGCAAATAACGGGCTTTAGTAACCTTTCCGTCGACCATAACCGCCCCAGCCTCAACCCAAGCTTTAAGGCGATTACGTGAATAATCAGGCAAAGACCCTGCTAGCACCTTGTCCAAGCGCTCACCAGCCATCTCCAAAGAGATATCTAGGGAGATGAAATCCTCATCATCGATATAATCAATGGGATTCGATTCAGGAGTTTGCGGCAATGCCACGCTTAGAGAGCCTTTCAGTTATGTCCGACGTAATATCAGACGCCAGTTTAAGGCTTGCTGGGAATTCTTCCTCACAAAAAAAGAGCTTCCATTTATACGGCACTCCTTTTGCCCTGCTTTTAGCCTTCATGCTCGCATTAATGCTTTTGGGTGGATGCGCAGGTAGCGATGGCAGTAAAGATGACACCGATATTTGGTCAGAGGCAAAACTCTATTCTGAAGCCACTGACAAACTCAATGATGCTGACTTTGCTAAGTGCGGCAAATACTTTGAAAAATTAGAGGCGCGCTTTCCTTTCGGGCCCTATTCACAACAAGCACAAATTAACTCTGCTTATTGCTACTGGAAAGCGCAAGAGCAAACTCAAGCACTGGTTGCGATTGATCGCTTTATTAAATTACATCAAGGCAGTCCGAGTCTTGATTACGCCTATTACTTAAAAGGCCTTATTACTTTTAATGATGACTTGGGATGGCTTGGTAAGTTCACTGGACAGGATCTCAGTGAGCGCGATCCTAAAGCCGCGAAAGAAGCCTTTGAGTCATTCAAAGTAGTTGTAGAACGCTTCCCAGACAGTAAGTACGCTCCAGATGCATTAGATCGTATGCGCTATATCGTGAATTCTCTTGCTGAGGCAGATGTTATCGTTGCCCGCTTTTACTATCAGCGTGGCGCCTATCTGGCTGCAGCCAATCGTGCGCAACTAGTTATTCGTGATTATGATCGCGCACCTGCCGTTGAAGAAGCGCTCTACATACTCACCAAGTCTTATGAGAAGCTTGGAATGGTTGATCTCAGCAATGATTCAGCCCGCGTCTTCAAATTAAACTTCCCAGACAGTCAAATGATGGTCACCGGTCAACGTGTTCAAAAAGAACGCAGATGGTGGCAGTTCTGGAACAAGTAAGCTTGTTTGAATCTCAAAAAAAACCTCCGCCATGGAGGATTTTTTATTTACTGGCTTGGTATTTTCTTTATCTACTGGATCTCAACAGGAACCCTAGGCGCCACAGCACAAAGCAACTCATAACCAATAGTCCCACTCATTTGCGCCACATCATCGACTGGAACTTTGTCACCCCAGAGTTGAACTACGCTACCGATGCCTGCATTTGGCGCATTGCTTAAATCAATCGCTAGCATATCCATAGAGACTCTTCCAGCTAGAGGGCAAATGATCCCATGATCACTATTGCCAACCCAAACTGGCGTGCCATCTTTAGCATGACGTGGATACCCATCAGCATAGCCACAAGCCACAATACCAATACGCATGGCATTAGGCGCCTCATAACGACCGCCGTAACCAATGCGATCACCTTTTTGAAGTTCTTGAATATCAATAATTTCACTATGAAGTTGCATGACCGCTCTGAGATTGGCATGCTCAATATCAGCATGCAGTCCAGTTGGCGATGCCCCATAGAGCATGATGCCAGGGCGCACCCAATCGCCTAAGGCGTTGCGGTGCCACAAAATGGCCGCAGAATTCGCCAGGGATGTTGCACCTTCTAAACCAGCAATTGTTTCATTAAATAATTCTTGTTGACCTCCAACTGAGGGTAACTGATCCACTTGATCAGCATTGGCAAAATGGGTCATGTGATGCATGTGATAACCAGCTGCATGCAAGCGATGGAAAATAGTTCGATATATTTCGGGCTTAAATCCCAAGCGATTCATGCCGGTATTCATCTTTAGAAAGACACTTAAAGGCTTATGGTTTTTACCTTTAAATCGCTCCAGCCAATCTATTTGAGCATCACAATGGACCACGAGGTCGCATGCCAAATCTTCCGCTCGGCTTAGCTCATTTTCATGAAATAAACCCTCTAAAAGGAGGATGCGCCCTTGCCAGCCGTGCTCCCTTAGCCAGGCGGCATCCTGTATATCCAATAGGGCAAAGCCATCCGTAGAGGAAAGTCCCTTTAATGCAGCTTCAAAACAATGACCGTAGGCGCGGGCTTTAATGACAGACCAAATTTTGGATTCTGGCGCTAATTCCCGAACTCGGTTTAAATTATGCTGAAAGGCGGCAGTATTAATAGATGCCAAAATTGGCCTATTAATCAGGCCGTTAGCTGAATCATCCATTTTCACCCCTCCTTTCATGCTTTAATTACAGTAATGACTAGATTGTACGAATGAACCGTAGCTTTTACATCATTATGGCGGCGCAATTTTTTTCGTCGCTTGCCGATAATGCACTTCTAATCGCAGCTATTGCGCTCCTGGCTCAGCTTCAAGCTCCGGCCTGGATGACGCCGCTGCTCAAATTGTTCTTCGTACTGTCCTATGTTCTTCTGGCAGCCTTTGTTGGAGCCTTTGCAGATTCCCGCCCCAAGGGTAATGTCATGTTCATCACCAATACCATTAAATTTGTTGGATGCGTGGCCATGCTGTTTGGCAGTCATCCCCTGATGGCCTATGCCATTGTTGGTTTGGGTGCCGCTGCTTACTCACCAGCTAAATATGGAATTTTGACCGAACTTCTACCCCCTGAAAAATTAGTTGCTGCCAATGGTTGGATCGAGGGGTTAACGGTAGGCTCTATCATTTTGGGTACTGTTTTAGGTGGCGTATTAATTAGTAGTACCGTATCTCAAAGCCTCTTAGCTCTGGACATGCCTGCATTTGACACTGGCATAGATACGCCAGCCGAGTCAGCAATTTTGATCATCATGATGATTTATGTCGTTGCCGCCCTAATCAACTTAAAGATTCCTGATACTGGCGCTCGATATGTTTCACAGAAAACTAATCCAATTGAATTGGTCAAAGACTTTGCCATTTGCTTTAAAACGCTCTGGAATGATCGCCTAGGTCAAATTTCCCTCGCAGTAACAACCTTATTTTGGGGTGCTGGTGCAACTCTGCAATTTATTGTCATTAAGTGGGCACAAGTGGCTTTACATATGAACCTTTCACAGGGCGCCATTCTGCAAGCTATTTCAGCTGTAGGTGTTGCTGGTGGCGCTGTTTATGCCGCTTGGCGTATTCCACTTCGTAAATCCTTAAAAGTATTGCCCTATGGCATTGCTATGGGCCTGGTTGTCTGCGTCATGGCAGTCTATAACTCAGATATGCTTCCCAGTGTAAGCATCCTTACAGTGGGTAAGTTTCAGATATCCCTGAACTTATTGCCTGCTTATTTTTTATTAATTCTAGTAGGTTGGTTGGCCGGTTACTTTGTAGTGCCAATGAATGCCTTGTTGCAACATCGTGGCCACGTTTTAATGTCTGCAGGTCACTCCATTGCAGTACAGAACTTTAACGAGAACATTTCTGTTTTAGTGATGTTGTTAGTTTATTCTCTGCTGATCTGGCTGGATATACCAGTTCAATTTGTAATCATCGGATTTGGTTTGATTGTTAGCCTAATTATGTGGCTAGTGATTAAACGCCACGCCAGGAATCAAGCGGAGTACGACTCCATGCATCTGATCGGCGAACACAAGCAATAGGCTTGCTTACGCTCATATCAACTATTTTGCAGAACAGATCTCGCTAACAACAAATCCTGCCACAGCAACGCTTTATCACCTGATTTTGCAAGCACTTGATTGAGCTCAAAAGAAGCAATCACCGGAATCTCTTCCTCATTACCAGTATTTAAAGCCAAAACTGTTTCGCGCAACTGCGGCAATGGATCTCTTTCACCAGTGATTTTTTGAGTAGTGGGTCCGCCGAAGGCAATTGCTATAACAGGCATTTCAGGAGCGCTCAACTGACTCAGACTCTGACCTGGATTTTTCCAAGCCCACTCATTTTTAGCCAACCCTAAAACACGAATCATATTTTGGAACAAGATTTGAGCATCGCCCTGTGGTTCGTTACCAAAAAACCACCACATTCCATAGCTAGTTCTTGGAGTTGATTGTGCAACTTCAGGAGAAGCTTGAGCATTGGTCTGCTCGGTTGCTGAGCCTGTCGCTTGCTCGACATCCCGAGAAGTCCATTCGGTGATGCCCATTTCTTTTAAGAAGGCTGAATGTGTATTGGTCATGGCTCTAGCTTAATCGATTTAGCCATTACAAGCGCATCTTCACGAGATCCAGTCTCTGGATTAGCTGGGTAGTAGTTTTTACGAACACCGATTTGTTCGTAACCCAATTTTTGATAGAGCGTTACCGCAGCTGCATTAGTTGGCCTTACCTCCAGGATGATACGAGGCATTTTTTGCTGGGCGGCCACACCCTCAATCGCAGCCATCATTCGTTGGCCTAGCCCAAGCTTGCGCAAATGGGGCGACACCGTAATATTTAGAAGATGTAATTCATCTACCGCAGGAAATAGGATGCAGTAAGCCCAAAGCACTGCTGGATCCAAATAACTACCCTTCACCATTTGGTCTACCTGCGGCCGAATGCAATATGCCCAATGTCCTGCCGCTAAAGAATCAGAAAAATTACCTTTTGTCCAAGGGTGAATGTGCGAGACGGACTCTATCTTGAGAACTTCATCCAAGTCGGCGGCTTGCATTGGCATGAACGAGAGCTCTGCAACCCCTTCCCCAGGGGAAATGTCGGACATCATCTCATCCCCCCTTCACGCTCTGCAGTGGTAAATGCCACTTTATTCCTTACATACATTGGCTCAAGCAGTCGAACATCTTCCTGCAAACCTTCTTTAAACGATTGTTTGGCGCATTCTAAGACACCCAATGCAGAGATTGAGATCTCGACATCCTTTGGGCTATCAAATATCGGCATACGACTGCTGTAAGCATTTAAAGCGCTGCCAGCTATGAGCTGCAAGCCATCAAAGTTGAGATCTTCAGGCTTTGTAAGGCGGATATCACCTACGCGTTTTGGTAATTGAGTGGCTTGAGACTCATAGTTCGCCCAATAAATCTCTTCCATGCGTGCATCAATGGCAATCATGAATCGTTGGGGCTTGGTTTTTTTGTATGTGTCAGTACCTGTGATTTGCGCAGCTATTGCATCCAAGCTACATACGGATATGACTGGAAGATTATTTGAAATAGCGAGACCCTGAACTGCCGCCACACCCAATCTAACTCCCGTGAATGCGCCTGGTCCAATACCAACAGCAATAGCATCAAGATCTTTTAAAGACAGTTTTGCATTAGCTAGTAGTGACTCAACCCAGGGCAATAGAAGTTGGCTGGCACCCGCTGAAACAGCTTCATGCCTGAATTCTGGTGCTTTATCACCTAAAGATAAAGCCACCGAACACCACGCTGAAGAGGTGTCGATGGCCAATATATTTGCCAATTTGAATCCTGTTTGCTAATTACAAAACTAAATTATGAACTCAATCCTGCAATCACTTCGGGGGGCGCTTGTACCAACTCAATGAGCACCCCTTCACCGCTTATTGGGAACTCGTCATT
This sequence comes from Polynucleobacter sp. JS-Fieb-80-E5, assembly GCF_018882015.1. NCBI lineage: Bacteria > Pseudomonadati > Pseudomonadota > Betaproteobacteria > Burkholderiales > Burkholderiaceae > Polynucleobacter > Polynucleobacter sp. JS-Fieb-80-E5. Next base: position 291,403 of record NZ_JACVPH010000003.1, on the reverse strand, counting down.
CCCTTTGGGATGGACAAAGGTGATGTCGTAGCCAGCTGCACCCTTGCGGATACCACCTGGAGCAAATCGCAAGCCATTGGCTGAGAGCCACTCGACCGCTTTAGGCAAGTCATCCACCCATAAACCAATATGATTTAAAGGCGTCTGGTGTACGGCCGGCTTCTTGTCGATATCAAATGGCTGCATCAGATCAACCTCAATCTCATGGGCACCAGAACCAATTGCACAGATGTCCTCATCAACGTTTTCACGTTCAGAGACAAAAGTACTTTTGTATTCAAATCCGAGCATATCAACCCACAATTTCTTAAGTCGATCTTTATTTTCAGCGCCTATAGCGATTTGCTGAATACCTAAAATCTTAAATGGCTTTGTGCTCATAATCATTTACCTATTTATTCAAAGCGAATAATTAATTGATCCACCGCCAAGCTATCGCCCTCTTTAGCGCAGATTTCAGCGACCACACCATCTTGCATGGCGGATAGTGTGTTTTCCATTTTCATCGCTTCAATTGAGGCTAGTTTCTGACCTGCTGTAACCGCTTCACCTGCCTTGACAGCAATTTTTGTGAGCAGCCCTGGCATTGGAGACATCACTAATTTAGAAGTATCTGGCGGTAACTTGATTGGCATGCGACGTTGTAACTCTGCGCCCAAGGGGCTCAGAACCATGCACTCGTAATGAGCGCCATCAAGAATTAACAGATACTTAACGCCACGACGCTCAACTTGTGCAGTGATTTTGTGAGTGCCATTAATAGTCGCATGCAGACAAATTTGTCCAGGACGCCAGTCACTGACAATGTCATAACGGCTTACACCATCTGCGTCATCAATGTAGACAGAATAGATCCCGTCTTTCAGCTCAACACGAATAGGCACTTCATACGGATCATTCATGGAGCCAGTTTTTTTGCCAGTAACCACTACAAATTTCTTCGCAATGATCATTTCATGGCCAGCTAATTGACCATCAATCATCTTGATATGCTCAAGATAGCGATAGCGCATAAAAGCAGCCAATGCTGCCAAACGCTTAGGATCAGCGGGCTGTACAGAATCCTTTTTAAAGCCCTCTGGATATTCTTCTGCAATAAAGCCAGTTGTAAAGTCGCCATTTACAAAGCGAGGATGTTGCAATAAGGCCGCTTGAAATGGGATATTGGAATGAATACCGCGAATCACAAAATCATTCAATGCTGCGCGCATCTTTTCAATTGCTTCCGTACGATCCTTGCCGTGAACAATCAATTTAGCAATCATTGAGTCGTAGTACATCGGAATTTCACCGCCCTCATACACGCCAGTATCAACGCGCACTCCATTGATAGACTCTGGCGGACGGTACTTCACTAGACGGCCAGTTGAAGGAAGGAAATTGCGGAATGGATCATCGGCGTTGATACGGCATTCCATCGACCAACCATCCAACTTCACATCTTCTTGCTTGAACGCCAACTTCTCACCAGCAGCTACCCTTATCATCTGCTCGACCAAGTCAAGACCAGTAATGCTTTCGGTCACTGGATGCTCAACTTGTAAACGGGTATTCATTTCTAGGAAATAGAAAGACTTATCTTTGCCAACCACAAACTCCACCGTACCGGCAGATTGGTAGTTCACAGCTTTTGCCAATGCAACTGCTTGTTCGCCCATCGCTTTACGAGTAGCCGGATCGATAAAAGGCGAAGGCGCTTCTTCAATGACTTTTTGATGACGGCGCTGAATGGAGCAATCACGCTCATTGAGATAAACCACATTGCCAAAGGAGTCGCCTAAAACCTGAATCTCAATATGACGCGGACCCTCTACAAACTTCTCGATAAAAATACGATCGTCACCGAAGCTATTCATTGCTTCGGTTTTGCAAGCTGCAAAACCTTCGGCAGCTTCTTTATCATTAAATGCAACGCGCAAGCCCTTACCACCACCGCCTGCCGAAGCTTTAATCATGACGGGATAGCCAATACCTTGAGCAATTTTGACCGCTTCTTCAGTGGTGTCAATCGCCTCGTTATAACCAGGAATGGTATTTACCTTGGCTTCTAAGGCAAGCTTCTTGGAGGCAATCTTATCTCCCATAGCGGCGATAGACTGATGTTTGGGGCCAATAAAGACAATGCCTTCTTCCTCGCAACGCTTAGCAAACTGCTCGTTCTCAGATAAGAAGCCGTAGCCAGGATGAACCGCTTCAGCACCGGTATCTTTACAGGCTTGGATAATTCGGTCCATTACTAAGTAGGATTCACGCGAAGGTGCTGGCCCAATGCAAACAGCCTCATCTGCCAGCTGAACGTGACGCGCTTCTTTATCGGCCTCTGAGTAAACGGCTACAGTCTTGATGCCCATCTTTTTAGCGGTCATCATCACACGGCAAGCAATCTCGCCGCGGTTAGCAATCAGTATTTTCTTAAACATTTTCGTAGTCATAATTTGTCAGCGCCTTTACAGAGGAATATTGCCGTGTTTACGCGCAGGATTCTTCAAGTCTTTATCTTTGAGCATCGCTAGTGAACGAGCAATCCGTTTACGGGTCTCGTGCGGGAGAATGACGTCATCGATGTAACCGCGACGACCCGCCACAAAAGGGTTGGCAAACTTCGACTTGTACTCAGCTTCACGTGCAGTGATTTTTTCTGGATCCGATTTCTCTTCACGGAAAATAATCTCAACAGCGCCCTTAGGGCCCATCACGGCAATTTCTGCTGAAGGCCAGGCAAAGTTGACGTCACCACGTAAATGCTTAGAAGCCATCACGTCATAGGCGCCACCGTATGCTTTTCGAGTAATTAAAGTTACCTTGGGCACGGTGCAATCGGCGTACGCATAGAGCAATTTCGCACCATGCTTAATAATCCCGCCGTATTCTTGTGCAGTGCCAGGCATAAAGCCAGGAACGTCAACTAAAGTCACTACCGGAATATTGAAGGCATCGCAGAAGCGCACGAAACGCGCAGCTTTGATGGATGCCTTGATATCTAAACAACCAGCCAGAATCAGTGGTTGATTAGCAACAATACCAATCGAACGGCCTTCGATACGAGCAAAGCCAATTACGATGTTTTTTGCGTAGTCAGGCTGTAATTCAAAGAATTCACCGTCGTCCACGATCTTCTCAATCAACTCTTTCATATCGTAAGGTTGATTGGGGTTGGATGGTACTAAGGTGTCTAATGAAAAATCAGGCTCTTCTGTACGGTTTGCACCTTTGATCAAAGGTGGTTTCTCACGGTTTGAGAGCGGTAAGTAGTTAAAGAAACGACGCAGCATCATGATCGCGTCAACATCGTTATCGAAAGCCAAATCGCAAACACCAGATACTGTTGAGTGAGTCACTGCACCACCTAATTCTTCGGCAGTAACATCTTCATGAGTAACGGTCTTCACTACTTCAGGTCCCGTTACAAACATGTAAGAGCTATCTTTGACCATGAAGATAAAGTCGGTCAAGGCTGGTGAATACACAGCACCCCCAGCCGAAGGCCCCATGATCAAGGATATTTGTGGGATTACGCCAGATGCGGTTACATTGCGCTGAAAAATCTCTGCATAGCCGCCAAGCGAGGCAACGCCTTCTTGAATACGCGCACCGCCAGAATCATTCAGGCCGATTACAGGAGCGCCTACCTTGAGTGCCTGATCCATGATCTTGCAAATCTTTTCTGCATGGGCCTCTGATAAGGAGCCGCCTAAAACGGTGAAGTCCTGTGAGAAAACAAATACCAGGCGGCCATTAATCATTCCATAACCCGTGACAACACCATCACCAGGAACGGTTTGATCAGCCATGCCAAAATCATGACAACGGTGCTCAACAAACATATCCCACTCTTCGAATGTGCCTGCATCAAGCAAAAGTTCAATGCGCTCACGAGCAGTTAATTTGCCCTTCGCATGTTGAGCCTGGATGCGCTTTTGCCCGCCACCCAATCGAGCAAGCTCACGCTTAGCTTCGAGTTGTTGAATGATTTCCTTCATTTCCTGCTCCTTAGAAAAATTCATGCCCCATGGCTTCCAGTAGTCGTCTTGCCGCTACTGAAGCTGCCATAGCTCCTTGGTTTACTTGTGCTGCCAAGCTTGGTAGAAGCGCTTGAACGGCTTCATTGCTACGAAATGCATTTTTTAATCCTGCATCGATGCGATCCCACATCCATGCACCTGATTGCTCTTTGCGACGAGAGTCAAATTTCCCATTGGCTTTTTGGAGAGATTCAAAATGAGATACCTTTTCCCATAACTCCGGAACGCCGTTACCTTCTAAAGCACTTAAGGTCATGACTTGTGGGTGCCAAAACTCTTTGTCATGGGATGCGTGATCTGGATTGCCTTGAAAGCCGAGCAGTCGTAAGGAGCTGGTGATAAATAACTGAGCGCGCATTGCAGCATCAGGATCAATGTCTACTTTATTGATGACGATCAGATCGGCAATTTCCATCACACCTTTTTTAATCGCTTGCAGATCATCGCCAGCATTGGGGAGTTGCATTAACAAGAACATGTCTGTCATACCCGCAACTGCAATCTCACTCTGCCCTACGCCGACTGTTTCAACAATAATCACATCAAAACCTGCGGCTTCAGCAACCAACATGGCTTCACGCGTCTTCTCCGCTACGCCACCCAGCGTACAAGACGATGGACTGGGGCGAATAAAGGCGTGCTCCAGAACGGATAGACGCTCCATACGGGTCTTATCACCCAAAATGGAGCCGCCAGAGATGCTAGAAGAAGGATCGATCGCAAGTACAGCAACTCGATGTCCTTTTTCAATAAGGTAAAGGCCTAAAGATTCAATTAAGGTTGATTTACCAACACCAGGGACGCCAGAGATACCTAGCCGAAAGGATTTGCCTGTTTTAGGCAATAAAGAATTGAGCACGTCATCCGCACGATGACGATGGTCTAGGCGAGTTGATTCAAGCAGCGTAATGATCTTCGCTAATGCACGTCGCTGTCTAAGCGATGGAGCACCAGTGAGATCATTCACTAGAGCTTGATCAGCGGCTTCGAGCATGCCTATGGCCCGCACTAAGCTGGTTTAACAGACTTGCGGATTTGCTCGAGCACATCCTTGGCCGAAGCCGGAATTGGAGTGCCTGGACCGTAAATACCTTTTACACCTACCTCGTAAAGGAACTCGTAATCTTGTCTTGGAATCACACCACCAACGAATACGATGATGTCGTCTGAACCCTGTCTTTTTAATTCAGCAATGATGGCTGGCACTAATGTCTTATGGCCAGCCGCTAAAGTGGAGACACCCAATGCATGAACGTCATTCTCAATCGCTTGGCGTGCACATTCTTCTGGAGTTTGAAATAAAGGTCCGATATCCACGTCAAATCCCAAGTCAGCATAAGCCGTAGCAACCACCTTTGCACCACGGTCGTGGCCATCTTGCCCCAACTTAGCAATCATCACACGTGGACGACGACCAAAGTCTTTTGCAAAGTCAGCAATTTCAGTTTGGAGTTTTGCCCAGCCTTCGGCTGAGTCATAAGCAGCTGCATACACACCGGTCACCTTTTGAGTATCGGCGCGATGGCGCCCGTAAACTTTTTCTAATGCATCAGATACTTCACCAACAGTTGCTCGTAATCGAATTGCATTGACAGATAACTCCAACAAGTTTCCAGAGTTATCTTCAGCAGCCTTAGTTAATGCCTCTAACGCAGCCTCTACCTTTTTAGAGTCACGCTTAACCTTAATTTCCTTGAGGCGCGCAACCTGACCTTCGCGAACTTTATCGTTGTCGATCATCAAAACATCAACGAGATCTTCTTTACCAAGCTTGTATTTATTTACGCCAACGATCACATCAGAGCCAGAGTCAATCTTGGCTTGTTTCTCAGCAGCAGCAGCTTCAATTTTGAGTTTGGCCCAACCACTCTCTACGGCCTTGGTCATGCCGCCCATGGCTTCTACTTCTTGAATAATTTCCCAGGCTTTGTCAGCCATCTCTTGAGTGAGGTTTTCCATCATGTAGGAGCCTGCCCATGGATCGATGACGCTAGGAATATGCGTCTCTTCTTGAAGGATTAACTGAGTATTACGCGCAATACGGCTGGAGAACTCGGAAGGCAATGCAATCGCCTCATCCAAAGAGTTGGTATGCAATGACTGTGTGCCACCAAATACTGCGGCCATCGCCTCTACCGTAGTTCTTACTACGTTGTTGTATGGATCTTGCTCGGTTAAGGACCAGCCCGATGTTTGGCAGTGTGTACGCAACATCAATGACTTCGGATTCTTTGGCTCGAATGATTTCATAATGCGCCACCACAACAAGCGGGCGGAACGTAACTTGGCAACTTCAAGGTAGAAGTTCATACCAATAGCAAAGAAGAAAGAAAGGCGACCCGCAAAACCATCTACGTCCAACCCTTTAGCCAGGGCTGTTTTTACATATTCTTTACCATCAGCCAAGGTGAATGCCAGCTCCAAAACTTGATTGGCTCCAGCCTCTTGCATGTGATAACCCGAAATAGAAATCGAGTTGAATTTCGGCATGTGCTTAGCGGTGTACTCAATAATGTCGCCAATAATGCGTATCGAAGGTTCTGGTGGATAGATGTATGTGTTGCGCACCATGAACTCCTTCAGAATGTCATTCTGAATCGTTCCGGATAGTTGCTCCTGTTTAACGCCTTGCTCTTCACCAGCAACAATGTAACCAGCCAGTACCGGTAATACAGCTCCGTTCATCGTCATCGAAACGGATACCTTGTCCAATGGAATGCCATCGAACAAGATTTTCATATCTTCAACAGAATCAATGGCAACGCCGGCCTTACCAACGTCACCGGTAACACGTGGATGATCAGAGTCGTAACCACGATGAGTGGCTAAGTCAAAAGCAACGGATACACCTTGACCACCTGCATCAAGCGCCTTGCGATAAAACGCATTGGATTCTTCTGCAGTTGAAAATCCAGCGTATTGGCGAATGGTCCAAGGACGAACTGAGTACATCGTCGCTTGTGGACCACGAACAAATGGCTCAAATCCAGGCAATGTATCGGTGTAGTTAAGACCTTCAACATCCGATGATGTGTACAAAGCTTTTAAATGAATTCCATCCGGAGTTTTCCAACCCAAGGAATCAACATCACCATTAGGTGCAGATTTTTGCGCTGACTTTTTCCAGGTCTCTAGATTGGCGTCTGGAAATGATGGCCATGAATTGTTTTCTTTAGAACTCACAAAAACTCCCGGTTAATTTTTGCTGCATTGCATCGAAATATCCTTACATTCTGCTTGACTATTCTTAATTTGTCTAGCTATCATGTATTCATAATTATGAATACAAAACTGAATAATAGGCCCTTATACGAAGACGTTGCTGACCGTTTGCGGGAGCAGATTTTTAGCAAGCAATTGGCCCCAGGAAGCTGGCTAGATGAGCAATCACTAGCAGATCAGCTTGGGATTAGTCGCACCCCTATGCGCGAAGCAATCAAGGTTTTAGCCTCTGAAGGCCTGGTAACCATCAAGATGCGCCGTGGTGCCTATGTAACTGAGGTAGCTAGAAAAGATCTAGAGGAAATCTTCACGATTCTCTCCCTTTTAGAGGGTCAAGCAGCCAAGGAAACAGCGATTAAAGCGACTGAGGCTGAATTAAATATGCTGGATCACCTACACCACCGCTTAGAAAAAGCAGCTGCTGACCGGGATATTGAGCAATTTTTTGAGATAAATGGCAAATTTCATGAGCTAATTCAAGAAATTGCAGGCAATAAATGGATGAATGGAGTGATTGCTGATCTACGTAAAGTACTCAAATTACATCGTAGAGACTCATTAACCAGCACCGGTAGACTGCAAAACTCTTTAGTTGAGCACCGAGAAATCCTTCGAGCACTTCTCAAGCGAGATGAGCAAGCTGCTGAAGCGGTGATGCGTAAACACCTTGCCCAAGGGCTAGAAGCGTTAAGATAAAACCCATAAAAATTAAAGGCTTAGAAAGATATTCTAAGCCTTTAATTTAAGTAGCCTGAGCTAGCAGGATTTACTTTTTAATAACAAAATTTCCTGGCAAGCTGGAAACATAAGCGGCGATATCCTGCATATCAGCATCACTAAAGGCTTGTACTTGTGAGCCCATGATGGCGTTATTACGACCATACTGAGGATTGCCATTGCCTACTTTGTACGCTTTCAAGGCGTAATACAAGTAATCAGAATACTGGCCAGCTAACTTTGGATAAACAGGCAAGATTGGGGCATTGAGTCCAGCGCCATGGCAAGAGGCGCAATTAGCCTTCTCTACCAATGCCTGACCTTTATCTACGTTAGCAGCATTTGCTACGTTTACCAAACCAATACTGGAGAGCAAAACTGCTGTAATTAGTGCAAATTTCATAAAAGTATCTCTATGTATCTTTATCAATGAATCACTTCAATGGGTTGTTCGGTGTGCTGGCAGTTTGCGCGGCATAGTATTCGCCAATATCGGCCATATCTTGGTCAGACAAGCTGGCAGCGATAGCGCGCATCGTTGGATGCTTACGCTCGCCTTTTTTGTACTCTGACAAAGCAGTAGCAATATAGGCACCATTTTGACCGCCCAACATAGGCACTTTGTATACCAATGGGTAATCAGCACGGTAATCAGGAATGGAGTGGCAACCAACACAAAGCCAAACCTTAGCGTTACCAGCAGCTGCAGTACCCTTAACTTCATCAGCCTGAGCACCAGAACCTGCAAAAGCTAGAGATGCAGCAACGGCCAAATGAGGAAGAAATGTGAGTTTTTTCATAGAAATCATTATTAATGAGTTTGATTTGGATCAATTTGGAGAGAGTATAGCGGACAGATGCCTTTCCCGTCATTTTAGAGGCCAAAATCACTAGAAACACTGAAAAATTTCCCTCACTTACCTATACTTGAAAGCTTAATCCAGTCCTTATTTAGGTATGTCCATGAGCAAATCCACTTCGCCCTCCCCAAGTCGCTTTGCTGGTAGCCAAAGCTATGTCGCCACTGATGATCTGAAATTGGCTGTGAATGCGGCCATTGCTCTGCAGCGTCCCCTCCTCATTAAAGGTGAGCCTGGAACTGGGAAAACCATGCTCGCTGAAGAAGTGGCTGCTGCCCTCAACATGCCGCTATTGCAATGGCATATCAAATCAACCACAAAGGCTCAGCAAGGTCTATATGAATACGATGCCGTAAGCCGTTTGCGTGACTCCCAATTGGGCAATGAAAAAGTAAACGATATTCGGAACTACATTATCAAAGGTGTTTTATGGCAAGCATTTGAAGCAGACGAGCCGACTGTATTGCTCATTGATGAAATCGATAAAGCAGATATTGAGTTTCCGAATGACTTATTACGCGAAATTGATCGCATGGAGTTTTATGTCTATGAAACTCGTGAATTGATTAAGGCTAAACATCGCCCACTCGTCATCATTACTTCAAACAATGAAAAAGAATTGCCCGACGCCTTCTTGCGTCGTTGCTTCTTTCATTACATCACCTTCCCAGACGCTAATACGATGCAAAGCATCGTGGATGTACACCACCCTAATATCAAACAGGATCTTTTGGATGCTGCCCTCAAGGCCTTCTACCAAATACGCTCGTTGCCGGGCTTAAAAAAGAAGCCCTCAACATCTGAACTAATCGATTGGCTCAAGCTTCTACTAGCGGAAGATATTCCGCCTGAAACGCTGCACAGCAGCGATGAAAAGATTGTCGTACCACCTTTGCACGGAGCTCTTCTTAAGAATGAACAAGATATTCATCTATTTGAACGCTTGGTCATGATGAATCGCAATCATCGCTAACTTGTTAGCCAGAAGACTTCTTCAATGTTGATTCAATTCTTCCTAAATCTGAAAGAGGCCAAGGTGCCTGTTTCAGTGCGAGAGTTTTTAACTCTTTTGGAGGGCTTGAAATCGGGTGTTATTAACCCTTCCATTGATGAGTTTTATCAGTTCTCGCGCTTGACCTTGGTTAAGGATGAACAACACTTTGATCGCTTTGATCAAGTGTTTGGTAGCTACTTCAACGGGATTGAACAAATCATTGCGCTATCGCCAGATATTCCACTGGAATGGTTAGAGAAAAAACTTCAACGCGTACTAACGGATGAAGAAAAAGCTGCTCTGCAGAAATTAGGTGGTCCGGATGCCTTAAAGAAGCGTCTTGAGGAGCTTTTAAAAGAGCAAAAAGAATGGCATGGCGGTGGCAATAAATGGATTGGCGCAGGTGGTTCTTCACCATTTGGTCACAGCGGCTATCACCCCGAAGGCATCCGTATTGGTGGCGAGAGTGCGGGCAACAGAACGGCTATCAAAGTCTGGGAAGCTCGAGAATTTAAGGACTATGACAGTGATTTAGCATTGGGCACTCGTAATATCAAGGTTGCCTTACGCCGCCTGCGTCGTTTTGCCCGAGAAGGATCGACTTTAGAGCTCGATTTAGATAAAACGATTCATTCAACTGCCGCCAACGCGGGCATGCTCGATATTCAAATGCGACCCGAGCGACACAACCAGGTAAAAGTTCTACTGCTCATGGATGTCGGTGGTTCGATGGATGATCATATCCAACGCATTGCTGAGTTATTTTCTGCTGCCAAAGCGGAATTTAAGCACTTAGAACATTACTATTTCCATAACTGTGTTTATGAAAACTTATGGCAAAGCAATCGCCGTAGGCGTGATCAAGTGACTGCAACGCAAGACATCATTAATAAATATGGGCCCGACTACAAACTCATCTTTGTTGGAGATGCGACGATGTCTCCTTATGAAATATTGAGCCCTAACGGCTCCGTTGAATACAACAATAAAGAAGCGGGCACTGTTTGGATTAATCGGCTCATTGACCACTTCCCGCATTTTGCGTGGCTTAATCCTGAGCCCGAATCCATCTGGCAATACCGTCAATCGATCGACATCATGCAAAACCTCATGAAAGATCGTATGTACCCAGTCACTCTAAATGGTCTTGAAAGTGCCATGCGTCAGCTTTCCAAGTAAGATTCTTTTATTCAATTCAATTACAGAAAACTCATATGAGCACAACTATTAGCGAACGTCTTAAGACTCTTGGCATCGATTTACCGCCACCAGGGCCTCCTGCTGCTGCCTATGTCATGGCTGCCACCAGTGGCAATACCGTGTTTCTTTCTGGTCACATTGCCAAACATGATGGTAAGCCTTGGGTTGGTAAGCTCGGTAAAGATATGGATACAGAAACTGGTAAAGCCGCTGCCCGCGCTATTGCGATTGACCTGATATCTACGTTGCAGAACTATCTTGGCTCTTTGGACAAGGTAAAGCGCATTGTCAAAGTCATGGGTTTGGTGAACTCGACTGACAGTTATACCGAGCAACACTTAGTGTTGAATGGCTGCTCAGAATTATTGTTTGAAGTTTTTGGCGACGCTGGCAAACATGCACGTAGCGCTTTTGGTGTCGCTCAAATCCCGCTTGGAGCTTGTGTAGAAATTGAATTGATTGCCGAGATTTAACTCAAAACAACTTAATGGGGCTGGATTCTATCCAGCCCTAGTTTCTCGATATCCTTCTGCGTATCGACATCCATTACAAAGGCTTGATTATCAGTAACAAAAGTTTTAACTAGCTCGGGATGTAGATCCATGTAAGGTCTGCAGACCATTCCGGGTATTGCTAAGATTTTCTCAATGATTAGTTTTGAAAATAACACGGGGTTACCTCGCTGACCATCCACCATCGGCAATACGACCTCTTGGTTTGCGCCTCTTTGATTACATTGCCACAGTAATGCCTCGACCTCATCACTACCTATGCCTGGCTGATCGCATAAAGCAATCAACAAAACGTCGTAGTCACTTTTTAGCGATTCAAGACCAAGACGTACTGAAGAGGCTTGACCTAATTCCGGCTGGAGATTTTTTACCCAAGTTATTGGGTTTGCTACGGCCGGCTTGAGTAATTTGATTTCTGCTTCGATTTGGTCCGAGTAAAAGCCTGTAACGACCAAAGTCTCAATGGGGTCAAAACTCTGGGTAGATTGAATAAAGCGCTTTAACAAACTATCTCCGCCTTTTTTTAATAAGGCTTTGGGATATCCACCCAAACGACTTCCCTCACCCGCTGCCAATATCAGGATGGCTAGACGCAAATTAGGGCTTTTGGAGGATTCACCGGAGACAGTCATTAGAGTGATAATAAATAGTTATTAATAAAAGCTTTCACAAAAGAACGAAAAAGAAGAAAACGCATGAACAGCACCGATTTAAGCGTACTCAAATCTGCCGTCGAATGGCTCCAATCGGGTCAATCTGTCGCAATTGCGACCGTGGTTCAGACTTGGGGCTCAGCACCCCGTCCAGTCGGCTCCTGGCTTGCTATACGAGCTGATGGACAAGTTGCTGGGTCTGTTTCAGGGGGCTGCGTTGAAGATGACCTGATTCGTCGAGTCCAAACTGAAATCCTCACTCGCGATACCCCAGAAATGGTGGTTTACGGAGTAACACAGCAAGAGGCCGCCCGTTTTGGTCTGCCTTGTGGTGGCACCTTACGTTTATTGGTAGAGCCTAGGCCAGAACTAGCTATTTTGGAAAAGTTGCTTGCGAATATTTCTTCTCATCAAATTACACGCCGCTCCGTCAATTTGGCTACTGGCAAATCTACCCTCAGCTTAGGCGATCGCAGTGATGAATTTGCTTGTAATGAACAGGAAATGCAAACCACTTACGGCCCTCGTTGGCGCATGGTGATTATTGGCGCTGGTCAGCTATCCCTATACACGGCAGATTTTGCGCTGGCTTCAGATTTCGAAGTCGTCGTGATTGATCCTCGTGAAGAATATGCCGAAGGTCTAAATCGTTGTGATATTACTTTCTCAAAGGGCATGCCAGATGATGTCTTGCTGGAGATAGGTGTTGACTCTCACACTGCCGTTGTTGCTCTGACACACGACCCCAAGTTAGATGACATGGCTTTGATGGAGGCCCTGAAGTCTCCTGCCTTTTATGTAGGGGCGTTAGGGAGCAGAAAAAATACTCAGAAACGCAAAGAGCGTTTGCTCGAGTTTGATGTCAGCCAGGAGCAGGTTGAAAAGCTACATGGCCCTGTTGGGTTATTTATTGGCGCTCTCACCCCACCAGAGATCGCAGTTTCGATTCTGGCGGAGGTAATTGCTGTTAAATATGGCGTGAGTATTCCGAAGAAAACTTAGCTGACTTAGTCGACTTGGCTGGCTTAGTTCGCTGTTAACTTGCCGTCTTTTAAGCGCGGCTCAACAAAGTGGCCTTTGCGTGCGCGGTTACCTGCAAAAGACTTCAAGGTTTTGGCGTCAAGGCCGAGTTCAGTTGGTTTACCAGCACGTCCAGCGCCTGAATAGGTAGCCCCGTCAGGACCAACTGCGATAGCCGAAGCCAAGTGTTCTTTTTCATCCAAGCCCATGAGAATGACGCCCTTACCGCCGGTTGGCAGACGCTTGAGTTCATCTAATGGGAATACTAATAACTTGGAAGCCTCTGATAAGCAGGCAACTTGCTTCATGCCTACCTTTACCTTGGCGGCACCTAAAGGGGCATCGCCAGGGACCTTAGCGTCCATACTCAAGAATGATTTGCCCGCTTTGTTACGGGTAGTCATATCAGCAACGTTAGCCAAGAATCCATAACCGGCTTTAGTGGAAAGCAATACCAAATCATCTGGTTGACCAGCGTAATAGGCAACCATTTGGGAGCCAGCGGCCAAATTAACGAAGCTAGTTAATGGCGAACCATCTCCACGAGAGCCCGGTAATTCGCTGACAGGAACTGTGTATACACGTCCGTCGCTACCAAAGCCCTGAATAACGTCTACAGTTCTCACTTCAAAGGTGGCATATAAAGCATCGCCTGCCTTGAATCCAAATTGAGTTGCATCATGCTCATGGCCTTGGCGCACACGTACCCAGCCCTTTTGAGAAACAATCACTGTAACTGGCTCATCAATGACTTTGGTCTCAGCAATGGCGCGCTTATCTTCCTGAATCAGGGTGCGACGATCATCACCGAAGTCCTTCATATCGGATTCGATTTCTTTGATGATGCGCTTGCGCAATACCGTGTCGTTTTGCAACAAACCCTCTAAGTCATCACGTTCAGCCTTAAGCTCTTTCAGCTCTTGCTCAATCTTGATGCCTTCTAAGCGAGCCAACTGGCGCAAGCGAATATCCAGAATATCTTCAGCCTGGCGATCACTCAGCTTGAACTCTTTGATCAAATCCGCTTTAGGTTCATCGCTATTACGGATGATCTTAATGACCTTATCAATATTGAGAAGAACGGTTAAACGTCCTTCCAAAATATGCATTCGGTCTTTGACTTTGCCTAAGCGATGCTGCGTTCTGCGCGTTACTGTGGCAACCCTAAATGCGACCCACTCAGACAGAATTTCTTTTAGTCCTTTTTGACGTGGACGACCATCATTACCAATCATCACCAAGTTCATTGGGGCATTGGATTCTAATGAAGTATGAGCAAGCAATAAATTGACAAACTCATTCACGTCAATATTTTTGCTCTTTGGCTCAAATACCAAACGTACTGCGGCATCCTTACTCGATTCATCACGCACGCCATCGAGCACATTCAAGATGGTCGATTTAAGATTGTTTTGCTCAGGGGTTAAGGTCTTTTTACCAACCTTCACCTTTGGATTAGTGATTTCTTCAATCTCTTGCAGCACACGCTGCGAGGAGGTTGCTGGAGGCAGTTCGTTAACCACAATCTGCCATTGACCTCGAGCGAGTTCTTCGACAGACCAACGTGCACGCACTTTAATACTGCCGCGCCCTGCCTCATATATCTGCGCAATTTCTGCAGCAGAAGAAATGATTTGACCGCCACCTGGATAGTCGGGACCAGGCATGATCTCCAATAACTCTGAAGTGCTCATCTTCGGAGACTTCATTAATGCAACGGCAGCTGTAGCCACTTCACGCAAATTATGCGAAGGAATCTCAGTCGCCATACCAACGGCAATACCGGATGCGCCATTGAGCAATACAAAAGGTAAGCGCGCTGGTAATAATTTAGGCTCTTGGAATGAGCCGTCGTAATTCGGCGCAAAATCTACCGTACCTTCATCAATCTCACTCAGAAGCAAACTAGCGATCTTAGTAAGACGAGCCTCCGTGTAACGCATCGCTGCCGCGCCATCGCCATCGCGTGAGCCGAAGTTACCTTGACCATCAATTAATGGGTAACGCAATGAGAAGCTTTGCGCCAAACGAACCAAGGCATCGTATGCGGATTGGTCACCGTGGGGATGGAACTTACCCAACACATCGCCAACTACACGCGCACTTTTCACCGGCTTAGCATCTGCACGCAATCCCATTTCGCTCATTGAGAACAAAATGCGACGCTGTACAGGTTTTTGGCCATCAGATACATCTGGTAATGCACGGCCCTTAACTACGCTTATTGCGTAATCTAAATAGGCGCGCTCTGCGTATACCGCTAGCGTTAAGCTGTCTTTACCATCTTCATTTAAGTCAACCGTTTTGGGGTCATGATTACCCGCTCCACCGCCAGAAGAGGTAGCAACTGCAGGAGTCTCTTCCACTTCAACAATATTTATTTCAATGGGGTTGGCAAACAAATCTGCTTGATCGGCTGGAGTATTTTTTCCAGGAGTTTTTTTGGTTGTCATTAGATATCCGCCTCCACTTCATTGCCGCGCTCTTCTAACCAATCACGGCGTGCACCAGACTCTGATTTACCCATCAACATGTCCATTGTTTTAAACGTTTCGTCTTCAGTCCATGTGCCCAAAGTGACCGGCAGTAAACGACGAGTGTCAGGATTCAAAGTCGTATCCCAAAGTTGCTCAGCACTCATCTCTCCCAGACCCTTAAAGCGAGAGATCTGCCATGCAGATTCTTTAACGCCGTCTTTACGTAATTTATCTTCAATCGCTTGAAGCTCATTTGCATCAAGGGCATAAATCTTCTGTGCTGGTTTCTTGCCACGCGCTGGAGCATCGACTCTAAATAGTGGTGGTCTAGAAATATGCACATGTCCTAACTCAATCAATTTAGGGAAATGTTTGTAGAACAAGGTTAAGAGCAATACCTGAATGTGTGCGCCATCAACGTCCGCATCAGACAGAATGCATACCTTGCCATAGCGCAGATTGGATAGGTCGGGGGTGTCATTTGCTCCATGCGGATCCACACCAATCGCTACAGCGATGTCATGTACTTCATTATTGGCAAATAAGCGATCACGCTCAGCTTCCCAAGTATTTAATACCTTGCCACGCAATGGCAAGATAGCCTGATATTCCTTATTACGGCCCATCTTGGCTGAACCACCAGCAGAATCACCCTCTACTAGGAAGATTTCATTCATGCCAATGTCTTGGCTCTCACAGTCGGTAAGCTTGCCAGGCAGAACAGCTACACCAGAAGACTTCTTCTTCTCTACCTTTTGGCCAGCACGGGTTCTCGCTTGTGCCTGTTTAATCACTAGGTCAGCTAACTTACGACCATAGTCAACGTGCTGGTTGAGCCAAAGCTCTAAAGCAGACTTCACATAGCCAGAAACTAAACGTACGGCATCACGAGAATTCAGGCGCTCTTTAATCTGTCCTTGAAACTGAGGATCCAATACTTTGGCTGACAAAATGAAAGACGCGCGAGCAAATACGTCTTCAGGCATGAGTTTCACACCTTTCGGCTGCAATGCATGCATCTCAATAAAGCCTTTAACGGCATTGAATAAACCTTCACGCAAACCGCTTTCGTGAGTACCGCCTGCAGGCGTTGGAATCAAGTTCACATAACTCTCACGCACTGGTGCGCCATCTTCAGTCCAACAAACTACCCAAGCCGCGCCCTCGCCTTCAGCAAAAGAATCTTCCTCTCCAGTGCCGGTAGCGTATTGCTCGCCTTCGAATGGTGGAATGACTTCGGCGCCATGACCTGCTTGCGCAATCGCTTCATTTAAGTAGCCACGTAAGCCTTGTGCATATTGCCATGTCTGGGTATCGCCTGATTTTTCTTGAATCAGCGTTACCTTCACGCCAGGCAATAAAACAGCCTTAGAGCGTAATAGGCGAATGAGCTCAGGCATTGGAATCACTGAGCTATCAAAATACTTACCGTCTGGCCATGCACGTACGCGCGTACCGTGTGACTTATCTTCTTTTGTAGAAGAAATTGTTTTGAGCTTTTCAATTACTTTGCCATCAGAAAAGGTCAATGTCGACATTTGGCCATCACGCCAAACGGTGACTTCTAATCTTTTGGATAAGGCATTTGTTACAGAAACACCAACGCCGTGCAAGCCACCTGAGAATGCATAGGCACCACCGGTGCCTTTTTCAAACTTACCACCAGCATGAAGCTGGGTAAACACAATCTCCACTACCGGTAATTTTTCGGTAGGATGCATCCCCACTGGAATGCCGCGCCCATCATCCTCTACGCTTACGCTGCCATCGGTATGCATCGTGACAATGATTTGCTTACCAAAACCGCCTAAAGCTTCATCGGATGCGTTATCCAGCACCTCCTGAATGATATGGAGTGGATTGTCGGTGCGGGTGTACATTCCAGGCCGTTGACGGACTGGTTCTAGTCCTTTTAGGACCTGAATCGACGATTCGCTGTATTCGGAAGTTTTACGGGTAGCCATGCGCGCAAATTGTAGTCATGTCTGAGCTCCAGGCCGAATTTTTCGGGAATTCCCCTGTCATCCATGCCAAAATCGGGGGATGGGAGCCTTAAGTCATATTCGCGTTTTAGACCTTAGCCGTGTCTTGGCAGGGCCTTGGTGCGCTCAAAACCTAGCGGATTTGGGTGCAGATGTCATCAAAGTCGAAAGACCGGTCGTTGGCGACGATACCCGCCATTGGGGGCCTCCTTTTGTCAAAGACGCCAACGGCAACGAAACTGAAGAATCTGCCTATTTTATTTGCATTAACCGCAATAAACGTTCAATTACGGTCGACATTGCAAAACCCGAAGGTCAAGAATTGATCCGTCAGCTGGCTGCCGAATCGGATGTGGTGATTGAAAACTACAAAGTTGGCGACCTCGCTAAATATGGCCTTGATTATGAAAGCCTCAAAAAAGTAAAGCCAGATTTGATCTACTGCTCAATTACAGGGTTTGGTCAGACTGGTCCCTTTGCTAATCGTCCTGGCTACGACTTCATCGTTCAGGGTATGGGCGGCTTTATGAGTGTTACCGGTGAAGCGGATGGTGTTAAAGGAGCTAGCCCACAAAAAGCAGGGGTTGCAATCGCAGACATCTTTACCGGCATGTATGCCTCTACAGCCATATTGGCAGCTGTCATTCACCGTGACCATACAGGTGAAGGCCAATACATCGATATGGCTTTATTGGATACCCAAATTGCAGTGATGGCTAATGTTTCAAGCGCCTACCTTACATCTGAAAAAGTGCCCCGTCGAATTGGCAATGCCTCCGTAACCATTGTTCCGTATCAGACCTTCCCAACATCGGATGGCTGGATGATTGTTGCTGCTGGCAATGACGGTCAATACCGACACTTTGTTATGGCTGGCGAAGAAGGCCACCTTGCTGATAATCCACGTTACGCCACTAACCCACTCCGTGTTCAGCACCGAGATGAGCTAGTGCCGCTACTTGAAGCCATGACCCGTAAAAAAACAAAGAAAGAATGGATATCACTTCTAGAAAAGGCTAATGTTCCTTGCGGACCGATCAATAACTTCAAAGAAGTCTTTGAAAATGAGCAAGTCATAGCTCGTGGGGTAGAGATCAATGTTCCACACCCTACTGTTGGCAATATGAAATTGGTTGCTAGTCCTATGCGTCTCTCTAAAACACCCACTGAAGTGCGAATGGCACCGCCCACGCTCGGTCAACACACGCAAGAGATCTTGCATGAACGTCTCAAATTAGATGATCAAGCGATTGAAGCGCTGCGCACCAAGGGAATCATCTAAGCCCCATGACAACACAGACATCCAAAGCAGGGCTTTCGATGAAGGAAGTCCTCATCTACGGTGGACTCATGGTTACCCTATCGATGGGTATTCGTCATGGCTTTGGCCTCTTTAATTTACCCATTACTTCAGCCAATGGCTGGGGTCGGGAAACGTTTGCTCTGACTATTGCTTTACAAAATCTGATTTGGGGCGCTGTGCAACCAGTTACTGGGGCTTTGGCTGATCGTTACGGCGCATTCAAAATCATGGTTGCTGGTGGGATTTTGTACGCCCTAGGTTTAGCAGGCATGGCTATCTCTACTGATGTCATGAATTTCACTTTAGCCGGCGGCCTACTTATTGGCCTGGCACAAACCGCCACGACCTACAGCGTGGTCTATGGAATCCTGGGTCGCAATGTGTCTGCGGAGAAACGAGTTTGGGCAATGGGTATCACTGCAGCTGCCGGTTCATTTGGTCAGTTCCTCATGATTCCAGCTGAGCAAGGTTTGCTCAGTATGTTTGGTACACAAGATGCGCTTCTCATGTTGGCATTGATGGCCAGCCTAATGATCCCAACTGCATTTATGTTGCGTGAAAAGAATTTCACCCACAATCACAATTTGGGCGATCAAACAATCAAACAGGCGCTTAAGGAAGCCATCGGTAATCCAAGCTTTCGCTATCTGACTTTAGGTTATTTTGTTTGTGGCTTTCAGGTGGTGTTTATTGCGGTTCATTTGGCACCTTACCTTAAGGACCTGTCTTCTACCCATCCAGCTGTCGGGGCTCCGGTTGTCGCGACGACCGCCCTAGCCTTAATCGGCCTGTTTAATATCTTCGGCACCTATAGCTCTGGCATCCTAGGTCAGCGCTTCCCTAAACGCTATTTACTATCTGCAATCTATATTGGGCGTTCCATTGCCATTACAGCGTTCTTGTTGTTGCCACCAACACCGATGAGCACTTATATCTTTGCAGCCATCATGGGCTTCTTGTGGCTCTCAACTATTCCACTAACCAATGGTATTGTTGCGCAAATTTTTGGTGTGAAGTATTTGACAATGCTTTCTGGTCTCATCTTTTTCTCACATCAATTGGGTAGTTTCTGCGGAGCCTTCCTTGGTGGTTATTTATTTGACCAAACTGGCTCCTATTTAATTGTTTGGGAAATCGCAATTGGATTAGGCGTCTTTGCTTTCTTAGTTAATCTTCCTGTAAAGGAACGAGCAATTCACAGAGTGGCCAATGCTTAAGAGAAAACCAAGCATTGGGAAAATCATTTTTTATGGGTTTGCTTTATTCGCATTGTTGTTTGTTTTCTCCATGTACTTCGCACCCGATATGATGGTGGCAGTAACAAATCAAGTATGGGCGCTGTGTGGTTGGTAGTTCATGGTTTGTAATTCATTAGAATTGACTTAGCACACTTTTTATTTTCTTAGCATCTCGCCGTAGCACAATGGATAGTGCACATGCCTCCTAAGCGTGGGATACAGGTTCGATTCCTGTCGGCGGGACCAAAAATTTCCCATACTTATCCACAGGCATTGTGGATAAATCCTCAAAAGTTTTCGTAAGTCACAGATTTGTATAGGTAGACCTAGCTTGCCTAATTTGTGTGCAGAATATCTTTATCTATTTTGTGCATTTGCAAATAAATATTTAAGTTAGTTCTTATAGGAATTTGTGTTATGCAGTTTTACCAACAGAGGCATGGAACGGGAAGTTCCCTTACACTTAAGGCATGACCAGCCTTTCAACCAGCACTTTAGCTGCCCTCGAGGAAATGCTCCAAAACACGGCGCGTTCTGCTCCCGCGGAATACCTGCCGATTTATTTATCCCGCGGTGCAATAGGTGAACAACTCATTGGCCATCTCAATCCAGAATTTATTCCTTATCTGCAAGATTCTTTGCGCAAAGAAGCTATTGCTCTCATTGCAATGGGTCACGACAAACTCACTATTCAATTAGGTAAGCCTAGAGATTTATCTAATAGCCTTTATCAGTTAGCCAATCGCATGAGATTGGGTGGTTTTATTCCAGGTTGGCGTAACGAAGACTTTGCTTGGGTTGATCTAAATGGTCACAAATACTTTCGCATGGAGCGTGCTGCGTTTCGTACCTTTGGCTTTCGCAGTATGGCAACGCATATCAATGGCTATACGGTAGGCAATACGATTTGGCTTGGAAGACGCAGTGAAACTAAGCCTACTGATCCAGGTAAGTTAGATAACTTGGCTGCCGGTGGTATTACTGCTGATGAAACACCCTGGGTTAGCGCGCGTCGTGAGCTTTGGGAAGAAGCTGGTGTACCTGAGCAAATCTCCGATCAAATTGAGCCTGTGGGACGTATTCATATGCGCCGCCCAATAGCCGGTCGAGGCTTTCATGATGAACAGCTATATGTCTACGATTTAGAGCTGGCTGACAACTTTGTCCCCACCAATCATGATGGTGAAGTCAGTGGCTTTATTGAAATCTCTCTGCCGGAAGCTGCCGCCAGAATCCTAGCTGATGAATTTACCTCTGATGCTGCCTTTGTTACGGCTGATTTCATATTGCGCCGCAATAAGTAGCCTGCAGGGCCTATTTGGCAGGGCATGACTGCCGTCATGCAGTAATCAGTCAATTCGTGGTTAAATTCATCTTAAGGATGAAACAGGGGTGCCCTTAATAGCAGTTTTGCTAGAAGGCGCTGAGAAAGACCCTAGAACCCGATCCAGGTAATGCTGGCGTGGGGAGTTACATCAGACCGACACCCGGTTTCGTCCATCTAAAACAGCTAGGAGATGGACATGAGTACAGGCAAGACTTCAACTAAAAATGCAAAACACGAGATTCCAAGTTTAAAAAGTTTGGAGCGCGACTTCGGGCAAAAGTTTGCCTATCCAGCTTCAACTAAAACTTACCTTCAAGGGTCACGGCCTGATGTCAAAGCGCCAATCCGGATGATTGAGCAACTACCTACTCGCGTAGGTGAAGAAATGTTGGCAAATCCTCCTGTACCAGTCTATGACACTTCTGGTCCATACAGCGATCCTGATGTTGTGATTAATCTTGAAAAAGGTTTGCCAAGACTCCGTGATGCCTGGATTGCTGAACGCAATGACACGATCCAGTTGGCAGGGCCTAGCTCTGAATACGGCGTTGCGCGTTCACAAGATGAAGCCACACAAAATTTACGCTTTTCTCATATCAGCGCACCGCGCGTTGCGAAGTCTGGTCATAACGTCAGTCAGATGTATTACGCTCGCCAAGGAATCATTACTCCTGAAATGGAATACATCGCTCTGCGTGAATCTATGGGCCTTGAGCAACTGCGCAAAGATCCTGCATACAAGCAGTTATTGAAGCAGCATCCAGGTAAAGGGTATGGCGCCAATCTGCCCGACATTGTTACCGGTGAATTTGTGCGCTCTGAGATTGCTGCAGGCCGTGCGATCATTCCAGCAAACATCAATCATCCTGAATTAGAGCCAATGATTATTGGCCGTAACTTCCGTGTAAAGATTAACGGCAACTTAGGCAACTCTGCTGTTACCTCCTCTATCAATGAAGAAGTAGAAAAGATGGTGTGGTCCATTCGATGGGGTGCAGATACCATCATGGATCTCTCCACTGGTAAGCATATTCATGAGACTCGTGAATGGATTATTCGTAACTCTCCAGTACCTATTGGCACAGTTCCAATCTATCAAGCACTAGATAAAACCGGTGGCATTGCAGAAGATCTCACTTGGGAAATGTTCCGTGACACACTTATTGAGCAAGCTGAACAAGGCGTGGATTACTTCACCATTCATGCGGGTGTATTGCTACGTTATGTACCGTTAACAGCTGATCGTATTACGGGCATTGTTTCTCGTGGTGGTTCGATCATGGCTAAATGGTGCTTGGCTCATCACAAAGAAAACTTCCTGTACACAAAGTTTGATGAAATCTGCGAGATCATGAAAGCCTATGATGTGTCATTTAGCTTGGGTGATGGCTTGCGCCCTGGTTGTATTGCTGACTCTAATGATGCTGCTCAGTTTGGCGAACTCCATACACTCGGTGAGCTGACTGCTAAAGCTTGGAAACATGATGTACAGGTCATGATTGAGGGTCCTGGACATGTGCCAATGCAGCGCATTGAAGAGAATATGACTGAAGAGCTCAAGCATTGCTTAGAAGCTCCCTTCTACACCCTCGGACCATTGATTACCGATATCGCCCCTGGCTATGACCACATCACCAGCGGCATTGGTGCTGCGCAAATCGGTTGGTATGGCACAGCAATGCTTTGCTATGTCACACCAAAAGAGCATTTGGGATTGCCAGATAAGGAAGATGTACGCGAAGGCATCATCACTTATAAGATTGCTGCCCATGGTGCTGACTTAGCCAAAGGTTTGCCTGGTGCACAAGTGCGTGATAACGCCCTCTCCAAGGCACGCTTTGAGTTCCGCTGGGAAGACCAATTTAATCTGGGCTTAGATCCTGAGCGCGCGCGTGAGTATCACGACGCAACACTACCAGCTGAAGGTGCCAAGATTGCGCACTTCTGCTCCATGTGTGGTCCGAAGTTCTGCTCCATGAAGATCACTCAAGAAGTTCGTGACTACGCAGCTACTTTAGACGCTGACGGCAGTCCTAAAGCTAAAGTTATTCCCATTACTGAAGTAGCTGACGCTTCTAAGGGCATGGAAGAAATGTCAGCAGAGTTCCGCAAGCGCGGCAGTGAGATTTATCAGTAAGCCAACGAGCTAAAAAGATAAATATGGCTAGCGCAAGCTTCTCCAATAGCAAATACGCAATTGTCGGTGGCGGCCTGATGGGTCGCTTGCTGGCTGTTGCGCTTGCTCAAGGAGGTGCTCAAGTCGATCTCTTTGATAAAGGGGGTCCCGACGGCAACCATGCTGCTGCGCGCATTGCTGCAGCGATGTTGGCGCCATTAGCTGAGTCTGCAATTACTGAAGATTCGGTAGTGCGCATGGGTTTGCATAGCCTGCCTCGCTGGAAGGAGCTTATTGCTGACTTATCTTCACCGGTTTACTTTCAGCAAGATGGCACCTTGATTTTGTGGCACCGCCAAGATGCCAGTGAAGCCGAACGCTTTACTGCTCATTTAGAGAAGAACTGTCGCTCAAACGTTGATCTCAGCGCACCACAAAAGCTCAATAATGAAGCATTACGCGAACTCGAGCCTGGCGTTGCCGATCGCTTTACTCAAGGACTGTATTTACCCAATGAAGGGCAATTAGATAATCGCCAGCTATTGGATGCTCTCGCTAGCGAGTTAACGCTATTGAAGGTTAATTGTCACTGGCATACCGAGATCAACCCATCTGAATTGCGTAAACAGACTGGCTATAAAGCGGTAATTGATTGCCGCGGTACGGGTGCTAAAGAAGCTTGGTTATCTGGGGACAGGCCCAATAGCTTACGTGGCGTTCGTGGTGAAGTCATTCGACTCCATGCACCAGAAGTGAAGTTGCGTCGCCCTACCCGCTTAATACATCCGCGCTACCCGATTTATATTGCTCCTAAAGAAAATGACGTCTATGTAGTTGGTGCAACGGAGATTGAATCTGATGACCTATCAGAAATGAGTTTACGCTCTGCCATGGAATTGCTCAGTGCTGTCTACACCGTTCATAGTGGGTTTGCAGAAGCCCGCATTTTGGAGATGGCAACGCAGTGTCGCCCGACTTTAAAAAATAATCTCCCAGAAATTCGGTCAATAAGAGATAAAGGGCTTGCAGATTTGATCATGATCAATGGCTTGTATCGCCATGGTTTTATGATTTCTCCTGCAGTACTCGATTGCGCATTAGAGCTCCTGGAGTTCGGCACAAGCAAGACTGCATTGGATTTGGGATTAAGCATGACTCAAGACAATAATCAGATTGAGGCGGTATGCGCGTAATCGTTAATCAAGTAGCTTATGAGTTACCCAGCAAGAGCATGGTGAGTGATGCTCTGGCCTTGATCAAGGCGAAACCACCTTACGCCGTTGCAGTGAATCTTCATTTTGTGCCCAAGACTAAACATGCAGACTT
Organism: Polynucleobacter sp. JS-Fieb-80-E5; assembly: GCF_018882015.1. Lineage (NCBI taxonomy): Bacteria > Pseudomonadati > Pseudomonadota > Betaproteobacteria > Burkholderiales > Burkholderiaceae > Polynucleobacter > Polynucleobacter sp. JS-Fieb-80-E5. Next base: position 266,434 of record NZ_JACVPH010000003.1, on the reverse strand, counting down.
TGTATTAAATGAGAACGACCAAATTGAAGTGATTGCTCCAGTTACTGGCGGCTGATTAAAAACAAATTATTTTGCTATGAACGCTCCTTTACCTAATAATCTCAATAGCGCCGATACACTTGTCCTTTATGGCGAGAGCTTTGCGAGTCGCTTGCTATTGGGTACCTCACGCTACCCCTCTCCACAGGTTCTTGAGAACGCTGTACAAGTATCGAATCCCGGCATGATTACTGTGAGCTTACGTCGCCAAGGCACATCCACCGCTGAAGCACATAGCGGCTTTTGGGATTTGCTTAAGAAGATGGCTGTTCCTGTTCTACCGAATACCGCTGGTTGTCATAGCCCACAAGAAGTGATTACTACCGCGCAAATGGCGCGCGAAGTGTTTGAAACTGATTGGATCAAGTTAGAGCTTATTGGTGATGATTACACTTTGCAACCCGATGTCTTGCGCTTAGTGCAGACAGCAGAGACTCTGATTAAAGATGGCTTTAAGGTTCTGCCATATTGCACTGAAGATCTCATTTTGTGCCAACGTCTGGTTGATGTCGGTTGCCAAGCGGTGATGCCTTGGGCTGCTCCAATTGGTACCGGACAAGGCCCTTTAAATCCATATGCCATGAAACTCTTGCGTGATCGTCTAAAGGTTCCACTCTTGGTAGATGCCGGCCTAGGACTTCCTTCTCATGCTTGCACTGTGATGGAATGGGGGTTTGATGGTGTACTGCTAAATACAGCAGTAGCCTTGGCGGATGATCCTGTGGTGATGGCCAAAGCCTTTGCTATGGCAGTTGATGCTGGTCGTGTAGCCTATTTATCTGGCGCCATGAAGCCTCAGGAATCAGCTCAAGCAAGCACGCCTTTGGTGGGTACTCCGTTTTGGCACCAATCGTAGTGACGCTAATTTAAGTACACTGAACCCATGAGCCTGATTCGTGACCTTGCTGATCAAATCGTTGCTGCGCATCGCAATGAAGATTTATGTATTCCGATTCAGGCCTTTAGCCTGAACTCCCCGCCTCCACTCATTGATAACGAAGCAGCAGTCGATCATTACGAATTAGCAGGCGCACTAGCGGCAATTGAAATGGGCTTTATTGAGTCTGATGCCAGAATACTTGGCAAGGCATGGTCACGCATGACATCGCAAGATGGTGGCTTTAATCCCATTAAATGGCCCAGCAGGCCTGAGCATTTTGATTTATTGCCCTGGACTCGCAATATGAATCCCAATGCGTTTAAAGAATGTCCAAAACGTTTAGGCTTGTATGGTGTCATGCCAGATGCCGATTGGGTAAAGCGCATGGTTGAGGCGGAGCTGCCTACAGTACAACTTCGCTTTAAGTCGGATGAAAAATCCAAGATCCGAAAACAAATTAAAGAATCTGTTGCAGCAGTCAAAGATAGCAAGACCCTGCTCTTCATTAATGATTATTGGCAAGAAGCAATTGATGCCGGCGCCTATGGCGTGCATTTAGGTCAAGAGGATTTAGTAGATGCCAACCTAGAAGAAATTCGGATGGCGGGTTTAAGACTGGGATTAAGTACGCATGGCTATGCAGAGCTGGCTTATGCAGATCGCCATTGCCCAAGTTACATTGCGATGGGAGCCGTCTTTCCTACGAATTTAAAGAAGATGCCTACAGCACCGCAAGGACTGGGTCGCTTATATCGATATGCTCAGCTCATGGACAATTACCCGCTAGTTGCTATTGGCGGCATTGATCAAGATAGCATTCATGCGGTGGCAAAAAGTGGCGTTGGTTCAGTGGCTGTTGTGAGAGCCATTACCCAAGCTAAAGATCCTAAGGCAGCAGTTAAACACTTACAAGAATTAATGCAGGCTTAAATCGATTTAGGGTTTATCAAATAACCCCAAAAGGTGCTCAACGAATTCACTTGCTTTAGCAACCGCCCATTGTGCATCCTCCTTGGCCACCAAATCACCTTTGTAATCACCCATTAAACGAAGATCTTCGACCCTGTTTAATGCTTTGCCAAATTCAATTGAGACTTGACCTGTTTTCACCAATTTCAAACTAAAAACAGATATGAGACCACTGTGGGTTTTTGTATGCTCGACCGAATCTACCTCACCGGAAGCAAGTAAGGCACCTCGAGCAGCGTCAAACATAGCGTAATAGGCTCGATTACATGCTCCATCGAAATCACTAGCATTTAATAGTATTTTTGCTGAGGCTGCTGCTGTTGTCGCTTTAATAAAAAGTTCTTTTGCCTTCAAAGCACAATACCTTCGTTTCGCACATTATTGATAAGGCTTGGATTTGAATAAGTTTCTGGATGATCCCATTCTTCCTGCCATATTGGTAGCGGCTGAATACGTATACCGGTCTCTAAAAGAACTTCATAAGCAAGGTCATCCATAACAAATTTTGTCGCCATAAATGGAGTTGCTAGGCCTTTCAAAAGAATAGCAACATCGGCGTCACTTTCTACGTGATGAGTACCCCTAGCTCGACTTCCAAACAACAACGCTTTTGCTATTGGAAAGTATTGAGCGACCTTATCCATAAAAACTGATGTAGCAGCTTTTGTTTGATCGTCAATGAAGAAATTGCTCATAGCTTCTATTATCCAAAGAAAAAGATGTTATGGCAATTAAGGTCTTTAACATTGGTAGATTGAGGTTAAAAACACTGCTAAGGCTTTGTTTTTTCGTCAAGTAGCGCAGTTGGATAGAAATCATGCATATGCCACAAAGGTCCTGGACCTTCACCAATACTCAAGAAGCGCCCTGCCTCTAAGCCTGCCTCTACATAGGCGATCGCCTTAGCAACTGCATGAGCTAGATCATGACCATCAGCTAGATAGGTAGCAATGGCAGATGCTAAAGAACATCCAGTGCCGTGCGTATTTACTGTATTGACGCGATAGTGTTTGAATTCTTTTGATTGCACAACTTCAAGATCGTCTTCTATGGAACGCCACATTAAATAATCGGTAATTTGGGTATGAGTACTATCTAAGTGGCCACCCTTAATAAGTACTGCTTGTGGACCCATCTCGAGTAACTCTTCTGCGGCTAATTTGAAATCATCTGCGCCACTAATCTCACGCCCAAGTAGTAATGAAGTTTCATCTAGATTAGGCGTAACCAGTAATGCCATCGGAAATAATTCAGTAATCATTGCTTGAGCGGTGTCGTCACCACCCAAGCTAGCGCCGGAGGTAGCGCGCAAAACAGGGTCTAGGACAATGCGTTTCATACCGTGTTTGCGTAAAGATTTAGCAACTGTTCGGACTATTTCTGGGCTGGCCAGCATGCCGATTTTGACAATATCAGCACCAATATCCATTAAAACTGCGTCAATCTGGGCTTCCACAACCTCAAGATCGACATCTTGAATACGCGTTACACCCAAGGTATTTTGGGCGGTAATTGCAGTAATGGCTGACATGCCGTAGCCACCAAGGGCGGTGATGACCTTGAGGTCGGCCTGGAGCCCCGCCCCGCCGCCGCTATCGGACCCAGCAATGGTCAGTACTTTGGGGATCTGCACAGAAGTGGGAAGAAGTGAATTCATCTTGCTATAATATCGGCTTATTCCTCGATAGCTCAGTCGGTAGAGCGCCGGACTGTTAATCCGTAGGTCCCTGGTTCGAGCCCAGGTCGAGGAGCCAAGAAGTCCTTTAAAAGCAAGCCCTTACAGCTTGCTTTTAATTTAACTTCTTAATTACACGGTTATTACACGAATATAGTATATGCCTCTGATTGTTTAATAATAAAAAGCCCTATATACTGCCATAATGCGCATCCCAGCCCCTACCAGCATAGTTCTTAAGCCTGAGCAACTTCGGCTTGTGAAGCGCCCTGACAGCAAAAAATGGCAAGTTCATTACAAGATAGATGGCATTAAAAAGTGGTTTAGAAAGACGGTAGATACCGCTGAAATCAAGGAAGCGAAGCGCCTTGCGGAGCGCTTGTGGATGAAGGCTACTTTTGATCATGAAGAAGGTCGTCCCGTCATCAGTAAAAGGTTTAAACCGGTCGCAGAGGTAGTACTGGCAAGGCTTGAAGAGCAAATTAAGGCTGGAACAGCCAAACCAAGTACCCGTGACTACACTGCTGCTATTCGGATTTATCTTATCCCTTTTTATGGAAATTTCAACGTAGATTCTATAAAGCCCTCTACTGTCTCTGAATTTCATGAATGGCGCCGTAACTTAGTGGGCAGAGAGCTCTCAGGTAGCGCTCAAAACAACCATAACGCCGCGTTTAATCTCGTAATAGACGAAGCGATTGAGCGTGGCTATACAACAGAATATCAACGCCCTGCCACTAAAAATACGGGCGGCGATAGCGATCGGCGTGCTGAATTTAGCCAGGAAGAATTAGAAACGCTTATCAGGTTCTCCAATAAATTTACCGAAAATGGGCGCACAAAGCGTACCAAGATGATTCGGGAGTTGTTAGCTATCTACATTGCGTTTATGGCTAGTACTGGCATGCGCCCTGGTACTGAATCCGAATTCATTGAATGGCGCCACATAGATGTAGAAATGCGTGATGGGCAACCTATCCTGCATATCCGCCTGCAAAAAGGCAAACGTGGCCCACGTAACTTTGTGGCGCACTATAGCTGCTGGCTTTTACTAGAACGCTTGCGTCAATTAAGCCCCGATCTTGCAAAAATGTCTTTAGAAGAAGTGCTTAAGAAAAGGATTGCTAAGCGCTTATTTCGTTTATCAGATGGCACCGTTCCTGATAATTTAAACAAATCGTTTAGACAAATGCTAGAGGATTGTGGGCTATTAAATTGCCCAGTCACCAATAAAGAACGCAGTCTTTATAGCCTGCGCCACTATTACGCTACGCAAAGATTGCTTGAAGGCATTCCGATCCATGATCTAGCCGAGCAAATGGGCACCTCGGTCAAAATGATTACAGACCATTACAGCCACTTAACGCCACTCATGAAAGCCAAACAATTTGCCGGCGTGGTGGATGGCGTAGCTGGTGGCGAAGCGGCTCAGATTCGCGAGATTATGCAAGCCCAATCGGTTGTCAATAACAATATCCTCAGTCTCGTGCAAATGAGCACTGGGCTATCCATGCCATTGCTGGTACAAAGCTCAGAATTGACCAAAGATTTTGAGTCTCGCCTTAAAGCAAAAGCTAAAAGCACTTAAAGGCGCCTAAGTAAAAAATATGCATACACGACAAATCTATTCTCACGGCCAAAAGATCGGAAGGCGCAATGAGCACTGAACTGACCCTCTATTTTGAGCAATACGCTCAAAACGCCTTAGATCAACTCATGAAAGACTTGGTGGCTAAGAGCTTTTATGAACGCATCTTAGCTCGATTACAAAATAAAGAGGATTTAAGTACTGAGCTGCCGATTATCAAGAAAGTCGGCGTCAAAAACGCTACTGCAGTGGTTAAAGCCGCTTTAACCGATTATGCAAAAGACAGTGAAAATGCTTGGGACTTGCCCGCGAAACTTAAAGAAGCAGCCAAAAGTAAGGTTTCTCAAGTAAAAATGCACCAAGAGCACCTACCTCGCTTTGATGTATTGCATCAATTTGCCACAGATGCTGGGGCTGTAAAGGTCCATATCACTACTACCGGGCAAAACATTAAGGTAGAGCTTAATGCCGGCAAAAACAAAATGGCTGCGCAAGCAGCCATCTATGGATTAGAGAAGCAAGTAGCTTTTGCCAATCTTTCTCAAACCTAAATCAACCTCTAAGCATTTGATGCCAGAGCCTTAAATTGATACAGGTTGGTAAATTTTTTCTGCAATGAATATTCAATATCTTGAAAAAACTCATTGGCAGCATTGTCTAAGTAATGATCTATATCAAAGTCGATCCCATCAAAATAACTGCTATTGTTGCAGATACGTCTTAAATCACTCATTTTTCGCTCTATATCGTTACAAGCATGGAAAAATTCTTCCCGCAAATCGAGCTGTTCATACCCACCTGAGAGCAACCTCCCTTCCTCAACCCACGAATTCAAGGTATCTGAATCTAAATCAAGCTCATATATAGCTCGATCACATAATCTGGCGGTCAATGCCTCATTACTATCGGCTTTGTAGGCTACTAACTGGTATTCGCAGTATTCATGCTCAATGGCAACCGCAATCTCAATCGCCACTGCTTCTGGCGAATCTGGCTTTGCTGAAAACGGAAAACGCTCATCTTTCTCGCACACAAGATAAGTAGTCATAATGGCCCCACATAAGAATTGGAATGTTTGGTTTTCTTTGGCAAGTGACGCTGGGTAATATATCCCAGCGCCTTTATTGCCTTGCCCATTTAGGAATTACTCTTCCGTTTCCTGGGGCTCATCCATCTCAATAACTTGATTCTGTTTGTAGCTATATGGCTTAGCCAACTGCTCACGCATATTATCTCGCAGGGCTTTTGGAAGGCCTTCATCCATCATGAGTTTTTTCTTTTGATTGCGAACGCCACGCTCTAGCACATGCAAATCATTGGGCATTGCTTTACCCAAGAATTTAATAATATTATCTTCAAAGGATTTTCCTAGATCATTTGCCGTAATGATACGGTATTGGTTATCCCCATCGTAATGCGCCATGAAAAAGCAAAATGAAGATGTTTCAGCAGCCGTATCCTTCTCCTCATTAAAGACAATCATCTCACCGTCATAAGTAAGTGGTGTTTTAGACCCATATCCAAGTAATTCAAAATACTCTCGAATTAAAGCAGTTCTTTCTTTGCTAGTTTTGCCACCCTCTTTCTTAGCTAAAAACTTGGCTTCCGTTTCTTGAATCTGAGAAACGCCTCCGCGACGAGCAATGTATGCTGGCAATTCTTCTGCAGACAAATTCTCTTGCCGAGCGACTTCTAGCGCCCTACTATAGCGCGAAGCACTCATTTTATCGGTACGCACCACAAAGCGCACTAAAGCTGAAATGGGGCTAGCATTCTTATTGATCTTGATATCAAACTTCTCTTTGAGGTTTTTGCGCATCAATTCCAAGATTTGCTCCTTAGCCACGTTATCTTCAATACGCAGTGCCAAGCTATAGATGGAAGCTAGTAGCTCATATAAGGCTTTATGCCCTCTAGCTACCACTTCAGTTTCATACTTCACTCCTAGCTGATATAAAGACTCACTTTCGCCTAAGAATTTCTCTGCTTCAGTGATTTTGGCTGCACTATCTGATGGTCGTAATTGACCATCCTTTTTGGTTACTGCCGGCACCATAAACGCTGATAAATCTAGCTCTTCATAATCTGCCTCACTTTCAAAAACCACATTGCCTTTTTCACCTAAAGCTACTGCTTGATTTGCTAGATGTTTTTTTAACGCACCATTGGTTAATTGCATGATATTTCCTTTCGGGTAAATGACGGCTAAGGATGCCGCCGAGAAATCAGGCTAAACACCAATGGGATTAAGTGACAAAGCGCAGTTAGATGGCTTAACAATTTATTGTTTAATTTATAGCTATCTTGGAGAGGTTTATATGCAATCCTTGCTAGAAAATGATGCTGCACTTGCAGCAAATACGATGAGAAGTACATTATTTTTCTGGTGGATTGCTTATTTGCGGCAAAGCCAAGATTACTGGTGGGTTTGCCAAGAGAAAGGCAATTGCCTAGACCCTAGGTTACATGCGGTTTGGCAGGATTTTGGAGATTTGTTTAGCTATGCAACGCTAGATGATTGGTTTGATAGTAAAGGCAAAGTCACATTTGAAGCGATGCATCAATCGGCTGCTTGCGCTGATTGTTTACAGTTAGTCACCAAAGAAAACCTATCCAGCATTTCTTTGGTAACTAATTCAGCATTCATCTGCGTTCCGATTGATATGGATTTAAGGAAAGCGCAACAGGCATTTGCTAATGTCTTAAAACAAATCCGCAAAGAACGATCGCAAGCCTATCTGCATTGTGAGCCCCTCTTTGCCCCACCCTACCAAATTGGGCCTATTGATCCAAAGAGTAAGAAAGCCTTAATTAATAGCTTTCGCGTACATTTGCTGAAACACTATCTTGATGGCGTTGATTCTGAACACATCATGAAAAAATGGGGTTGTTATGAAATGGGCTTTCACCTAGGCATTGCCAAACAGCAACACCCTAAGCCGATTGATACCCTGGCAACAGCTAAGAAAAAGCAAAGTTGTTTGCGTGCCTTAGTTTGCCAAAATAAGGTACTTGCACGAACTGTCATTGATAACGTGGAAGTTGGTAAGTTTCCCTGCCGCGATAAGGTCAATGTACAAGCACGTTGGAGTCCACAACAAAATAAACGCAAGTTAGAAGCCATTGCTGCTGGAGCTTGGCATAGCCCTAACTGGCTTAGCCAAGAATTTGCGTTTTTAAATCCAGCACAAAGCCGTCTTTTGCCAGTCGATCATCAATCGCCCAAAGAGGAGGTCATTTCTATCTTAGATTCATTTAGCAAGATGCCTATGCCCTTTTTACTACCTAAACGAGCTCCACGGCGTTACGCATCATCTCCGGATTAAGGTCGATATATTTTTGCGTCACCGCAATACTCTTGTGTCCTGCCAGACCAGCCAATACTCGCACTGAGATGCCTTTATTTGCGAGCCCAGAAATAAAGGTTCTGCGACCACTGTGACTTGAGGCTCCTGCAATTCCGGCATCGCGATATAACCAAAAGAACCATTGACATAAGCTATTAGCGGAAAAACCCAGGCGGCTTGAGGTGTGGAAAAAAGGAATATCGCTAAACCGCGCATGGCGCGTTTGCAAGTAATTAGTTAGCTCGACCTGTAGTTTTTGAGAGATGAACACGGTTCTAGGTTGTCCGCCCTTCGTTTGATCGGCGCTTAAGCGAATTTCATTCCGAATCGTACCGTCATTGTTGACTACATCACCCATTTTTAATGCTGCGATTTCTGAGACGCGAAGCCCCGAATAAAAGCTCGTGAGCACCATTGCGCGATCACGCTCTGGATAGCGTTTGGTTTTAAGAAAGTCGAGGACTTGTTGCAATTCTTGAGTAGTGAGGGTTTTGGCTTGTGACATGGTTATTCCTTAAGTAGTAGTTGGTTAATAAAAAGCAAATAAGTAGTGTGTTTTCTTTTGCACAAATGGTCGACCGAAATTTGCCGAGGCGTTAATCGATGCTGATGAGATTTGCAATTTGCCCCATGAATTTGTCATCTTTGCCCATGGTTTTTTAGCGATATCCTTCATAACCAAGACCTTCCAAGAATCAATGACTTAAGCAATCGGGTAAAGATTAGTCATATTTTCTTATGTATGCTTTTACACACTTATTTAGCTTTTATTTGTGGCATCAAGGCGACAATTTGCGGAGCGAATGCGTGATAACTATGGGTTTTGGCTGTAGCTGTGCAAGCCCCTCAAAAACCGTCTATGTAGCGCTTTAATAAGCATCAGCTACCCATGCATATGAGGTGAAATAAGCGCCTGTTACAGCGCTTATTTGAGGGATTTTGCAATATGAAGCATTAATGCCAAACTGTTAAATCGACGTTTGCGGCGATAAAAACAGGCTTCTTATGCCCTGCCGTCTTACAGTGCTGTACATCTAGCGTCCACTCATCCATTACACCATTATGCGCATCATCAATATTGAGGTGCAACTCTTTGGTGTCTTGGGCATAGATGCAAAAGCCATCAGCCGCTGATTTGCATTTCGTTAATGGATCGTAATGCACCAACCATGACATTAAAATATTGGGAGTTTTAGCAATATCAGTTGCATCTAGCTTTTTAAGCACTGCTATTTGCTCATCTGATTTAGCGGAAAACTCCCAGTCAGCATAGGTATAAAAATCGACTAAATACTTTTGCTTTGGATTGTGCAGTTCTACTGAGCCTGTATACAAGGCTCGTCTAAATAAGCCCTTGCCAAAGGTGCTGCCAAACTTTTCGTTAATAAAACCTCTAATCGCCACTTCTCTCATGTAATTTCTCCTTAATGTGATGAGTTGCGAGTTGTTTGGTTACTTGAGTACAGACCAAAAAGAAGTTGCTCTAGTTACTGTTGCTAGAGATCTCAAAAGAGACGTTGCTTTGTCCTGTTGCTAGTCAGAGTAACTCATTTGCTACTACTAGTTACTTACTAGCTACCTATGAGCGACTTCTCTTATTTCTAGTAACCAGCACATAGAAACCTAGCAACTCGCAAAAATATTTATCAATTGATAAGAAATACCTATATTTTTCTATCCAAAATTAACCCGAAATAAGCCCTTACTTAAAGAATATTTGGGCTAAATCCGACATTTCGGGCAAATTGATCCAATATTTCGGTTGTCCAAACTGGATTCTCGGTCATACATTAAGTGTACTCAACCAATTTTGATAGGAGAAAACAATGGGCACATCCAATGCATTAAGTCATTTGCAGTTTGTCGACGCAGTAAGACCGAGATCCATTCCAGCAGTACAGCTAAGACGTAATAAGTTAAGTAATAAGCTATGGGAGCAGATCCAGCTAGCCAAAAGTCAGCTAGAGCACACCCATTTTATTATCAAGCGCAGAGTGACTGTTAAAGACTTAGAGGGCAACTACAAGAAAATTGAACGACCCAAAAGGATTAAACCTTGGTGGTATATGGCAATGAATGGCTCTTTGTGTCTATCGGTGTTCTACGGCAGTAAACGTATTGAGATTATTCCTGGCAAAACATCTATTAACGTAGCAAACATGACTGACTTAATTACAACACTGGAATTGCTCAAATTCGAAACTGAAAAAGGGAGTTTAGATGGGGCTATTGAGATAGCTAGCAGCGCATTAAAACTGAACTTCAATAAAAACAGATAGCTACCACGACAAGCGTTACTGGGGGTAACGCTTGTATTAATAACTGGATAAGAAAAGCTAAATACTTGCATGAAACGATATAAGGCAACAGTCAATGCAGCCGGATTGTGGGTAGAAACCATTTTGTACGCCCAGAACCAGGCTCAAGCATACAAATTATTTCAAGCCATCTTTGGCACTAGTAATGTTCCCCATCAACCACAGCAGATTGGATAAAGATATAAACCCATGAGATTTGATGAAATTTCCCCACAAAAACCTTTAAGTCCTGAACAAGCCAGACTTAAGTCCATGAAGGATCGAGTTAAGCGCGATCAAGAGGCTGTAAACGCTGAACGAGCTAGGCAGAAGATTAAATCGGGACAGCAGCAGCTAGTTAAAGCAAACAACGTTAGTTAGGAACTATTCCAGCACTATAAACAGTGGCTACTGATTTAAATGGATATCAATCTCTATTTGAGGAAGGCTTTGGGGGTTTAAGTGCTACTAAAAGCAACGTATTCAAATTACAAAGAAAAACTAGGCTAGCCCATCATGTGAGCTTCTAACTGGCAATACTTAAGATGTCAACAAGATTTTAGACATTGACTGAAGTTACAGTTATCCATTGAATGGTTGAATTTTGATGCAAAAAAATTTACTACTAAATTACTTGATAAAAAAGCTCCAATACTCAAACTCATGAGTAAAAAACAACGATTTTTAGCCCCCCCCCTAAAAAAATAAATTAATTCCAACTTTTATGTATAAGAAACATAATCTAAACAATATTAGTTGTTATTTCTACAACTAATATTGTTTATAAAGGGAAGATAAATTTTTATTCAACAATTGACCCAGTTATTTAATAAGTATGAATTCTCATGGTATGGATGAGCTAAAAAAAGCATTTGTGAAAGAGTTTCGGCGATGCTTAATTGAGCATTATGGAAAAATCCCAAGTGCAGCAGTCATTGCAAGAGATTTTACTTTAGCCTCTCCGACAGCCATTGAGCCACTATCTATAGAAACCATTCGAAAATGGCTTCATGGCATTAACCTTCCGCAAAGCGCGAGAATGCGAACGCTCTCAAATTGGATCGGATTTGACGCATCAGCATTAGATGAGGCATTTAAGCCTGCGGGAGATGCAAATAAAACTGCTAGTTTTAGCACGCAAAAATCGATTGATCGGGAAATGATTCATCTACTCCAATCTTTTGGCGAACTCCAAGAAAGTGAAAGGGAAACTGTTCTAGAAATTGTTGATTTATATAGGCGCTCGAAGGGTCTCAAAAAATGAAACTTAGTAGCGCTAGATATCTATTCAACTTGGCCGAACAAACCCAAAAATTACAACAGATTAGCATTCTGAGAAATCGCTTATTTCTGATTTTTGTCGTTGTCCCAACTTTGCTCTCGGTGATTTACTTTGGTCTGATTGCCTCCAACATTTATATCTCCGAGTCTCGTTTTATTGTCAGAGCCCAAGGGAAAGACAATTCTAATAATTTGGCCGCTAGCATTAGCGGGACAATGGGCGGCAGTGCTATTGGAAGCCTAGCTAGCAGCCTTGGAGGGCTCAGCTCTTCACAAAATGATGCACTTACTGCAGAAAACTATATAACGTCACGTGATGCCCTGAAACAATTAAACCAAAGTTACGACTTAACTAAGGCCTATTCATCAAGTGATGTAGATCGCTTTAATCGCTTTGGGGGAATTGTATTTTGGGATAAAAGCCAGGAAGCTTTTTTTCAGTATTACCTCAAGAATATCGTGAGCGTGACTCACGATGATCAGTCAGGAATTACCACTTTAAGTGTGAACGCTTTTACCCCCGTCTTATCCTACGAAATCAATCAAAAACTCAATGATCTCAGTGAAGATTTAATCAATCGCCTCAATGCACGAGCTAGGCAAGATATGTTGCAATTTGCCCAAAATGAGGTCGATCTTGCCAGACAAAAGGTGGAAGACACCAATCAAAAGATTTATCAATTTCGCAATAACGAACTCAAGTTTTCAGATAAGTCGGTGGCGAGTGCCAACTCCCCCAACAATCAAGTCACTCTTTATCAGCAATTGGCCAGTGAAAAACAATTTGCCGATCGCAACCTCGCTGCCGCTTTAGCCACTATGGAACAAGCACGCATCGAGGCGATGAGGAAAATTCTATACATTGAGCGCATTGCCCAGCCAAGCAAGCCTGATATGGCCATGGAGCCTAAGCGCATTCGGGGAATTATTACCATCCTTGTGCTGGGATTGTTTTTCTGGGGCATTGCCTCCATGGTGATCACAGGCGTGAAAGAGCACCATAACCAATGAATCCCGGCTCAACCCTGCGCATTCCTGCTAAGCAGTCTTTTTGGATTTCCCTAAAAATCCAAGGCAGAGTTATCAAAGCCCTCTTTCTAAGAGAGATGATCTCGCATTTTGGGCGACACAACATTGGATTTCTGTGGATGTTTGCAGAACCGATGATGGTGACGATAGGGATTATGATCCTATGGGCTTTAGTTGGTCATGAGCACGGAGTAATGCCTTCCGCAGGATTTGCGCTCACAGGATACTCGGCTATTTTGGGTTGGCGTAATTGCGTCAATAAAACATCAGTTGCACTGACTGCAAATAAGGGTCTACTTTTCCATCGCAATGTAACAGTGCTTGATCTAGCACTATCGCGATCTATCTTCGAATTTTCTTCAGTGAGCACTTCTTTTCTTTTTCTTTCAATAGTTTTATTTGGCTTGAATATTTTAGTGCCCCCCGTATATCCGTTAAAGACCATATGCGCATGGCTTCTATTGGGCTGGTTTTATATTTGCGCCGGTATAATAGCGTTATATCTGGCTGAAAAATCTGAACTTTTTCATCGCATTTCTCACGTGCTGATGTACCTAACACTTCCATTAACGGGTGCATTTGCAATGGTAAGCTGGCTGCCAAAAAAATTACAGCCTACTTACCTGCTATCTCCGATGGTAAATGGAGTTGAAATGTTGCGTGAGGGTTATTTTGGTGAAATTGTGAAAGCCCAATACTCCATTTCGTTTATCATCACTTGCAATATCATCCTTACTGCCGTTGCATTATTTTTAGTATCCCAGGTTAACAAATTTACTGGGTCAGAATAGTATGCTGCAAATTGAACGCCTGACTAAATCCTATCCAATTAAGGGTGGAACACTGAGAGTCCTTAATGACATCAATTTGAATATTGAGCCAGGCGAAAAAGTGGCTATTTTGGGTAGAAATGGTGCGGGAAAGTCCACATTAATTCGGATTATTGGTGATCTAGAAACTCCAGATTCAGGCAATATCACTAGAGGCATGTCAATCTCTTGGCCGCTAGGCTACAGCGGCGGCATGCAAGGCAGCCTAACCGGTTACGACAATATTGCATTTTTATGCAGGGTGTACGGAGTAGATCAAAGCCCGGTTGCTGATTACGTTCGTTCATTTACAGAATTAGGTCGCTTTCTAAAGGAGCCTGTGAAAACCTATTCTGCGGGTATGAAAGGAAGGCTTAACTTTGCCTTATCCATGGCTTTTGATTTTGATTGCCTATTGATTGATGAGGGCCTAACAGCCGGCGATTCACGTTTTGCTGATCGCTGTCATCAGGCGCTTGAGGCTAAGAAAGACTGTGCAATTCTGATGGTAGCTCACGCACAAGAAAGCATTCGTCAATTTTGCCAAAAAGCTTATGTATTGGAAGCCGGCTCTTTGCTGTCTTTTAATTCAATGGATGATGCCTATCATCATTACAACGCATGACATTTTTTCAATCTTCCTCACGTCTTGTATTGGCATTTTTTTTAACATGCGGTTTAACAGCATGCTCTACTTTCAACGCACTTTTTCCAACCTCTGGACCGAGTCGCTCACAGGTGATTGATAACCCCTCAGCTACTAGTAATAACAATGAGCCAAATATTGAAATCATTGATGTCACACCATTAACCGCACAAAATATTTTAAAAGCTCAAAAGCAAAACCAATTTTCTGAAGTTTTTCAAAGTGTTAAGCCCAACAAGAATTTAGTAGGCCCTGGAGATGTCTTAGAGGTCAATATCTGGGAAGCAGATCCCCCGATATTATTTGGCTCCTCATCAAATGCTTCTATTGCCATACAGAACTCATCCACCTCCAAGGCAACTACACTGCCGTCTCAAGTGGTGGCGCTGGACGGTACTATTAATGTTCCCTTTGTGGGCTATATCAAGGTGACCGGGAAAAATACCGAGACAATTAGCAAGCAAATTACCCAGGCACTGCGAGGAAAGGCTAACTTTCCTCAGGTTCTCGTCAGACTGACCCAAAACACCACTTCAAATATTACTGTGGTTGGCAATGTGAATAACAGCATGCTTATTCCCATTTCACCAAAGCAAGAGAAGCTATTAGATGCTATTGCTATGGCAGGCGGTGTGAAAGACCCAATTAATAAAGTAACAATTCAGATGGCACGTAATGGCAAGACCTCCACCATGCCACTTGAGACGATCATCAAATCTCCAAAAGATAATATTCCCCTAGCTCCTGGCGATGTCATAACAAGCTATTTTCAGCCCTTTAGCTTTACTGCTTTAGGGGCTACCTCTCAAAATCAGGAAGTTCCATTTGAAGCCCAAGGCATTTCTCTTGTGCAGGCCTTAGCAAGAGTGGGCGGCGTTCAAGATCAAAGAGCCGATGCCAAAGGTGTATTCATCTTTAGATTTGAAGATCCAGCAGCCGTAACCACCCAGCAAATTGCCTCTGCTGAACTTATCAATGGCAAGGTGCCAGTGGTTTATAGGGTGGATATGAGTGATGGTGGTGTTTTCTTAACAGCGCAAAACTTCCCTATTAAAGATAAAGATGTGTTGTATGTATCGAATGCATCCACTGTAGAGCTACAGAAATTCCTGAATATCTTGGTGTCAGCGATTTATCCGGTTGTGAACGCTGGCGTTATCTCTAAAGGATTCTAAGCAGACTAATTAAGAACTATGAAAAATCAAAGTACTACACTTACCAAATACGCAAATACAGAGCGAAAGACCTCTCTTTCAACAAAATTTCACCAATACATTGTTGATAAGACGGTGGATTGGGCCCTGAATAATGTCAATGGCAAGACTCGCTTTTCTAAATTGAAATGGTCCGATAAAGAAAGAGCACTTCTCAATCAAATTATCGCCAACCCTGAAGCTGCCGACCTCAAGCTACCAATTCAGGATAGTAAATTTAAGCGCTTTTTTAAGAGCATTGCAGAAAATGGCTTAAACACTTTTGATGTAGAGAAGTTTTACCAATATCGTGATCGCCTTCCCTTACGCGATCTTCAGTGGGAGTTTAAAAAAGAGGATTTTACTTTCACCAAAACAAAGGCAATCTCTAAGGCGATTATTCCTGCAGGTTATTACATGTTGGAATTAGGGATCAAAACGAGTCAATTTAGCTCTCAAATTGGCTTTGATCTCAAAACTGTGGATCAAACTAAATCCAAGCATCAGGAATTTGAGTTACAAGCAAAATCCATTCGAATTAGTAAACGCCTGATTTGCTTAGAAAACAATTCAAAACTAGAAGCAAGCTTGCCCAGCAATATCACGGCTTCTGAAATTTATCATTTACGCCTTGCAAGACTAACCAAAAACTTTTTCTTAAGCAGAATGTTTAATAAGATTGGAGGTCAGTTTGATATCAAAAAATGTAAGCAACTTTCACAGGAGGAGTTGAAAGTCTTATGGAATCGTTATGACTCGATCTTTAAAAGACATAAGAATCCTTTTACAGAATATGAATACTATATTGAAGAAATAGAGGCAAAACAAACACCTAGTCGTACCCAGCAATTACGCAATCTTCAACTCTGGATGATGAAAAATCGTCAACCTAAAAAGTAAGCGCGTGAAGATTAGCTACATCCTTCCCGTCACAACAGAAACTGGCGTTAGATTAACTAACTCTAGTATTGCCCTAAGGCATTTAGCCAATACCTTTGAATCTGTTCTTTCTCAATCACTCCCTAATTGGGAGTTGATCGTGGTTGTCGAAAGGGCGCTTGAACAAAAAGTAGCAGCAATTTGGGGATTAGTGAATAAAAGTGAAACACTACAAAGTGAACTGAATAGCAAGAAGGATCTCCGCAATGTTCGCTTCATAACCACAAGCTCTAAAAATGCAGCCATTGCATGTAACAAAGGGCTAGAGCTTTGCAAAGGTCAGTATGTAGCACTAATTCAAGCGGGCGATCTGCTGGCTGAAACGACGTCCTATGAGCTTCTCAAATGCGTAGTAGAAAATCCTAAAGCGCAATTTATTTACTCGGACCACGATCACCTTGATTTGCAGGGGAAAAGGTTTAAACCCTTTTTCAAGCCAGACCTCAGCCCAGATCTGCTCTACTGCCAGAATTACATCAATAATCTTGTTTTGGTAAAAAAGTCTCTACTAAAGAGATTGCATGGCTGGGATAGCCAATATAGTGCAGCCTATGACTATGCCTTTAATCTCAGTGCCATTGGTACTCTAACAAAGCTAGGTCGCCCAAATCCAAAGTTATTAGGCGCTGATAGCCCAATAAAACACATTCCAAAGATTCTGTATCACCAAAGAGTACGCTTAATAGTAAACCCTAAAAGCAAGCAAGTGTTAGAGATTGGACCAAGTAAACCAGATGAGAAGAGACAATCAGAACAGGGTTTAGCGCTACTCAAGAGATTTTTTAAGTCGCAGCAGAGAAAAGTAGCAGTAAAACAAATTAAACCAAAGCTTTACAGGCATCACTGGACAATTCCAAAGCCTGAGCCCCTAGTCAGCCTGATCATCCCAACCAAAGATGGTTACGATATTCTTAAGACCTGCGTTCAATCAATACTCAAAAAAACAACGTACAAGAATTATGAAATTCTGATTGTGGATAACCAATCGACTGACCCACAAACTATTCAGTATATGAACAAGCTTGAAAGTGCATATCCTGACATACGCATACTGAAATATAACAAACCATTTAACTACTCTGCCATCAATAATTACGCAGTTACACAAGCTAAAGGCTCAATACTGGGGTTAATTAATAACGACACAGAGGTCATAACACCAGATTGGCTAACTGAGATGGTTTCTCATGCGATAAGACCAGAAATTGGTTGCGTAGGAGCCATGCTTTATTACCCAGACATGATTATTCAACATGCTGGCGTCCATGTTGACATTAACGGACATCTTAGTCATATTTTCAATGGACTCACAAATAAGCCCATTAACGACCACTTTTATTACATGCACTCCATAACAAATCCAATGGCCGTTACTGGGGCAGCTTTATTGATAAAAAAAAATTTATTTTGGAAGGTAAACGGCCTCGATGAAAAAAACCTAAAAATTGCCTTTAATGACATAGACTTATGTCTCAAGTCAAGCTCCACCCTAAGATCAAACATTCAACTTGCACATATTGAACTCAGACACCATGAATCCAAATCCCGCGCACTTGAAGGGCCGAGCGGTAAATATATGCAAAATGCCAAGGAATTTAATTACTTTAAGCGCAAATGGGCGAAGATCTTTAAATACACATCGAACTTAGTTTATACACACAACACTCAAAAAGATAGTCCAGGGCTAATTGGAAGCATTGATCAAGTTAACGCCAACTTAATAACGGGATGGGCGCATGATCCCACCAAAACAAATAAAAAGACAGAAATTATTATTAAAGTTAACGGGAAGAAAATATCGACTTTAGAGGCTGACATATTCAGAGAAGATCTACGGGAACTCAAAATTAACAATGGATTGGCTGGGTTCAATTTTTCAGCCTCAAATAAAATTTTCAATGATGGAGACTTTATAAGTGCAGAACTCAAAATTAGCGGCCGTCAGCTGGCGAATTCCCCTTGGAAATTTACTATTGATCCCAGCACAATCAAATGGCTCAATAGGTTAAAAAGAACTACGCCTAGAATACTTGAAAGATTAAATTGCTTTTATAGGAAAAAATTTATAGGTGAAACAATTTCAATAATAATGCCCGCCTATAATTCCAACCCAAAGTGGTTTGAAGAGGCAATTATGAGTGTTAAAAAACAATGGTCACCCAACTGGGAGCTTATCATTGTCGATGATTATTCTCAAAATAAGACCCATCTTAAATCAATATTGGAACTCATAGAAATTGATCCAAGAATTAAATTAATAAACTCTTGCACTAATAAGGGTATTGCTGCCACCATCAATATAGGCATTGAAGAGGCAAGAGGTGAGTACATTACATTCATGGATCATGATGACGTACTGGAGCCCGATGCAGTAATTCACCTTTTACAAGCCGCAAGAAAAAAACCTGATCTAATATATTCAGATGAAATTATTACTGGATCTAATGTTGAAGATATTATTCAGTATGCAGCAAGGCCATCTTTTTCATATGACTATTATCTTTCGCACCCATATTTTGTTCACATGATAGCTGTGAAAAAAAATATTGCTAAAAATGTTGGGGGATGGAATGAGTCAATGAAAATATCTGCAGATGTTGATTTTGTACTTAAAGTTCTGGCAACATCAAAATTAGTTGCGCATATACCTTCTTTTTTATACCGCTGGCGCACCCATCAAACTAGTCATGGACATTCCAATATCAAGATGGTAGAACAAGCAACTTCCGAGGCCCTTAATAGGCATCTTCATGAGATTGGAATTTCGGCAAAAATAAAAAAAGGAAGCTCATTTAATACTTTTAACATTCAATATCCCAAAGCCACAGGGGACATACTAATTATAATTCCAACAAAAGATCAAGTAGATCTTCTTAAAAAATGCATACGCTCGATCCTAAATACACAAAACTTGAGTGAATTAAAAATAGTTGTAATCAATCATGAGTCTAAAGATATCAATACTTTAGCTTACCTAGACTCGATAAAGGACGTTGCAGAAATTATGAACTACAAGGGAGAGTTCAACTTTTCCAAAATGAATAACATCGCAGTAAGAAAATTTTCAAAAGGCTGCAAGTACGTCTTATTTTTGAATAACGATATTGAGGCATTAACTCGAGGCTGGCTAGATAGCCTAAAGTCTTTATGCTCCCGAAATGACGTTGGTGCAGCAGGTGCGCAATTGCTATACCCCAACAACACCATTCAACACTCCGGCGTCATTATTGGAATGAATGGTTTAGCAGAGCATGCTCATAAATTTCAACATTTCCGTAGCACAAAGAATCAAATCAACCCTGGATATCTTGGGTCTCTAGTATGTACGCGAGATTACTCTGCGGTAACTGGCGCCTGCTTAATGATGAAAATTGAGACATTCTTAAAGGTAGCGGGCTTTGATGAAAAATTTGAGATTGGCTTTAATGACATTGATTTATGTTTGCGCATAAGAGATCTAGGTTTAAAAATACTGTTAACCCAAAATGCCACACTAATTCATCATGAGTCCTTAACACGAAAAACACACTCTAAAATGCACCACCCTAGTGACTCAAGAAGATTTCAATCTAGGTGGGAATCACTTTTAAAATCAGGGGATTATTTTTATAATCCTCAATTAAATTTACTTGAAGATCATAAGATAAACGAAAAAATAGTATCTACAAAAAAATTACGGCTAACGCTTATAGAGCCGCCCAGCCTTAGCTATTGACTCATTTAGATACCACCCTCTACTAATTTAAATATATCAACGTAACATATTTATAGCAAAAAAATATTGCTGTTGAAATAGCTACAAATTTTGAATCTAATTATTATTAGATATGAATAAAATTAGAAACACTCAAGTTTTATAAAATGAAGTCATTGGCAAGAAATTTTTTTTCTGCAATAAGTGAAATTTGATTGCCATCATCCATTATTTTTCTTTGTCATTATCGCTACTATATGCATTCCTTTTCTCCAGCCTTGGTCCTCTAAGTATAGAGATCCTCTATAGCCGTAATTAATAGCCCTATTTTTTCCATTTATACAAAAATATTCCCTAAAAGTTTCATCGGTTATAAAGTTTACGTGGGTGGGATCTTGAAAGGCAGCTGCATGCGGATAGGCTGGTGTTTGGGAAAAGAAAACTCCCCCAGGTTTCAAAACTCGAGATATTTCATTCATCAAGAAAATGAAAGGACTTCTTCGTTCTGGTAAATATAAAACTCTTGGAATATGCTCAATTAAATCATATGCAGTTACAACATCGAAAGATAGTGAATCATATGGGATTGGCTCAACAGCCAAATCACTTTTACGAATTTCGCACCCTTTTACCGTTCCTTCAATTGAAATATCTACTCCATATAATTCTTCAGCATTAAATGGATTCCTAATGTGTCCACCACAACCCAAGTCAAGAGATTTTAATTTCATATATAAAATTTAATAAAGTACAAAATTGCGGCATATGACCGAGATAGATTGCGCATGCATTTACTAATTAACCAAATCTATTAAATAAGCTGAAAAGATATCCACCTTAATTTGCCTGTCAAGATTCTCGAAGAAATGATAATTTTTTAACCTTGCAATTGAATTGCAAAAAATTTGCATATTTATCGGGCTCTTTTTAGACCGAAAATCGCCAATTTCAATTATTAAGGCCGATTGGTTGCAGAAAATTACATTGTGCATTCCAGAACCAGAAATGCTAACAAAAACACTTGCATTAGCATAGAGATATACCTGGTGAGAAAACTCATAATCTTCTGGATAAATAACATTAAACCCATTCGTACGTAGAAGATTTTCTATTGATTCAATATTATCTACCCTTGAAAAACTCCTGGAAGATAGAAAAATCTTACCGTATATATTTTCATCTTTATGCTTCACTAAACAGTTCTTTTTTATATTCTCATACATACTACGCATTCGAATATCTGGTTCACGATTAATAAGCCATAACTGCTGTGGAACATCTATGCTTTCGAATTCGGTTGGGGTGTTTACAATTTTTATTTTTTCATCTCCTATTTTATAAAGCTCGAAAATAAAATTGTGTACAGATAGCATTTTTTTTCCAAAGATGAATGGCTGGAATATGACACTGTCATACTCACTAAATTTTTCAAGCCACATCCTCGAGAGTCCTTCAGTCAGAAAATGTCCGTAATGACTGAAAAAGGATCCTAAATAGATTGATTTACCGTATATCTTTTTGCAATTTTTTCTTACCGGAACAAAAGCGACATCAATGGGTAGAACATGGTCGGATTTATCAATAAGACGAATTGAATCTCCAATAATTAAATTATTAGAGTCATATAGAGCACCAGTAAAATCAAGCCTGTAACCACTATCCGGAATCTCTTCAATTCTTTCTTTTATCTCGCAACCACTGTAGTACGCATTAAGATAATTAGTTAACATTGGATTTCTTACAATGATGTACCTCGTGGGTGGTGATTGCCTTAATAATCTCTTGAATTCGCTGATCGAAGGTATGTTTACTTAATATCTGTGATGATGCAACTTTATTGCAATCCTTTGAAGTTTTAATTTTTTCAATTATTCTTATAAATTCCGCTTCATCGGCATAAGTTAACACGTTAGATTCAAATACCTGCCCTATACCCTCGACGTAATCAGTGACCACCAAACCACCTGTTGCCACGACATCAAAAATACGATTCGAAATGAATCCGTTATCTCGCATATCTTTCCAATGATCGTTAAAAACAACGTGTGCCCCCTTATAAAATGATGCCAAAATCTCATTCGGGATGTATTCATCCTTAAGCATACTTGAGGGAATAAAACCCTCCCAACCAGGGCCATACACTGCTAATGGAATATCGTTCTTGAGGGATAGCCTCACTACATCCCTAAATACACCCCTCGAATTACCGACAAAAAGATATTGATCGATTTCATTTTTTGGAATAATCTCCGGATTAAATATTTCAGGATCAGTGCATTGCAATAATGTTGAAATATTTACCTTTAGTAAAGTTGACTCCAACAACCTTCTTACGTATTTTTCCGAAGCAATAAACACATGATCATACGATTCATATTCTGAGAGGGTAATATCATCAGGATGACTAATGACCCACATAACATTAATCTGAGTGATGGTGGGAGTGTAAGAAGCCAGACCCCTGAGAACTATAACTACATCATCACCCATTCTTTCATTTATGTAAAAATTATCAATACAATCAATTCTTACTGAGTGCCCCAGCCTTGTGAGAGCTCGCTTCACCCCCAGCGCAAAGTGGTAATCACCCCACTCTTTCTGCTTAACCTTGCTTGGTGCGCCTATTTTGATTGAGATTTTTTTCTGATGCCCGCCTAATTCAACCAATGCCTCCAGTAGTTGACTTGCCCTATGATGATAAGTGTGACTGCTAAGTATTTTTTCCTGCAGTTTTTTAACTAACTCTATCCTAGACTCATCATTGGACAAGTATTTCCAGATTAAAGACTCTAATTCCTGAGATGAAGAATATACAGGCAAAATACCATCAAAAGCATCTGTACTTCCCAAGGCGCCATTTGTAATAACTAAGGCCCCAGACGCAATTGCGTCATAAACCCTAGAGTTAACTGAACCAAACTCTCTTGTAGCTGAATTTGCATCATCAATAACAATCTTTGTGCTGGCATAAACGTTGGGCATTTCGGAATATGGTACCGAGCCCCGCCAATAATTGCTCATTGTTGAAATTGAATTCCACCCATGACCATAAAGTGCATACTTAAAGGGAAGGGCCGAGGGATTTAGAAGGTGGGTAAAACTCCTTGATACATTAAAGAAGGAGCATGTAGAGCAATAGTCGGATGCTAAATCCTCTTTAAATATACCTTCGCTAAATGCCTTGTAATTGGTAGCGAGCCTCATCACCGGAACATTCCTGCTGAGAGCCCTAGAGAGAATGGCCGACGAATATTCTGACGATGAAAAAACTAAGTCGTAATCATGAACCCACTCTCGTTGAGCCCACCGATCAATCCAATTCCTAGCCCAAGCAATTTTTATTAAGTGCGGAGATTGGTTGCTAATTTTTTGCAAGTCATAGGTATCCAACATAGAGATCACCACATCTATGCCATACAAGTCATACCAGTTAACTTTTGAGTCTAGGAAAACGATTTGGCAGTCAACTAAATTTAAAAATTCTTTAGCCAATTCAAGGGCCGTAAAATAATCCCCCGCTTTTACCCCCAATCCAACCTCGCTAACAGCAAAGGCTACCCTAGGGGCTGAACCACTCCAAAATCCAGGCCTTGTAAACCTATCTCGATTTAGATGCTTTCGAAAAGTCTTGGCATATTTTTCATTTAGAATTTTCCAATTATTAGCAATGTTGAAATTTTGTATTTTATTTTTTGATTCAAACCTAGTTGAGCCCTTATCATGAATGGCTGAAACAGTATTTATGCTTATTATTTTTTTACCGTACCCCAATGAATAATTAAGACATAAATCAACATCTTCAGCACCATAATAATATTGCTCATCAAACCCTCCGAAT
Source organism: Polynucleobacter sp. JS-Fieb-80-E5 (assembly GCF_018882015.1). Classification (NCBI taxonomy): domain Bacteria; kingdom Pseudomonadati; phylum Pseudomonadota; class Betaproteobacteria; order Burkholderiales; family Burkholderiaceae; genus Polynucleobacter; species Polynucleobacter sp. JS-Fieb-80-E5. The sequence goes on along the minus strand of NZ_JACVPH010000003.1, from coordinate 242,210 downwards.
CCTAAAAACTCCTCTCTCCTGCAGGCAATAAATGCGCCCGTCACAGCTGGAACCTCAAAAAAACCATTAGCAACATTGGAAAACTGGGGGGCATATCGAGATTCAAAAGCCTCAATAATATTATCTCTCTTGTTCAAATTAAAATGAACTCCAAGATGTTGAATTAAAGGCATTGAAAAAAATCCAGGAATTGGTGGATCTAGCAATTTAATCCCTACCAAACCAATATTTTTATCATTTAAAACATCTATAATTTCACCAGCAACATTCTCTACAAAGACAATATCATTATTAACAAATATTAAAATATCTGTATCAGTTAATTTTGCGGCGTAATTATTTGACTCTGAAAAAGAGTAATTTTTACCGCGCTCAATCAGATTTAAATTAAGGCTTTTACTCCATTCCTTACAAATATCTAGGCTGTTATCAGAGGATCCATGGTCAACGACCATAATTTCATACTCAGGATATAAAATAAATTTTTTAAAAGACTCAAAGAATTTAACTAAATGATGAGCTCCGTTTAAATTTAAAACAATAAAACAAATCCTCTGAGGCTCTTCAAGCTCATAGGTTGCTTTATTTAGCACATAGGGTGTGTGGTTTGGTATTGCGTTAAGTTGACCGCTAAATTTACTGGTAAAAATTAACTCACTTTTAATTAGGGTTGGAATCCCATAACGCGGAATTACGGTTACCTTAAAATCATTCCCTTGATAAAAATTAGGGGGTAATTTAACAAGGAAACAATGATTTCCCCCTTTTTTAAATTTCCCATCTAAATCAGGTCTATATTTATTTGCAGTTACTGTTAAATAGAGGTTGTTATCAATAAAAACATCTAAAAGCACTGGTACCCGAGGAAAATCTTCATAGATCATCCAACCATTAATTGTATTTCCTTCAATATAATCGAGCTTCCCCGTTACTTTGCTTTTTGATAACGCTATTAAATCGGGCTCCGATTCGGGCTCATCAGGAATCATCTTTAGGTCAATATCATGAATGATATCTACCCCCATAGCTGAAATGACTAATTTCTCATAAGACAGGTTTTTTGAATTTTGAGGTATGCTAAATTTAAACCCGTGATCGCCGCTTTTAAAAATCTTAACGAGATCTGGACGAAAATCCCTGGCAATAGTTTCCCCAATTTCTTTGCCATCCAAATAAAGCTTTAACTCTAAGTGTTTAAAGGGTGCACCTTTGTCAAGCGCCCATCCTGATACGGTCAATATATTGTTCTTTAATTCAGAGAAATCTACAGCTCCATCAAATCGCTGTCGCGGAATAATATAAACTGGGGAGCCAATTTCTAAACCATCTTCAACTCGCCGAGCTGAAATGGTTACCATTTTTTCCCAATCGGTCACCAGGGGTAGATCAACTTTAAATCCTATTGCTTGATTACCCAACATACGCCGAGATAAACCTCTCCAGATAACTTTCTCACCCAATAAAATCTCAACTTCTCGCGAGTTACCATCTAGATCGCAACAAACCCACCCCTCAACGCTTGATGAATTTACTACCCTCAAGTCTCCCCAGCATTTTGGGTTATCGTCTTCGGTGTGTTGAAAATTGACATTAACTCCATTGACTTGAGCCTCGATCCGAATTTCCTTCGCTGATTGAGCACAATTTTTAAGCAGATTTATTTCGAAAAATGCTAAGCCTCGATTGAGCGATTCATGTGAGGAGTCTTCTATGAAGTAATCTGCGATTAAGTCTTCGCATTTAAATGCTTGAATGTGTAAAAGAGAATTTAAGTCAGCCTTTTCATAAAATCCCTTCACTTCATAAGGAGTTACACTCTCTATACTTCCAAAAATTATTTTTTGGGGAAGCTGCACATCCATTAATGGGTTGATTTCTGGAAGGCGTGGAAGAAAAAAATTGGTATTTTTTACTCGTACCAACACATTCGATAAAGTGACACTGCTTATCTTTATTGGTAATTTGGCCTCAAACCCATGAAAACCTTTCCCTATTTTTTCAGCCACTAAGTCGGGGCGAAAATTATCTGCAACCACTTCCGCTACAACAATCTCATCAATGATTATTTCAATAGCCAGAGGCATCAGAGGAATGGCTTTATTCCAGGCCCACCCAGTAATACGCTGGTTATCTATGTACTCTACATACCCTAGAATATTATTTTTTTGCGATTTTACTAGAGGTTTTTTTTTGAAAATCATTTCGAAAATATATAGGAATTATCCCCCTAAAATCCCAATTTATGTTGGAAATATTCCGTATTTAATGAGCTATTTTAATTGGTCAAGTCTTTCCGCATACAAACTTAATAATGTTATTAGATAATTCCCAGCCTAGAATTAAGCTCTAAAAACTTTGTCAGAATATTTTCTCAACTCAATTTCATTCCCTCAAAATATTACAAGGAGATATCCTAAATCCAATCAAAATCTTGCTATTTATTTCATGGACGACGACCTACTAGACTGGAAAGTATTACTAGGTATTCCACTCCCTTATGCATTTCGTCTTTGGCGAAAAGCTTGTTCCAAACGAAATCAGATTCTTTCTTCTTGCTCTGAACTATGGGTCTCCACTCCTTATTTAGCCCACAAGTATTCTGCCTGGAATCCACGTCTTATAAAGCCCATTGCGTCTGGGCCCCTTTTGGATCGTCCATGGATCGATTCAATTAATTCCCCTTCTTTAGCCTCTACTAATCCAGTGCGTATTTGTTACCACGGTACCTGGTCTCATCGTGATGATATGAAATGGCTTGCCCCTGTTATTGCGGAGGTGCAAAGACAATGCCCCAATTCTGTTTTTGAAGTAATAGGTGGTGATCGGGTTGCCAGTATTTTCAAAGGAATTCCTCGAGTTTCTGTATTGCCTACCATGTCGTGGCCGGATTATTTGAAGCATACCCAAAGCGTGCGACAAGATATTGGTTTAGCGCCCTTACGAAACACTCTCTTTAATCGAGGTCGTGGACCTATTAAGTTCTTTGACTATGCGAGAGCTGGCGCTGTTGGGATTTATTCTGCTGGACCTGCATTCTCAGAATTTGTCTCCCATAAAGTGGATGGCTTTGTTTTACGCAATGATCCTGAGCTTTGGGTGGATACGATAGTCAATTTAGTTAATTCACCTGAACTGCGACAGCAGATGGCGGATGCAGCATGGCTCAAAGTTTTGGATAATAGCCCAGCTTCGCCCAATGTTCAGCAATACCTTCATGAGCTCAATGAATCGATCATGCGCCTATCAAATCTAAATAATCCGTAAGATTTCCTCGGAAATTTATAGCCGCATAAATGCATTTAATCCGTTTTCTCCTTGCTTCCACTAAAAGTTGGAATTATTTTCCGCTCTTTCAGTAGACTGTTTCTGTGTCAGCCGATGCCCACTCCACCACTTTCAGCTCTTCACCAGAAAATAATTATCAACAACAAGCCTTCCAACACTATGGGATTGCTTCTTGGGGATTGTCTCGCCAGCATTTAGAGCTATTTTTTAATGATGCAAGGCTTTTAAACCCCATCGTATTTCGTATGGGTGTCCCTCTAGACGCCATCTTAGCCTGGGGGAATAAGCCTAGTTCCAAAAGAGCAGCTGCTCTTGCGCACAAGCGCAATATTCCGCTTATCCGGATTGAAGATGGCTTCTTATATGGGCTTGAACCAAGAACTTCAGCACGTTCAAGCCTAGTCGTTGATGATCTGGGTATCTACTACGACGCAAATTACCCTTCCCGTCTAGAGCATTGCATTGGGGTTGATTTAACTGAATCGCAGATATTGCGCGCCAGATCCATTCAATCCTTGTGGCAAATGCATGGGGTCTCTAAATACAATCATGCCCCCGATTGGATACGACCCTCTGATGACTGGAGTCAGGATCCTTTTATTCTTTTAATCGACCAAACTCGTGGAGACCAATCAATTGCTGGGGCCATGGCTGATGCAAAAAGCTTTGAACTTATGCTCAATACAGCATTAGCGCAAAGCACCTTCCAACATATCTTAATAAAAGTGCATCCAGAAGTGGTAAGTGGAAATAAATTGGGTCACTTTGATGTGTCTGCTACATCCGCATTACGATCCCATCCCAGGATCCGCATTCTGGATCAAGACTGTAACCTGAGCAGTGTTATTAAAGAGGCTAACGCTGTGTTTACCGTGAGCTCACAAGCAGGTTTTGAGGGATTGTTATGGGGTAAGCCTGTCCATACTTTTGGGATGCCGTTTTATGCGGGCTGGGGATTAACTTTTGATTTTTTACTTAAACCACCGCGTCGTAGAAGTGCCTCTTTAGAGCAATTGATTTATTCAACCTTAGTTTCTTATTCAAGATATCTTCATCCTGAAACAGGGAATCAATGTCAAATAGAGGATCTGATTGAGTATTATGGCTTTCAAAAAATGCAGCACCAACGTTTTAAACAAGCACTCTACTCTCATGAACTATCAATCAATAAGCGTCGTCATTTAAAACGTTTTATTCAGGGGTGCGCTCTGATTGCTGATTCTCAATCCTTTAGTCAGAATGATGCTCTTCTCCTTTGGGGCTCAAGGCCCACACCAATGATCGACTCTAAAAAGGCTCAAAAAGTCATTCGCTTAGAGGATGGATTTATTCGCTCTATAGGCTTAGGGGCAGCCTTATCGACGCCCTATTCTTGGGTGTTTGATCAAACCGGCATTTACTATGATTCAAGCAGGCCCAGTGATTTAGAGCGCATTCTTCAAAACGGGAAATTTGATGACGCTTTAACCGATCGAGCTGAAGCCTTGCGTCAAAAAATCATTTCATTAGGGATTAGCAAATACAACCTTGGGCGATCCCAAGATCGCAATGTTAGTCTTCGAATCTTGCGCCAAGCCCGTCAGGAAAAACGTGCGTTGCCTTTTTTATTGGTCATTGGACAGGTGGAATCGGATGCCTCAATTCAATTTGGAGGGGTGGATATTCGCACGAATTCTGATTTACTAAAAGCTGTACGCTCAGCAAACCCTTCTGCTTTTATTGTCTATAAGCCCCATCCCGATGTTGAGCATGCACTTCGATTTAAGGGCAGTAATGATCAGCTAGATCCAAGCATTTATGATTTATTACTCTCCGATAGCAATCTTACCGATTGCCTAGATCTCATCGATGAAGTACACACCATCAGTTCACTAGCGGGGTTTGAGGCTTTGCTTCGAGAAAAACCAGTAGTTTGTTATGGACTACCATTTTATGCAGGCTGGGGGCTGACAGTAGATCACCATGCTTGTGAGCGTCGTACCCGAAAACTTACTATTACCGAGTTAATTGCTGGGGCACTGATCCTATACCCAACATATGTTCACCCCAAAAGCGGGCTTTACTGCACACCGGAAACTTTGATAGAGGCACTCTATGAACAAATGCACACCAGCAAAAACCCACTAAAGCATCTTCTTCACACTTCTGTCAATTTTGTCAAGAAAAAGACAATGGGCTTTATTCATAGGCTTAAGGGCATATAAAAATACGCCCCAAATAAAGCAATCTATTAGCAATAAATTTTTTTAAACACCATTACTTATAAGCTCGACCCTCTAATTTTCCATGGATCTTGTAATGGGTCTTTGGTGGAATATGAGATTTTAGTACATCAGGGTTAAGCGTCAAATATAGCTCTTCATCAAAATCGTCCGGCAGTTGAAAATCAACCAATTCAACTAAATGGGGCATGAATAAGGCCTTTTTCTTCCAAAAGAAAAATCCTTCATTCCCACGCTCAACTGAACCATGGGCCAAATACTCAATACCTTGTGTAGCTGGATCTGGAGCATCCACTAACCATTGAACAATGTGTGTATGTAGTAATTTCATAATGCCACGATGCAAGTACTGACCATGGCCGATTAATTCATCGTACGAAGCAATATTGCCAATGCGGTGTAAGCGAGCAAATCCAACTAAACGGCTTTGATCGATATCAGACTGGGGGCCATCAAACACCCCAAATAATAGCTCCCAGTGCAATGGGCAGCTAATTGCATCTGCGGCACTCTGATGGGAGCGGACCTCATCTTTGCTTGAGAATTTTTTAAATAATGGCCCCTGCATTACTGGTCCAAACGAACGCATTCGTACAGACCCTCTAATGTCATCCATTTCTTGAGCTTTTTGAGAGTGCGTGAAAGGTGCAACCCAAAATCCATTTTTTTGAGCCTTTTTGACATCACGACTAAAAAAACTACTGCGCCTACTCACTTTTTCCATATACGAAAAAGTTTCAGGGTAATCATTCAAAGCAATGGCATGTAGGGTTAATTTTTTTTGAGAGGATTTGGAATCGTCACGGGGCGTACGGCAGTACTGCTCATAAAAACCTGCATAAGAAGCAATTAAGCGCTGGCATTGTGGATGGGCGCAGCCTTCTGCTTGATGGCATTGAATTTTTGCAAGGGGCAAGCTGTTCTGTAGCCCATCGCTTTGTTCACCCAAGCGCTTTTGTAGGCGTATGGGTAGAAAAAATACCTCAATGTACTTTTTATACCCACGCACTAACGATTTTCTACAGGATCTTAGAATCGAAATCAATATTTATTCAAACATAATGTTGGTGATAATTGGAAAATAACTAGCATGCAGCCCATTTTAAACCTGCCTTATTTTTATGATCAATTCATTCAAATTATTAAAAGATGATGCTAGCAGTTACTTTTTTAAGGGGCGTCCCAATCCCACAAAATTATTTCTATTTATTAGAATTATTCCAATTAGTATTGGATCCCCCCCCCCAATAGGCAAAAGATGACAACTTTAATTGTAAAAATATGGGGGAAAATCATCGAATATTAGCCCATGGGCTATGTACAAGAAACCGTTGAAACTCTAAAGCTAAAGCAGGAAACGCCGCACATACAGCAATCACGCCCTAGGAGATTATCCGATCTACCATTCCACAAAAATATTCTATTATTGCAAGGTCCCGTTGGTAGTTTTTTTTACCACTTTGCTAAACACCTAAATGCACGCGGATCAATAGTTAATAAAGTCAATTTTAACGGTGGAGATGACTATTTCTTCCCCAAAGGAAAATTCAATGTCATCCAATACCGCTTTAAGCTGGACTATTGGCCCTCTTTTGCCAGCAAGTTGTTGGTAAATCTCAATATTGATGCAGTTTTTTTATTTGGAGATTGCCGCCCTATTCATAAACCCATTATTTCAATTTGCAAAGCTCTTAACATTGATGTCTGGGTTTTTGAAGAGGGTTACTATAGGCCTCATTTTTTTACCTTAGAACATTTTGGGGTTAATCATTTCTCCCCTATGGCCAATATTGACCTTCGTCAAATTGATGTTCGTTTAGCAAATGACAAGGACATCACTCTATCGAATACCATCAATCAAAATGCTTTCTGGCATATGGCATGGGCAGCGATTCAGTATTGGCTATTTTCGCTACTCAATAAAACTCATTACCCTGACTACGATCACCACAGAGCACTTGACTGGAGATTAGGAAAAGCCTGGATTAAAAGCTTTTTTCGCTACTGGATTTACCAAGTGAGCGAATATAAGAAGAAGAAAGCAATTTTTCAGAACGCTTCTAAAAAAATGCCGCATCAATATTTTTTACTAGCGCTTCAGCTCCATGATGATGCTCAAATTCATACCCACTCAGACTTTAATGACTTGGAACAAATGCTTGAAATGGTGATTACTTCCTTTGCAACAAGGGCTCTTGAATCAAGTAACGAATATTTAATCATCAAGCACCATCCAATGGGTAGGGGAAGCTCTAACTATAAAAAATATATTTATTACTTAACGACAACCCTAGGAATAGCTGATAGGGTCATCTATATTCATGATATTAGACTTCCTTCCATCCTCCCTCTTATAAAGGGTTTTGTGACGGTTAATTCAACGCTTGGTCTGCAAGCGCTTTATCACCATATTCCAGTCATTACCCTTGGAAGATCTTTTTTTAATAAACATGGGGTGACATTTCAGGGAAGCTTAGAGGAGTTCTGGAAATCTCCTGGAGCAGTAGATACCAAGAACGTTGCTTTGCTTGGGAAATATATTATTTGTAATTCACAAGTTGAGGGCTCGCTATACATACCCCCCCCTCTATTTGAACAATATTCACATAACTAATTTCTTAACCAATGCCCACCCAGATCTTTTCTTTGAACAAATTCGTACTATACGAGGGCTTTCTTCTGGCGATTATTAGCACTATCGTAGTTTTTGCAATCCGATTTGAGCTTCAATTTTTACTAGAAGACAAACTTCCTTTAGTTTTCTTCAGTATCAACTCAGTTATTCTGACCTTTAGGTTTGGAGCACGCATTGGTTTTGCATCTTTTGCAATTGGGTCCGTCTTAAGTTTCTATAGTTTCGTCCCCCCTTATAATTCATTCGGAATGCCAGATTATTGGAACCTGCAATACTTTGCTATAAAGTTTCTTTTAAGCGTCTTGATTCTGAGCATAATTGTAACAATCCAAAAAATGCTTGTAGGGTTTGCAGAGCACCATTAAATTGAAATTAAAAATTCCAATAGATGAATAGTTACATTAGATTCCTGGCTAAGCTTGCTGAGACTCAAACGCATAATCTCAGCAATTATGAGCGATTGTTGTTAAATGAAGTGGCATTGCAAATACATGCCAGCAATGTGATGTATGTTACAGACTTAATTGGTCTAGATAAAATAGCATCACAAGCTACATTACATAAAGCACTTTCAAGCCTTGTTGATAAGGGGCTTCTTGAATTAAAGATTGCAAAAGAAGATGGTAGACGTAAAGAGGTTCATTTAACCAAGCTTGCAAACAAGCACTTCGAGGCATTAAGCAAGAACCTACAGGCCGCTACGGCAGGTTAAGATATCGCTACTTAATGTACCAAGCCTAGATAAATGGTTTTTTTGTCTGTCGCTAATAGATACCTAAGTTAATGTTGATCAAACTTCATGGCTACTCGTACTGTGTATTGTTCAGCTGCATTGGCTTTTAAAACCTTCCAGTAACATTATGTTACTAATATTGAATTACACGGTTTATTACACGTTGGTCTATAAACAATATAACTATTTGTTTCATATTGTATTTTCACGAGCCTGGGTTTCTGTTAATCCGTAGGTCCCTGGTTCGAGCCCAGGTCGAGGAGCCAAACACTTTAGTCGCCCGCAAAGGCGGTCATTAGTTCGACGGACTTTTCCGTCGAACCTGAACGCAAAGACTAAGGAGTTTTGGAATATGGATAAGGTTCTTTTTGGCGATACCGCCACTAAGCTGATCGCAGCCTACAGAGGCCCCGATCATTCTTTTGTTACCCGTTGCAAATTTTGGATTGAACAGCTCGGCAATAAGCCTTGGGTTGATATCACCACTGAGGATATTGAGCGCGCCCTAGCGATCTATATGGCCGCAGGCAAATCTAAAGTGATTCGCTCAGGCAAACCCCCCAACGTCACTAGACGCGTTGTATCTACCGGCGAGCCGCTAGCCGCCGCTACCATCAACAAATTACTAATGGCTTTCCCAAGCCTCGTGAAGATGGCCAAGGAGCGCTATCTACTACCCCGCTCCTATCAATCGCCCACGAAGTTTGTCACTAAACAGCGCGAAGATAATGCGCGCTATATCGAAATTACCCGGGAGGAGATCGATAGGCTAATTTTGGTAGCCGGCCTAGCCCGCTGGAAGCCTTTACCCGCAATCATCGCCACGGCAGCAAGTACTGGGCTGCGATTAGGTAACTTAAGGGCTCTTAAGTGGTCTGACATTAATTTTGAGCGCAGGTTAGTCAGCGTACCCACATCCAAGAATGGCTCCGCCTACTCCTGCGCACTATCCCCAAGCGCCTTGGAGCAACTTCATAGGCTAAAACGGGCCCATCATCAACCCTCCGACCTAGTCTTTGGAAAGCACCATTTTGTAAGGTCGTATAAGTCCGCTGTAATAGATGCCGGGCTGGAAGAAAAGCTCACCTGCTTTCATTTGCTACGCCATGTAGCCGCAAGCCTACTCTCTCAAGCTAATGCCAATGAAGCCACCGTTATGGCTCAGTTGGGTCAAAAAAGCCCTTCAATGGCAAGACGTTATAGTCACTTATCAAATCAACATTTAATCGATGCGGTATCTCGCGCTTGGAGCTAATAAATCATGAAAAAAGATAGGATTATTTTTGACATGGAATATGACTACACCGGTAGTCCCACGATTTGGGTTACGTTACAAATGCACGACAAGCCCGAAGTAAAAATAAAGCTTCGCGATATGGCATTACCTAATTTTGAAATGCTCGACCCCGTTCTAAAAAAGGAGTTTTTACTTCTTTACTATCAGCTAGGCTCTGCTGAACACAAGGAGTTTCAAGGGGAACTCACAACCTCCATACAGAATTCTAAAAATTCCAGTAATTTTAATAACGTAGTTATGGAGAAATTCCTTGAAATTGTCAAAATCAATACCATCCCAAACAAACGGAAGGTGTGGAAGAATATTTACGAGGCTTGCGTCAGCTATGCGCTTGACAATCTCTCTAACCAAGAATTCTTGACAATAAAAAGCATGAATCAAAAAGCATTCTCAGACATGATTGCTAGGTATGAGAAAAGGATAAATTCCGAAAAGATCGAACGCGCGTTCAAGGTGACGATTAACCGATAACGACCGTTTGAGTCAAAAAATACGGGGCTTAGGCCCCTTTTTTACTTTCTGCATGTCACCAAATTCCTTAATGTTCATAGAAGCCTTTGCGGGCGACTATTTTGAATAACTTTCAGTAACAAAATTAAGGAATTTTTATGAAACAGCAGGTATTAAATTTAGAAATTGACCTTACTCAACCCCTAAAACATTGGGCAGAGTATTACGACTCAAATGCCGCAGTGCGTGCAATCTGGACGCGCGGCAGCTTTTTGCAACTTATCAAGACAAAACGTGATTTCTTTGGTGATGCGGTTATCAATCTACGCAGCGGGACGTTTTTACGTGAGTCGTTCTCTGAACGGCTCAGCTTATGGCTCTCTGGGAGAAAGCCAAACAACCTACGTAAAGCAGCATAAGGAGAACAAGAAATGAGTTTAGAAAATACTTTTAGCAGTCTTCTACAGAAAAGCAGGCTCCCGGAGAATTTTGTAGGCGGTGTCATGGGCATCAAACTACCTACAAAGCCAACATATGGGAAATTGAGCAAACAGCGTTTTTCTCGCGTACACCCAGGTGAGGAATATAAATTTCCGATCTACGTCGTTGAAGACAAAGAGTCAGGAGAGGAATATTTAGCCACGCCTGAGATGGCACATCACCTTGGGCGAATGGCTCAACCCAAAATATTGAGGCTGGCAGTTGATAACGCAGGCACCCCTAAGATTATTGCCCAGCCGATTATTGATCAATCAGCAAGAACAACTCTCTGGACAACTACGATGCTCGATGCAATTGAGCGCGCAGAGACTGAATGGGTGCGAATTGAATCAAACATGGACTCACAACAATACTTTGTGATTGTTGCTGCAAACGACCTAGGCGAACCAACATGGCCAAATCAGTCGATGGATAAATTAATTGAGGCGGTCTTTCTTGGTCGCGTGATTGCACAAGAAGATCACCCGTTAATTCAACAACTTCAAGGGAGACTGTAATGAGCTCTATAAATGAACAAGACTATGAATTTATCTTTATTGATTTTGAATATAGGCAGGCAGGCGGAATTGAAGGCAATCCCTTGGAGGTCATTTGCATGGTTGCTTTTAATTCATCCACAAATAAATACATGAGATTGTGGGCTGATGAACTGGCAAACATGAAGGACCATCCATTTGGTGATGATGACAAGACGATATTAGTCGCGTATTACGCAAGCGCTGAAATGGCTTGCTTCCAAGCTCTTGGTTGGAGCTGGCCAAAAAACGTATTGGACCTGTTTGTTGAATTTAAAAATATAACCAATGGGCATATTGTTCCGATGGGGCACTCCCTCCTTGGCGCAATGAAATTTTTCGACCTGAAGGCAATTGAATCCGAGCATAAAGATAGTATGCGAACTTTAGCTTTGCGGGGAATGCCATACAGCGAAGAAGAGAAAGTTGGGCTAATCGAATACTGCCAAAGTGATGTTGATGCACTTCAAAAGCTGTTGCCGGCAATGGCGCCAAGTATTGACCTCCCAAGGGCCCTAATACGCGGCCAATACAGCATCCCATTAGCGCAAATGGAAGGCCATGGAATCCCTCTAGATTTAGTGTCTTATAACGAGCTATGTACTTACTGGGACAACATCAAGCTTGAGCTTATCAATGAGATTGATAGTAAATACGGGGTTTATGAAAACGGCTCGTTTCGACAGTCTAAGTTTGAAGCCTATCTCATTAATGAGGGCATTGCATGGCCCCGACAAGAATCCGGCAAGCTAAAGCTTGATGAGAAGACTTTCAAACTAATGGCCGAAATTCATCCGAGCATTGCACCCCTTCGCCAACTAAGGGATAGCCTTTCTAAGTTTCGACTTAATTCATTGCAGGTGGGCGCAGATGGTCGTAACCGCTGTCTTATTTCACCCTATAGCTCGTCAACAGGAAGGAACCAGCCCTCAACAAGCAAATTTATCTTTGGACTTGCCAAGTGGGCCCGCGGCCTTATCCAACCTCATGCTGGATATGCCATTGCCTACATTGACTGGTCCCAACAAGAATTTGGAGTGGCTGCCGCCCTATCTGGCGATAAAAATATGATGGCTGCATACCATAGTGGCGACCCTTACCTAGCTTTTGCGAAACAAGCTGGAGCAGTACCAAATGATGCAACCAAGGCTACGCACCCAAAAGAGAGGGAGCAATACAAGGCATGTGTACTTGCAACGCAATATGGCATGGGCGCGGAATCATTGGCCATAAGACTAAAGCAACCCCTGCTTCGCGCCAAACAACTACTTAAAGCGCATAGACAGGTTTATAAGCAATTCTGGGACTGGTCTGATCAGTTCTACAACCGAGCAGTAAATGCAAATAAAGCATTCACAGTCCTTGGCTGGTTTTTGCGCGTAAGGCCGGATGTAAACCCAAGAAGCCTTAGGAATTTCCCAATGCAAGCTAATTCGGCAGAAATGCTAAGAATTGCCTGTATTTTGATGGTGCGGGAAAACGTAAAAATTTGTGCCCCAGTCCATGATGCAATTTTGATTGAAGCCAAGCTAGAAAATATTGAGCGGGACGTAGAGATTGCCCAACATTGCATGAAAGAGGCCAGTCGAATCATTTTGAATGGCTTTGAATTAAATAGTGATGTGGAAATATTTAAACACCCGCAACGGTTTTTAAATGCTTCCAGCGAGGAATTTTGGCACCGTGTCATGGCTATAAAAGACAAGCTCTTAAGACAATCACCGCTACCTTTAACACCTAGATGTTAATCAATTGAACAACTGTGCAGTCTTATATATCTTATTAAATAATATTTATGGAGTATGAATGAAGAACCTTGAACACAAATTTATAAGGGGTCCTGTTTGGTGTGAATGGTTAGCAAAAGCCTCTAAAGTGGGAGTATCACCAGGGTTGGTAGGCAATGCTTTGTGGTTTTATGTAGGTATAACCAATACGCAAAAATTTAAGATCGACTCTATGGTCGGTGATATTACGTGCCTTAGTAGACAAACCATATCAACATCGCTGAAGCGTTTAGCAAACGCTGGATTAATTAGCATTTACCCCAAAAGAGGCTCATACCCTACTATCCATATTCATAGAGATAAGCCAAGTAGGAAATGTGCCAATGATTCAATGAGTCAGAATTAACGTGCTACTTTTAACACCTTACTAAACCAACTGTTTCTTGATAGGCTTAGTCATCATTATTTTGTAGCGATATGTAGCGATGACAACTCCACAAAAGAGAAAGCCAGGGAGAGCACCCCTTCCGGAAGGATCTACGCTCTCCCCTTCAACGACGCGCACCAGAGCCACTCGAGCAAGACAGGCTCAGCGGAAAGTTGCCGTAGAGTTAGCAACTGAAGCCCTCACGCTTAGCCTTGGGGTTATAGCAAAAGATCTACCTCGAGACACACTGACCCTCGCACAAGAAAACACTACCAAAGCCCTGCATCTAATTCTTAATAAAGCACCCGAAATAATCGGCAATCTAGCAGAGAGGGCAAAAACTGATACTGCTAGCGCATCATTATTAATGCGCTACTTACTACCCCCAGCTTCACGAGTAGTTAAATTCAACATTGCCGAATCAGCAGATTTAACAAGTCATAGCATCGTTGTTGCAGCAGCTAGGGGCGAGATATCTCTAGAGGATGCAAACGCAGCTTTAGGGCTTCTAGAGCGTGCTGCGGAGACTTCTTTAGCGGGGGCATTAGCCCAAAGATTAAAAGACCTCTCAAGCCAAATACAGAGACTCAAATCAAACCGTCAAAATACAGCCGTTCGAACTTATAAAACACTTACTTTAGAGGAAGCGCTTGAATAAGGATCTTGAGAATCAAATCATTCAATTAGAAAAAGAGGTTGCAGCGTTATCTGGCGCGGCATATACAAATATCTTCTTTACAGCTTGCGGAGGCTTTTACAGACCGTTGCCAACTGTCTTTGATGTGGTTGAATGGCTAAAGGATTGTGGGATCAATGCGATTGACCCGCTCATTAGCTTTGATTTTAGGCCGGAGATCACCTTCCCAAGGCTTCGGATCCCTAACGATAACCCACCAAACAGTGATTGGTACCAGGTTCGCATGCCAGGCACGATACACAGTCAGGGTAAAGAAACCTTAGATTGGTGCCACCCAATCCTCAATAAGCGTTATGAAGACTGGAAACAGCGATTGCTTACCAATAAATGATCGACGGATGAACAATCCGAAGATCGAAGCCTAATACTGTCCGAAAAATAAAAAGGTTTACCCCCCAGGGGGTGTCAATCCGGCTGGGGGGGTGTCTTTTTCTAAATAGGTGGCCATATAAATGGTTTAGAAAATTTCAACTTCATTTCCTGAATATGCTAATAGATAGGTAACTGGCTAACCTATCAGCCTAGAGCCCTTATTTACGAATAATCAATGCGATTAAAAATAAACGGCTGCTACCCACCCCTTAAGAGGCATCACCACCTCATATCGGACTATGTTGCTAGGCGCTCTGGAAGCAGGCGCTTGTATTCGTCCTTAACAACTTTGTAGCACTCACAAGTACGTCTTTCTAAGCCCGTCCGGTCAAGAATAGTGATGTGTCCGCGTGCATACTTAATTAGCCCTGCTTTTTGGAGTCTGCATGCGGCTTCTGTAACGCCTTCTCTTCGCACCCCCAACATATTGGCAATTAGTCCCTGCGTCATGATAACCTCGTTACTTGGGAGGCGGTCTTGACTCAACAATAACCAACGACATAACTGTTGGTCTAGCGTATGGTGACGATTGCATACTGCCGTTTGAGACATCTGAGTAATTAGGGCTTGCGTATACCGCAAAAGCAAATGCATAAACGCTTCTGAGCGATTAAATGCCTCTAATAGGAGGCCAGATTTAATTCTATATCCATGCCCTGCGCTTTGTACTACCGCCCTGCTTGGTGTTGACTCACCACCCATAAAGATGGAGATGCCTACAACGCCTTCGTTCCCAACAATAGCAATTTCAGCAGATGAACCATCTTCCATTTCGTACAGCAGAGAAACAATTGCCGTTGTGGGAAAGTACACGTATCCCATTTTGGTTCCAGGCTCATATAAAACCTGCCCCAGCTTCAGCTCTATGGACTCAAGATCGGGTAAAAGTAAATCCCAGTCTACCGGCGGGATGGAGTGAAAAAGATGATTCTGATCTTTTATATTTTCACCCATTTAAACCCTCCACCAATATTAGATGCCTGTAATTAATAAATTCTTACAAACCGACCGCATAAGTTGCCATCACAGTAGTTGTAGATACTGCCTGGAATGGCTCTTGTCTATAAATGCCAGTAATACCTAACCTCTGATTCTTGGCTATATTGTAGTAAGCGCCTAACATCGCTGTTGGGCGTGTCTTTACTGGGTTTGCGTTGAAGTTAATAGGAGTTAAGCCAGTGATGCCGGTTGCTGAATAAGTGCCATTGGCTGTATTAGTGTCGGTCTCTACACCAGCACTAGCAAATAAAGTGGCAGCAGGAATGAATCGATATGAAGCTCCTACTCCAGCCAATGCAGTAGTCGCATTGGTATTCAAAGCGCTATATGTTAATGGCGTTGTAACAGCACTAGAGGCACCTTCGGTATAGCCACCCATATTATTTTGTGTATAGCGCATACCAAGGTATGGCGATACGATGACATTGTCAACAATGCCAAATCCGTACTTAGCTGTTATTTGTGCGCCTTGGCTATTGAGCTGCGATGAACCTGAGCCAGGCTCAGAACTGCCCACTACCGAACGTGTCACGGTTGTATTCTTTTGACCATATGCAGTAGATACTTTGATTTCGGTACCAGTACCGTCTAAGCGCTCATTCCACGCACCAAAAAGACCAATGAGTGGAGTATTGTTACCAAGGCTAACAGCACTACCGGCATTATTCATGGATAGGTTCTGGTCAGCATAGACTCCAAAGCGATAGTTTGGATGCGGGCGATAGGCTGCGATCAGTAAAGCGCTTGTGTTGTTTAGACCATTGGCAGCTGATACTGCTGTATTGCGCCCACCTGCTGAGATGCAAATATTGTTTACCCCAAACTCGGCACAGTCATACGAAAAGCTATTAGCCAATACCGAGTTTTGCAAGGTAAAAGTATTTTGCAGAGCTTGAGATGCATTGACTAAAGATTGCTGAGTATTTGCAGAGTTAGGTGTGAAAACTAAATACACATCATTAGCGTCATAAAAGAGGCCGTACCCTAAAGTTGTATAAGAGGATAAGTTTGAACTAAAGGTTCCGAATTTTCCGCTAACCCCATTGGCAGTCAATAAAGCGTACCTACTGCGAACACTATAAGTACCAGCACTTGCATTAAGACTCAAGCCACCCGCCAAAGATGCTGCACCGGTAACGATCAACTTTTGATTAGAACTTGGCGAAAAGTTGATGGACAGGCTACCAGTTGTTGTCTGGGTATACGAAGCGACAGTCACATTTGTTGTTTTATTGGTTATATTGAAATTACCATTGTTCGTAATGGAGCTGGAACTGGCAATAGAGCCAGAACCACTAAGTGACAGCGTAGAGCCAGCCTCTATCGTTGTTGGGCCCGTATAACCATTGACAGCAGTCAATGAAAGAGTGCCCCCACCAGTTAAAACAACATCGCCCGCAGATACGCCATCATTAATTGCTGAATTTACTGTAGTAGTAGTCCCAGGAGCGATATCAAATACTGGGTCGCCAGAAACGATAATAGGATTAGATATAGCCAGAGTATTTGTTACTCTTAGAGTCGCAGGAGTAGTTGCCGACCCAATCAATGCAAGAGGTCCAGTACCTAAAACAGAGGGATCAGGAATAGCTAAAACTGCGCCCGGTAGCACTTTAACGCCCCCAGAAAAGTTATTGCTTTTAATAAGGGTTAAATTGCCACCCGCTAAATTAAGTCCGCCATCTCCAATTAAGTCCACAGCCAATACGCCGCTACCATTAGTAACAATTAAATTCTTCGTGCCTAAGATAACACTGCCGTTACCAGAGAGCATTTTTACGGTAGCGCCAGTTGTTGTCTGTGAAATATCAAAGGTACCGTTATCAATTAACTGACTAGATCCTGCAATCGAACCGCTTCCAGATAGAGATAGATTGGCTCCAGAATTAATAGTTGTAGTACCAGTGTATGAGCTAACGCCTGATAATGTTTGTGTACCACCTGTAACAGCAAGACCACCTGTGCCGGTAATGGCACCGGATAAGTTACCGTTAGCGTTTGAGATGGAGAGATTTTTAGACCCCAGTGCAACCGTACCACTACCCGAGATAGCAGTTACCGCAGTGCCTGATGTTCTAGAAATGTCAAAGGTACCATTGTTAACAACCGGAGCAGTAGTAATGGTATTGGCTAGATTGAGAACGCCACCATTAGCGATATTTACGCTACCGGTATTGCTCAGATTTCCTTCGGTGGTAAAGGTGCCATTCACATTGACATTACCAGTGCCTGTGACATCACCAATAACTCGGCCTGAAGTACCGTTTAGATTAAGTGCATTAATACCTAAATTAACAGCGCCATTTAAAGTGCCAGTATTGGTTACGGCAAAAGCATTGGCAGTATTGTTTAAGTCAAGTGACTTTGATGTGCCAGCAATAGTTCCGCTATTGGTAATGCCATCTAATGTAGCGCCTGTGTCAACCAGAATCCCGGTAACGTTACCAGTGATTGCTCCACTAGCATTATTAGTTATGCCGCCACTAACGATTGCTGTATCGGCAAGAAAAATACCAGCGCCTACGCCGTTAATAGAAGAAAGAGCTGCAGGCTGAGCGGTCACTGTTCCAGTGCCGGTTATAGTGCCGCTATTCGTGATGCCTCCAAGTAATTGACCTTGAGAGTCCACTAAGATGCCGACCCCAATTCCCGTATATCTATTCAATTGCTGAGGATCAACATCTGGGTTAATGGTAAATGTAGCGTTACCGGTAATTGATGCGCCGACCGCATTGGTAATCCCACCGCTAACTATTGGCGCCCCACCCTTACCGCCTTCTCCTTCATCAATTTGGATACCAACACCAACACCAGTAAATGGACCACCAAATCCGTTATTAATAATGCTTTGGGTAGCAGTTCCACTGATTTGACCTGAGCCCGTGTTGTTAATTCCAGTCCCAGAAGATCCTGTGCCATTGAGATAAATTCCCGAGCCAACAGCTGTCTGGTTGCCAAAATTGGGCATATCAACCTGAGATGCATTAGCCGTTATGGTTCCTGAGTTAGAGATACCAGTTCCAACCACCCCCATTGCTATTGCACCCAACCTACCTTGAACTAGACCTGAATTAGTAACGCCGCCTGTGAAGCTGGTATTTGATTTTGCCAGGCTAATCCCGTAATCACCGCCGGTTATTACCCCTGAAGAGGTATTTGTAATGCTGCCATTAAATACAGAGCGATCGCCAATAGTTATGGCTATGCCATTACCTGCACCACTTCCATTGCCAGTGAGTGTGCCGCTATTGTTAATTCCGCCATTGATAGTTGAGTAATAGTCAAGACCAGGGCCGGGACTACCCCCGCTTATATAGATACCGTATCCACTTGAACCAACAAGACTTCCTGTATTGGAGATTCCTCCGGTTAGCGTAACGTTTGCTGACTGCGCCGAAAAAGATACTCCATATCCTGCACCTGTAATAGATCCTGCATTTGAAATAGACCCAGGAGTTCCACTCCCCTGACCTAATGCATATCCGCCAGAAGTGTTATTTCGGATCGTGCCACCAGCATTAACAGTTATGCCACCCGCAGCTACCGAGCAGGGTCCAGTGACAGTGGTTCCATTGGTCACGGGGTTGGGTGAGCAGTCGGCCGCAAGAACGTTGTTTAGGTATGCACCTAGCAAGAGAAAGCAAGTGAATGCAAAAAATTTTGCAGAGCCAATATTTCTTGATAGCACATTGGCAGATGTAACTTTGTGGATATTTCTTAAGGTACTTAACATTTACAGCCCCCAAATTAAAGATTCAGAAGTCCTGTCACAAGCGCATCAGCCTGGCCTACTGAATGAATACATATAAGATATGTAACCATTCTGATTAAGATAATTTCTTAAATATTGATCTATGTCAAATAGGGGTGATATTTCACCTTAGACATCAATGGAGACCTTAAAAACAGTTCTTTTTTGTGGTGAACCACACATACCTGAGAAATTTAGTGTGGTTTAAATCAGCCAAAAATACAAAATAAGTCAGCAAATGCGAAGTAATCGTTCTGCACGCTAAATTACGTAGGGGACGTCATTAATTGGCTGGATAGTTAAATCGTGCTTTTTTGCTAATCCTTATGTTGAAACATAAAAATGGTTTAGTGAACCGGCGCATTTGATTGAGAATAGACTTAGACATGAAACTCTTTGAAATGAGCGTGTAATAAATGAATAAACATAAGCAGTATGATCGTTCTGATTTAGCTAGAATTGCTGCCGTGGTTATGGAGGAAAAAGGGCTTGAACCCTTTTTCCCTAAAGAAGCTCATGAACAGCTGAATTTAATCAATGCACCTGGCGAGGATTTAGATCCTTCAATCCAAGACCTTACTGATGTTTTATGGTGCTCTCTTGATAATGATGATTCCGAGGACTTAGATCAGTTAACTGCATGCACCGATTTAGGCAATGGCAGTCATAAAATCTTTATTGCTATAGCCGATGTGGATGCTCTTATTAAAAAAGATACGCCAATTGATGCTCATGCACAAAACAATACGGCATCAATTTATACCTCTGCGCGCATCTTTCCGATGCTTCCAGAAAAGCTTTCAACTAATCTCACTTCCTTAAATTTTAATGAGCCCAGATTGGCTTTGGTAACGGAAATCGTTGTGGGTAGTATGGGAGAAATTTTAGGCTCCACGATTTACAGGGCTAAGGTAAGAAACAAGGCTAAGTTAGCCTATGACGCAGTATCAGCCTGGATTGAAGGGACAGGTGGGGTGCCAGCAGCAATATCGACTGTAGCAGGAATGGATGTACAGATCAAAACTCAAGATCAAATTGCCCAAAGACTAAGAATGAAACGGCAGCTAGCAGGATCGCTACAGCTAGAGATATTTCAACCAAAGGCGATTTTTGAGGGTGAGCGGATTATTGGCATTGCAGAACAAGAACATAACCGCGGCAGGCAACTCATTGAAGAATTCATGATTGCCACCAACGGATCAACAGCACGCTTTCTGCTTAAAAAAGGTATTCCTTCTTTACGCCGGGTTGTGCGTAGCCCTGATCGGTGGCTCCGTATTGTGGAACTTGCCAAACAATACGGGGAAGTATTGCCCAATGAAGCAGACTCTAAGGCGTTATCTCAATTTTTAGCCAAACGTCATGACGCCGACCCCCTTCGATTTCCAGACTTATCTTTAATCGTAGTGAAGTTGATGGGGCCCGGAGAATATGTATTAGAGCAGCCTGGAGCAAATCCAATTGGCCACTTTGGCTTAGCGGTGCAAGATTACATGCACTCGACAGCTCCAAATCGACGATACCCAGATTTGATCACCTTACGTATGCTCAAAAATGCAATTAATAACGAACCTCTTGCGTATGAAACTAAAGAGCTTTATGCCTTAGCGCTCCACTGCACCACCCAAGAAGATGCGATCCGAAAAGTTGAGCGCCGTATGAGAAAGTCAGAGGCTGCGCTTTTCCTTGAGCCTTATATCGGCAAAGACTTTAATGGCGTCATTACTGGCATTACACCAAGCTATGGGTGGGTCAGAATTTTTAATCCACCAGCGGAAGGTATGCTGCTGAAGCCACCAAAATACGCCTCTATTGGCAATAAAGTACGAGTGAAGCTCGCTTCAACTAACGTTGAAATGGGACACATCAACTTTATGCTTACAAATCAAAGTTAGCAGGATAGTTTTAAATTTTGAGCGTCACCCAGTGGCCGGGAGCGGACCCTCCAAAATCAGCTAAAACTGAGTGATTTCCTAAGCCTTACTAAACCTTACAAAAACTTGTATATACTAAATAATCACTACTAGAGTGTTTTTTCCTCTGTTAATCCGTAGGTCCCTGGTTCGAGCCCAGGTCGAGGAGCCAAATAAGTAAAGCCCCTAGAGAAATCTAGGGGCTTTTTCTTTTGCGGTCTAGTTGAAGCAATCTACTTAGATCAAGCCCTTCTTACGTAGATTAGCCAAACGATTATTAAGAGTCTTAATGGTTAGGAGGTTGTATTTTTCACCCTCCTTCCAGGCGCTGCCTTTCCATTCGATGCCTTCTGGTGTGATGCTGGCGAAAGGCTCTTGGCCCTCTTTAGCGTAACCTTCCAAGATGGCAATGAGTGCTGCTCGATCATCGGATCCGCCGGCATCTTTCACTGCATCCAAAATGGGTTTGGTGATCGTATCGCTATACGTAACCTTAGCATCCATATGGTTTGGTGCTACCGGCTCTTCGAAGATGTACTCATGTGGCCACTCAAAGACATTTCTTGCAGAATTTTTTACTGCCTCTGGACTCACTGCACCGCTCTCAGGATTCTTTGGATCGGTTGGTAGGCTTAGACCCAAAATCCAAGCTTCAAATTCAGCAATGCGGCTGTAACGCTTTTCTTCGCTATCTCTCTTTTGCTCTTCTTGTGATAACAATAAAGTGACCCATGCCCAGGCAATATCTTTAGGTATTGCAAACTCTTGAGCCAAAATACCACTGGCTTTTTTTAGGATGGGTTTGGATGTGAGTTTTGTCATTGCATTCTTTCTGGATTCGTTCTGCTTTTTTAGTAAGCGCCTTCAATTTAGGGTGAAAAGTCAAAGGGAAGGCCCCCGTTCATCTTGACAATGCTCTCCACATCCCCCTTAGGATACTCTTCATTAGCTAGCTGCCTAATTGTCAGGCCTACACAAACCCAGTTCTAGCAGGCCCCAGGACTGAGTCATAAGGCAAATCAAACAAGTTCGGCCGTATTCACTAAAATAGGCAAATGACTAAGATTCCTGAACTTCTCGCTCCAGCCGGCAGCCTTTCTATGCTGCGTACTGCCTTTGATTTTGGTGCCGACGCCATCTATGCCGGGCAACCTCGTTATTCACTGCGGGTTCGTAATAACGACTTTGGCAAGATTGAAGTGTTAAAGAATGGAATTGATACCGCCCATGAAATGGGCAAGAAGTTTTATTTAGTTTCTAACTTATTACCTCATGGTGGTAAGACGCGTACTTACATTAAGGATATGGATCCTGTAATTGCATTAAAGCCAGATGCTTTAATCATGTCCGATCCTGGCCTTATCATGATGGCACGTGAAGCGTGGCCAGATATGCCCATTCATTTATCAGTACAAGCTAATACTGTGAATGGTGCTTCAGCTAAGTTTTGGCGCTCGGTTGGCATCAGCCGCGTGATTTTGTCCCGCGAACTTTCCTTTGATGAAATTGAAGAAGTGCGTCAAGACTGCCCAGAAATGGAGCTTGAGGTATTTGTTCATGGTGCTCTCTGTATTGCCTACTCTGGTCGCTGCTTGTTATCTGGCTATATGTCTCATCGAGATTCCAATCAAGGTGCCTGCACTAATGCATGCCGCTGGGATTACAAAGTAAAGCCTGGACAGCAAAATACGAGTGGTGATGTGGTGCTACTTCAGGAGGCGCGCCGTCCTGATGACTTAATGCCGATGGAGGAAGATGAGCATGGCACCTACATCATGAACTCAAAGGATCTGCGAGCCGTTGAGCATATTGAGCGCCTGACAAAGATGGGTGTTGACTCGTTCAAGATCGAAGGTCGCACTAAATCACCTTATTACGTTTCACGAACTGTTCAAGCCTATAGGGCAGCAATGAATGATGCTGTTGCTGGTAGGCCCTTTAATACCGCCTTGTTAGGTCAATTAGAAGGTTTAGCTAATCGCGGCTATACAGACGGCTTTTATGAGCGTCACCATGACAAAGACTACCAACTCTATATGCGTGGCCACTCTTTATCGGGACGTAGCTTGTATGTTGGTGAAACGCTGGAGATTGATGCTGCTACCGGCCGAGTCAAGGTGGATGTGAAGAATCGTTTTTCTGTTGGTGACAAAATTGAAATCATCGAACCAAACGGAAACACGGATGTTGTATTGACTGAGATGTGGAATATGAAGGGCGAGTCGATTGATGTTGCTCCTGGCTCAGGTCACTTTGTTTGGCTCAAAATTCCAATGGCCACTACTCATGCCTTTATTGCGCGCTATACACAAGAACCCGCACCAGCTGAAGTAACTACTTCTAGCTCTTGCTCTACTTGCGGCGACTAACATCCCCACTCTTCTTATTAAAGATTTTCATGACTAACGGCGCCAAGAACCCCCCAAACAAACCCAGCTTGAAATTAAAGCTGGAAGATGAAATGAAGAAAGCGCTTGCTCTGTCGCTTTATTTCGGTATTTGGTTTTGCGCGATTACGTTTATGGCTACAACTGCTTTAGAAGAGCGCCCTATTCCCCTAGCTCTCTTTGGCTTTGCATTAATTAAGGCAGGCTTATCGGCAAAATTTATGCTGATTGCTCAGGCTGCCTATCCAATCAAGGTCGATAAAGCACATGGAATTGTTGGACCTCTATTTATTGAGTCTATCGTATACATTATTGTCATTATTGCCCTGAACTATATTGAAGCCGGAATCGATGGCCTAATACATGGAAAAGAATTTATTACCTCCATGGCCGCTTTTGGAAGCGGTGATCCATTAAGGGTATTGGCGATGTCGATTGTGTATTGGTTAATTGTTTGGCCTTACTTAATTTTTGTAGGGTTCAATAAGGTTGTTGGAAATACTGAAACACTTGCCGTCCTATTTGGCCCCAAAAAATAATTGTCTTACTTGTATTGCGTGAGAATTTTTTGGCTCTGCTTGTTGGGATTTATTTGCCAACAAGCGTCCGCTCAAGAGATTGAAGCTCGCGCGTATTCGAATGCGCCTACTGGCATTAACTTTGTTTCGGGTGGAATAGCCCAGGCCAAGAGTGGTTCATACACCCTCACTACTGAAGCAGCAAGTCTGACCCGCATTATTAATGTCTTCGGACAGTCTGGTCGAATTAGCCTGCTACTACCGTATGCCCAGCTTTCTGGTACTGGTAGTCTTGGCCCTCAAAATGTCAATGCATCTGCCGAAGGCTTATCCGATCCGGTTGTAAAGATCTCCGCCAATCTTTATGGTGCGCCAGCACTCTCGCTAGAAGAATTTAATAACTACAAACAAGATCTCATTATTGGCACCAGTCTTGCTGCATCCATCCCATGGGGCAAGTACAACAGCGAGCAAATGATCAACGTGGGCGCCAATCGCTCTCTTATTCAGCCAGCCATCGGAGCATCTCAAGCAGTCGGACCATGGCGTTTGGAACTAGCAGGCATGGCCACAATCTACACCAGCAATACCAGTTTTCTGGGAAGCAATACGCTCTCCCAAAATCCCATCTACTCCTCGGAAGCCCATGCGATCTATTACTTTCAGAATACGGCCTATATCTCTGCCGATGCCACCTACTTCATGGGTGGTCAGAAATATGTCAACGGGACTGCAATTAGTGGCTCACAAGAAAATTGGCGTTTTGGCAGCACCTTTTCTTACCCAATTAATAAGCACAATTCAATTCGCCTAACCGGTAGCAAAGGCGTCTACTCCAACACCAATACTGACTACACCGCACTGGGGATTTCCTGGCAGTACCGCTGGGGAGGCGGACTGTAGGTAAATAGGCTATTCCATCGCTACAATAAAGCCAAAGAACATTAAAAAGAGATACGAGACAATCATGAGTAATAAACCAAAAGATCCAGCAGAGAGCGGTTTACGCAAAGGCTTGACTAGCTATGGGGATAAAGGCTTCTCTTTATTTTTACGTAAGGCCTTCATCAAAGGTGCCGGGTATACCAATAGCGCATTAGATCGCCCTGTCATCGGCATTATCAATACCGGTAGCGCTTACAACCCCTGCCATGGCAATATGCCTCAGCTTCTGGAAGCGGTAAAACGCGGTGTGATGTTGGCCGGTGGTCTGCCAATGGAATTTCCGACAATTTCGATACATGAGAGTTTTGCTGCGCCTACTAGCATGTATTTGCGCAACTTGATGTCCATGGACACCGAAGAAATGTTACGCGCACAACCAATGGATGCAGTCGTCATGATTGGTGGTTGCGATAAAACTGTTCCTGCACAAATGATGGGTGCCGCTTCTGCAGGCTTACCCGCCATTCAACTGATTACCGGCTCAATGCTCACCGGATCCCATCGCAGCGAACGTGTAGGCGCTTGCACTGACTGCCGTCGTTACTGGGGTAAATTCCGTGCTGGTGAAATTGATGAAGTTGAAAAAGATGAAGTCAATGATCAACTGGTAGCCAGCGTTGGCACCTGCTCAGTGATGGGAACAGCAAGCACGATGGCTTGTATCTCTGAAGCGCTAGGTATGACTGTTCCAGGTGGCGCAACTCCTCCAGCAGTGACTGCAGACCGTATCCGCGTAGCTGAAGAAACCGGTACTTGTGCCGTGAAGATGGCTAAAGAAGGTTTAACGATTGACAAGGTACTTACTGCAGACGCCTTTGAAAATGCGATGCGTGTTTTGTTAGCTATTGGCGGATCAACTAATGGCATTGTTCACTTGGCTGCTATTGCTGGACGCATGGGTCTAGAAATTGATTTGGATGCCCTCGATAAGATGGGTGATGAAACTCCAGTTTTGGTGGACTTAAAACCATCTGGTGATCACTATATGGAAAACTTCCATGATGCTGGCGGTATGACCACCTTGCTTCGTGAACTTAAGCCACTATTAAAACTTAATGCGATGACTGTTTCTGGCAGAACTCTTGGCGAAGAAATTGATGCTGCACCACCAAGCTTCAAGCAAGATGTTGTACGTCCATTTGATAAGCCAATATATCCGCGTGGCAGCATTGCTGTGTTGCATGGTAATTTAGCGCCTGGTGGTGCCATCATCAAGCAATCTGCTGCCAACGAAGAACTCATGGAGCACGAAGGTCGTGCAGTAGTATTTGAAGATGCTGCGGACTTAGCTAATCGTATTGATAGTCAAGACCTAGATGTCACTGCCGATGATATATTGGTACTCAAAAATATTGGTCCCAAAGGGGCTCCTGGTATGCCAGAGGCTGGCTACATTCCTATTCCCATGAAATTGGCACGAGCCGGCGTCAAAGACATTGTGCGCATCTCCGATGGACGTATGAGCGGCACTGCCTTTGGTACGATTGTGCTCCACGTTACTCCTGAATCTGCTATTGGTGGTCCATTAGCTCAAGTGCGTAATGGTGACCGTATTCGTTTAAGCGTAAAGAATCGTGAAATAAGCCTACTCATTTCGGATGAAGAACTGACTCAGCGCATGAAAGATAATCCCATTACTTCGCCGACTGCTGAACGTGGTTACAAGAAACTCTTTTTGGATACCGTTACCCAAGCAGACCAAGGTGTGGACTTTGATTTCTTGAGAGCAGTCAAAATGATTGGCAAAACCCCTTCATCTAAATAAAAGTTTTCAGTGATTAACGCCAATCTCTTGCGTAGGGGCATGAATCTATGGCCCCCATTTCTGGGTGCTGGCATTACGGTTGAGCATATTGCCAAAGACTTTCGTCATGCCAGAGTACGCCTTAGGCATGGTCTATTGAATCGTAATATTGTGGGGGTTCATTTTGGCGGCAGTCTCTTTGCGATGACCGATCCATTCTTTATGATGATGGTCTCCCAAAACCTAGGTAAGGGATACATTATCTGGGACCAGGCGGCCAAAATTGAATTCCTTAAGCCTGGCAAAGGAAAAGTTCATGCTAGTTTTGAAATTACTCAAGACCAATTAGATGAAATTGTTACTGCCGCAGAGCCTGGAGATAAGGTCTTAAGGGACTTTATAGTCGACGTAAAAGATCAAGAGGATGATGTGGTGGCGCGCATCACAAAGACTTTGTATATCCGCAAGAAGATGAAGAAAAGCTAACGTACATTGCTAGCCTTTCTATTCATCGCTTCATTAATTTGTATAAGCAGGCGCATCAATTCTCCGCATCTCGCCTTCAATCCAAGTCTCTACTTCCAACTGTAACTGATCTTCCGTTTTTCCCGCTACTGAGATCACTGGTCCAATAGAAAGTGTAATGACCCCAGGACGCTTTAAGAAAGTATTTCTAGGCCATATGGCACCAGAGTTCTGCGCCACCGGAAGAATGTCTGTTTGCGTACTAATAGCAAGGCGTACGCCGCCTTTTCTATAAGGCTTATATGACCCACGTGGGGTTCGAGTACCCTCTGGATAAATCGCAATCCAATTTCCATCAGATAAAACTACTTTGCCCTGCTCATTGACTGCTTCACGAGCCTTCTCACGATCACCACGATTAATGTGAATCATTTTTAAAGAGGCTAAAGCCCAGCCAAAAAATGGCACAAACAATAATTCTCTTTTGAATACAAAGCAAAGTTGTCTTGGGAAAAATGCTGGGTAGATAAAGGTCTCCCATGCCGATTGATGCTTACCTAAAATGATCAATGATTTATTAGGTTCTCGAGGGATATTCTCAAAGCCCTTTATCTTTATGTTAATTCCACAAAAAAATAAGAGTGCTTTCTGGGTTAAACGACACCAAAATACGCCCATCTGATAACGCGTGCTTCGACTTGTAAAGGGAATGGCCAGAATAATTGCGCTTGCAACAATGGTGACAGTTGTGAAGCCAAATAAATAGAATAGAAAGGAACGCAGCCAAAGCATCACGATAGTATTTTTTACTAATAAAGCGCTAAAAAAGTATTTTAAATGATTGGCCTTGGGTGATGACCCTTGGTAATACTCATAAATCCCTTAATTCACGTCTTAGGATTTTTCCAACATTGGTTTTTGGCAAATCAGCACGGAAAACAATGTGCTTTGGGCGCTTATAGTTGGTAAGGTTTTCTTTGCAGAATGCCAAGATAGCTTCTTCTGTTAGGGACTGATCTTGCTTTACAACGAAAGCTTTGACAGCCTCACCAGAGTCTTCATCAGGCACACCAATGACAGCGCACTCCAAGACACCAGGAATTAATGATAGGACTTCCTCTACCTCATTTGGATAGACGTTAAATCCAGAAACCAGAACCATATCTTTTTTGCGATCGACAATTTTAGTTAGACCATCTGCATTCATAATGCCAATATCGCCTGATTTGAAGAAGCCATCGGATGTCATGACGTTCTTAGTTTCTTCAGGCTTATTCCAGTAACCAGCCATTACCTGTGGCCCCCGGATGCAAATCTCACCAGGAGTACCAAATGGCACCTCAATACCATCGTCACCCAAAATAAGCACTTCTGTACTTGGTACTGGATAACCAATAAAACCAGTAAAACTTTCGATCAAGGCTGAATTAACGCAAGCAACCGGTGAGGTTTCTGAGAGGCCGTAGCCTTCGGCAATAGGAGCGCCGGTCATCTCTTGCCAATGATCAGCCACCACTTTTTGCATTGCCATACCACCGCC
This sequence comes from Polynucleobacter sp. JS-Fieb-80-E5, assembly GCF_018882015.1. Lineage (NCBI taxonomy): Bacteria > Pseudomonadati > Pseudomonadota > Betaproteobacteria > Burkholderiales > Burkholderiaceae > Polynucleobacter > Polynucleobacter sp. JS-Fieb-80-E5. Next base: position 213,087 of record NZ_JACVPH010000003.1, on the reverse strand, counting down.
AATAGTTGCCAAAATATTGGGGAACTTTACAGTAGCAAATTCAGGTTTATGCATCAGCGCATTAAAGAGTGTATTGACACCAGGGAAAATATTAATATTTGGATGCTTTTTCAATAGCTTTATGAACCCATCAAAATCTCGAGGGTTAGGAACCAAAACCAACAGGCCGCCTTTGCGCATTCCCAAGACTGAGCAGGCCGTTAAAGCGAAGATGTGGTACATGGGTAGCGCACACAAGAAAACTAATTGATCTACTTTTTTACGCTTCAATCCTGGCTCAAGCCATAACTCCGTCTGAATAACGTTAGAAAGAATATTGCTGTGCAAAAGAATGGCGCCTTTAGATAGGCCCGTGGTACCACCTGTGTACTGTAAGAAGGCAACATCACTTAATGAGGTATTGGGTTTATTCCAATGATGACGACTGCCCTCACCTAGAGCCGCTAAGAAAGTAGTGTGTCCAGGCAAATCCCATGCGGGTACTAGCTTTTTAATATTCCGCACAACAAAGTTAACTACAGCGCCTTTTAGCCCAATCATTTCACCAAGCGAGGTAACGATGGTTTTTTTCAATGGTACGTTAGCAGCTATGTGCTGATAAACATGGGCAAAGTTTTCTAAAATCACTAAAGCTGAAGCGCCGCTATCTTTTAACTGGTGCTCCAACTCACGAGCGGTATAAAGTGGATTAACGTTGACCACTACGTACCCAGCACGAAGAATACCGATCATCGCAATCTGAAACTGCAATACGTTAGGCAACATGATCGCCACACGAGCACCAGGTTCTAAACCCAGGTTTTGCAAGTAAGAGGCAAAGTGCTTGGAGTGCTGATCTAGCTCTCGATACGTTAAGAACTTATCGAGATACTCACAGGCACGTCTATTTGGATAACGTTCAAAAGCTTCCTCGAACATATCTAGCAAAGAGTTATAGCCAGAGATATCTACATCATGAGGAACGCCCTCAGGATAGTGTTTTAACCAAGGTTTTGAGGGATTAACCATGAGTTACTTCCAGTCTCGATCTAGTTTTACTTATAGTCAGATTATTAAATCTGTATGACTCATTCTAATCACAGGAACAATAAATCTAAAGAAAAAGCCCTCTGCTATGAGAGGGCTTTGACTTAACAAATTGCAACGATTAGAAGCGGTATCCAACGCCGACCAAGAAATCAAGTCCAGTTCCCTTAACCCCAATACCACTGTAGGTTGCCCCAGATGAAGATGTAATGGTTGAAACTGTCTTGTTTCCATAAGCAGCATAATTAACTTCACCGAAAGCATAAATGGACGAGCTAACCATCTGCTTGTAACCCAAACCTAAGGTATATCCAGTTAAATTGGTAGTGTTATATGCAATGCTAGCGGTAGATATACCAATCGTAGCTCCTGTATAGCCAACCTTTGCATATGCAAGCCTATCTTTATCAATCACGTAACCGGGTGTGAGGACAATACTATAAAGATTCTTGACGTTGTAGGTTGCCGTTTCAGTTTTATTAAGTGCTGGGGATAAAGAGTAAGGAGATACCGAGGTGCCCACAGTCAAGTTGCCAGTAGCCGAGGAACTTGCGCCAGGATAGTAAGTTGCTCCTACTCCCAAAACATAAGACTCATTAATTCCAAAATTATAACCAGCGGCTAAATTAACTATTCCCGTATTAACATTGTTAATGTTTGAAGTCGACATGGTTGCAGGCACGCTAGAATATGGCGCAGGATATTTAGGGGTTCCATTACTTAGTGATGGTGTAAAAATTCCGAACCCAACACCCAATTGACCATAAGCACCTTCCCACGCATTCTTTTTCGCCGACTGTGCTTGTGCACTAGTTGCAAATACTCCAGCCATTGCTATAACTAAGGCGCTAATTTTTACTGTTTTCATTTATGTCTTCCTGTGTTTATTTTGTAATAAATCTGTAACAACTCAGAGAATCTTAAATATCTTTTTCTGAATTTGTATCTCGGGTTTTCCCTTTATTTATTTTGCAGTGCATCAATTGGGTTGACCTTACAGATGGGAAGCTATGTTTAAAGGGCCTAGAAACTAGTTTAAAGATTTTGGTATTGATGTAATATAAACGAACGATCGTATTATTTTTACAACATTGCAAGGTAAAATACATCCCATGAATCAAGTAAGGGTTAATTTAAAGGCTACAGACGAGCCAACCAAAGGGTCAGCAACCAAGATTTTGATCCTGAATGCAGCCTTAGAGATTTCAAGCAAATCGGGCTTAGAAGGACTGACCATTGGGAATCTAGCTGACTCTGTGAAGATGAGTAAAAGTGGAGTTTTTGCACACTTTGGCTCCCGAGAAGAGCTGCAAGTTGAGGTTATTCGTGCATACCATCAAAAATTTCAAGAAGTGGTATTCGCACCCGCCCTATTAAAACCAAAGGGCCTGCCCAGGCTTAATCAAATGATTAGCTCTTGGCTCAAAATGAGCAGCGGTGGTGATACCTCTAGCTGTTTCTTTATTTCTGGAGCCGCTGAATTTGATGACTGTCCCGGTATTGTTCGAGATGAGCTACTTCGTAGCGTTGAAGTATGGCGCTCCGCTTTGCTAAGAGCCATTAAAGAAGCAATTTCTGAGGGACATCTAAAAAAATCAGTGGATGCCCAAGCTCTACTCTTTAGGCTTTACAGCATTGCGCTAGGTGTTCACCATGATTCTCGTTTTCTAGAAAATCCAAAATGTCTAGCAATTGCAAATAAGCTAATTAAAGAAATTTTTGCAGCAAATCAAGTAACTAAATAATTCCTAATAAGCAACTCTTAAATCCCATCACAGAAGATAAAGAATATGCCTCAATACAACCCACCCCTCCGCGATATTCAATTCGTTATTCATGAAATGCTTGATGCTAGCAAAGAGTTTGCTGCTCTGCCTCCATATCAGGATGTAGATAAAGACACCATGAATCAGATCATCGAAGAGGCCGGCAAATTTGCCAGTGAGATCGCCTTCCCATTGAATCAAATTGGTGATCAACAAGGTTGTACGCGGCATGAGGATGGATCGGTGTCAACTCCTGCTGGCTTTAAGCAGGCTTATGAGCAGTATGTTGCCGGTGGATGGCCCGCTTTATCATGCGACCCCGCATACGGTGGCCAAGGATTGCCGCAATTACTCAATACGGTTTTGTATGAGACTTTAAATTCTGCCAATCAATCTTGGACGATGTATCCAGGTTTATCACATGGTGCCTACGAGTGCTTGCATGCACACGGGACTGAGGAGCAGAAGAAAACTTACTTGGAAAAATTGGTGTCCGGGCAATGGACTGGAACCATGTGCTTAACTGAGCCACATTGCGGTACTGACCTTGGCTTGCTAAAGACTAAAGCTGAGCCTCAAGCCCATGGCACTTACTCTATTACTGGAACAAAGATTTTTATCTCTAGCGGTGATCATGATTTAGCCGAGAATATTGTTCATCTTGTTTTGGCACGTCTTCCTGATTCTCCAATTGGAAGCAAAGGCATCTCTTTATTTGCGGTTCCGAAATTTCAAGTTGGGGCTGATGGTTCAATTGGTAAAGCCAATGCAGTGTCTTGTGGCTCTCTAGAGCATAAGATGGGCATACATGGGAATGCCACTTGCGTTATGAACTTTGATGGTGCTATCGGTACATTGGTTGGCGAACCCCATAAGGGTCTTAACGCGATGTTCGTGATGATGAATGCAGCGCGTTTGGGTGTGGGTATGCAAAGTCTAGGCTTGACCGAAGTGGCGTATCAAAACTCTGCTGCTTATGCCAAAGAGCGTTTACAGATGCGCAGCTTGACTGGTGCTAAGGCTCCTGAGAAAGCGGCTGATCCAATCATTGTTCATCCTGATGTACGGCGAATGCTCTTAACTCAGAGAGCTTATGCAGAAGCAGGCAGGGCTTTTTCTTACTGGGTAGCTCTGATGATTGATAAAGAACTCAATCATCCTGATGAAAAGGTTCGCAAAGAAACGGGCGAGATGGTTGCCCTACTTACGCCAATTATTAAGGCCTTCTTAACCGATAACGCATTTACTGCTACGAATGAAGGTATGCAGGTATTTGGTGGTCATGGCTATATTGCCGAATGGGGTATGGAGCAATATGTGCGTGATGCCCGTATCAATATGATTTATGAGGGCACCAACACCATTCAATCCCTTGATCTCTTGGGTAGAAAAGTTCTTGGAGATATGGGCAAGAAGCTCACCAAGTTTGGCAAGATCATCGAACAGTTCATCGAAGATGAAGGTGTTCGCAAGGAAATGCAGGAGTTTATCGATCCGCTTTCTGATATCGCTGTCAAGGTTGAAAAGCTCACCAAAGAAATTGGTATGAAAGCCATGATGAATCACGAAGAAGTGGGCGCTGCTGCAGTTCCTTACTTGCGCGTTGTGGGCCATTTGATTTATTCCTATCTTTTTGCGCGCATGGCAAAGATTGCTTTGGCCAATAAATCGAGTAATGATCCTTTCTATCAGGCGAAGCTAGCTACTGCCCGCTTCTACTTTGACAAACTCCTTCCTGAGACAGCCATGCTGATCCGTCAAGCACGTGCTGGCTCTAAATCGTTAATGGCTATGCCTGCTGATTTTTTCTGAGAGACTGAACATGAGTGATAACAAGATTATTAAAAAAGTAGCCATCCTAGGTGCTGGTGTGATGGGTGCCCAGATTGCTGCGCAGTGCATTAATGTCGGTCTACCAGTGGTTCTATTTGACTTGCCAAGCAAATCGGATGATGGCAAACCTGTTAACAAGAATGCGATTGCAATGAAAGCGATCGAGAATTTGAAGAAACTAAAACCCGCTCCACTGGGTTTATCTTCAGAAGCCAATCTAATCACCCCTGCAAATTATGAGGACGACTTAGGCCTCTTGGCAAATTGTGACCTCATTATTGAGGCTATTGCTGAACGTTTAGATTGGAAGCATGCTCTTTATGAAAAAGTGGCTCCACATATTCCGGCGCATGCTCTGTTTGCTACCAATACCTCAGGCCTTCCTATTGGCGAGCTTGCCAAAGGCTTTTCTGGAGATCTGAAGAAGCGCTTCTGTGGTGTGCACTTCTTCAATCCACCTAGATATATGCATTTACTAGAACTCATCCCGGCAGCGGATACCGATCCTGCCGTATTAGATGCTCTAGAAACCTTTATGACTTCCACGATGGGCAAAGGGGTTGTGCGTGCTAAAGATACGCCGAACTTTATCGGTAACCGTGTAGGTGTTTTCTCGATCCTGGCTGTTTTTGCAGAGGCACAAAAGTTTGGTCTGGACTTTGATGAAGTTGATGCGATTACCGGTAGCAAACTTGGACGTGCTAAGTCAGCGACCTTTAGAACCAGCGATGTCGTTGGCTTAGACACCATGGCTCATGTCATTAAAACCATGGAAAATGCATTACAAGGCGATTCTTTCTCCGCCCTATTTAAAACGCCTGAGGTTGTAAGTCAGCTCATTGCAAAAGGTGCGCTGGGCCAGAAGACCAAGGCAGGCTTTTATCGCAAGGATGGCAAGAATGTTCTTGTATTAGATGCTGCCACCGGTGAATACAAACCATCTACTGCAACAATTGAACCGCTGATTGAACGCATTCTAAAAAAACCTATTGCTGAACGTCTAGAATTGTTAAGGGAAACTGATGAACCCCAAGCGCAATTCTTGTGGGCCATCTATCGGGATATCTTTCACTACTGTGCCATTCATCTTGGTGAGATTGCGCAATCGGCCCGTGAGATTGATTTTGCAATGCGTTGGGGTTATGGCTGGAATTTAGGCCCCTTTGAAGACTGGCAAGCGGCTGGCGTAACGCAAGTGGCTAATTGGATTAAAGAAGATATTGATGCAGGCAAATCACTAAGCAAAGAACCTTTGCCCGCATGGATCTTTAGCGGCCCAGTTGCTGATAAGCAAGCTTTCCACACGCCTGAAGGTTCATGGTCTGCGTCTGAGAATAAATACATCCCCCGCTCTGCTTTGCCGGTGTATCAAAAGCAAGTATTTAGAGCGCCACTATTAGGAGATGGATCTCCCGATCCTAAAATAGCGGGCACTACTATTTTTGAAAACACAGACTTCCGAGCTTGGGTAGATGCTAATCAACCTGAGGTTTTAATTGCCTCATTCCGCTCGAAGATGAATACCTTCAGTCCAGATGTCTTAAGTGGTCTGCAAAAAGCAGTTGAGATTGCAGAAGCAAATTATGCGGGATTGGTGATCTGGCAGCCAAGTTCATTAAAGCTCGGCACACCTGGCGGACCTTTCTCTGCAGGCGCCAACTTGGAAGCCGCGATGCCAATGGTTATGAAAGGCGGTCCTGCTGGAGTTGAGCCGTTCGTCAAAGAGTTTCAAGACACGATGATGAAAATCAAATACTCCCAAGTACCTGTAGTTGCTGCAGTCTCTGGCATTGCTTTAGGGGGTGGTTGCGAACTGGTTCTTCAATCTGCACGCAGGGTTGCCGCTATGGAGAGCTATATCGGCTTAGTGGAAGTTGGTGTTGGCCTATTGCCTGCTGGTGGCGGACTAAAAGAAGCGGCTATTCGGGCTGCACAGGGAGTCGCGCTTGCTGGTAATACCAATTACTTAGATTTCACCAAAGCGTCTTTTGAAAATGCTGCGATGGCTAAAGTTTCTTCATCGGCCCAAGAAGCAATGAAGATGGCTTACCTGCAAAAGGGTGACATTATTGTTGCTAACGTCTATGAGTTACTAGCTCAAGCACAAAATCAGGTCAAGGCAATGCGCTACTCAGGATATAGGCCACCTATCCCAACCTTAATACCCGTAGGCGGCCGTTCTGTTGCTGCCACCGTGATGGGCCAGGTAGTCAATATGCGTGATGGTGGATTTATTTCTGAACATGATGCTCACATTGCTCAGAAAATCATCCAGATTATTACCGGTGGTAATGTCGATGCAGGAACACTGGTAACAGAAGAATGGCTGCTCAAACTAGAGCGTCAGGCTTTTGTGGAGCTCATTGGTCACCCTAAATCGATGGAACGAATTATGGGCATTCTCCAAACTGGCAAGCCTGTTAGAAACTAATTTACCGAGATATCACTATGAAAAATATCCAAGACGCATATATCGTTGCAGCTACTCGCAGTGCCGTTGGCAGATCTGGACGAGGCGCATTAAAAAATACTAGGCCAGATGATTTGCTTGGCAATGCCTTGCAACATATTCTGACGCAAGTCCCTACCCTGGATCCCAAAGCCATTGAAGATGCCATTATTGGGTGCGCAATGCCAGAAGGTCAACAAGGTTTGAATGTGGCTCGCATAGGTTTACTCCTTGGCGGCCTGCCAAATACTATAGGTGGCATTACCGTAAACCGCTTCTGCTCCTCCGGATTAAATGCTATTGCCATGGCAGCTGACCGCATTCGGGTTGGTGAAGCGGATGTGATGATTGCTGGTGGCGTTGAGTCTATGAGCATGGTACCGATGGGTGGCAATTCCCCATCAATGTCGCTAGAAATCTTTATGGGCGATGAAAATATTGGTATCGCTTACGGCATGGGCTTAACCGCTGAGAAAGTTGCGCAGCAATGGAAGATCAGTCGCGAGGATCAAGATGCTTTTGCATTCCATTCGCATCAAAAGGCTATGGCTGCACAAGCTGCCGGTGAATTTAACTCTGAAATCTTCCCAGTTAAGGTAGCTCATCGCTCGATGGATCTGGGTAAAGGTGAAGTAGATGTGCAATGGCGTGAATTTTCTAAAGATGAAGGTCCACGCATAGATACCTCGCTTGAAGGTTTGGCCAAACTCAAGTCTCCATTCGCCGCAAGGGGCAGCGTTACTGCTGGCAATAGTTCACAAACCTCTGATGGTGTTGGTGCACTTATCTTGGCTAGTGAAAAAGCAATCAAGACCTTTGGCCTCACCCCTTTGGCGCGCTTTGTTAGCTTTGCCGTAAAAGGTGTTCCACCTGAAATCATGGGCATTGGTCCTAAGGAAGCAATTCCAGCCGCCTTAAAACTTGCAGGGCTCAATTTGCAGGATTTAGATTGGATCGAATTGAACGAAGCGTTTGCAGCTCAGTCTTTAGCTGTCATCCGCGATCTCGGTTTGGATCAAAGCAAAGTCAATCCTTTGGGTAGCGCTATTGCCCTTGGACACCCTTTGGGTGCAACAGGCGCCATCCGTGCTGCTACAGCGATTCATGCCCTACAGAGACGTAATCTTAAGCACGCCATGGTGACGATGTGCGTTGGTACTGGCATGGGCGCTGCTGGAATTTTTGAGCGCTGTTAATTAGCCTAATTTAAATCAGGAGACTTCAGAATGTTAAAGAAGCAATTTATCCTATCGGCCTGCATACTTGGTCTAATTGGATGCAACGTGAATGCTCAAGCTACCGACCCAGCTATTGGAGTTTGGAAGACGATTGATGACAAAACCAATGAGCCCTCTTCTTTAATCAAGATCGATGAAGTAAACGGCAAACTGGAAGGCACTATTATCAAAACCTTTCCAAAGCCGAATGAAAAGCCTTTGGTGTATTGCACGCTATGCAAAGATGATCGCAAAGATAAGCCTATCCTTGGGATGAAAATCATGACCGATCTAAGACGAGACAAACCTGGTGTTTGGATAGATGGAAAAATTCTGGATCCTGAAGAAGGTGAAATCTATCGCGTCAAAATTGCAACTGAAGATGGCAAGAAAATGGATGTCCGTGGCTATATTGGTGTTCCATTACTAGGTCGTACCCAAGTTTGGTACAAAGCTGAGCAGTAATCTACAGATCACTTAAAAAATATGAGCCATCAACCTCTTCCAGAAGTGCTACGCAAACATTTGGCGGATGGTAATTTACCCGTCATTGCGGCCCCACTTTTTATTATCAGCAATCCTAAATTAGTGATAGCCCAATGCAAAGCGGGCGTGATTGGCTCTATGCCAGCCCTCAATGCCAGACCAGCCGAACAGCTTGAAGAATGGTTGATTGAAATTACCACTGCATTGGATGCATACAACAAAGAACATCCTAAGAAGCCTGCTGCACCTTTTGCCATCAATCAAATTGTGCATAAAAGTAACGATCGTCTTGAGCATGATATGGCGCTATGCGTCAAATACAAAGTACCCATCATCATTACCTCCCTTGGTGCACGCGAAGAAATTAATACTGCCGCACATAGCTATGGCGGAATCGTATTGCATGACATCATCAATAATGCTTTTGCTAAAAAGGCGATAGAAAAAGGTGCTGATGGCTTAATTGCAGTTGCAGCTGGTGCTGGTGGACATGCCGGTATTAAAAGCCCCTTTGCGTTAATTCAGGAAATTCGGGAATGGTTTAAAGGACCATTAGTACTGAGTGGCTCTATTGCTACTGGCGGTGCTGTTTTGGCAGCTCAGGCCATAGGCGCTGACTATGCGTACATTGGCTCTGCATTTATTGCCACTGAAGAAGCGCGTGCGAGTGAGGACTATAAGCAAGCAGTGGTTGATTGCAGCTCAGATGACATTATCTTGAGCAACCTTTTTACTGGTGTATCCGGTAATTATTTGGCGCCCTCCATCCGTAACGCTGGCTTGGATCCGGATAATCTTCCAGAAAGTGACCCAAGCAAGATGAACTTTGGTGGCGCAGCCCAGAAAGCGTGGAAAGATATTTGGGGTTGCGGTCAAGGTATTGGGGCCGTGAAAGCGGTTACACCGACAGCGCAGTTCGTTGCTCGTTTAAAAACTGAATACGATCAAACTAAAGCCAGCCTGCTTAAAGGCACTGCATAGCCCATATGATTAATCATCAGCTAGTAGACGGCATTCTGAAGATATTACTGAACCGTCCTGAAAAAAAGAATGCGTTCACCAATGCGATGTATCGCGAGCTTACGCAGATACTGTCTGATGGCGACAAAAGTCCTGAAGTGCAAGTAATGCTGATTTCTGGGGCTGGCAATGCCTTTTCTGCCGGAAATGATATTGCTGATTTCATGCAATCCCCCGTTACTCATAAAGATGCCCCGCCCATTAACCTATTGAAAGTGCTGGCAGGATTAACTAAGCCGTTAATCGCTGCGGTTGATGGTGTTGCCGTTGGTATAGGGGCGACATTACTGTTTCATTGTGATTTGGTATACGCTCAAAAGGATGCACGCTTTATTTTTCCATTTGTTTCGCTAGGATTGGTTCCAGAAGGCGCCATCTCTTTATTACTTCCACGCCTCGTTGGTCATCAAAGAGCGTCAGAAATATTGCTTTTTGGCGAACCCATGAGCGCTGACGATGCAAAGCAAATTGGATTTGCAAACAAGGTAATTACAGAGCCATCCGCTTTGCCTTATGCAGAGCTGCAAGCTCAAAAACTTACCTCCCTCTCCTTCGGGTCTGTTTTACGCACTAAGTCACTATTGAAAGATGGCGCTCTGAAGACTGCAGTACTCAATCAAATTGATATTGAGGGCAAACTCTTCATTGATAGGCTTCATAGTCCTGCAGCGAAAGAGGCTCTGACCGCTTTTTTAGAAAAGCGCGCTCCTAATTTTGATGGGCTGGATTAGTAATGGTTTTTAGTTTTTGAGAATGTAGCATTCCTAGATCTATCAATTCGGGAGAAAATATGCAATTAACCATTAATGATAAATCAGTTGAGCTGACGGTAGATCCTAGCATGCCCCTACTGTGGGTTATTCGCGATGTTTTGAATATGACTGGAACGAAATATGGCTGCGGCATAGCCGCTTGCGGAGCTTGTACTGTTCTCGTTAATGGTCGAGCTACGCGTTCCTGCGTAACCCCGGTGGAAAGTGTCTCTGGCGCAAAAATTACCACTATTGAATATTTAGGCACCCCAGAAAAGCCCCACCCTCTTCAAGCTGCTTGGATTCAAGAACAAGTTCCACAATGTGGCTATTGTCAAAGTGGCATGCTATTAGCCGCTGTAGATTTATTGACACGCAAACCTAAGCCAACCGATGCTGATATCGATGAAGCGATGTCCAATATTTGCCGTTGCGGTACGTATCAAAGAGTCAAGGCTGCCATACATACCGCAGCAAAGGAGCGAGCATGAAGCGCCGGACGATGATCCTCAGCACACTTGGTGTTGCAGGTGCGCTCATTGTGGGATGGGGCGCCCTCCCAGCCAGATCACGACTTGGAAGTCCTGATAATTTCTTGACTGGAGATGGGGCTATTTCTCTGAATGGCTGGATTCAGATTGCTCCCGATGGTAGCGTGGGTCTGGCTATGAATAAAAGTGAAATGGGACAAGGTATTTTTAATGCCCTGATGATGCTTGTAGCAGAAGAGTTAAACGCCCCAATGGCCAGCATTTATCTTCACCAAGCTGCTTATGACGGCATTTATGGCAACGTAGCACTTTTTATGGGAGCCCTGCCGCTGCATCCCGTCGTCAATGACGGTGAAAAACCTTTCATTATGAAAAGTAGTGAGTGGCTTGTTGGCAAAGTTGCTCGTGAATTAGGTATCAATGCTACTGGCGGCTCTACTTCAGTAGCGGATTCGTGGCTCAATTTACGTTATGCTGCAGCTACAGCAAAAGCCAGCCTACTGATGGCTGCATCCAAGCAATGGAATGTACCCGCCAAAGATTTACAGGTAATAAATGGAAAAATTATTGGTCCTGGTGGCAAATCAGCTCACTTTGGAGACTTTGCTAAAGAGGCTGCAGCTCTCACGCCAAATGAAGTGGCGTTAAAAGATCGCAAAGAATGGGAAGTTATTGGCAGGGATACGAAACGCGTAGACATCCCATCAAAGACGGATGGTTCAGCAATATTTGGAATAGATATCAGACTTCCAAACATGCTTTATGCAACTATAGTTCAAGCTCCAATGATGGGTGGCAGCATTAAGGAGCTAGACACAAACCAGAATGTACCTGGGTTACTTAAGATTGTTCCGCTCAAGAGCTATGCAGGATCAGCCAATGGTTTTGCCGTTGTTGGTAAAACAACTTGGGATGCCATGCAAGGCTCAAAACAAGTCAAAGTTCAGTGGGCCGAGAGAAAAGATGGCGCCATCAATACCGATCAAATATTAAAGACACTCCAAGAAAATATAAAAAAGGATAACGGATTTACTTTCTATAAAACAGGTGATACAACAGAGGCCGAGAAGAAGGCCAGAAAAGTTATCGAAGCCAGCTATTCTGCTCCCTATTTGGCACATGCAACTCTCGAGCCAATGAATTGCACTGTGCAAATTAAAGATGGTCAAGTGGATGTTTGGGTGCCAACTCAAATTCCAGGACTAGCGAGAGCACTAGCTGCAAAAATCGCCAATGCTCCAGTTGCGAAAGTAAATCTTCATGTGACTCTATTGGGCGGTGGATTTGGACGACGCCTAGAGCTTGATTTTGTCTCCCAAGCTGTGCAAGTTGCCATGACTACAGATGGAAGACCTGTTCAGCTAACTTGGTCTCGAGAACAAGATATGGCCAACGACTTTTATCGACCAATGCAAGCTACCCAGCTCAAAGCATCCCTCAATGAAAAAGGTCAAGTAGATAGCTTGCGCATTGTCTCTGCTGGTGACGCCATTACCCCCCGATGGATGGAGCGGGTTTCCATTCCTTTGGCTGGTCCAATTGATGCCCCAGATAAAACAGCATCAGAAGGACTATTTGACTTTCCGTATGCCTTTACTAATCAACACATATCCCATATACCAACCCATATGGGTGTACCAATTGGTTATTGGCGTTCCGTTGGTCATTCACAAAATGCCTTCTTCCTAGAAAGTTTCATGGATGAATTGGCGTATGCTACTAAACAAGATCCACTAGCCTTTAGAGAATCCTTGCTGACAGATGCGCCGCGCTATTTAGCGGTCTTACAGCTGGCTGCCAAAAAAGCGAATTGGGGCGGCCCTCTTCCAAGTGGTCACGCTAGAGGAATTGCACTGCATGAATCCTTTGGCTCGATTGTGGCGGAAGTTGTTGAAGCATCAATTCAGAATGGAAAACCTCAGGTCCACAGGGTAGTTTGCGCAATTGACTGTGGCACAGTAATCAATCCCAATACGGTTGCCCAGCAAATACAAAGCTCAGTCAATTTTGGATTAACAGCAGCTTTGTACGGCAAGATAGATATCAAAGATGGCGTGGTTCAGCAAACAAATTTTAATAACTATCCAATATTGAGCATGTCAGAGTCACCCCAGGTAGAGACTTGGATCGTGCCGAGCACTAGGGCACCAGCAGGCGTGGGTGAACCAGGGGTGCCTCCTGTTGCACCAGCATTAAGTAATGCCTTATTTGCATTGACTGGCAATCGCATCCGAAAGCTACCTTTATTAGCCTAGTTTTCAAAATGAAACTTATTTAAGCTTCTGCCCGAATAAGATCGACTGCTTTTTCAGCGATAGCGATGATGGGCGCATTGGTATTGCCCCCAATAAGGGTTGGCATGATCGATCCATCAACCACCCTTAGACCCTCAATTCCATGAACTTTTAATTGAGAGTCGACGACTGCCATTGGGTCATTACCCATTTTGCAGGTACCCACTGGGTGATACACGGTATCTGATCTTTGCCTGATAACGTGACGAATATCATCATCTGTTTTTACATAAGGCGTAAAAATATCTTTCTTACGAATCTTAGTAAACGTTGGGGTATCCATTAATTTTTTAGTTAATTTATAGCCTTTAACTAAAGTCTCTAGATCCTCATCTTCTTTTAGGAAGCCAGGATCAATTAAGGGTGATTCATTCATACTTGCGCTAGCTAATGTTACTTGACCGCGGCTCTTTGGCCTAAGAACGCATACGTGACATGAGTATCCATGAGCCATATGGAGTTTTCTTGCATGATCGTCTACTAGACTAACCACAAAATGCAACTGCACATCTGGAGCCTCTAAGCTCGGATCCGTTTTCAAGAATCCACCTCCTTCGGCAAAGTTGGTCGCCAACAGGCCTTCGCGAGAGCGAACATACTTCACAATCTCACCCGTAAGTTTGACTGTGCCGCCAAGTGAAATGCCAATTAGATCAAGACTATCTGCAGAATAACCAAAGATAAAGTCGGGATGATCTTGTAGATTTTGACCAACGCCTGGCAAATCATGGACCAGCGGAATGCCAAACTTTTGCAGTTCTTTTTCAGGCCCCACTCCAGAAACCATTAACAATTGAGGGGAGTTAAAGGCGCCGGCACACAAGATCACTTCTTTATTTGCGCGAATGCTATGCCGCTTGCCGCCTTGGTTATAGCTCACACCAACTGCACGCTTACCTTCGAATAATATGCGCTCGACTTGAACGCCAGTTTGAACATTTAAATTAGAGCGCTTGCCCATATATGGATGAATATAGCCGCGCGCAGCACTCCAACGCTCACCATTTTTATGAGTCACTTGATAGATACCCAGGCCCTCTTGTTCCTCGCCATTAAAGTCATGGTTGATATTAAATCCAGCTTCTTTAGCGGCCTCTAAATAAAATTGTTGAAAGGGATTATGGGATTGAAGATTGGAAACATGTAAAGGGCCATCATTTCCGTGGAACTCATCAGCTATAGCGGCGTTATTTTCGCTTTTTTTGAAATAAGGTAGTAGATCTTGATATGACCAACCGTCATTTCCTAATGCTGCCCAGTGGTCATAGTCCGATTTATGGCCGCGGATATAAATCATTGCATTAATTGCTGAGGAGCCTCCAAGACACTTTCCTCTGGGTTGATATCCACGACGTCCATTTAAGCCCGATTGCGGTACGGTCTCATAAGCGTAGTTGTTTAATGGGGTTGGCAGCATAGCAACAGCGCCTGCCGGAGTCTTCACAACCCAACTATCGCCCTTGCCGCCCGCCTCTAGTAGCACCACTGAGGTGCTGGCATCTTCGCTTAAGCGCCCTGCCACAACTGAGCCACCAGATCCTCCGCCAATCACAACATAGTCATAGCTATGTGAAGTCATGCTGTCTCCTTAATTGCACCAGCGCTGATATAGCTTTCTGCTGGCCGATGGCTGAATATTTATTTTACTTAGATCACCAGTGTAGTGTTTCACTACACGATGATCCATCAAGGCAAACCATAATGGTGGAAAGTAAGCCAAGGTAATCATGGATGCATACCCACCCGGTAATTGCGGTGCTTTATCAAAATGTCGCAGCGCTTGATATCGTCTAGTTGGATGTGCGTGATGATCAGAATGACGCTGTAGGTGATACAGCAAAATGTTTCCAACTATATGGTTGCTGTTCCAAGAGTGCTCTGGTGCACAGCGCACGTACTCACCATCTTGATCTTTTTGACGCAATAGTCCGTAGTGCTCTACATAGTTCACAACCTCCAACATGGAGGCAGCGTAGATGCCCTGAAGGGCAAGAAAGATCAGGGCTGCCCATCCCAACCAAAGCATGAGAGCACCATACAAGAGAATGGTGAGAGACCAAGCTTGGAGATTTTCATTCTGGATACTCCAAACGCCCTTACCTTTTCTTTTTAAGCGTTCTCGCTCTAATTCCCATGCTGAATATAGGCTACCCAATACAGTGCGCGGCAGAAATACCCAAAAACTCTCTCCCATACGAGCGCTAGCGGGATCCTCTGGGGTTGCCACCCGTTTGTGATGACCGCGATTATGTTCAACAAAGAAGTGGCCATACATACTGGAAGCTAATGCTAATTTAGAAAGCCAGCGGTCAATTGAATCTTGTTTATGCCCAAGTTCATGGGCAGTTCCTATACCAATACCATTGGTAGATCCCACGGTAAATACTAAGGCGATGTAGGCATACCAATCTAAAGACTGAGTCGCTGCCAGCCAAGTTCCATAGACTGTGCCAATGAGCTGAAGGGGAACATAAAGCCAAACCAGCGCGCGATAAAAGAAATCTTTATTTAAGCTCTCGACAGCGGATTCCGGAGGATTGCTAAAGTCTTCACCAAAAGTCAGATCTAAGATAGGGATGGCGATATGAATGATGGCGGGGGCAAAAAGCAAATAAAGCCACTGACCCGTCAATACGAATGCCAGAATAGAAGCGGTAAAAGCAAATGGAATGGTTGGGCTCAATAACCAAAGCCAGCGCTTATCATTCCACTCTGGATTTTGGGTTGTTGTTATGCCATTCATAACTACATCTTAGCCTCGACTCACAAAAATTGCTTGATTGGATGGCCCGCCTTTTGGGATGCAGTGTTCGGAGCATCTCAGTAGAATCCCTAATGAAGAGGTAGCATGAAAGCCCTATTAGTGACCGATAAGGCCTGATCCAAAGGGAGGTTTGGATAGCCAGATTAGGGGCATCAGCGCTACCAGAATGAGTCCTGCCAATAGCATTAGCTGATTGGTTGAAAGCATGTAGGCCTGAGAGGTAACCAAGTTATCGATCAAGGCGTATCGTTGCATTTCTGTCATGCCGAGTTTGGCAGTTGTTTCCATCAATTGTTGGTATGCAAGATTCCCCGTCTGAATATTGCTCATGAGGTTCTCATGCTGTCTAATCGCATTGTCCTGCCAGAGCGTAGTGGCAACCGCTGTTCCTACACTGGCACCCACGTTTCTTAAAAAGTTAGAGATACCCGTACCAGAAGCAATTTGACTCCCCCTGAGCTGTGACATAGAAATTGCAGACATTGGCATGAAGAATCCTGCAATACCCACACCCATAATGAGGCGAGCAAACATTAGCGTTTTTTCGTCGACGCCAGTTGTAAAGCCGGCAGCCATCCAGCACCCAATTGCCATGGCGGCAAATCCAATAGTGGCAATGATTCTCGCGTCAATACGATGGATATTGGCCCCAAATAAAGGGCCACAAAATAAAGCCAATACTCCAGTGATTGCCATGACCTTGCCAGAGTTAAATGCGGTATAGCCCAATTGGGTTTGCAGCCATAAAGGGCCGATCACAATGTAGATGTAAAAGGCAAAAGATCCTATCCCCAAGCAGATGGCAGAGGTACGAAAGTTCACCAGCCTAAATAAGCGCAAATCCACAATGGGGTGCTCTGCCCCCAACTCCCAGAGAACAAAGGCGACCCAAGAGATAAAGGAGATCGTTGCTAAAGTTGCAATGAATGATGATGACAACCAATCTAATTCACTACCCTTATCAAGTGCAATTTGCATCGAGGCGACAGCAGCAACTAGTAGTGCTATGCCAATAAGATCAATTTTCTCTTTAGAGGACTCAGGCTTTGGAGCCCCATACAACCAGTAAACCATCACAGCAACCAAAATGCCAAATGGCAAATTGATATAGAAAGCCCAACGCCACACCAAATTATCGGTAAGCCAGCCACCAATTAAGGGCCCTAATACAGGCGCCACTATGGTAGTTGTCGCCCAAATACCCAATGCCATACCCCGCTTTGCTGGCGGATAACATTTCATGATCAAGGTTTGGGAAAGCGGAATCATTGAAGCGCCAACAATGCCTTGCAAGATGCGCGAGATGACCAGCACCTCGAAGGATGGCGCCAACCCACACAGCATTGAAGCTATCGTAAAAAGTATTGTGGCAAAGATAAACTGACGTACCTCGCCAATTCTCTTGGCTAGAAAACCAGTTAATGGCAAAAAGATAGCTTCGCTAACTGCGTAGGAAGTAATGACCCAGGTCCCTTGAGTTGGGCTAATAGCAAAATCTCCTGCAATCGTTGGTAAAGCAACGTTTGCAATGGACATATCGAGAACGTTCATAAAGGATCCCAAGGCAAAAGCCAAGGTTCCAAGTACCAGCTTATATCCCTTAAGAGGCTCTAGCTCAGGCGCACTCATAAGGGCTAATTATGGCTTCTTAGAGTTCGTCAATAGAGACTGAATATGGCGCTCAGCTTTATCAAATTGCTTTTGATAAATAGTAGTGTCACTAATGGGACCTTTATCCATCGCCTGCAGTGAACTACCATCGCGATCACTAGTATCGACTTTAACATTCATTGATAAGCCAATATTTAAGGGGTACTTACTTAACTCATTACTATCCAGCGCGATTCTCACAGGTAAGCGCTGCACTACTTTTACCCAATTTCCTGTGGCATTCTGAGGTGGCAAAAGAGCTAAAGTGGAACCTGTTCCAGGGGCAAAGCCAACTACCTTGCCATGAAATTCCATCTTGCCTCCGTAGATATCAGATTCCAATTTCACCGACTGTCCAATGCGAATATTTTTAAGCTGATCTTCTTTAAAATTCGCATCAACCCAAATCTGATCGCCCGCAACCATCATTGCCAGTTGAGTGCCTGGAGCTACACGCTGGCCAACTTGAGCATACCGCTTTGCTATTGTGGCTTTAGCTGGACTTTGAACATCAACTCGAAGCAGATTGATGTAGGCTTGGCGGGCATTAGCCATCGCCTTTAGCAAGGCCAACTGAGAGTGTTCCAGCTCCTCTTTTGACACACTGGCATCGCCCTGTAAGACCTTACGCTTTTGGTAATCTGCATTCGCATTTCGCAAATCAATGTCTGCTTTTTCAGATGCAATCAGTACTTCTGTAGGGTCAACCCTAAAGAGTGTTTGGCCCTCCTCGACAGATTGGGTTTCAGAAACATTGACAGTAGCAATCGCGCCTTCTATTTGGGATACAACCTGAATCTGAGAACCTGCTACATATGCATCATCAGTAGATTCTGAATGACGGCTAAAAATAAGCCAGTACAGCAGTCCTAAAAGAAAGACGCCAACCAGGATCGCGAAAAAGATCTTGAAAGCTTTTGGTCGATTAAAACCGCCATTGTTTGTAGTAGTGTCCATGGATATTCCGAGTGAAATACTTATTGAGTTTGTCCGCTTAATTTCGCTTGAGTTCTAGATTCAGATTTAGACTGAAGATAAGATCCGCCTAAGGCCTGAACCAGCACCACATTGGCAGTTAACAGTTTGGATTTAGCATCTGCATAGTTTTGCCCCTGCAACAGATAAGCCTGCTCCGCAGTTAAAGACGCTTCTTTGGAGGCGATTCCAACCTCGCTTCTACTGCGCGTAATTTCAAAATTTCTTTTGGCGTTTATCTCGGCATTAGCGAAGCCCTCATAATTAGCCTGTGTATTCTTCACAGATCCAATGCTATCGGCAACCTCTCGCAAAGCTTGTACTAGTTGCTCCTGATATGAGGCAATCGCTTGGTTTCGATTGGCTTCTTTGCCAGTTACGTTGGCATCAATTACGCCGCCATCAAAGATTGGCAGATTTATCGCAGGGCCGATACTAAATTGCTGACTTCTGCTAGAAAAAAGTTGGGATAAGCCAAATGATTGAACTCCGATGAAACCTGCAAGATTCACGTCCGGCAAGTACTCTAACTTTGCACCTTCTAATTGCAGCTTTGCTACATCAATCTGACTTAACAATGCCTGTAAATCAGGCCTGCGCTCCAATAGATCGGATGGGATAACTTCGGGGAGACTAAGATTGGTTGCCTGAATCGATGGGGCCTTGAGCGATTCACCCCAGGATGGGCCCTCTTGAACCAAAGCAGCAAGTTGATGCTGCATCATCTTCACACTCAAATTAGACTGATTTACATTAGCTTGAGCAGACTCTAATTCTACCTTGCGCTGATTTACTGTCAACGCATCAACTAGACCTGCGTGCTGGCGGTCAATGGCAATACGCAGTAAATTCTTTCTGACCTCAAGCTCCCTCGCATAAAGTGCTCGAGCCTGAACCATATGGTCATAGTCAAAATAAACGCGCACAATCGTTGTCGAGAGAAGAAGTTCTGAGGCTTTGTAATTTGCTTGAGCAACAAGTACCTGATTCTTGGCGGCATCAAAATACTTCTTTTGCTTTCCCCAAATATCCAGAGACCAACTCAGTGAAGCATTGGCTAGTCCGTATCCGGTGTAAATAGGCATGCCAGGCACAAAAATATAATTCTGTGAAAGTTGTTGTCGATCAACCTGACCTCCAACACTTACCTGAGGAATAAATGCCGCCCTTTCACTCTCTAACATCGCTTGGGCTGCCGCTATCCTTGCGCCTGATGTATCCAAGCTAGGAGACTGCTTAAGCCCCAGTTGAATCAATTGATTTAACTGCGGATCACCAAATGCCGTCCACCATGCATCTTCAATAGGATTAGTACTGCTGTTATTGCTATTGGTTTGTGTAGCCAGCTTTGGCTCAAGCACATCAATAGATTTCGCAGCTTGCTCAGGCAACGCCTGCCTAGGAAAAAAGGCACAAGCCGATAGGAGAGAGCCTATGGACGTCACTAGGACTACGCTACATACCCAAGCTAAGCGCCTCATGAGCTCACCTCAAGTTGCTGTAAATTATTTTTTTCAATTCGCAATAAGAAATCGCGTAATTGATCAAATTCTTTTTGCGTAAAGCCATTTAATGACTGATTTAATAGATCGCACCACAGTGGTGGAATCGATATTGCCGCCTTCTTTCCGTCAGCAGTGAGCGATAGGCCAATTACACGTCCGTCCTTTTTGGAGGGCTCTTTTTGTATGAGTTTCATCTTTTCCAGTTTTTGAACCACGCGCACTGTTGCTGCGGCATTAACTCCTAACGCTTGCGATAAGGAAGAAATCGTAGCCGCTTCAGAATGTGAAACGAGGAGCAACACGCTCATCTGCGCTGCAGTAATACCAAGATCTGCCAGCCTCAAATCACCTAGGCGTTGATAGCTTGATTTGTTACGCAACATCAAATAAGCCACACTCCCCTGGGGGCGGTAATTATCTGGGGTGTAGAAAGAGGATGGTGAAGGGCTGGTATTTTTCATAAAACTAATTGACTAGTCAATGAATTTTATAACACAAGAACTTATTTTGCCGAGGCGGCTCAGCAGAAATCACCACAAACCTGATGAGGGTAAAAAACCCTTATTTGGGTGCTTTTAGGGTGATTTTGGGCTCAAATTAAGGAATAAGGTAACTAGGAATCGTTAGCAAGAGCTTGACTTAAAGCCGCCAAAAAAAGTTCTTGGCCGAGATGAACTTTCGCCTGCCAGTCTTCCCCAGAGTCTTCATTAGCCTCATCGGTGATGTATTTGAATGATTGCCAAGGTATTTGATGATCATGTGCAATCGCAGCAATTGCAAATAGCTCCATATCGACTACATCAACCCCTTGGCTATGCAACCAAGGATCGAATGCAGTTACAAAACTATCACCAGAGCCGCAGATAAATTGTCCGGTAGATACATACTCTTGTGGTCTTGTGCAAAAAGGAGTGCTGCCGCGAGGAGCTAATGGCTCGGTATCCATATCGCGCTGAATTACCTTGCCGATTTCTAGTAGGCCCTGTAATTCTGTATTGATTTTCCCTGCGGTACCAAAATTCAATATTCTCTTTGGTGAGTATTGGTGAATAGCTTTGATGCTGGTTATGGCAGCATTAATTTTGCCAACGCCTGAATAAACAATTTCCACGCCACTTGGTAGCGCTTCACGCTTGAGCTCGGACTCTAATGCGGTAATAATAAGAAGTTCTGTTTTCATATTGGTCGATGATGAATTTATTAGATTATCTACCCGGGGTTCCTGATTTTCCAAAACCCGGTGTTCTTTTTAGGGATATATCGCCCTTATTAGCCAATCCAACGGCTTTTAAAGAGGCTATTCGTCAGTTAAATGAGATTGCCCAGCAATTTGATTACACCCACATTTTGGGAATTGAGTCTCGTGGCTTTATCTTTGGCTCTGCCCTAGCCCACCATGCACATAAAGGCTTAGCGCTAGCCAGAAAGCCTAACAAACTCCCTTTAGCAAGCCACCGCGAAGCTTATGGTCTTGAGTATGGCAATGATGCTTTAGAGATTCAGCAATCTAGCCTACCTAAGGATGCCAGAGTACTGCTGCTTGACGATGTTCTTGCTACCGGCGGAACCTTAGTTGCTGCTGATAAATTGATTCGTAGTGCTGGCTTTGCAGTATGTGGTGCAATCACCTTGCTAGAAATTACTTTCCTAAATGGCAGCGATCTTTTAAATCAATCAGGCATTCGCCATCAGTCAGTATTAAAAAGCTAGAAGCTAGAGCAGTTTTTTAACGCTCTTGATAACCTTCACGGCACCCCAACCCACTGCAAGAGCCTTACTTGCCAGCTTAGGCCTGTAATGTGCCAAGGCTGCAAATGCACTAGTCCATAGGATCGGATTACTCCTTAGGAAGTTGACAGTATCAATACCTTTATCTGCCCAAGAGAGCGGCTTTTCCCAAGCCTCAAAATGTTCGGCAAACTCCGCGCGCTCACGGTGCGCCTGAAGCTTCAATTGATGTTGGCGCAGCTCTAAAGCTTTTAAATGCTCACTCATTTTGAAAGCGCTTCACGATCTTTGGCTAATTCAGTAATAGAGGCCTCGAATAGTCTAGGCATCGTACGTAGTGATTGTGTAATCAGCGCTGCCAGAATCAGACCAACTATTAAAAAGGCTGTGGTCAATAAACCTAGGGCCATCATGCGATCGGTCTCCCAGCTATAAATCACGATAAGCAATGCCAGCATCACTAAGCCAAAGAATAAAAAGAATAAGGCCCCAATAATCATCACTAACAAGCTGATGAATTTACTTCTAGCGATTTGTACATCCAGCGATAAAAGCTCTAAGCGCGTTTGCGCTATCGATGCACCAGTTGATGCAAGGCCTTTGATGGAGGAAAGTAAGTTTTCTTGAGACATAAAGGTCTAGCGGCGTCCAATGAATAAGCCAATCAGCAAACCTAAGCCAGCTGCAACACCGACTGCCTCCCAAGGATTGCGATGAACGAAATCATCTGCACCTTCAGCCGCTACCTTCGCTTTATCAAGCATCTTGCCCTCGACACCTGAGAGGCTTTCTTTGGCGCCTGCAAGAGTTTCTAGGGCTTTATTACGAATGGAGCTAATAGCAGCACCTGGATGATCTTCCGTTGCTTTGATTAAAGCTTCGGCATCTGCCATCAGCGATTTGAATTCACCAATCAGGCTTTCTGCGCCAGCTTGCTTATCATCATGCGAATCTGAATGTTCGAGTTTCTTAGCGGTCATGGAAATGGATTCCTAATAGATAAAGCATTAATTGCCAATATTTCTATTCTAAGCACTTCTAGCCTGAGATCCCAGTAATAAAACTGTCATGCCAGCATTGCCCTCCTTAAAGCGCTTGAGATACCGCTTTAAACCAGGACGGCGCCTAAGCAAGGCATGATAGGCCTCGCTACCATAGGCGACATCTTCGCCAAAATGGTATTCATCAACTCGATCTGAGTAACGGTTATTTTCTAGCGCTTCATGAATCGCCCACTTAATACGACCACCCTCACCACTAGACCCGTATCCATGAATCAAAATGATGGCCTTAATCCCTACTTCTAGCGATTTTCGTAGGATGTCCGTTAGGCGATCTAGAGCCTCTTCAACATATGGACCATCTTGCTTAATATTGAGCTCAATCGTGTCCGAGCTCAAGATAGGTAAATTGACAGAACCGCAATGCGGACACTGATTAAACAATGCCCGCATATTTCCGCAGTCAGGACATTCAGCGTTATGTGCCACCTTATGGAATCAGACTGAACTCCTTAAGAGCAGTACTTACCCTCTAAACCCCGTATATCTGTTGTCTTATCGTCAACCATGAGGTTCAAGGTCTTTTGCGCTAGCTCGCGATTCTCTGGAGTCTTGAGGCTCGCGTTAATTAATGTGGATACATCCTTGCGTATTGAAGTGTTACCGTAACGCAGACCCTTCAAGGTGGATACCGCTTCAGCAGATATCTTGCACTGCTGATTGACTAACTCAGAAGAATCTGACGGAGATGTATTCGCGTATGCGAATGCTGCAACAGAGATTGTTACAGCTGCTAATAGAGTCTTTTTCATCTTAGTTCCTTATTTTGTGACCACACGTTGGACAACAACCTACTTCTTTCGCCTTTGTCTTTCTGAGGGCGGCATACACACTGGATTCTGAAATCTGCATCTTTCTGGCTGCTTGAGCAGCGGTCATACCCTTCCCCACCCACTCCAAGGCTTGATGTGTTTTCGGTATCTGTCTCTTCATTTTATCTCCCAGTACCAACACTATATCACAACTTCTGAAGTTGTGAAGTTGTGAAGTGTAATAATTTAGTAATGAGATACCCTAATAAAAGGGATTGGGGATCGCCGCCTTGACTTCGGCCTTATTGGGGTGTTTAAGCCGCTTTGGTGTTATAAATACTGAATAAATAAGAAATTGGGGCTTCTTAAGACTGTCTTAAAGCACCCTACCAATTGAAGGAGATCTATGTCTTTACATTTCACGCCCAAAAAAGGCTTGCTGACTGTTTTTGCTGCCCTCATCACGGCCGCTTCAATTCCGGCCCTAGCGCAATCTAACCCTGCCTGGCCTACTAAGCCGATCAAAATTATTGTTGGCTATTCCGCTGGTGGTGCAACTGATGTATTAACCCGCCTAGTCTCAGTTGGAATGGGTAACGCCTTAGGTCAATCAATCGTGGTTGAGAACCGCCCCGGCGCTAATAGCAACGTTGGCGCTGAAATTGTGGCTCGCTCACCTGCAGATGGCTATACGCTTTACGCCTTTTCTATTGCGAATACGATTAACGCTACGCTCTATCCCAATCTAAGCTATGACCCGATTAAAGATTTTGAGCCGATCGGTATGATCGCCAAGATCCCGAATATTTTGGTAGTAAACCCAAATCTTCCAGTAAAAACGCTTGCAGAATACGTGCGCTACGCTAAGGATGCGAAAGATGGCGTAACCTTTGCCTCCTCTGGGAGCGGCTCATCTATTCACCTCTCCGGTGAAATGTTTAAGATGCAAGCAAAAATTCAAATGCTGCATATTCCTTATAAAGGTAGCGCTCCTGCAGTAACGGATTTGCTTGGTGGTCAAGTGGAATCCATGTTTGACAACGCACCCTCTGCATTACCTCATATTAAGGCCGGAAAACTTCGTCCGATTGCTGTGACTAGTGCCCAACGCTCCCCATTTTTGCCAGATGTTCCAACTATTGCTGAATCAGGCTATCCCGGTTTTGATGTGCAGTCTTGGTTTGCATTAGTCGCCCCAGCCGGAACTCCAAAACCAGTCATTACACAACTCAATGCCGCTCTGAATAAAGCACTTAACTCACCTGAGGTGCGTCAGCGCATGCAAGAGTTAGCCGCAACACCAGAGCCTGGTACCCCAGAAAAAATGGCGGCATTTGAAGCATCCGAAGTGAAGCGCTGGCGGGATGTTGTGAAGGCTTCTGGCGCTAAAGCCGAATAATTCATTATGTTTCCGATTGATTTTTTTTGGAGGGCTGCACAACGTTGGCCCGATCGCATTGCCATTGACACACCGAGTGGCCCGATTCATTACGCCACCTTAGCTAAGCGTGTTAAAGCACTAGCAGCGGGGCTTACCGCATTAGATCCAACTTTACAGAGTCGAGTAGCTATTTGCGCGGGTAATAGCGATGATCACATTACTGCCCTGCTAGCTATTTTGGCTTGCGGCAAGGTATGGGTACCACTGAACCCTAAGAGCACCCACCCTGAGATTCAACGCATTGTTAATGTCACCGAGCCTTCTATTGTGATTTTGGATGCCGCCAATCAAGCATTACTGAAAGGCGCTGCGGGAGCATGGGTTTATACAGGCGCTGATTCTGATGCTTCTGCGCGCAGCATGAATGAATTAATTCAATTGCATGAGGATGCTCCGCAACCTTCTTTTGAATTACCTCTAGACGCAATTCAGGCGATCAAATTTACTGGCGGCACAACTGGGGCACCTAAAGGTGTGATGCAGCCCTACCGCGCTTGGATGGCAAACATCACTAATCAGATTCAGGTATGGGGATTTGATGAGCATGAGCGCTATGTTGTTGCTGCTCCGATTACCCATGGCACATCTACCTATATCGTTCCCATCTTGGCGCAAGGTGGTTGTCATGTGATTCTGGATGGTGCAGGCGCTGAAGTAGTGAGAACAGCCTTTCGTGAACGACGCGGTACTGTTTGCTTCATGCCGCCAACCCTTGTTTATATGTTGATGGCATTACCTAATGCATCTAGAGAGGATTATCCAAAATTACGAAGGCTGATTTATGGGGGTGCGCCAATGCCTCCAGAACAGGTTCGTAAGGTGCGTGATTTCTTTGGTCCAGTATTGGGCACTACCTATGGTCAAACTGAGGCACCACAAATTCTGACAGTAATGCGGCCTGAGGATTTTGAAGATCCCAACAACTGGGCGGCTGTTGGCAGGCCTACTTGGTTTAGTGATGTGGGCATCATGTCTCCCGAAGGAAAACTATTACCTACCGGTGAAATCGGTGAAGTAGTTGCCCGAGGTGATCTGCTGATGAATGGCTATTGGCGCATGCCTGAGAAAACAGCTGAAACCATTATCGATGGCTGGCTTCATACAGGTGATCGTGGCTTGATTGATGAACGTGGATTTTTATATCTCAAGGATCGCCTTAAGGACATCGTGATTACTGGCGGCTTCAACGTCTACCCAGTGGATGTTGAGAATGCTCTAAGTCAGCACCCCGCCGTTCATGAATGCCTCGTCTTTGGTCTCCCCGATGAAAAATGGGGTGAAACCGTTCAAGCTGCCGTCCAATTACACCCTGGACAAAAAGTGGATGAAGCTGAGCTTATTGCTTTTGTGCGTAATCTTCTTGGACCAGTGCAAACTCCAAAACACGTTCACTTCTATGAAAGCTTGCCTCGCTCTAATGTGGGTAAGTTACTGAAGAGCGCAGTGATTCAAAAACTTCAAGCGCCCGCTTAGCCAATATTTAATACTCATAGATTATGACTACCAAAAAAACTCCTGTTACCAGCCTGTGCACACATACTCTTACTAACTTGCATTATCGTGATGCAGATTTGGTAGAAGATTTAATGGGCAAGAAAACCTTTACCGAAGTGATGTTGATGCAGATTCTGGGTAGAGAGCCTCGTGGTGTTGATATTCGCATTACTGATGTGGTACTCATTGTGCTAATGGAGCATGGTCTAACGCCTAGTGCAATCGCTACACGCTTGATCTATATGAGCGCCCCAGAGAACCTTCAAGGTGCAGTCTCGGCTGGCTTGCTGGCTGTTGGCAGCTCATTTATCGGTACGATGGAAAATTGCTCTGCCTTGCTAGATCGAATTATTGCTTCTAAAGACCAATATGCTGAAGCCCTTTTGATTGCGCAACATTACAAGAGCATTAAAGGTGCCGTTCCAGGCTTTGGCCATCACTTACATAAGCCGCTAGATCCACGCGCTTACAAACTATTAGACATGGGCCGTGCTGAGAAAGAACTCAAAGGCGACCACATTCGTGCGCTAGAAACTTTATCCAAGGCGGTGGATGAGGTGGCTGGTCGCCCTATTACGATTAATGCGACTGGTGCCGTTGCCGCCCTGCTTGGTGAGATTGGCATACCTACTGCTGTGATGCGTGGCTTTGCCGTTATCTCTCGCTCTGCTGGCTTAGTGGCCCATATTGTTGAGGAACAACAAAGTCCATCCGGTCGCTTTATTTGGGACACCATTGAACATGCCATTCCGTTTGTGGATGGCGCCAACAAGATTGGCTAATGATGGGTTCTAGAGAATGCGTATTAGTTACAGGTGCTAGCCGTGGTATCGGTCGCGCCATATTGGAGCGTCTGATTGCGGATGGCATGCATGTCATTAATTTTGATAAAGAGTCTCCTGTAAAAATTACTGAGCATGAAACTTTTGTCAAAGTAGATATTTCAGATGAAAAAGTATTGCGTGATGTATTGGCTGAGGTAACCTCCAAATTTCCGATTACTCGCTTGGTCAATAACGCAGGTATCGTTCGCCCCGCTACGATTGAGAAAACCACTATTGCTGATTTTCAAGCGGTCTTGAATGTCAATGTCGCTGCTGCCATTATTTGCGTGCAAGCCGTACTCCCTGCCATGAAAGCCGCTCATTTTGGTCGCATTGTGAATATTGCTAGTCGTGCTGCTTTGGGTAAAGAAGAGCGTATTTCGTATGCGACTTCTAAGGCAGGATTACTGGGATTGACTCGCACTTTGGCTTTAGAGCTCGCAAATGATGGCATTACGGTTAATGCGATTGGACCAGGCCCGATAGCAACTGAGCTCTTTCAGAGTGCCAACCCTCCTGGCGTACCTGCTACGCAACGCATCTTAGATAGCGTGCCGCTTGGTCGCATTGGCCAACCAGAGGAAGTGGCTCATATTGCCGCTTCACTACTTGATCAACGTGCTGGTTATACAACCGGTCAGACTGTATATGTCTGTGGTGGCATGACAGTTGGCTTGAGTCAGTAAATGAGTTCAAAGCACCCTCCTGGTTTGCCAACAGATCTCACTGATCGAGTAATCTTCGTCTCTGGTGGCGGATCTGCAGGTCCTGGATGGAGTATTGGTAGAGCATCATGTGTTACCTATGCTCGCTTAGGTGCAAAGGTCTGTGTAGTCGATCGAGATCAAGCTTCCGCAGAAGAAACTACCAAGATTATTCTGGATGAAGGCGGTATAGCGCAGACTTTTGTTGGAGATGTTTCTGAAGAAGAGGATGTGAAAAGACTTTTTAGCGAAGCACGTAAACAATTTGGTCCTATTGATGTTCTGCACCACAACGTGGGCATTGGCAAAGTTGGCGGACCAATGGAAACCAGTGCTGAAGATTTTGATCGCATTCATAAAGTTAATGTGCGGAGCTTATTGCTAGCAGCTCAAGAAGTCTTACCTGAAATGGTGTCGCGCGGTACCGGCAATATCATTGCCATTTCCTCTGTGGCCGGTATGCGCTACTTAGGCTACCCACATTTAGCCTACAGCGTTACCAAGGCTGCTAATACCCAATTTATTAGGATGATTGCTCAACAATATGCGGATAAAGGAATTCGGGCCAATACGGTAGTGCCAGGCCTAATAGATACTCCACGTATTGCCCATACCGTAGCAAAGATGTTCTCTGAAAACGGTCTTGATGAAGCTCGTACCGCACGTGATAAGCAGGTACCTATGGGACGCTCTGGCACAGCCTGGGACGTAGCAAATGCTTGCGCCTTTCTGGTCTCAGATGCTGCTGCCTACATTACGGGCACGGAGCTGGTGGTTGATGGCGGCCTAACCGGGAAATATGTCTAAGCCCCAGAATTCGAGACCCGATCCCAAGGGATAGTATGATTTGATGATTCTCTAGGAGCTTTATATGCATCGCATCATCTATCGAGTAGTTTTATTGCTAGCAATCAGCGCTGGTCTAGTTGCCTGCAATATGAATGATAAAAAAATTAGTGGCTGGGAAGTTAATGATGTCTATCACTCGACCATCATCACACCTAATTCAGCAACTGGCGGGAAAACCTATCAGGGCCCTCCAATCAATACGATGGATGAAGCTAATACCTATGAAATGTTTAGCCTCAGAGCAGAGCAGCCTAAGCAAGGCGCAAAGACTTATGAGCTCAACGCACAATTAACTTATTTCTCACAATGGCGTTATTACGATTCTGCAATGCTAGAGAACACACCTGCTACAACATTTAAAGTGGTTGGTAGAGAAGCTGGTGCTTGTGGTGATAGAGGTTGCATCTTTAGAGAAGTGGTCTCTATTCAAATACCTGAGGCATTCCTCAAAGATAAGATGAAGAAGGGTTTCATCCTGACTGTTTCTTCCAAATCAGGAATGAAGACCGAACTCTTTGTGCCGCCACAATATATTCAAGGTTATATGCAGGCGGTCAACGGATTTAACTGATCGCATAATCACTGCAGTAGAGATCAATAAAGGGGCTTAGGGCCCCTTTATTTATACGCACTATAAATTAGATAAATTTCTATCTTTGATTAGCTTTCGGGAAATACCACCTGCCATTGCGAATTGGCAAGAAGCTTCCGTCGTCTACCCCAACCTCTTGAGCAATACGCTCGTTCATGACTTTGTTCATTGCCATGATCAAATCACCATTCTTTTTGGGGTCCATGGCTAGATTATTCATCTCATTCGGGTCGTTTTG
Organism: Polynucleobacter sp. JS-Fieb-80-E5; assembly: GCF_018882015.1. Classification (NCBI taxonomy): domain Bacteria; kingdom Pseudomonadati; phylum Pseudomonadota; class Betaproteobacteria; order Burkholderiales; family Burkholderiaceae; genus Polynucleobacter; species Polynucleobacter sp. JS-Fieb-80-E5. The sequence continues at coordinate 183,176 of NZ_JACVPH010000003.1, read as the reverse complement.
TAGATCAAATAGCTCCAAATCGTTTTTAGCCAACATTTCTTCCATCGTTGTTGGTGTATTAAAAAACAGTGGCGAGAAATATCTTGAGAAACGATAGCGCCCATCGAACACGCTACGAATACCCACTCGATTAGCAAAGTTCGGTTCGTGCTGTTTCAAGATCTTAATGGCTTGTTTATTGTCATATTTTCCAGACATTAACCATGAGTAGGTGTTTTCTGCCCAGAACCAGCTTGTAAACATCAACATATTGAAGTTAAACAATGAAGCAGGTCTTGCCGAATCTACTTGAGCTTTTTCAGGCTCTTTAAATAACGGAGTTAAATCTTTACCCTTCAGACCCTCTGAAGCCTTTTGGATACTTTGAGGATCTTTACCCGTCATTGCCAATATCGTTGTTGCCAAGTCAATTTGTGAAGTAATTGCCTGACACTCTTTGCCGCCTGGATAGGCTGGATGAATAATCATCAAAGGTATATGGTTCTGCTCTTTGTAAGCTGTTGTGCCTTTGCCGCGCATTTGATGAGTACCGCCCAACTCTCCATGGTCAGCAGTAAAGATGACGATGGTGTTATCTTCCATGCCGCTATCTTTAAGACCTTGCATTACAGCAGCAACATTTTCATCGCTGTCACGCATGCAATTGAAGTAATAGTCTAGTAAGAGCCTCCAGCGACGATCTTCATTTGGCCATACCCCCATGAGTAAATCCCAAATTTCTTGATAGAGTTTGTGCGCTTTTGGTCTGCCAGGTGCATCGAGCGCTTGGTGACGACTTTCAGGGAGAGGATAGTTGTCCCAGGTAGCCTTATACAAATCAGTAGTTGGTGGCGGCAATATCGTCATGGCATGTTTAGCGCCCTGCACTGGCTTGCCAGGCAAATCAGAATTCACATAGGTCACATCATGTGGGTTAACAATATTGACTGCTAAATACCAAGGTTGTTTTTTAGCCCGGAGTTCCTGACCTTCATTACGTAACCAACCAATGGCAGATGAAAGGGTTAACTTATCAAACGTATAGCCGCCCTGCTGTTGATCAACGATATCGCCGACTCCTAAGAAGTCATCAAACCCATAGGATTTAATAATCTTCCGATAAGTATCCATTGGCGCGTCATATGCTTTTTTAACGACATCCATATTGGCGGATAAATGCCACTTGCCTTGATAGGCAGCGTGATAGCCTAATTCAGATAAGCGATGGCCAATGGTTTTGACATTGTGAGATAGATCAGGCTGCCATAAGAAATTGAGATTATCAAAAATACCTGAATGCTGAATGTGCAAGCCCGTGTATATCACTGAGCGTGCAGATGAGCACTGCATCGAAGCTGCTTGGTGATTGGTGAACGTGATGGCTTTCTTCTTAATGGCTTCACGTGCAGGAACGGGTATAGGCCACTTGGGAAAGAAATGCTCTTGATCAACCAATACAAAAAGAATGTTGTAACCCGCTGGCGGGCTATTAGGCGCAATGGGTTGCGGCTTATCTGGATAGGACTGAGCATGGGCGGTTTGCATTCCAACAGGTAACAAAGTTGCTCCGACTGCTGCTGCTCCTGTTGTGAGGAGATTACGGCGTGATGGATTCTGAGGCTTATTGTTATCTACGCCTGGGTTATTGTTATCTGAATCAGCAACCATTACTGCCTCCCAAGTTTTGGAATACATTGATATCTATATTGAATCAAACCGGTTGCCGCCAAGGCAATTACAAGAACAATAACACCGGCTGGGTTGGATTGAATTCCGTTCAGCACCAGAAAGATAAATAGCGCTAGGTTAATGACCAGTCCAAACCAGAGAACTATGGCATTGGCACCTGTTTGGCCACAAATACGAATGTGACCATAGGTGATCACACCAAATAAGAGTAAAAAAGCCATGCTGGCCATTTTTCCGACGATCTCTAGCGGAAAGCCCAATACCAAGACAATCACGATAGCAGCCGAAACTAGCAGGCGTCTCATCTGTCCCCGTCCGAGCGCTCTTGTTAGCCAGGCAGCATTAGCATGTTCCGTGACCACCACCCCAAGGATCTTGGTGGCTGTAAAAATTGTGGCATTGACTGCAGCAGCACAGGAAAGTAAAGCAATTAATCCGATACCAATAAAACCCGCTTTACCCATTAAGAGATTTGCTGCGGCACCTATCACATTGCTTGGATTAGATTTAATAATGTCAACCGGCGTTACTTGAATCGTAACAAAGCTCACCAATACATAAAGAGCGATTACGAATAAGACTGCTATATACATTGCCTTTGGAATTGTTTTCTTAGGTTCAGCCATCGAATCCGCTGCACTACTCACCACTGCAAAACCTTGGTAATTAATATACAGCATGCCAGTAGCGATAGCGATACCCTCAATAGGGCCCACACCAAAATCAAGTGTCGCTGCATCTAGATGAGATATGCCCACAGCGCTATAGGCAAGCAATGAAATCAATACCAACCCAATCGCAACAAGACCTGCAAGCCCCACAATACTTGCGCCTAGAAGGTTTACTAAAGCAAATATAAATACTAATGCCCCACCAATCAACTTGAGTTCAAAGCTGGTAAACATGTTTCCTGTCAGCACCACAATGAATTCGGTAAAGCCCGATGCATAGAGCGAAGTGGATATTAAAAATCCCAGATAGAGAAAGATGTTCATCCACCCGGCAATGAAGCCATTTCCATAAGTTGAGACTATATAACCAGCAGGACCACCAGCCACCGGAAATGTGGCGCTTAATTTGGCACAGGAGTACACGGTAAAAAATACTGCAATACCTGCAAGTAAAAAAGCAATTGGGATATGAGATTTAGCAGTGAGGTTGGCATACCCCAAGACAGTAAATAAACCAGAGCCCATCATGCCGCTAAGACTCATTGCAATAGCTGAATATAGGCCTACATTTTTAGAGCTCTGGGTTTGGCTTTGTGGCGATGTAGTCATGAGCACCTAGATTATTTGAACCCTATTGGGCAATTTCGTTAGCTCATGATAGCGGCAACCACAGGAAACGTTCCATTGAATTTCTGAGCTATGGATGACCCAAATTGGGGAATTTGAAGCCACACCACTTTGGGCATTTAAGCTAGTATTTGGAACACCCCAACGACATTGATAGAAAGCAATGCCATGAAACGACCAATTACTTTAATTGCCTCTGCTGTTCTTTTATACCCAATGTGGGCTGGGGCTGCGACTACTACCCCCGCCGTTATAGGGCCATTTAATTGGGGCTTTACTAACTACAGCACTTCTGCTGGAAATATGTCCGCTTTAACCATGCCTAAGGCTGGAGGAGGAACTCAGGCTGTCAATACAGTTCAAACTATTGAGGCAAATATTACTGAGCCCATGAACACCACGGGAATATTTGCCATTACAGGGTTTGCGAATACATGGTATTCCAATCCTAATGGACAGGGTCCCATACTTCCATTTACAGGAAGTATGGTATCAATTCTTAGTAACAATTTGTATTCTGGTGGAGCTAACGCTGCTAATACATATGGGTACATCGTTACCTTTTACATAGGAACAACTGTCATTGTTTGTAATGTATCTAGTGAAGGTCTAAGTGGACCCTGTACCAACTCTAACGGGCAGACATTTAATATTTATAACCAAAATTAGAATCCTACCTAATATGAAAAAACTAATTACTTTAATTTTCTCTGCAGTTCTTTTATGCCCAATGTTGGCCGGGGCTGCGACTACCACTCCATCTGTGGCCGGTCCAATTCTATGGAGCCTTGGTGGCGTAGGAAGCTCTTTTGCTGGCTTTATAAATTCAACTCAAATACCTTATGCTGGAGGTGCTACTTCAGTAAATGCTGTTGAGTACATGATAGTAAATATTACTGACCCAAAAAATAGCGAGGGCTTCTTTTCTATTGCTGGCACTGCACTTGTTTACTATATCAATCCAAATAATCTCACCCAACTGGGTCCGTTTACAGGCAGCATTCCTGTGACAGGGACCATGATTCCAACCATTAGTATTAATAATCAAACTCAATATTCAAATGGGGGTACACCAACTGGATATGTGGCCACTTTTTATATAGGAACAGGAAGTTTTACCTGCAACTTATCTGTTAGCACCTTGAATGGGACTTGTATTGGCAATAACGGACAGTCGCTTTCTATTTCATATAGCGTGTACTAATGAATACTCACTCACTTAAACTTTTCTTGGCTTGTTCCACCATCCTCTTAGCTTCTTGCGGAGGCGGTAGTGGCTCATCCTCAACCACTTCAAGCGCAGCGACAGTCACACCATCACAGCGGTTAGAAGCTACGATTCAAAGTCTATGTAAAACTGATTGCAACGCTACTGTGCCCGCTGATAATCCTAGTAGTCGATTAGAGGCAACGATTAAAACCTTAAGCCCAAACGCTAGTACCGCTGTTTCTGTTGACAATCCGTCATCAAGATTAGAGGCAACTATCTCAGCATTGCAGGCTAAGTAAGCTGGTTTTTTAGGTATATAGGATGGTAGAGGAATAAATAAAGGGGCTCAGAGCCCCTTTATCGTTAAGTACTTGGCGGAGACGAGAGGATTCGAACCTCCGATCAGAGTTTTAGCCCCGATGCTCCCTTAGCAGGGGAGTGCCTTCGACCAGCTCGGCCACGTCTCCGTACTTCTTACTATTACAACGCCCCACAGTTTAACGGATAACCGCTCCTGAGGGGTTTATTACGCTTTTTAGTTACTTCTGGTCCAGCTCAAATGCCTTGTGCAAGGCGCGTACAGCCAATTCCATGTATTTCTCATCAATGACCACAGAGATCTTGATTTCGCTAGTAGAGATCATCAAGATGTTGATGCCCTCTTCCGACAAAGTGCGGAACATCTTGCTGGCGATACCAACATGGGAACGCATACCAACACCAACAACTGAAACCTTAGAGACTTTTGGATCGCCAGAGATTTCTTTTGCCTCAATATGCGCTTGCACAGTGTTCTTGAGCAAGTCCAATGCTTTTTGATAATCAGCACGTGGCACTGTAAATGTGAAGTCTGTCTTACCTTCTACAGATTGGTTCTGAATGATGATGTCCACATCAATATTGGCATCCGCAATCGGGCCAAGAATTTGATACGCAATACCTGGACGATCAGGAACTCCAAGAACGGTAATCTTCGCTTCATCACGCGCAAAGGCGATGCCGGAAATAACTGCGGCTTCCATAGTGCTGTCCTCTTCAAATGTAATCAAGGTGCCCGACTTCATCTCAATGTCTAAAGGCATCAATGGGTCTGTCAATGAAGACAGAACCCGGGTTTTAACTTTGTACTTACCAGCAAATTCCACTGAACGGATCTGCAATACCTTTGAACCTAAGCTTGCCATTTCTAGCATCTCTTCAAAGGTAATCTTATCTAAGCGACGTGCATCTTCACAAACACGGGGGTCAGTTGTGTACACACCATCAACGTCTGTGTAGATTAAGCACTCATCGGCTTTCAGGGCTGCTGCCATCGCTACTGCTGATGTATCAGAACCACCGCGACCTAGCGTGGTGATATTGCCGTTAGGATCAACACCCTGGAAACCAGTAACAACAACTGCACGACCAGCATTCAGGTCTTTGAGAATCTTTTCGCTATCAATGCTCTTAATGCGCGCTTTGGTAAATGCAGAATCCGTGTGGACTGTTACTTGCCAACCAGCGTAACTCACTGCATCGATACCCTCACGGATTAACGCCAGCGCTAAGAGACCGGAGCTAACTTGCTCACCAGTAGATGCAATTTGATCTAACTCGCGTGGGTTTGCATCCGGATTAATTTCTTTTGCAAGGCCGAGCAAGCGATTAGTTTCGCCAGACATGGCCGAGGGCACGACCACCACTTGGTGACCTGCACGCATCCATTTGGCAACGCGCTTGGCAACATTGGCAATGCGCTCTGTTGAGCCCATTGAGGTGCCGCCGTACTTATGAACGATAAGAGCCATAAAAACCGTCTATTTAACTATCTGTAACAAGGAAATGAATCCTTGGAGGTCTAAAAAGGGCTTATTTTACAGGGTTTTGTAGGGCTTAAGCCCAACTCGTTGACTTTGCACTAGGGCCGGTTTAGCATGGTGTTACTTTAGTGTTACCTCAATGTTTCCTTTGGAGCTTCCATGAGCCCTATAAGTACGACCTCCCTCAAACTCACTGATGAAATCAAACTCCAAGCAGCCAATGCGGCCAAAGATCTTGGCATTACTACTCACGCCTTTATGGTTGAAGCAATTAAGCAAGCAAGCATCAATGCGGAATTGCGGAGATCTTTTATTGAAGACGCTAACAATGCTCGCAAGGAGGTTTTACAAGAAGGTAAAGTGCATGATGCAGATAAAGTCTTTAAACATTTAAAAGCACGCATTGCCGTTAAGAAGTCAACCTTGAAAGCAGCGAATTGGTAAGAATTGTTTTCTCCCCAAGAGCCCTATTAGATCTCGAGAGACTTACTGACTTTTTAGTTGAAAGTGACAAAAATGCTGCTCTAGCTACTTTAGAAATTATTGAGAGCGCAATTCAGATATTGTCTGAACACCCTTACATCGGTCGCACCTGCGATGCCCACATCAGAGAATTAATTATCTCCCGCGGAAAGTCTGGTTACGTAGCGCTATACAGCTTTGATGAAACTAAAAATGCCGTGCTCATTTGCACCATACGTCATCAAAAAGAATCTGGGATTACGCCTTAGTCCAAATTGGCAGGAAACGTTTGCCATCTGAAGTCAGATGTGGGTAACTCAGCCCAATACCAGCCACCGCGATCAATTCATCGTTGATATAGAGCAAGGGGGCCTGACGCTCCCAGGGTGGGATATCAGCCTCCTGGTAGAGGTTTTTAAGGGTTTTACGGGGCGTCTTAGGCTTAACCTGGATCTTCTCCGAGCCTAGGCGCTCTCTAAGGGTGATTTGATTATTCTCTTGGGCAGCTTTTACCCAATCTGCAGGCAGACCTAATTGCTTGGAATTCGCTGGAAGTAATTTGAGAACCCAACCCCCTTCTTCTGGATTGGATACTTGCAGTGCCCCACGCCATAGGTAGATTTTTTTCTCATCATGCAACCACTCTAATTTGGCATCTGCTTTGACTTTAGCAAGATCACGCCACCAAGCTTGTAGGCGCTCCTGAGATGGCATCGCCAACTGCTGCGTTTGCAACCAATGGCGCAAGACATTGTTTGCTGCCGGTAAATCATCTTTAGCAAGAGCTAGTAATGGGCTTACTTTCAATTGATCTTTATTGAGAATGCTTCTGCCATCTTGTGTTGCTAGTCGGTTAAGTAGTGTTTGTGCTTCGCTAAGAAGCTCTGCACTGCGCGCCATATTAGCCAAGGCTTCTGGTTGAATCTTTTCTAGTACTGGAATAATTCTTTTACGAACGGCATTACGGCGATATTTTGTATCTTGATTGCTGGGATCTTCAATCCATTGGAGCTTATGTTCTTTTGCGTAAGCCTCAAGCTCTTGTCTACTTTGATTTAAAAGTGGTCGCCATAGGGTGAGACTTTGATTGCTTGAAACTCCCCTACTGGTTGGCATACCAGACAAGCCAGCTACGCCTGAGCCCCGCAGGAGCTGCAGGAGAACGGTTTCCGCTTGATCGTTTTGGTGATGGGCCAAGAGTAAATCTTCGATGCAATATTCTTCACAGAGATCGGCGAGCGCTTCGTAACGCCCTGCTCTTGCTCTAGCCTCGATATTGCCTTGCTCGTGTGGATTGTCTAGATGCAAGAGTCGAAAATCAAAATGGATCTTGTATTTTTTTGCTAGCTTCTCACAAAAGATTAACCACTCATCTGCTGATTTTTGCAAGCCATGATGAATATGAAAAGCGTAAATCTCGTTCTTGGTTTGGTTTTTGTTTTGTGTTGCTTCTTTAGCTTGCGCCTTGCAAACCGTGTCGAGCAACACAACCGAATCGAGGCCGCCACTTAAGGCAACCGCAATTCGTTTTCCCGGCTTAGGACTTTGCTGTAATTTCCTTGAACTTGCCATAGCTCATCAAACGCTCATGACGACGTTCAAGTAATGCATCTACCTTCATGCCATCAAAAGTTTTTAAGGATTCAGCAAGTGCTTTGCGCATATTGCTCATCATATTGTCGTAATCACGATGTGCGCCACCAATAGGCTCAGCAACGATCTTATCGATTAAACCCAAAGCCTTTAAGCGCTGAGCTGTGAGGCCCAGCTGCTCAGCCGCCTCAGGAGCCTTATCGGCGGTCTTCCAGAGGATAGAGGCGCAGCCTTCAGGAGAGATTACTGAGTAAATGGAGTTCTGCAACATTAAGACCACATCGCCCATAGCAATTGCTAACGCACCACCGGAACCACCTTCACCAATAATGGTGGCGATGATTGGAACTTCAAGCTCTGCTTGCACAAACAAATTGCGACCAATCGCTTCAGACTGATTGCGCTCTTCTGCATCAATACCAGGGAATGCGCCTGGGGTATCCACAAAAGTAAATACCGGAATGCCAAACTTTTCTGCAAGACGCATAAGGCGCATTGCTTTGCGATAACCTTCTGGCCGACTCATGCCGAAGTTTCTGAGGGCACGCTCTTTAGTATCGCGGCCCTTCTGATGACCAATCACCATGCAAGGCTGATTTTCAAAACGGGCTAATCCAGCAATGATTGATTGATCATCTGCAAAAGTGCGATCACCATGCAGTTCATGGAAGTCGGTAAATAAGGCGTCAACATAATCTAAGGTGTAAGGACGCTGTGGATGACGCGCTACTTGAGAGACCTGCCAAGGAGTCAAATTGGCATAAACATCTTTTGTTAACTGCTGACTTTTTTCGGCAAGCGTTTTGATCTCATCGGAGATATCTACCGATGACTCGTCTTGTACAAAACGCAGCTCTTCAATCTTTGACTCTAATTCGGCGATTTGCTGCTCAAAATCCAGGAAAGTCGTTTTCATAGTCTGATTTTAATGTTCAACTGGGGCGGGGTCGAGACTTCTCCACATATACCAGGTAGCTACCGTTCGCCATGGGGCCCAATTGGCAGCCACCTCCCTCGCCTCATGGCGGCTAACAGGCTCACCGCTGAAGTAATTGAGGGAAATAGCTTTAATTAGACCAACATCGTCTAGGGGGAGGATATTAGGGCGAACCATATTAAAAATGAGGAACATTTCAGCAGTCCAGCGGCCAATTCCCCGAATAGAGCTTAATTCTTTGATCACGCTCTCATCATCCATATCTTTCCACTGATTGGCATGCAGGCGCCCAGAATCAAAGTGATCTGCCAAATCACGGATGTACTCCGCCTTGCGCCCAGATAATCCAGCGGCGCGCAATTCTTCTACGGAGAGCGCTAGGATATTTTTAGGGGTGACTTTCTTTTTGCTGGCAGCAACCACTCTATTCCAAACGGATTGGGCTGCTGCCACTGAAATCTGTTGCCCCACAATTGATCTTGCCAAGGTATTAAATGAATCGCCGCGTGTCACTAAAAATCCGGATCCAATTTTAGGAATCAGTTTTTTCAGAATACGATCGTGCTTCATCAATTCTATGCAAGCCTGCTCCCAATAGTCTGGAGCAATTTCTTGCAAGATTGATTCTGTTTTTTCTTCTTTTATTTCTTTTACAACAGTCATTAAGCCCTACGCCATTCTGTTAAGCCGCCGGGTTTATCTTCCAGAACAATTCCCTGCTCTAGTAATGCCTTACGAATTAAGTCTGCTTGGGCAAAATCTTTTGCCTGTTTAGCGGCTACACGTGCAGCGATACGCTCTTCAATTTGTGCAGGACTTAAGCCATCCTGATCTTTAGAGCCTGCTTGTAAAAATGCGGTTGGATCACGTTGCAAGAAATTCAGGGAAGCGCCGAGAGCCTTCATTGTATTGGCGAGTAATTGCTTTTCATCACCTTGCGCGCGGTTGACTTCGCTGGCCAGGTCAAACAAGACTGCAATCGCTTCAGGTGTATTGAAATCATCATTCATGGCATCCGCAAAACGCTTAGCCCATGGATTATGTGGATCTAGATTAATTGATTGGGCTTTTGGGGCTTGAGCCAATGCGGTATATAGACGACCAAGGCCTGAGCGCGCCTCTTCTAGTTGTGCATCGCTGTAATTAATCGGGCTACGGTAATGTGCCTTCAGCATGAAGAAACGCAATACTTCTGGATCAAAGCTTTTTAAGACATCTCGTATTAAAAAGAAGTTGCCCAATGACTTGGACATTTTCTCTTCATTCACCCGAATGTGGCCGTTATGCATCCAGTAGTTAACAAAGGGAACATCATCTTCTTTGCGATCTTTGCCATACAAAGCGCCTTCGCTTTGCGCAATTTCATTTTCGTGGTGCGGGAATTGCAAATCGGCACCGCCACCATGAATATCAAAATGCTCGCCCAGTAAGTCACAAGACATTGCTGAGCACTCAATATGCCAGCCTGGACGGCCTTCGCCCCAGGGCGATTTCCAGCGAGTATCAGCCGGCTCTTCTGCTTTAGCACTTTTCCATAAAACAAAATCCAGTGGGTCACGTTTGCCATCACCCACTGCCACCCGCTCACCAGCATGTAATTCATCAAGCGACTTACCAGATAGCTGACCATAACGTGGCAATAAACGCACCGCAAAATTCACATCACCATCATTAGCTTGATAAGCCAATTCGTTTTCAATAAGCCTGCCAATCATGCCCTGCATTTGGGCGATGTAATCGGTAGCGCGCGGCTCTTGATCGGGATGCATTAAACCCAACTCATCCGAGTCGGCATGCATCGCATCGATAAAGCGATTGGTTAATACAGAAATAGGTTCGCCATTCTCAATGGCACGATTGATGATTTTGTCATCAATATCGGTGATATTGCGCACATAAAGCACTTCATAACCACTAGCCCTAAGCCAACGAACCACCATATCAAAGACGATCATGACCCTGGCATGGCCAATATGACAAAAGTCATAAACCGTCATGCCGCAGACGTACATCTTGACCTTGCCCGGCACTATGGGCTTAAAGACCTGTTTAGAACGGCTAAGGGTGTTATAGATTTGCAGCATAGGGCTATAAAGGTGGGGCAAGTAGCGCCAATTTGTTAGACTGAGCGCTGAGTATATCGAATGAGCCCGTTTCACACCCCTTCCTCTATGCCCCACAACGCCCCAGCGCCACACCTTGCCCTGAATAAGGTCTTAGTCCCAGCTTTTGCCACTTTGGTATCACTGGTACTGATGACAGGCTGCAGCACGCCTGCCCAGCAACGTGCCGATGCTGAAATTCAGGCATTAAATGCCCAGGAAATGAAGTCAGGCCAAATGGCTCCACAACCCTATTTAGGCGGTTACAGCCCAACGGATCCCCCTAGGTTATCGGCGGATATGGGCTATGACCCATTAAACCCAGAGTTATCAGAGACCGTTGGCGTCCCATTTTTATCCTTCTTGATTATTGAGCCGGATCCCATCACCAAAAATGCGGTGCCATCCGATGTAGAAAAACTGATCAAGGCACGAAAATACCAAGATGCGGTTACCCAAATCAATGTAGATCTTAAGAAGACACCACGCAATGTGCAATTGCGTTTTGTAAAAGCCCGCTTACAAATTGAGATGCGGCAATTCGATCAAGCCAAAAAAACGTTGATTGAAATTACTCAGCAGTTCCCTGAATTACCAGAACCCTATAACAATCTTGCCGCGATAGCTGCCAACCAAGGTCAATGGATTGAAGCGCGAGATTATTTAGAGCTTGCATTAAAGCTGCGTCCTAGCTATGCCATTGCCTCAGCTAATTTGGGTGAGATCTATATTCGCCTTGGCGCTCAAGCGTATGAAGACGCTGCGAAAAATGCAACGCTGAATCAGCGTCAATACTCCAACCGCGCTAAAGCACTCTTAGATGTGCTCAAGCCCCCTGCAAAGCGCCCCGTTAATCGCGCCCTCAATTCTGCAGATTCTCTGCCTAGCAATACTCCATCCACTAACCCTCTAGAAAGTAGACCTAATAATGGCGAAAGTACTCTTAAAAACCAATAAGGGTGAGATCACCCTCACTCTTGACGCAGCTAAGGCACCGAAAAGTGTTGCTAACTTTTTGCAGTATGTAAAAAGCGGTCATTACGATGGCACGATTTTCCACCGCGTCATTGATAACTTTATGGTGCAAGGCGGCGGCATGACTGCCGGCATGAAGCAAAAGCCAACAGGTGCAGAAATTGAAAACGAAGCCAATAATGGCCTTAAGAATGATCGCTACACTGTAGCCATGGCGCGTACCAGCGACCCTCATTCTGCAACCGCTCAATTCTTCATCAATGTGAATGACAACGATTTCTTAAACCACACTGCTCCGAATGCCCAAGGCTGGGGTTATGCGGTATTCGGAAAAGTTACTGGCGGCATGGATGTTGTTGACACCATTCGCAAAGTCAAAACTGGTAGCTCCGGCTTTCACCAAGATGTTCCTGCTGAAGATGTTGTGATTGAGAAGGCTACTGTTCTCGAGGAATGATTCCGCAACACGCGAGCGCGCTGCTCATATCAGACTTACACCTCACGCCGTCAATGCCCTTGACGGCGCAACGCTTTTTTGACTTCTGTGAAAAAGACGCCCCTAAAGTTGAGGCTGTATTTATTCTAGGTGACTTATTTGAGTATTGGGTTGGTGACGATGCATCCGCATCCTCACCTTTTCAACAAGAAGTTCAGCGTGCCATCGCCAATCTTTCTGCCAAAGTAAAAACGTATTACATCCATGGCAATCGAGATTTTTTAATCGGCAAAAGTTTTATTAAAAAGACTGGCATGACGCTCTTGCCAGACCCTAGCGTAGTCGAATTAGCTTCACACAAATGGGTCTTAGCCCATGGTGATGCTTTATGTACCGCAGACTTTGGCTATCAGGTATTTCGTAGTTGGGTTAGAAAACCTTGGGTGCAAAAACTCTTTTTAACCTTGCCCGTCAATTGGCGCAGAGGTGTTGCCCAACATCTACGTAGCAATAGCCATAGCCAATATCAAACACAGCAACGCTCGGCTGCAAGTCAACTCAAAATGGATGTCACGCGAGAAGCTTGTGCAACTGTGATGAAAGATCAATCTGGAGACAGATTGATTCATGGGCATACTCACTTGCCAGCCCATCATGAAGAATCTTTGGATACCCAGGCTTGGCAGCGCTGGGTTTTATCTGACTGGGATCTCGATCACCCTGAGAGCCTTCACCCTCGGGCAAGCGCCCTACTGATCGATAGTGCTGGAGCGCGCTATCTCGACCTCATTAAGCACTAAGCACTACTGACTTCTCGAGTCGAGAAATGTCTATTAAGAAACTGAGTACTTAGAGAGCGACTGCACCATCTGCGCAAAGATGCGTGGATTAGCAGCCATGACTTCACCGCTTTTCAGAAAGCCTTCTTCGCCGCGATAGTTACCAATCAGTCCGCCCGCTTCAGTGATCAGCAAAGCACCAGCAGCCATGTCCCATGGTTTGAGATCGCTCTCAAAAAATCCATCGTAACGACCAGCTGCTACATAAGCCAAATCCAATGATGCAGCACCTGGGCGACGCAAGCCCGCGCATTGACGTGACATTTCGGCAAAGATCTTTAAATACTTTTCTAAGTCCTGGTCTTCACGATATGGAAAGCCAGTACCGAGTAAAGAATTTGCCAAGCGATCTTGAGTGGCTACACGTAAACGCCGACGATCCAAATATGCGCCCGCACCACGGGTAGCGGTGAATAACTCATCACGTGTTGGGTCATAAACTACGGCTTGTTGAGTCACGCCATTGACTGCGAGCGCAATCGAAACCGCATACTGCGGAAAGCCGTGAATGAAATTAGTTGTGCCATCGAGTGGATCAATGATCCATACGTTTTCTGCATCGGCATTGTGCTCGCCTGTTTCTTCAGCTAAAAATCCATGAGTTGGATAGGCTTCGCTAAGCGTTTCAATGATGGCCGCTTCTGCGGCTTTGTCCACCTCGGTGACGAAATCGTTGTGTTGCTTACGGTCAACTTGCAAGCGCTCCAAATTCAAAGAAGCACGATTAATGACTGTTCCAGCGCGACGGGCGGCCTTGACGGCCACATTTAACATGGGATGCATAGTATTGATGGACAAATTAAATAAGAACAAGCTCCTTGTAATGCCTGCAAAAAGGAAAATTGCGTGACAATACGAAGCTAACAGACTGATTCTAAACGATTAGCATCTATTACCCCCTATAAACACCCCCATTGGCATTGATGAATATCGACAAATCTGAACTACTGCGCTGGGTTTTAGTCGAAACCAGTCACCCAGGAAATGTGGGTTCTGCTGCTCGCGCCCTTAAAACGATGGGCTTTAGCGACCTGCGCCTTATTAATCCTAAGATCAAGGGTGTAGCAACAAATCCCGATGCAATCGCTCTAGCCAGCGGTGCGGCAGATATCCTTGAGTGCTCCTCAGAAACCAGCTCCCTATCTTCCGCCGTAGAGGGTTGCTCACTAGTTTTAGGCTTAACCAGCCGTGATCGAGAATTTGGCCCGCCAGCCTTAGACTGGGAGACCGCTCGGACCTTAATAGCCGATACGACATCAGTAGGAGGACAGGTTGCCCTGCTCTTTGGTCCAGAAAGAACTGGCTTGGATAACGATCATTTGGCCTTATGCACCCATAGGGTCTGGTTAGATGCCAATCCTGACTACCCGTCTCTTAACTTGGCCCAGGCAATTATGGTCTGCGCCTACACCCTTAGGGAAACACTCTCCCGGCATTTGGGAGGGCGAAATACCTTATCTAGCCGGGAAGAAATGGCTGATTTTGCCGATCCTGCGGCCGTTGCAGCGATGGTGGAACATTGGCGCGAAGGTCTGGAGGCCATTGGGTATTTAGATCCAGCCAACCCCAAGAAACTAATGCCCCGTATTCAAGCGCTGTTTGCTCGTAGCCGCCTTCATAAAGAAGAGATTGATCTGCTGCGCGGTATTGCAAAACAGATGCTCCTGAGAAAATAAGCGCATCCCGTTAAAATCAAGCTATGTCAAATCCCCTATTCGACCAAGTCGACTCCATTATTGCCAGAGACCCAGCAGCCCGGAATCGTCTCGAGGTCATCACTTGCTACCAAGGCTTGCATGCAGTTTGGCTGCATCGCATCTCCCATTTTTTATGGAATCTTGGTCTGAAATGGCTTGCCCGCGTGTTGTCCATGTTTGCGCGTTTTTTCACTGGGATAGAAATTCATCCTGGTGCAAAGATTGGTCGCCGAGTATTTCTGGATCATGGACTTGGCATTGTGATTGGCGAGACCACAGAAATTGGTGATGACTGCACGATTTATCAAGGCGTTACCTTGGGCGGTACTTCGCTTTATAAAGGCGTTAAACGCCACCCTACTCTTGGTAAAGGTGTTGTGGTCAGTGCCGGTGCAAAAGTTCTCGGTGGATTTACTGTAGGCGATGGCGCACGCGTTGGATCCAATGCCGTAGTACTAAAAGAAATTCCTGCGGGTGCGACTGCTGTTGGTATTCCTGCGCGCATCCTGCATCCAGATTTACCGCAAAGTCCTGATAGCAAAACAAAAGAATATTTTTCTGCTTATGGAGTGACACCGAATGTAGATGATCCTGTATCAATGGCACTCAAAGGTTTAATTGATGCCACGATCGAACAGGAAGCCAAGATTGCAGCGCTAGAGAAGGCATTAGCCAAGTTAAGCAACACCCCTGCTGGCATTGATGCTGAAGGCTCTAGTGATACCAAACGCGACCTTGATGCGATTAAACAGTGGTTGAGAGAATAGTGATTCTTAGTTACCCCTTGGGGTCATGCAGAAGAAATAATGTATAAAAAAAGGAATAGCATGCTATTCCTTTTTTTATGCAAGTTTGGTTTTAATTAATGCAGCGTACGTGGGCCAGTGCTATCACTACCTAATGCACCGCCTGGAAATTCCTCCCCTTCATCGTCATCGCCATCATCATTGGGCATTCCAAACGAAAAACTTTCTCCACCTTCTGGATGACGATTTTCAATTTCATCATCAGTGGCTGCGCGAACATCTTCAACTTGAACCCAAAAACGTAATGCCATGCCTGCTAAGGGATGATTGCCATCTAACACGACCTGACTATCTGCAACATCTGTAACGGTATAGATTAAAGGCTCATCATCTTCAGGATCATCTACTGCGGCATCCTCATCTGCATCAGGAACACCTTCAAATTGCATCCCTACTTCTAAAGGCTCAGGGAAACGGGTGCGCGGTTCGATCTTTAACAACTCAGGATCATATTCACCAAAGGCTTCACTAGGCTCTAGCTGAATCGTTGCCTCATAACCAATATCTTGGCCATCAAGCAGGGTCTCGATTTTAGGAAAAGTGCCTTCATAACCACCGTGCAGGTATACCATCGGAGAATCGGGTTCCTCGATAACATTGTTTTGCGCATCGGTTAACTTATAGCGAAGGGATACGATGGTATTTTTTTCAATCTTCATGCGGAATTTGTCGAACATTCGTTTTTAATCAGTTTCTAAATAGCTTTTTACTTTATGACCTCATTTTACTTGAGCAAACCCTATGAGCCTCCCCGGGCCCCTGCAAACCTCCCTTTAGGCGAGCCCTGGGCCTTATTTGGGGGTATTAGCCCAAACCAGTTCATGGCGCGGTATTGGCATAAAAAGCCCCTTCTCATCCGTGGGGCGATTCCGGCATTTGCCCTTTCGGCTCACGCCGGTGGACTCCTGGATAGCCCAATTCCCACCCAAGAGTTACTCAAATTTGCCCTGCAAGATGCGGTGGAAGCCCGCCTGGTTAAGTCCTATCCATGGAGCTTTGATAGCGGGCCGTTTTCTAAAAGGGCAATTCCATCGATCGACAAGCCCGACTGGACTTTATTGCTTCAAGGAATGGAGGCCCATCATCCAGCAGCTGCAAACATTCTGTCTTGGTTCCGCTTTATTCCTGATGCGCGCTTAGATGACTTAATGATTAGCATTGCTGGTATTGGAGGCGGTGTTGGCCCCCACTTTGATTCTTATGATGTCTTTCTGATTCAAATGTCCGGCAGAAGGCAATGGAAAATTTCAGAACAAAAAGATCTGAGCCTTAGCTCTGATCTTCCACTAAAAATTCTGCGTAACTTTAAACCTGAGCAAGAGTGGACGCTAGATCCTGGCGATATGTTGTATCTACCGCCACATGTTGCTCATGATGGCATTGCACTCGATGCGGGTTGCCAAACATGGTCTGTTGGATTTCGCTCCCCCAGCTTTAAAGAATTACTGCAAGAAGGTTTGTGGCGCCTAGCCGAATCTTTGGAAGATATTCCCGCCCTAGAGAGCAAGTTTGCAGATCCTAAACAAGGCGCAACTCATAGTGCAGAGCAATTGCCCGAAGAGCTCATCAAACAACTAGGCTCAAAGCTCAAAGAGCTAAAACTAGACCAAATTGATGGATTTTTACCCGGGATTACCGCCTATCTATCAGAACCCAAACAACAAGCCCTTTTTGACGCCCCCGATAGACCCCTAAAACCGAATGCATTCCTTAAGAAACTTGGGTCTAACAGACTTCTCCCCCATGCACAAACCCGTATTCTGAGCCTTGGAAAACAGGTGTATTGCAATGGAGAATCCATGACCCGGGGGCAATCCTCAGATATTCTTTCGGCCTGGCAGAGCCTCTCGGCACATAAAGAACTCAGGGTGGGCAAACTCAAACAGCTTGGTCAATCCAGCCTTTATGAGGCTTATTTAGCCGGATGGTTGGTTTTTGAACACTGAATACGGAGATGGATATAATATTTACTGGAAACTACTTAGGGGCAATCCCTCGGTATATCCAAAGAACAATTACCGGTAATTGTTATTAATTTTTTTAAAGGAATTTACAAATGAAGAAGTCACTCGTATTCGCTGCTATGTTAGCAATCGCCTTGGCCGCTTGCGGTAAAAAAGAAGAAGCAAAACCTGCTGAAGCTCCTGCTGCTGCTCCAGCTGCTCCTGCTGCTGAAGCTCCTGCTGCTGCTCCAGCTCCAGCTGCTCCTGCTGCTGACGCTAAGAAGTAATCTTCTTCATGAAGAAAAAAAGCCGCTGAAAAGCGGCTTTTTTATTTGTCTTCAATAACTACTACCTTGTTAGTTGCTCCGTTAACAAAGTCAGCAATTGATAACCAGCAGGCGTATTTTCTGGCTTACCATCAGCGTTCTGTACATAAACATTTGCAGAATTCTCACCAGTACTCTTCACAAGCACCTGATATTTTTTAGCCTTCATACCAGAGTCATCTTTACTGCTAAAGAGGTTGGAGAAGAAGCCTTTGGTGTCGCCCAAGTCTTTAGGGTTCACGTAACGAACATAGTAAACACCAGTTGAGCGATTTCGATCCTCAACCGTGAAGTTAGAACGATCTAGGGCTAATCCAACATCACGCCAAGAGCGATCAAAGCCTGTGCTGAGTTCAATATAAGCCTGGTTGACGCCCTCTTGAACAAACTTTGCTTTAGGTGTTTTAGGGCCAAGAGGCACTGCAACCATTGCTTTTGCTTGCTCTTGCGTCATGCCCAAGCGCTCCATCAAACGAGCCAAGAATACTGCTTCTAATTCTGGGTCGCTAGGACGAGGAGTCCAAATAGTGGATAAACAAGCGCCAGTTGTGTCGGTAGTACATTTCTCAATCGCGCCGCGTTGGGTAATGTAAATCTCCGTTTCGCCAGGCTTAGAAACTTCTAAACGTGTTTTATATTTGTCACGCTCACCAGTGTCATATATAGAATCTAATGCACCACCAATCGTCGAACGAATCCAATCTTGTGCAATCTTTGCGCGATTTTCTGCCCAGTCGGTTTCCATAATGCCAGTTGATGGCGAATCGATTACCAACAAGAAGCCATTCTCTTGCCAGAAATCTTTTACTTGTGGGTAGAGCTCAGGAGCTGGTTTTTCAACCACCAACCAACGACGCTCACCATCACGCGCAATGCGCATGCCGGGAATACCCGTCATAACATTACTGCGCATCTGTGATGATTTCTTAACCGCGGCATTGTATTCAGACATCGTCGCTGTACCATCCTGAACGATGTAGCGGCGATCAGCCTGTGCTGTGATTAAGTCTGGCGGGTATGACAAATTAGGGCCGCGCACTGCACCTGCACTCTTGTAGTCAACGGTATCGCTACTCGTAACTGACTTACAAGCAGTCAATGCAGCAGAGGCAATAACAATTAAAGAGAGAATCGATAAGTATCGACGGGATAGTTGGAGCAAATTCATCATAATAGGTTGGCCTGTTTTAACGCTGCCTTCAAAGGCTCGCGCAAGGAATTGCTTAAAGGCGTTAGCGGCAAACGAATGCCAGCAGTAATCTTGCCCATCTCGTGTAATGCCCACTTCACTGGAATTGGATTAGCCTCTGTGAACATGGCCTTATGGACTGCAATCAATTGATATTGAATCTCACGGGTTCTTTTCACATCATCTGACATAGCAGCTACGTAGAGCTCATGCATCAAACGCGGAGCAATATTGGCCGTGACAGAAATGTTTCCCTTGCCACCCATCAACATCAACATGGCTGCAGTCAGATCGTCACCCGAAAATACGGAGAAGTCTTGATGGCCAGCACGCTTGAGATCATTAATCAATAAGGTGCCACGCTCTAAGCTACCTGTTGCCTCTTTAATACCAATAATGCCTGGCACACCCGCTAAACGGACGACCGTATCGCCAGCCAAATCAGCAACCGTTCTGCCAGGAACGTTATACAAAATCACTGGCAAATCAACCGACTCAGCAATCTTCTTAAAGTGGGCAAACATGCCATCTTGCGTTGGCTTGTTGTAATACGGTACTACCTGCAAGCTGGCATCCGCGCCAACCTGTTTAGCAAATTGAGTTAATTCAATTGCTTCAATCGTAGAGTTACCGCCAGTGCCAGCAATCACTGGAATACGTCCAGCAATCTGCTCCACTGTCACGCGAATGAGCTCGCAATGTTCCTCAACCGAAACTGTTGGAGACTCTCCACTAGTGCCAACAATCACTATTCCGTCGGTGCCTTCCGCTACATGCCAATCCAATAAGGAACGCAAGCTAGCGTAATCCAAGCTGCCATCTTCGAACATGGGAGTCACGATAGCCGGCATACTGCCAGCGATGGGCTTTTTGCTACCTTTGGAATGAGCTGTAATTGTCACCGAATATGCACCGATTTTTAGCTGTCTTAACCCTGAAATTGTAACGGAATGCGCTTTTTTAGCTCGCCTTTTGACGCGCATAGGCGCTGAACCATGGCTGGTTTGGGTTGGTCTACGTAAATATCCTCATAAGCCACTACCTTAAGACCATGACGGGAGGCAAAAGTGAGCAATTCCCCTGGATTTAACAGGAAATGAGGGTTGGATGGCTTACCAAATTCCTCATTCCCCATGGCGAAGGTTTCATAGATCAAAACACCACCCATTTGTAGCATTTTGGGTAATTGATCAAGGTGTGGACGATAGAGGTAGTTGGTCACTATGATCGCGCCGAACTCAGAACCCGTCAGCGGCCAGTCAGTCTCTTCAAGATTGAGGCATTTTGCGATGATTAAGGGATTACCAAGAGACCCTGCAGCCGTGACATCCTGGTCAACTGACAGCACCTCATGACCCATGCTTGCCAATAACTCAGAGTGTCGCCCTGATCCGCAAGCTAAATCCAGTACCACCCCACCCTTTGGAATGAGGGGCACAAATCTCCTTACCCAAGGAGAGGCATTCAAAATGGCATCGTGCGGGATAGGCAAGATTAAGACTCAATCGTAAGCAAGGCCCATTGCTTCGCGAACCTCACGCATGGTTTCTTGAGCAACCTTACGTGCTTTGTCGCAACCATCAGCAATGATGGAGCGCAGCAAACTAGGGTCATCCAAATACTTCTGAGCACACTCAAACATCGGCTGCTGCTCAGCCAAAATTGAATCGATTACCGGTTGCTTACACTCGAGGCATCCAATACCAGCGGATTTACAGCCCTTATCAACCCATTGTTTCGTTTCTTCATTGGAGTAAACGGTATGCAGTTGCCATACGGGGCAACGTGCTGGATCTCCGGCATCAGTTCTTCTGACGCGCGCTGGATCGGTTGGCATCGTACGAATCTTTTTAATGACATCTTCGGGATTTTCGCGAATGCTAATGGTGTTGCCGTAAGACTTCGACATCTTTTGACCATCAATACCAGGCATACGTGATGCCGTTGTGAGTAGTGCTTGTGGCTCAGGCAGGATAATTTTGCGAGCACCTTCTAAAAAGCCAAAGAGTCTTTCACGATCAGCCATTGATAAACTCTGCGCTTCTTGTAGCAATGCCTTAGCCTGCTCCAATGCCTCATCATCACCGCGCTCTTGGAAGGCCACTCGTAATTCTGCATACATTTTGGCGCGCTTGCTGCCTAATTTTTTAACTGCCTCTAAAGCTTTTTCTTCAAATCCGGGTTCGCGTCCGTACAAATAATTAAAGCGGCGCGCTACTTCACGAGTCATCTCTACGTGTGGCACCTGATCTTCACCAACCGGCACCAACTGTGCGCGATACATCAATATGTCAGCTGCCTGCAGCAATGGATAACCCAAGAAACCATAAGTTTGGAGATCTTTTTCCTTGAGTTTCTCAATTTGATCTTTATAGGTAGGTACCCGTTCAAGCCAGCCCAATGGGGTTCCCATGGAGAGCAATAGAAACAGTTCAGCGTGCTCAGGCACTTTACTTTGAATGAACAAGGTCGCCTGATTTGGATCAACGCCCGTTGCCAACCAATCAATCACCATCTCCCATACAGACTGCTCAATGACATCCGGAGTCTCGTAATGAGTAGTTAATGCATGCCAATCAGCTACAAAAAAGAAGCATGGATACTCTGACTGCAAGCGCACCCAGTTCTTTAATACACCATGGTAGTGACCCAAGTGCAAGCTACCGGTTGGTCGCATGCCAGAGAGAACGCGTTCAGCAAACATCTGTATTCTTTTTCTAAGTGGTTAAGTAATGATGGAGTTAATGGATTAATCGTTTAATGAAATGCAGACCATACTGGCGTAAGGTGATCCGGTAAGTGCGGCAAATTGCCTAAATCTATATGACTCTCGCTTGGGTCATGAAAATCGGAACCACGAGAAGCTAAAAAGCCATATTGCTCCGCAATCTTTGCAAAGGTTTTGTATTGGTCCGGGCTATGGCTACCTGTAATAACCTCAATTGCTAGGCCACCAATGTCCTTAAAGTGTTTATAGAGCTCATCCATTTGCATGGCATTGAGTCTACTGTAGCGTCCAGGATGAGCAATCACCGCTACACCACCTGCTGATTTAATCCAGCTAACAGCGTCATCTAGAGTAGCCCACTGATGAGGTACATATCCTGGCTTGCCTTCAATTAAATAATTTTTAAATACATGCTCGGTATTACGACACACACCCTGCTCTACCAAGAAACGCGCAAAGTGTGTTCTTGAAATCAAATCGCGATTCCCTGCAAAATGCAGTGCGCCTTCATAAGCTGCAGGAATACCTGCTTTGAGTAATTGTTCGGCCATCAGTTTGGCGCGATTGCCTCGGCCATCACGAGTGCGACGAAGTCCTTCGATGATGCCAACATGCTCAGCATCAATTCCAAGACCAACAATATGAATAGTCTCACCCATCCAAGTGACAGAAATTTCTACACCAGCAAGGTAATCGATCTTTAATGCGCTAGCTGCTTCTCGAGCACGTTTCTGACCACCCAATTCATCATGATCGGTCAAGGCCCACAAATGCACTCCATTGGCTTTAGCACGCTCCGCTAAGTGTTCAGGCGTCAAAGTCCCGTCAGAAATCACTGAATGGCAATGCAAGTCGGCGTTTATGGGAGAAAAGCTGCTCATAACCCTATTTTAGGTCAAGCTGGTATCAATTACCCGGCGCGGTGCATCTAGGTAGTCACGAGACTGCATCTCAATCAAACGGGAGACGGTTCGAGAGAATTCAGACGTAATTTGGCCCTCAGTGTACAAATCTGGAGCTGGAACCTCAGCAGACATGATTAACTTAATCTTGTGGTCATACAAGACGTCGATTAGCCAAATAAAGCGGCGGGCTTCATTTGTCATTCTTGGGGGCATATAAGGCACCCCAGACAAAATCACCGTATGAAACTGGTTAGCAATCTCCAAGTAATCATTTTGCGAGCGTGGGCCACAACACAAAGTTTTGAAGTCGAACCAAACCACACCGTCCGCCATGTGAAGTGGTCGTAACTCACGCGACTCAATATTAAGGACTGGATTACGCGCCTCTTTCTGATTACCAATTAAGGTTTGAAACATTTGACCGAGCGTTGCTTGTGTTTCTGCATTGACCGGAGTGAGATAGGCCTCGACTTGCGCCATTTGAACCCGGCGGTAATCATTACCTGCATCTACGTTTAAGACATCTAGCTTTTCTTCTAGGAGCTTAATTGCAGGAATCAATCGATCTCGATGCAAACCATTCGGATAGAGCTGATCTGGACGATAGTTTGATGTCATCACAAACTGCACGCGGTCAGCAAATAATGCACTTAGCAAGCGATAGAGAATCATCGCATCCGCAATGTCGTTGATGTGAAACTCATCAAAGCAAATAAGACGATAGCGATTTGAAATACGCTTAGCAAGCTCATCAAGCGGGTCTGATAAACCCGATAACTCATGGAGTTCGCGATGGACTTCACGCATAAACTCATGAAAATGAATGCGAATTTTCTTTTCTAATGGTGAGGCCGCATAAAAGCAGTCCATCAAGAAGGATTTGCCACGACCTACCCCACCCCATAGGTAAATACCGCGGGGAAGCGTTGGTTTAAATATCTTTTTCTTTAAGGTATTGCTGCGGATTTCTTTGTAAGCGATCCATTCATCTTCACACTCCTGAAGACGCTCAACAGCACGAAGCTGCGCGGGATCACTTTGATACCCGCGCGCCTTTAACTCTTGTTGGTAAAACTCAATGGTTTTCAATTACATATTTAATGCACGTGAGTCTGTCGCCAATGCTGCTTCGCGCATCACTTCAGACAAACTTGGATGCGCATGACAGATACGAGCAATATCTTCTGCTGCTGCTTTAAATTCCATTGCAACCGCTGCTTCAGCAATTAAGTCAGAAGCATTGGCACCAATAATATGTACGCCAAGAATCTCATCTGTCTTAGCATCTGCTAACACTTTGATGAAACCATCAGCACGACCCATACCCAACGCACGGCCGTTAGCAGCAAAGGGAAACTGACCTGCTTTATAAGCAATGCCCGCCTCTTTGAGTGCTTGTTCAGTTTTACCAACCCAGGCAATTTCAGGATCGGTATAGATAACCCAAGGTATGCAGTTGTAATCGATATGAGGCTTTTGACCGGCAATCACTTCAGCAACCAAGACGCCTTCGTCTTCTGCTTTATGGGCCAACATTGGGCCACGTACCACGTCACCAACAGCGTAAACGCCGGGAGCCGCAGTAGCACAAGTGTGATCATCAATTGGAATGAAGCCACGCTCATCCACTTTAAGACCAATCTTGTCTAAACCCAATTTGTCGGTGTTAGGTACACGACCAACGGAAACAATTAAGCGATCACATTCCAACTTAGCAGCCTTACCAGCGCTATCGGTGTAATTAACTACTACACCCTTCTTGTCGGCTTTAACATCACCAATCTTCACGCCAGTATGAATATCTAAGCCTTGCTTAGCAAAGAGCTTTTGAGCTTCTTTGGCAATACCGATATCACAAGCACCCAAGAATGAAGGCATAGCTTCAAGCACAGTCACTTCAGCACCGAGACGACGCCATACAGATCCCAACTCCAGGCCGATTACACCAGCACCGATTACACCTAATTTCTTAGGGGCGGAGTCAAATTTGAGTGCACCTTCGTTATCGCAGATCAAGACGTTGTCAACATTAATGCCTGGGAGGTGACGCGCTTTAGAGCCGGTAGCAATGATTACATTCTTTGCAGTAACCGTTTCTTTGTCTTTGCCAGCAATCTTCACTTGATATCCATCGGCGCCCTTACCTTCGAACGAAGCATGGCCTTTTAATAAAGTGATTTTGTTCTTACGGAATAAGTACTGAATACCACCAGTCATCTTGGTAACGATGTCATCTTTACGGGCAATCATCTTTTTAGAGTCGATGCTTACTGCACCCACTTTAATGCCATGATCTGCAGCATGATGGCTGATCTTTTCAAATTCCTCAGAAGATGCTAACAATGCCTTAGAGGGAATACAACCCACGTTTAAGCAGGTACCGCCCAAACGTGTTTCACCTTTAGGATCATCATAGGAACTAGATTCAGCACAGGCAACCTTAAAACCAAGTTGCGCTGCACGAATCGCGGCGATATAGCCACCAGGGCCAGCACCAATTACTACTACGTCAAAAACTTGGATCATGATCTTCCCTTCTTACAAATCAAGGAGAAGACGAGAAGGATCTTCTAAAGCATCCTTCATAGCAACTAAACCAAGTACAGCCTCGCGACCGTCAATAATGCGGTGGTCATATGACAAAGCAAGATAGTTGATTGGACGAACAACTACTTGACCGTTTTCAACTACGGCACGATCTTTAGTTGCGTGGATACCCAAAATAGCCGATTGCGGTGGGTTGATGATCGGAGTGGACAACATCGATCCGAATACGCCGCCGTTAGAGATGGAGAATGTGCCACCAGTCAACTCTTCAATCGACAATTTACCATCACGTGCTTTAGCACCGAACTCAGCAATTTTCTTCTCAATGTCAGCCAAATTCATTTGATCAACGTCACGCAAAATAGGAACTACCAAGCCGCGTGGTGAGCTTACTGCGATACCGATATCAAAGTAACCGTGGTAAACGATGTCATTGCCATCAACCGAAGCATTCAGGAGTGGGAATTTCTTCAGAGCATGTGTAGCCGCTTTAACGAAGAAAGACATGAAGCCCAACTTCACACCATGGACTTTTTCAAACTGATCTTTGTACTTATTACGCATAGCGATTACTGGAGCCATATTGACTTCATTGAATGTAGTCAAGATGGCGTTGTTAGCTTGGGACTCAAGCAAACGCTCAGCAATACGAGCACGCAAACGGCTCATTGGTACACGCTCTTCTGGGCGATCACCCATTGGAACTGGTGCGCTTGGTAATGCAGCAGATTTAGTACCGCCTGTAGAAGCATTCAATGCATCACCCTTGGTGATACGGCCATCACGACCAGAACCGGCAACTTGACCAGCGTCGATATTTTTCTCAGCCAGAATTTTTGCAGCGGAAGGTGCAGCCGCTGTGCCAGCTTTAGCGGCAGGAGCAGGTGCTTTTGCTGGGGCTGCTGCGGGAGCGGCAGCTGGAGCAGGTGCGGCTGCAGCAGGTGCGGCAGCGGCAACAGCAGTGCTATCGATCTTTGCAATCAATTGCTCAGCAACAACGGTACCACCGTCAGCAACAACGATTTCTGTCAAGACACCAGCGGAAGGCGCTGGAACCTCGAGAACCACTTTATCGGTTTCAATTTCAATCAAGATCTCATCTTGACCAACAGCGTCACCAACCTTCTTTTTCCATTGCAACAAAGTTGCTTCAGCAACTGACTCGGAGAGTTGTGGAACTTTAACTTCGAAAATAGCCATGATTAATCCTGTTTATATGTATGTATGTGTGTATGTTGAGTTATGAAAACGATTATTTCGTGATCACATACCCTTTGAGTTTGGCAAATGCCGTATTCAGTAATGACTTCTGCTGTTCTTGGTGAAGATGGGCATAACCACAGGCTGGTGATGCTGATGCAGGACGACCTGCATAAGCTAGTTTCATACCATCAGACATATTTTCCAAGATGTTGTGCTGTACAAAGAACCAGGCGCCTTGGTTTTGAGGCTCATCTTGGCACCAAATAATCTCCTCCAATTTTGGATATTTCTTCAACTCAGCAGTTAATGCTTTGTGTGGGAATGGATACAACTGCTCCAAGCGAATAATGGCAACATCACCAATCTTCTTCTCCGTACGTTGTTTAACTAAGTCGTAATAGACCTTACCAGAACACATTACAAGTCGAGTTACCTGGCTGGCATCAATCGAGTCATCACGCTCACCTAATACAGTCTTAAATCCACCCTTGGTAAACTCAGACAGAGGCGATGCTGCCTCCTTATTACGCAGCAGTGATTTTGGAGTCATCAATATTAGCGGCTTGCGGAATTGACGAATCATCTGACGACGTAATACATGGAATATCTGTGAAGCAGTAGTTGGCTGAATGACTTGCATATTAGTATCAGCGCACAACTGCATAAAACGCTCAAGACGTGCAGAAGAATGCTCTGGGCCTTGACCTTCATAACCGTGCGGCAACATCATGACTAAGCCATTAGCACGACCCCACTTCACCTCGCCTGAGGCGATGAATTGGTCAATTACTACCTGTGCTCCGTTAGCAAAGTCGCCGAACTGGGCTTCCCAAATAGTTAACGTATTAGGTTCTGCAGCGGCATAACCGTATTCAAAACCAAGCACCGCCTCTTCAGAGAGAATGGAGTCAATTACCAAAAATGGTGCTTGATCTTTAGCGACGTGGCGCAGTGGAATATAAATTCCGGTATCCCACTTTTCACGATTTTGATTGTGTAGCACTGCATGACGATGGGTAAATGTTCCACGACCACTATCTTCACCAGATAGCCGAACGGGGTAGCCACTAGCAACCAGGGATGCAAAAGCCATATGCTCCCCCATACCCCAGTCGACATTGACCTCGCCGCGACCCATTGCAGCACGGTCATTTAAGACCTTTTCTACCAATGGGTGAACTTTAAAGCCCTCACGAGGAGTGGAAATGCGTTCTGCCAATCGCTTCCATTCAGTCAAAGGAATTGCTGTATCAGCCTCGTCTGTCCATTTTTTATTTAAGAATGGTGACCAATCAACCGCAAACTTACCCTTGTAGTTACTCAGCACTGGGTCTGAAGTCTGTATACCCGCATCCATCGCAGCACGGTAGGCCTTCACCATCTCCTCGCCAGAGCCGGCGGGCAATGTTCCCTCAGCTTCTAGTTTGTCGGCATAAAGCTTACGAGTACCAGGATGAGCGGCAATGATCTTATACATCAAAGGCTGAGTCATTGATGGCGTATCTTGCTCGTTGTGGCCTAATTTTCTAAAGCAAACAATATCAATGGCTACATCCTTGTGAAACTGTGTACGGAACTCTATCGCCAGCTGAGTTGCCAACACAACCGCTTCAGGATCATCACCGTTCACATGCAATACCGGTGCATCAATGATTTTCATGATGTCCGTGCAATACAAGCTTGAACGCAAGTCACGCGGGTCTGAAGTCGTAAAACCAATTTGGTTGTTAATCACAATATGCAAAGTGCCGCCAGTCGAGTAACCACGAACCTCAGCCATTGCTAAGGTTTCTTGCATCACTCCTTGGCCTGCAATTGCAGCATCACCATGAACTAGAACAGGCAATACCTGCTGACCCAAAACATCTCCACGACGATCCATTCGAGCGCGTGCAGAACCTTCAACCACAGGATTCACAATCTCCAAGTGCGATGGATTAAATGCCAAAGATACGTGTACTGGTCCGGTTGGTGTAGAGATATCGCTTGAAAATCCTTGGTGATATTTCACATCACCAGCAGGCAATGTTTCAGGACCTTTGTGCTCAAACTCTGCAAATAGATCCTTGGGCATCTTTCCTAAGGTATTAACCAACACATTCAGGCGCCCACGGTGGGCCATGCCAATTACAATCTCTTGGACGCCTTTAGCGCCAGCCTCATGAATGACCTCATCCATACAGGCAATAAAACTTTCGCCTCCCTCGAGAGAGAAGCGCTTTTGGCCAACATATTTAGCTTGAAGGTAGCGCTCCAAGCCTTCTGCAGCAGTAACGCGATCAAGGATTTGACGTTTTTTTTCTTGATTAAATGATGGGTTCGAGCGTATGGACTCTAACTTTTCCTGCCACCATTTTTTAATTTTTTGGTCAGCGATGAACATATATTCAGCGCCAATAGTCCCGCAATAGGTTTCACGCAATGCTTGCAGCAAATCGCGCAAGGACATCTCGTTTCTACCAAAGAATGTATTACTTGTATTGAAGACGATATCCATATCGCCGTCAGTGAAGCCATAGAAAGCAGAATCTAACTCAGGAATATCCTGGCGCTCTGTCCGCTTGAGAGGATCAGTATTAGCCCAGCGATTACCAACGTTGCGATACGCAGCAATTAACTGCTGAACAGCAACGCGCTTACGGCCCATCTCTGAGTCAGCCGAATCAGATATCGTTCTGATTGGGCCTTGCTTAGCGCGCTCAGCAAATGAAGCAACAATAGGTGCGTGGGCAATGTCAGTTCGAGATGAACCGTCAACCGCAGGAACCTGTTTCACGTTATCGAAATAATCTCGCCAATGATCAGCTACTGAAGCTGGATCGTGCAAGTAGGATTCGTAGAGTTCCTCTACGTAGGGTGCGTTTCCGCCGAAGAGATAGGAATTATCTCTTTGATCCTGCATCATGATGCTCACCTTTCATCGGGTTTCCCGAATAAAAACTGTGGTTAAAACCATTCGTTACACGGCTCTACCGTTTAGCGAATTGATCTGTGCGAATACTGGTGCTACAGGTGTAATTTAACACGAATGCCCATTGGTACTTAAAGGGCTTTCCCTGATTTCAAAGAATTTGGGGGTATCTCCCTATCAAAGAGAATTAATAAGAACTTTCCTACTCCGCTTTAAAGGTTTGCCGACAGATTCAAATGAATTTGATTTTTATTCTCTAAATCTTCAAACAATTAAATGAAATTAAGGCAAATATGAAATTAATTACCCCAGAAACGGAATATCTCAGTACTCGCCAAAGCGCCAAGGTTTTACAGGTTTCCCTAGGCACCGTTCAGAAAATGGTGGAATTAGGCGAACTTATTGCTTGGAAAACCCGTGGCGGGCACAGACGTATATTGGCAAGCTCCTTAGAACAGCAATTACAACGCAGAAAAAGGGCTATGCGTCAAAAGACCACTCAAAACTGTGTAGCCATGGGGATATTTAGAAGATCCGAGAATGGCCAAGAATTATTAGAGTCTATTGCCGATTGGCAGCTCAAGGTAGACATGGAAATGGCGGTAGATAGCCTAGAGGGCTTAATGAAGGCAGTTTCCATTGCCCCCGATTTGATCTTTTTAGATGCTCTTATTCCACCTGTAGAGCAAGTCCATTTAATCCATTATTTGAGCAAAAACAAGGACACTCAGCGCATACCTATACTAGTAGATGAAGGCTTTATCAAGCTACACCCTGGCGTAGTTGCGCTGGCTGACGAGAACTCTGGCGGTAAGCATCCCTTGAGCGAAAGCATCAAACAGGAGCTTGAAAACGGCTTAATTGACCTCAACCCACTCATTATTGGCTACCCCGCAACCAATCCAGAGACTGAGGGAAACTGGCCTCATGGTAGTCGGCATGAGTTACTAGAACCCCTATTTGTAGAAGCTTTGGCTAGGAAGTGCGCTTAGAGGGCAATTAAGCTCAAGGAAGGGGTAAATGAAAAGGCCGCTATAAGCGGCCTTTGGTACAAAACTTAAGCAAAACAAGCACTTAGATCAAATAGCTACTACGATCTCTGCCTTCAATCCACTTTGGCGCCTTACCTCTTCCAGTCCAAGTTTCGCCTGTAGATGGATTGCGATATTTAGGAGCCACCTTACCGCCAGCACTCTTTACACCGGCTTTACGGCTAAATAGATCGGATGCAGTTAAGCCATATTGCTCAATAATGACTTTGGCCTTGGCAATGCCATCAGCCTTTTCATGAGCAATTGCTTCTTTAATCTGTTTATCCAACTGCTCGCGTTGGGCTAAAAGCTCTTTATAAGAAGACATATTCTTTTCACTCTCCGAATAATAGTTTGTTTTATAGGGCTTATATAAGCCTTATTAGATGTTTATTATATATACATTAATCTATCAGGCAATATATATTATTCGGAATAATTAACAATATTTATTAGGGCTATATCAGCTCAGGTTAATAAAAGACATAATCTTTATAAATATTATATTTAATTAAACTGTTTTTGATTCTCTGAGCATAAATGTACCGCTGGATTTTGCAGTTATCTCCCCTGCCTCATTCAACACAATTGCTTCGCAATAGTTAATCGTCTTTCCTGGTTTGAGAATGGTGCCCTCCACCACGATTTTGCCGGTGCTGGGACGCAGGAAGCTGACCGACATATCAATCGTCATTGCCCCCAAGGGAGCCTCGGAAATGCTCCTAGCTGCTGCCCCCATTGCAAAATCCAGTAGTGTCATGATGACACCGCCATGGGCAATACCAAAGCTATTCTCATACTCAGGCTTAAGGTCAAGGCTAATTCGGGACTTACCCTCTTTCGCATACTCAGGAACTACGCCCAAATGCGCCAAAAAAGGAATCTTGAGACCAAAGTATTCAACGGGTTTTGTTTCGCTTGTCATGGAGATGGTGGGATTAGTTTGAATGGTCGGGGCGAGAGGATTTGAACCTCCGACCACATGCACCCCATGCATGTACGCTACCAGGCTGCGCTACGCCCCGACGAAAAGCAAAATTGTATCAGTAACTATTTAGAGAGAATCTGCAGGACAGCTTGCAATTCTTCACGCAGACGGAGATCGCCACGAGCCTCTTCAAGGCGATTGCGAGCACCGCTAATCGTAAAGCCTTCTTCATAGAGGAGTGAGCGAATCTTTCTGATCAAGACCACTTCATGGTGCTGGTAGTAACGACGGTTACCGCGGCGCTTTTGTGGGCTGAGTTGAGTAAACTCCTGCTCCCAATAACGCAATACGTGTGAGCGCACACCACAAAGATCAGCTACTTCACCAATGGTGAAATAGCGCTTTGCTGGTATCGGGGGAAGTTGAGAGCTCAGCAGCGCTGAGCTAGCATCAAACTCGGTTTTCTCGAGCATGTGACTCCACTACATCTTTAAGCTTTTGACTTGCGTGAAAAGTAACAACGCGTCTAGCAGCAATCGGAATCATTTGACCTGTCTTTGGAT
Source organism: Polynucleobacter sp. JS-Fieb-80-E5 (assembly GCF_018882015.1). Classification (NCBI taxonomy): domain Bacteria; kingdom Pseudomonadati; phylum Pseudomonadota; class Betaproteobacteria; order Burkholderiales; family Burkholderiaceae; genus Polynucleobacter; species Polynucleobacter sp. JS-Fieb-80-E5. Next base: position 151,077 of record NZ_JACVPH010000003.1, on the reverse strand, counting down.
TTCGGCCAGGACGAGCCGACTTATTGCGCAACTGGAAATTACCAAAACCGGAAATCTTAACTTCTACGCCGGCTTCAAGAGATTGGCCAACACGATCAAAAAAAGCATCGATCATATCTTTTGCTTCGCGCTTATTTAGTCCAACTTGATCAAAAAGGGCTTCGGATAGCTCATTCTTGGTAACGGTGTCGTTAGAAATCAATTCAGTCATCGCAAGTCTTTTCTGTAATTGTATGATTTATGCTTAATATTAAACCTAGCGCAAACGAGCTGCGCACTTTTTTTCAACTGCGCCCAATAAAGCAGCCATTGCTGCATCAATTTGGGGATCCTGTAATGTCTCATTAGGGTTTAAGAGGGTTACTCGGAAAGCCAAGCTCTTCTCATCATCCGCCATACTACTTGATCCAGCCTTAGGCTTGAACTCATCAAAGAGTTCAATATTACGCACAAAATTTTGCTTGCTAGCAGCCATAACATCTAACAGTGACTGCGCAGAAACGCTTTGCTTCACAACCAAGGCCAAATCACGTTGCACTGCAGGAAATTTACTCAAATCTTCAGGCACCGGCAAGCCAAGCTCACGAATAGGATCTAAGTCTAATTCAAATAAAACAGGCGCTTGTGGCAACTCATATGCTTGTTGCAAACCAGGATGAAGCTCTCCAATGAATCCTACTTCAATACGATTCTTGGCTGCAGTCAAGAATATCTTTGCACTGCGACCCGGATGTAATGCAGGGTGCTGTGCGGCTTCATTGACAAAATGCAGGGGATCTAAAACACGCTCCAGATCACCCTTCACATCAAAGAAATCAACCGCACGGGTTGCATTGGCCCATTGCTCAGGAACAAAAGATCCATAAGCAAGGCCGCCAATTTTTTGGGGCTGATAAAAGCCAGCCACCTTGCCAGCCTCTTCTTGAACATTCACGTCACGCTTAAATACACGGCCAGTCTCAAACAGGCGTACACGCCCTGCTCCACGGTTCAAATTCGCCTTGAGGTTATTTAACAAACCGCCCCATAGCGTACTGCGCATCACACCGTATTGGCTGGCAATAGGATTTAACACCGCAATGATCTCTGTTTCAGTGGCGCTAGTTAAACGCTTTTCACTTTCGAGATCTGTGAAGCCAAAATTTACTGCCTCTTGATAACCTTGGAGAGCCAAACGCTGGCGCAATAAATGAACACCGCGTTTTGCTTCTGCTTTAGCACTCATTTTCAATGAGGCTACTGGTGGTTGATCCGGAATATTTTCAAAGCCGTACATACGTGCGACTTCTTCGATCAAATCTTCTTCGATCTCAATATCGAAACGATAGCTTGGGGGCATTACAACAAAGGCATCACCCTCTTGCTTAAACTCAAAACCAAGACGCTGAAATACATCAGCAACCACTTCATTTGTTAGTGGAATACCAATTACTTTTTCTGCTCTAGCCAAACGCATTTTGACTGGCTTACGGTCTGGCACGTTCAATACTTGATCATCCACTGGGCCAGCTTGACCACCGCAGACCTCAATAATTAAGGCACTGAGATACTCTAGACAATTAACTGTATTTTGGGGATCTACACCGCGCTCAAAGCGATGCGCTGCATCTGTGCTGAAGTTAAAGCGGCGGGCACGGCCCTGAATAGCTGAAGGCAACCAATATGCAGCCTCAACATAGATATTCTTGGTGTCATCAGATACGGCGCAATGATTGCCGCCCATGATTCCGGCAAGCGCTACCGGGCCATTCTGATCAGCAACCACGCCAGCTTCCTGTAACTTGCCCGCAGAGTCGGGGCCCTGCAAAGTCACAGTCTGACCATTTAATAATTCAAGAGTTTCGCCTGCTTTAGCCCAACGAACAGTGATATCGCCATTCAATTTATCAATATCAAATACGTGGGTAGGTTGACCCATCTCTAGCATGACGTAGTTAGAGAGATCTACTAATGCAGAAATACTTCTTTGACCTGCGCGGGATAAAAGCTGCACAATCCACTCGGGTGTTTTAGCCTGCGGATTAACACCACGAATCACGCGACCAGCAAAACGTCCACAGAGTTCTTTATCTTCTACGGTAACTTTGCGCTTATCGTCAATCGATACTGCTGGTGGTGTCCACTTCGGCGCGCAGAGCGTAGCGCCAGTAATGGCGGAAACTTCTCTTGCCATACCCATTAATGAGAGGCAATCTGCTTTATTCGGGGTTAATTTAATAACAAAGATTTGATCATCAAGATTCAGATATTCACGAATATCTTTGCCAACTGGCGCATCCACAGGTAACTCTAGGATGCCTTCGTGATCATCGCCCAAGCCAAGCTCACGGCCAGAGCACAACATACCTTGGCTTTCAACACCGCGTAGCTTACCCACTTTGATCATGAATGGCTTGCCGCCGGCTTCAGCAGGGGGCAATTCAGCGCCAACCATAGCGCACGGAATCTTGATCCCGGCACGCGCATTAGGCGCACCACAAACAATTTGTAACTCTTGACCAGTACCAGCGTCTACTTTACAAACACGTAAACGGTCTGCATCAGGATGTTGCTCTGCAGACAAGATTTGCGCAATCACGATCTTAGTAAATGCAGGGGCTACTGAATGTTGCTCTTCAACTTCTAAACCGGCCATTGTCATTGCATGACCAAGCGCATCACTATCCAGTGATGGGTTTACATACTGACGAAGCCAAGATTCAGAAAATTGCATAGCGCGATCTTAGTTTAGTAATAAATAGTTTGGTTATGCAGGGAACTGCGCTAAAAAACGCAGATCGTTTTCAAAGAAGAGGCGCAAGTCATCTACACCGTAACGCAGCATCGTTAAGCGCTCTAGACCAGATCCAAATGCGAAGCCGGTATAGCGCTCTGGGTCGATACCCATATTGCGTAAGACATTAGGATGAACCTGCCCTGCTCCGGAGATTTCTAACCAACGGCCGACAAGTTTGCCGCTACCGAAGGCCATATCAATCTCAGCTGAAGGCTCTGTAAACGGGAAATATGAAGGTCGGAAACGAACTTGCAATGCATTCGTTTCAAAGAAGGTTCTCAAGAAATCTGTATAGACGCCTTTGAGGTCTGCAAATGAAACACTCTCAGCAATCCACAAGCCTTCAACTTGATGGAACATGGGTGAATGGGTTGCGTCGCTATCAACACGATATGTTCTTCCTGGCGCAATTACTTTGATTGGCGGCATGACATCGGCGTTAGCGTATTTCTTAACATGTTCGCTCGCATAACGAACCTGAATGGGGCTGGTATGCGTACGTAATAGCAACGGCTTCTCGTTAGAGTCTTTGCCATCGATATAAAAAGTATCCTGCATTGAACGTGCAGGATGATTCTCAGGGCTATTTAAGGCGGTGAAATTAAACCAATCGGTTTCAATCTCAGGGCCATCTGCTACATCAAAACCTATTGAGCGGAAGATCTCTTCAACACGTTCCCAAGTGCGCATCACAGGATGCAAGCTACCTACTGCTTGGCCACGGCCAGGCAAGGAAACATCGATAGACTCTGCTGCAAGACGTTGCAACAAGACGGCATCAGCCAAAGCTTGGCGACGCTCTTGTAATGCAGCTTCTACTTGGGTTTTGATTTGATTAATTTGGGCGCCAGCACTCTTGCGTTCATCAGGCGACATTCCACCAAGCGCTTTTAAACGCTCAGTGAGAACACCTGACTTACCGAGATACTTGGCTTTCGCGTCCTCTAGAGCTGCCGCATCGGCAGCTCCGAGGAAATCACGTTTAGCATCCTCGACAATGTGGTCGAGAGAAACCATTGCAGCTTAGTTTAGAAAACTAAGATTAAGCTGCAGCGTTTACTACGGATTTGATCCGAGTAACCAAAGCAGCAAAAGCTGCTTTGTCAGCAATGGCCATATCAGAAAGCACTTTGCGGTCGAGTTCGATCGCAGCTTTCTTCATACCATTCATGAATACGCTATAGGTCATGTCATGCTGACGAACTGCCGCGTTGATACGGGCAATCCACAATGCGCGGAATACACGTTTCTTATTGCGACGGTCACGATAGGCATATTGACCAGCACGCATAACCGCTTGCTTAGCAATACGGAATACGTTCTTACGACGGCCACGGTAACCTGTAGCGGCATCGGTAATTTTCTTATGACGGGCTCTTGCTGTAACCCCACGTTTGACTCTTGGCATTTATTTCTCCTAATCTAGTCTGAGGTTAAGCGTATGGAAGCATGGAGCGAATTGACTTAACGTCAGCTTTCGCAACTTCGGTGGTACCACGTAAGTGACGCTTATTCTTTGTGGTCTTCTTGGTGAGGATATGGCGTTTGAAAGCCTGTCCTCGTTTAATCGTTCCGCCTGCGCGAACCGTGAAGCGCTTTTTAGCGCTACTCTTGCTCTTCATCTTGGGCATAAAGCACCCCTTCAATTACTTGTGCAACATAGGTGGTAACCGACGGTTACTCTTCCTGTACCCAGAAGCACTTCAAACTACCGATATCTTTCGATACCTCCCTACATAAGAACCAGGTAGAACCTAGTTACTTAGCCTTACGGATAGGGGCCAATACCATCACCATCTGGCGGCCTTCCATCTTTGGAAACTGTTCGACTTGGCCGTATTCAACGAGATCCAACTTCAAACGCTCCAACATTCTGACTCCGATTTCTTGGTGGGCCATTTCACGACCCCGAAACCGCAGCGTAATCTTTGTCTTATCGCCATCTTCCAAAAAGCGGATTAGATTGCGTAGCTTCACACCGTAGTCACCATCATCAGTACCAGGGCGGAACTTCACTTCCTTCACCTGAATTACTTTTTGCTTCAGCTTAGCTTCATGCATCCGCTTGGCTTCTTGGTATTTGAATTTGCCGAAGTCCATGATGCGGACTACAGGTGGCACAGCCGTCGGAGCAATTTCAACCAAATCGGTCTCTTTCTCTTCTGCCAAAGCCAAGGCTTCACTCAACTTAACTACACCGATGGGCTCTCCATCAATTCCAATCAAACGCACTTCAGGAGCAGTAATTTCCCGGTTAATGCGCTGCAATTTTTCAGTAGCGATCTTCTTAATTCCTTTAAAAAAACAATAAAAAACCGTTCTAACCCTAGCTAAGCTCGGGTCCGACTTTCTGGGATATATCCTGCTGGAGTCGGGCAACGAAGGCATCAAGAGGCATTACACCTAAATCCACTCCGCCACGGGCACGAACGGCCACCGTATTGCTTTCAGACTCTTTATCACCTACAACTAGCAAAAATGGGGTCTTCTGTAATGCGTGCTCACGTATTTTATACGTAATTTTCTCGTTCCGCAAATCAGATTCGACTCTAAACCCTTGTTTTTTCAGCAATTGCTGCACTTGTTGTGCATATGCAGCAGAATTTCCAGAGATATTGAGGACAACAGCCTGGGTTGGGGCAAGCCAAACTGGCATGTTTCCAGCATGGTTTTCAATCAAAATACCGATAAAACGCTCTAAGGAGCCCACAATTGCTCTATGGAGCATAACTGGGGTCTTGCGACTATTGTCTTCTGCAACATATTCAGCACCTAAACGGGCTGGCATTGAGAAATCGACCTGGATCGTGCCACATTGCCAAGTACGACCAATCGAGTCCTTAAGGTGATATTCGATCTTAGGGCCATAAAAAGCACCCTCACCTGGCAATTCTTCCCATTCTTGGCCTGAAGCCTTGAGGGCACCACGGAGGGCCTCTTCTGCTTTATCCCAAATAGCATCATCGCCTACACGCTTAGCAGGACGTAAGGCTAGCTTTACAGCCACCTCGGTAAACCCAAAATCTTGATACACAGCGCGCACTGCTTTATCAAAAGCAGCAACCTCTGATTGAATTTGATCTTCAGCACAGAAAATATGGCCATCGTCTTGAGTGAAGCCGCGCACACGCATCAAACCATGCAATGCACCTGATGGTTCGTTACGGTGACATTGACCAAACTCACCAAAACGTAATGGCAACTCACGATAGCTATGCAAGCCAGAGTTATAAATTTGTACGTGACCAGGACAGTTCATCGGCTTTAATGCGTAAGCACGATTCTCCGACTCCGTCGTGAACATATTTTCTTTATAGTTTTCCCAGTGGCCTGATTTTTCCCAAAGACCGCGATCCAAAATCTGCGGAGCTTTTACTTCTTGGTAGCCTTCTTGCTGATACACGCGACGCATGTATTGCTCAACTTCTTGCCAAATGGACCAACCTTTTGGATGCCAGAAAATTAAACCAGGCGCTTCTTCTTGAAAATGAAATAAATCAAGTTGCTTACCGAGGCGGCGGTGATCACGCTTCTCAGATTCTTCAAGCATATGTAAGTAAGCATCTTGATCTTCTTTACGTAACCATGCGGTGCCGTAAATACGCTGCAGCATCTCATTCTTACTATCGCCACGCCAGTAAGCGCCGGCCAGCTTCATGAGCTTAAATACCTTGAGCTTGCCGGTAGAAGGCACGTGCGGGCCGCGGCATAAATCGGTGAATTTACCTTCAGCATACAAGGAAACATCTTCGCCCTGCGGAATGCTGGCAATCAATTCTGCTTTGTAGTTTTCGCCTTGCTTCTTAAAAAACTCGACAGCGTTATCGCGCGGCATTACGGTGCGAGTCACTGGCTCATCTTTTTTAGCAAGCTCAGTCATTTTCTTTTCTAAAGCGACTAAGTCATCCGGAGTAAATGGGCGGTGATAAGAGAAGTCATAGTAAAAACCATTCTCGATTACTGGACCGATAGTTACTTGTGCTTCAGGAAATAACTCTTTAACGGCGTAGGCTAATAAATGCGCTGTGGAGTGACGAACAATCTCTAGCGCTTCTGGACTCTTGTCAGTGATGATGGCTAATTGGCTATCTTTATCAATTACAAAACTGAAATCCACCATCTTGCCGTCAACGATGCCACCTAGGGCAGCTTTTGCAAGACCGCTACCAATGCTTTGGGCTACATCCGCTACGCGAACAGGTCCCTCAAACTCACGTTTTGATCCATCGGGTAGAGTAACTACAAGCATGATGACCCCATATTATTTACTGAACTTCATTACTGACATCTTTCCCAAAAAGAAAGCGCGGTAGCTTTTGGGCATCCGCGCCTCTTTGAAGCCATACATAGCACTTCTTTTGGGTCTTATTCGTTGGTAGGCTCGATTGGACTCGAACCAACGACCCCCACCATGTCAAGGTGGTGCTCTAACCAGCTGAGCTACGAGCCTATACAGCCATAGAGTTTATCACCGGCGGCGCACTTGGGTGACCCCTTTGACCTCTTCTAGGCTGTTTTGCACGACTCGCAGCACTTCAGAATCCTTCACCTCAATCGTTAAAAGGATCTGAGCAAGACCTTTTTTGGCTGATTTACGCAAATCGATCACATGCACACCCTGCCTAGTCAGAATTTCAAAGAGCTCCCGCATTAACTCGGGGCGATCTAAGCCAGTCACCACCAAATCAGCTGGAAAGACGCGTTTTTGCTCTTGATTGACCACAGGATCAGCAGCAGAAGCAGTCCAAGCAGTTTGAATGACCCGCTCAGGCGCCCTCTCAAGCAAACCTCTAAAGGTTTTGCAGGAGCGACGGTGAATCGAAACGCCTCTACCCTGGGTCACAAATCCCGCAATGGTGTCTGGTGGAACGGGTCGGCAGCAGCGCGCTAACTGGGTCAATAATGAATCCACGCCAACGACCAAAACATCGCCCCCTCGCCCTGCTTTATGGGTGCTGTTGCGCAAAACGATTTCAGGTGTTGTGGATGGGGTCTTTAATTCAGGGATTGCCTCAGCTTTACCCTCTAAAGCTTTTCCAGATTGCCCAGCCTCTTCATCATCGAGCGCATTAAACCAAGCGCGAACTCGTTGGCGTGCTCTTTGTGAGCGTAAATAGTGCTTATCAGGGCTAATCCAATCGCGTGATGGGCCACCGTGTTTGACAGCAATGATTTCAATGGTTTGTCCATTCTTCAATGCCGTCTCGAGCGGCACCATTGCGCCATCTACACGTGCACCCCGGCAACGATGACCAAGATTAGTGTGAACCGCATAAGCAAAATCGATTGGCGTTGAGCCCTTCTCCAAAGAAATCACTTTCCCTAAAGGTGTAAGCACATAAATATGGTCGTCAATCTCATGGTGCTTAAGCTGCTCCCAGGCATCCTCTTTCCAAGAGATAAGCTGGCGAGCCCAAGCGATTTGCCTTTCATAGGCAACCTCTGCGCTATGCGTGCCTTGCTGGTGAGTAACACTTGGCTTGTTTTTTTTGGCAGGATTTGGGGGGGTGGCCATACCTGCATATGCCCCCTCCTTGTAGCGCCAATGCGCAGCTAAACCATATTCTGCCTGCTGATGCATTTCTTGTGTGCGGACCTGAATCTCAAATGCGGTACCGTCTTCGTTCATCACTACTGTATGCAGTGATTGATAACCGTTAGGCTTAGGTCGCGCAATGTAATCATCAAACTCTCTTGGTACGGGCTGCCAGACGTTGTGCACGATGCCTAATACAGCGTAGCAAGATTTGACATCGGCGACCAATACCCGAAATGCTCTGACATCATAAAGATTGGCAAAGTCTAATGATTTACCTTCCATCTTTTTCCAGATGCTGTATATATGTTTTGGCCTTCCAAGCACTTCGCCTTCGATCTGCGCAGCCTTTAATTCGCCCTGCAGTTGCAAGACGATTTGATCGATGAAAGATTGACGCTCAATGCGTTTAGCATCCAGCATCTTGGCAATATCACGATAAGTCTGCGGTGAGAGCGCTCGAAATGCTAAGTCCTCCATCTCCCACTTCATTTGCCAAATACCTAATCGATTAGCCAATGAGGCATCGATACTCAAGATCTCTTGAGCCCAGGCTGCAGGCATCTCGATCTTCTCTTGTGCGATCCAGCGCAAGGTCTGCAAGCGGGAAGCGAGATAAATCAGAACCACACGCAAATCATCGCCAAATGCCAACAGCATTTTGCGCAACATTTCTTCTTGGCCGGTCACACTTAAACCACCATCACTACGAACTAGCTTTGCTTGCGCTTGACGTAAGCCACGGTAACCAATCAGTAATTTCGCAGGCTCTTCGCCAATGAGTTTGATGAGGGCTTCTTTGCCATGGGTGCGGGCAATATTGCTGGCAGCAGTTAATGTCGCCTCATCCAGATTAAGAGACTGCAATACCTGCAATACGCCGGCTGCGTGCAATTCTGCCGGCTCACCATACCAGGCATCTACGAATACTGGCTCTTTTAATGAATTGCTAGGGGCATTTGCCATTGGCAATGTGGAGTGATTAAGAAGTAATTAACTGAAGAATTCTTTTGCTAAAGCAATCTGCTCGGGTTTCACAAACGCGGGTGCATGTCCCACATTGGGAATCTCAATACTGCGTGCATAAGGGTTGACTTTACACATTTCTGCAACAGTAGCTGCGGATAGTAAGTCAGAAACTCCGCCACGAACAATCAACATCGGAATATGAATGTGCTTAAAGGCATGCCACATCGCCATCTCGCCTGCTTTAGCCATGATTGGGCTTACTGATGCAAACGGCACCGAGATATCTGGGTCGTAATGCATGATCCATTTGCCCTCCATTTGAACCAGCATTGGGCCGTTATAAATTTCCCACTCTTCTGAAGTGTGCTCGCCAAAAGTGGCGCAGATTTCATTTAAGCGTTGAAGTGCTTCAGTGCGATCCGAGAAACTAAAGGGCTGACCAACATATGATCCTAGGCGTTTAATTGCCTCTGGCTCAATCTTGGGACCCACATCATTGATGATCATTCTCTGTATGGGTGAGTTTGGCATTGCGGCATACACCATGCCAATCAAGCCTCCCATGGAAGTTCCCAGCCAATCCACTTGTGCAACACCAAGCTTCTTAACTAACGCAGCAATATCAGCAACGTACTGTGGCACGGCATACAGCATTGGATTGCTCAGACGATCTGAATCACCTCTACCCACCACATCGGGACATACAACGTAATAGTCTTTACACATGGCCTGCGCGAGCGTTTTAAAGTCACTGCCTCGCCTTGTAAGGCCATGAACACACAGCAATACTTTATTGCCTGGGTTTCCCCAAGCGTGATAGGCCATACGATGCGTGGAATCGCCACTAGCGCACTCTACGTAAAAGGTGTCGCCATCATGAAATACATTTACTGCCTGTGCGGCATCATGATCTTGATGATCTTGATGATCATTCTCAATCTCAATCTCATGCTCATGATCGTCGCCCACCTCTTCAGGCTGCAAGGTCACGTGATCAATGCCGTGCTTATCCAAGAGCATCGAATTGATTCTGGCCATAATTTCTGGCCACTTCTGCATCTCAGCGATTTCAATATGGCCAATCAAGGCTGGGAAGCTAGGGGTCATCTCCCAGACGTGTAAATCATGTACCGCATGTACGCCTGGAATATTTCTTAAATCAGTACCTACTTGTAAGTAATCAATATGTAGAGGTACACCCTCCATCAGGAAGTGATAAGACTCATGCAGAATCGAGATGGTGGACTTCAGAATAAGCAGCGATACCAAAATAGAGAGAATGGCATCGATAGGCATCCAACCGGTAAGCTGAATCACAACACCAGCAATCAATGCCGCAACTGAACCCAATAGATCACCCATGACATGAACTAGTGCCGCACGGGTATTCACACTTTGCTTATCACGAGATAAAACCCATGCTACGACGACGTTCATCAGAAGACCGATTGCAGCAACAACCGTGACAGTCAAGCCATCCACTTTATGGGGATTAGCAAAACGACTGACAGCCTCAATGACGATCCATAACACCAAAGCTAGCATCGCAATGCTATTAACAAATGCAGCTAGCGCTTCAGCACGCCCAAAACCAAATGAATGCTTTGGAGATGGTGGGCGACGGGAAATAATCTGCGCAAGTAGCGCTAAACCCAAAGCGGCAGCATCAGTCACCATGTGACCCGCATCAGAAATCAACGCCAATGAATTTGCGAAATAGGCAGCAGCGCCCTCAACCCCTGAAAAACCTAAGGTCAGTACTAAGGCAATTAATAGTAGGTTTTGATTAGAGGCTTGCTTGCTATGGGTATGCCGTGCATCACCCTTCTTATGGGCATGTAGAGAAGGATCTACTCCAGATTGATTCTGGGGTTTAGATGGCTTCGAATGGAAATGATGGGAGCCCGACATGGTGAACCCATTATTCCATTAATTGATGACTCTGATTAGAAACCTGTTGTGTCAACAGGGGCTCCTGTTTTAGCGATAACCTCTTCCTTAGTCACGCCTGGAGCCAATTCAGTTAACTTCAAACCCTTAGGGGTGATATCAAGAACACAAAGATCGGTAATGATCTGGCTAATAACGCCTACACCCGTTAAAGGTAATGTGCAATGCGGCAAAATTTTGAGCTCTTCAGTGCCATCTTTTTTCTTGGCAACGTGCTCCATCAATACGACAACATGCTTAACACCGGCGACCAAATCCATTGCACCGCCCATGCCCTTGACCATTTTTCCTGGAATCATCCAGTTGGCCAAATCACCATGTTCGCTTACTTGCATTGCACCCAAGATCGCAATATTAATTTTTCCACCACGAATCATTCCAAACGAATCGGCAGAAGAAAAAATGGATGAACCAGGCAAAGTTGTAATCGTTTGCTTACCAGCATTGATTAAGTCTGCATCAATTGTTTCTTCTGTTGGAAACGGTCCAATACCCAATAAACCATTTTCAGACTGAAGCCATACTTCCATATCTTTAGGCACATGGTTCGCTACTAAAGTAGGCATACCAATGCCCAAGTTCACGTAGTAACCATCTTTTAATTCTTTAGCAGCACGTGCTGCCATTTCATCTCTAGTCCAAGGCATTTCGATATTCCTAAGTATTCTGTTCTATTGCTGTTCTGGGAATTACGCTGTTGCAGTCATAGTGCGCTGTTCAATGCGCTTTTCTGGTGTTTTATGCAGCACCAAACGGTGGACATAAATACCGGGCGTATGAATCTCATCAGGATGGAGTTTGCCGTTCTCAACAATCTCTTCTACTTCTGCAACGGTGATCTTGCCAGCCATAGCAACTACTGGATTGAAGTTCCGTGCTGTATAGCGATAGACTAAGTTACCGGACTTATCTGCCTTCCAGGCTTTTACTAAAGAGATATCTGAAACGATTGAACGCTCCATGATGTATTTCTCGCCATCGAATTCTTTTTCTTCTTTACCTTCGGCAACTAAAGTACCAACGCCAGTTTTAGTATAAAAAGCAGGAATACCGCAACCACCAGCACGCAATTTTTCAGCCAAAGTTCCTTGCGGTGTAAATTCCAACTCCAATTCGCCAGCTAAATACTGACGTTCAAATTCTTTGTTCTCGCCAACGTATGAGGCAACCATTTTTTTCACTTGGCGTGAGTTGAGCAATAAACCCAAACCAAAGCCGTCAACTCCAGCGTTATTAGCGATTGCGGTGAGGTTTTGAACACCCAAGTCCTTAACGGCCTGAATTAAAGCCTCAGGAATGCCACAAAGACCAAAACCGCCAACAGCTAATTTTTGTCCGTCTTTTAAGATATCCCGCAAGGCATCCACTGCCGATGGGTAAGTTTTATTCATAACTTTTGTCCTAATATTGCCAAAATGGGTAAAAAAACAATCATAACGCTTAAGACGCCCGGGGCTAGGCGGTCTTGGCACTAAATCGGTTTTTGTCACTTAGAACTAAACTAACAGAGCTTAAATGCCCCATTTTTAAGAAATTTCGGAGAAATTGAATGAATTCTGCAGAGTTGGTAGAGCAATATGGTCCCAGGGACTCTATGGACTATGACCTAGTCATTGTTGGAGGCGGTCCCGCAGGATTGTCGGCTGCTATTAAAGCCAAGCAATTAGCCAGCTCCTCAGGAAAAGAAATCAGTGTTTGTGTTCTAGAAAAGGGTTCTGAAATCGGAGCCCACATCCTTTCTGGCGCCGTCATGGACCCCAAGGCACTCACTGAATTATTCCCCGACTGGAAAGAATTGGGTGCCCCACTTGATACCCCAGTAACGCAAGATCAATTTCTGTTCTTAACCAGTGATAACTCATACCAGGTTCCAAACTGGATGCTGCCGCACTGTTTTAAGAATGAAGGCAACTATATTGTCAGTCTTGCTAACGTAACCCGTTGGTTAGGCCAACAAGCTGAAAGTCTCGGCGTTGAGATTTTCCCCGGTTTTCCAGCAGCAGAAATTCTCTACAACGAGCAAGGCGCAGTCCATGGTGTCATCACCGGCTCAATGGGTTTAGACAAAGAAGGCAATCCAACGGATCAGTTTCAGCTTGGTATGGAATTGCGCGGCAAGTACACCCTCTTTGCTGAAGGCGCGCGCGGCCATCTTGGCAAACAACTGATTGCTAAGTTTGCATTAGATAAGGATGCAGACCCACAAAGCTATGGCATTGGCATTAAAGAGCTTTGGGAGGTTGAACCCTCCAAGAGTAAGCCTGGACTTGTAGTGCACACCGCAGGCTGGCCTTTAGAGAGCGATACCTATGGCGGCTCATTCCTCTATCACTTAGCTGATAACAAGGTTGCTGTTGGGTTAGTGGTTGGCTTGTCTTATAAGAATCCCTACCTCTCTCCTTTTGAAGAATTCCAACGCTACAAATTACATCCAAAGATTCGTGAAACTTTTGAAGGCGGTAAGCGCATTTCTTATGGCGCACGCGCACTCACCGCTGGTGGTTTGAACAGCCTTCCTAAGACTGTATTTCCCGGTGGTGCGCTCATTGGTTGTGATGCCGGCTTCCTTAATGCATCTCGCATCAAGGGAAGTCATGCAGCAATTAAGACTGGAATGCTTGCTGCTGAAGCAGCAGTTGCTGCTATCAATGAGAACCGCTCTGAGGATGTTTTGTCTGCGTACCCAACTGCATTTCAAAATAGTTGGCTGCATACAGAACTCAATCAGGCGCGCAACTTCAAGCCCTGGATGTCAAAAGGACTTTATGTTGGCACGCTGATGGTGGGATTAGAACAAAAGCTTTTGGGTGGCAATATGCCATGGACCGTGCATTTAAAACATGCAGACCATGAATGTTTGGAGCCTGCAGCACAACACAAGCCGATTGACTACCCTAAGCCAGATGGCAAGATTACGTTTGACCGCCTCTCTTCAGTATTTATCTCCAATACCAATCATGCTGAAAATCAACCAGTTCATTTAACGCTGAAGAATGAATCTATTCCTGTAGGCGTGAACCTGGAAACCTATGCAGGACCAGAGCAACGCTACTGCCCCGCTGGCGTATATGAGTTTGTCGAAACCGATGGTAAGGCGCGCTTGCAAATCAATTCGCAAAACTGCGTACATTGCAAAACCTGTGATATCAAAGATCCAACACAAAATATCGTCTGGGTTACCCCAGAAGGTGGCGGCGGTCCAAACTATGCATCCATGTAAAGAAATGCAATACAGCAAACCCCGGTTCAATGCCGGGGTTTTTCATCTCAACACGATTAAATAAATAGCGTTATATTTAACCCATGATGATCCTACATACTATGCTTCGCGTTGGCGACCTTAATCGCTCGATTGATTTCTACACCAAAGTTTTGGGCATGAATTTACTGCGCACGACTGAACGTCCTGAACAAAAATATTCACTGGCTTTTGTGGGTTTCGGTAAAGGGAATGGTGATGGCCAGTCGGAGATTGAACTGACTTACAACCATGGCGTTCAATCCTATGACCTAGGCACGGCCTATGGACACATTGCAATTGAGGTTCCGGATGCCTATGCAGCTTGTGCTGCCATTAAGGCGGCCGGCGGCAATGTGACCCGTGAGGCTGGTCCTGTAGCTGGCGGTGACACCATCATTGCATTTATTACCGATCCTGATGGTTACAAAATAGAGCTCATTCAGCGTTAATCGTGGCAAAGCCCGATTCATTTCAATTAGAAATAGTTGATAGCCTTTGCGATATCACCTCAGAGAAGTGGAACGCTCTGCTTCCTGCTGATGCAGGCCCTTTTCTTCGCCATGAGTTTCTCAGTGCGCTAGAGGAAACTGGCTGCGTTGGAGCTAATACTGGTTGGCAAGTGGCTCACCTACTTCTAAAAGATGGCGACCAGCTCATTGGGGCAATGCCCCTGTATTTGAAGCAACACTCCTACGGAGAATTTGTCTTCGACTGGTCTTGGGCGCAGGCCTATGAGCAACAAGGTATGCAGTATTTTCCGAAAGCGCTTTGCGCCATTCCGTTTACACCAGTTCAAGGCTCAAGGATTTTAAGTGCGAGCAATGTAGCTGCTGATTTAGTGCAACAACAATTGATTGCAGGTTTGAAGACTTTAGTTTTGCAAAATAATCTATCTTCAGCACATGTTTTATTTCCCCATGCTTCAGAAGCAAAGGGCCTCAAGGGCCAAGGCTTCATGTTGCGAGACTCGGTGCAATTTCATTGGCATAACCAAGGCTTTGAGAATTTCGAACAATTTTTAGCAGTCCTCACTATGAAGCGCCGTAAGAATATTCGACGCGAACGAGAACAGGTGGAGAGAAAGCTAATTACTTTTAGACATGTCCCGGGAATATCTTCAACCAATGCTGATTGGGAATTCTTTTATCGCTGTTACGCAAACACTTACTTAGAGCATGGATCTAGCCCCTATCTCAATGAGGTATTCTTGAAGTTATGGGCACAGCGTATGCCTGAAAACTTACACCTCATCATTGCAGAGCGCAATGGAAATCCAATTGCAGCGTCTTTAATAGTTGTTGACCACACAAGCTCTAAGGCTTATGGAAGGTATTGGGGTGCTATCGAACATATACCCTGCCTGCACTTTGAAACCGCCTACTATCAAGCAATTCAATATTGCATCTCTAATCAGATTCAAACCTTTGAAGGTGGTGCACAAGGTGAACATAAGATGGCGCGCGGCTTCTTGCCCACTACCATTCAATCTGCCCATTTCATTGCGGATCCTCAGTTTGCCAAAGCTGTGCAACACTTCCTAGATCGTGAACATCAAGGCATAGGGGCTTATGTAGATGAGCTCGCCGAGCACAGTCCTTTGAAATCGTCTAAAGTACAGCCATGAATTCTAAAGACACCAAATCTATTGTGCAAGATGGCTCCCACTCCCTTTCTACAGGGGATGCAGACTCTGACTCGCCTTGCATTGGTGTTTGCACCACGCTATACGATGAGATCTGCCAAGGTTGTGGTCGCACTTTAGGTGAAGTGAGTAATTGGGTATTCTTTTCTCAAGAAGAAAAAGATTCCGTATGGAAACGCATTCGTGCAGAAGGTACTGCAACCCGCTTCCAGAGACAAGCCAAAGAAAATAAGCCCGCTTAGGGGCTTATTTTTTTATTGCCAGCTTTACAACTGGGCCTTAATTAACCAGCCAACTCTTGGCTACGTAGGTACTCTTCGTAAGTGCCAGAGTAATCCACCACCGTACCATCCATCTTCACTTCTAAGATGCGGTTGGCTAATGCAGAAACAAACTCGCGGTCATGAGAAACAAATATCAAAGTACCGTCGAATTTCTCAAGAGCGATTTGTAAACTCTCAATCGATTCCATATCCATGTGGTTGGTTGGCTCATCCATTGCCAGGACGTTGTATTTTTGGAGCATGAGTTTGCCCCAAATCATTCTGCCCTTTTCACCACCAGAAAGGACTTTGACAGACTTGCCAATATCGTCACCAGAGAACAGGAGGCGGCCCAAAGTGCCACGGATCACTTGGTCATCATCGCCGGTATTGCGCCACCAATTCATCCAGTCCATGAGCAATTCGTCTTTAGCGAACATCTCGGTATTGTCTTGAGGCATTACGCCGACGTTAGCATTCTCAGCCCACTTCACATCACCGCTATCAGCGGCAATACCATCAAAGCGCTTACTCAAGATCGTTTTGAGAAGTGTTGTCTTACCAGCACCGTTTTGACCGATGATCGCAATCTTTTCACCAGCACGAACACCTAGCTTGAAATTCTTGAAGATCACGCGATCATAAGCTTTAGTAAGTGCATTGCACTCTACCGCCATATTGTGTAATTTTTTCTCAGCATCAAAACGAATAAATGGGTTCTGACGTGATGAAGGCTTTACCTCAACAATTTCAATCTTCTCCAGCTGCCTCTGACGTGAAGTCGCTTGACGAGCTTTAGAAGCATTTGCAGAGAAGCGAGCCACGAAAGCTGCTAATTCAGCAATTTTTTCTTTGGCTTTCACGTTATTGCTGAGCTGCTGTGTTCTTGCCTGCACAGAAGCCAGCATGTAAGAGTCGTAGTTGCCTGGATAAACCTTTAAGGTTCCATAATCCATATCGGCCATATGCGTACAGACTTCATTGAGGAAGTGACGGTCATGGGAAATGATGACGATGGTGCTCTTAATTTGATTGAGAATGTCTTCAAGCCAATGAATGGAGTGAATATCCAAGTTATTCGTTGGCTCATCGAGCAGCAATACATCTGGATCGGAGAACAATGCTTGCGCTAGCAATACACGCAGCTTCCAACCTGGTGCAACGTTGCTCATCGGACCATTGTGTTGATCAATAGGAATACCAATGCCTAACAACAACTCTCCTGCTTTTGCTTCTGCGGTGTAGCCGCCGTATTCGGCGTACTTGCCCTCAAGCTCAGCAGCCTTCATGTAATCTTCATCAGTAGCATCTGGATTGGCGTAGATAGCATCGCGTTCAGCTGCAGCCTTCCACATCTCTTCGTGACCCATCATCACAACGTCGAGTACGCGCACATCCTCGTAAGCAAACTGATCTTGACGCAACTTACCCAAACGAATACCAGGATCCAAACTCACATTACCGCTCGTTGGCTCTAGCTCGCCACCCAAAATTTTCATGAAGGTGGATTTACCGCAACCGTTTGCGCCAATCAGGCCATAGCGATTACCGCCGCCAAACTTCACGGAAATGTTTTCAAATAGAGGCTTTGCCCCAAACTGCATGGTGATATTAGATGCTGACAGCACGGATGTTTTCTAGCTTTCTGAAATTCAATTGGATAGTTACCCCCGAATTTGGGGGCAAAGACCGTTATTTTAACGGCTTAGAGGTCTTTGTAGGCGGGAAGCCTGTGGTCTTGCTTAGACTTTGACCCTAAATGGGGTGAAATTCGTATGAATATCGTAAAAATCCTCATTTTCCTTACGCTTGAGGAAGTTCACAACCCAATAGGTCATAGGAGTTGCTAGAACCTCCCAGGCAGTCTTTAGCACGTACTGGGCCAACGCTACCTGAATGACTTCATGGGTAGGCCAGATGCCATAGAACGCCAACATATAGAAGAGAGAAGAGTCAACCAACTCCCCTACAGCTGTCGAGCCAATAGTACGCATCCAGAGAAAGCGCCCTTGGGTCATGATTTTCATCTTCGCCAGCACATAGCTATTCGTCAGACTGCCGCACCAAAAGGAGAACATGGAAGCTAAGGCGATACGCCATGAGTTTCCAAAGACAGTCTCTAGCCCCTGCTGATAATTAGACATATAAGCGCCTGGCGCCACCGGCAAAGCAATCACTATCTGCGCCATGATTGCCGCAAATGCAAGCGCAGCAAACCCAGTCCAAACCGCTCTACGGTCATAGGCATAGCCATAGACCTCAGTCAGAATATCGCCGAAGAAATAGGAGATGGGGAAGAACAAAATGCCTGCACCAAAAGGCACGGATCCAAAGTAAGGCAAATCAACCACAGCTGCTTTACCGGCACCAATAAAGTTTGAACAGAGCAAGACCACCACAAAGGCAGCCAAAATCAGGTCGTAATAGCGGTGGCGAGGTCTAGGCAAGTCCATAAGTCAAGAAAAATGGATAATAGAAACAAGAATATCTGTATTCCTGAAAATTCGCAGGAAGCAGCTAAAAATCAAGACAAAAATGAAATATAGGATGCCAAAGCAATGAGCAAAAGTAAGGCCAGCTTTAACTGGGCGGACCCCCTTCTTCTGGATACCCAGCTAACCGAAGAGGAGCGCATGATTCGTGATGCAGCTGCTGAATACGCTCAAGGGCGCCTGATGCCCCGCATTCATGACGCTTACCGCAATGAAACAACCGACCCAGCCATCTTCCGCGAAATGGGCGAGCTTGGTCTCTTAGGCATCACGATTCCTGAACAGTACGGCGGCGCCAACTTGAACTATGTCTCTTACGGTTTAATTGCGCGCGAGATTGAACGCGTGGATTCTGGCTATCGCTCCATGATGAGCGTGCAGTCTTCTTTAGTCATGGTTCCTATAAATGAATTTGGTAGCGAAGCGCAAAAACAAAAGTATCTCCCTAAATTAGCGAGCGGCGAATGGATTGGTTGCTTTGGTTTAACGGAGCCAAACTATGGTTCTGATGCAGGCGGCATGATTACTCGCGCCAAGAAAGTGCCCGGTGGCTTTTCATTAACGGGTTCGAAGATGTGGATCTCCAACTCTCCGATTGCTGATGTATTTGTAGTGTGGGCGAAAAATGATGAAGGCATCATTCGTGGTTACATTTTAGAAAAGGGCATGAAGGGCTTAAGCGCCCCGAAAATTAGCGGCAAGATGGGTCTGCGTGCCTCCATCACTGGTGAAATCGTCATGGACGAAGTATTTGTACCAGCAGAAAATGAATTCCCTGAAGTTGAGGGCTTGAAGGGCCCCTTCACTTGCTTAAACTCTGCTCGCTACGGTATTGCTTGGGGTGCACTAGGTGCCGCTGAATGGTGCTGGTATGCTGCTCGCCAGTACACCATGGACCGCAAACAATTTGGTAAGCCACTTGCCGCCAATCAACTGATTCAGAAAAAATTGGCTGACATGCAAACTGAAATCACTCTTGGCCTACAAGGTTGCTTGCGCTTAGGTCACATGAAAGATGAAGGCATTGCATCTCCAGAAATCACCTCCATCATGAAGCGCAACTCTTGCGGTAAGTCATTAGACATCGCGCGCATGGCACGCGATATGCATGGTGGTAACGGCATCTCTGATGAGTATGGCGTTGTACGTCATATGCTGAATTTAGAGGTTGTGAACACCTATGAAGGTACTCACGATATTCACGCCTTGATTCTAGGTCGTGCGCAAACTGGTATCCAAGCTTTTAGCTAAGAACCTGATTTACTGATGATGGCCTTTGCTGCTTTGGCAAAGGCCTTGTCACTATCATTTTCCAGTTGTACAAAATTTTCAATCTTGTATTGGGGAAAATTGCGTACGATCGAAGATTGATATGAAGGGTCGTAGTGCTTTACCAATAACTCTTCCACTAACTCCGGAAAATTACCCGCATCAATGGCTTCATTCCATTTGGCGATCTGTACTTTCCCATAATGCGCAGTAAGTAGGGCCAGTTTCTGTTTGAAATTATCAGTATCGGTTAAGAAGTGGTGATATTCACGAATCAACCAAGAGACGCGAGTCTGTGTGCTGGATCGAAGCTCAATACAACTACCATTGCGAATTTTTTCCATCAAAGCATCAGGTACATGCAAGCCGCCAACCTTCTTGCTTTCAGACTCCACAAATACAGGCTTAGCTGGATCGAGCAAACGTAACGCATTCCAAAGTGCAGTCTCAAAGCCTTTTTGGGATGGCTGCTCGATATTAGGCTCATTACCCAATACGGATCCACGGTGCACGGCCAAGCCTTCTAGATCCAGAATCTGAGCCCCTAGAGCACCGATCTCTTGCAACACTTTTGTTTTGCCGCTACCCGTCATTCCACAGATCACCTGGAATGTAAATTGTGTTGCAGCGTAATCAAGACCATCAATCACGGTTCTTCTGAAGCCCTGATACCCGCCCTCGAGCTGCTTGGCTTTCCAACCAATGCGGTTGAGAATATGGGTAAACGCCCCACTACGTTCGCCACCGCGCCAGCAATAAATTAATGGACGCCACTCACGTGGGAATTCCAGAAAATGATTTTCTAAGTGTGCAGCAATATTTTTAGAGACTAAAGCTGCACCCAATTTTTTAGCTGCAAAAGGAGACTCTTGTTTATAGAGCGTACCAATTGTGGCGCGCTCCTCATTATTCAGAGCGGGGTAATTTACCGCACCCGGAATATGATCAAGGGCAAATTCAGCTGGCGACCTGACATCAATCACAAGATCAAACTGATCTAGCTCAGATAAAAATTGATCAGATCTTAAGATATGCGGATTAATCGGCTGCACGAGGGACTAGCGCAACTGTTGCAAAACATGCTCAGGCCAAGGCGCTGACTTATTCGTGGTGAGGTCTACCCAAACCATGGTTGCACCACCAATAGCGGCCTCTACTTCGGGATCGGTAGTTAAAGCCATGCTGGTGTATAGATCCAGGCTTGTTCTACCAATAGCGCCAATAGAAGTCTTGAGGATTAATTCACCTGGATAAGTGAGTTGTTGAAAGAAATTACAAAAGCCATTAATCATCAACATGGACTCGCGACCAGGAGCGACGTCATAACCCAAAGATGTGATCCATTCACAGCGAGCTTGCTCCATATACCGAAAGTACACAGTATTGTTGACATGCCCATACGCATCCATATCACCCCAACGAATAGGCATGATCATTTCATGTACTAGCTTTCTTTCTTCGGGGATGGTGATGCGCATGCGGGTCAGTAACTTACTATTTCACTTGCAATGCAAGTTGATACAGATTCGTAGAGCGCGCGCCAGAGCGACAAAATGCCAATACTGGTCCGGGCATGGTCCTCAATAAACGGGCCATCTCTCTTACTTGATCAACATTGATTGCACTAGGTACAACTGGTAGGTATGCATAATTTAAGCCCAACTTTTCTGCTTCAGCTTGAATGCTGGCATTAGTTGGCTGATCTGGACCGCCCTCACCATCAGGACGGTTATTAATCACACTCTTATAACCTTGTGCCGCAATTTCAGCTAAATGACTGGCGTCGATCTGACCGATGGTACCGAACTGATCGCTATGGCAAGAAATAGGAAGACTCATGAAACCCTCTACATTGAATAATGACGTAATAGGGTTGATTTTAAATCAGGCTCATGGGACTTAGCTGGAAGCCTTTTTATGGGCCGAGAAGAAACGCTCGCTTATTTCCATACCCACAAGCATGGCGACAACAAATACCAAGGCCTTCAGGTGCCCAGCCCCCAAGGCAACTAAGACTGGACCAGGGCAAAAGCCAGCAATTCCCCAGCCGGCACCGAAAATGAGGCTGCCAATTATGAGGGGCTTCGTGATATCTCTACGGCTTGGAATATGCAAGGCGCCGCCAAAAAATGCTTCAGTCCGCTTGCTAACCACATAAAACCCACCAAGCCCAACCATTACTGCACCCAACATCACAAACATTAAGGATGGATCCCAAAGACCCGTTAGATCCAAAAAGCCCAATACCTTCTGGGGATTACTCATGCCTGAGATGATTAAACCCCAACCAAAAACTACACCAATTGCATACTGACTCAAAAGGCCAAAATGTTTTTTCATCTTAGACTCCGATCAAATGGCGTAGAACAAAGACAGTCAAAAAACCTGCGCCCATAAATGACAGTGTGGCAACAAGTGAGCGCGGCGATAAGCGAGAAAGCCCACAAATGCCATGACCACTAGTACAGCCAGATCCGTAGTGCGCACCAAAGCCAACTAGAAGGCCCGCAATCACAATCGCAAACCAATCAGACTCAATCTCTACAACGGGAAATATTCCAAAAAACAGTGCCGCCATAAATGGAGCTGATACCAAGCCCAAAACCAAACTGAGACGCCATGCAGTGTCCGTTAATTTGGGATGCAATAAACCAGAAACAATGCCACTGATTCCTAGGATGCGCCCATGAAGTAATACGTAAAGAGCTGCAGCAACCCCAAGAATCATTCCCCCTAGTAAAGAGGGAATGGGTGTAAACGAGAACCAGTCAATTTGCATTATTTAATCTATCAATTTATAAAATTAACTGCAAGGGTTAGGCGCAAGACGTACCTGTAAGTAACGCAGACCTAAATAAGCCCCAAAAATAAATCCTGGTAAAGCCAGCAATGAACCAAGGGCTAGGGTAGAAATACCGCTTAAGCCTTGTCCTACTGTGCAACCTAAAGCAGTGACACCACCAAAGCCCATCAATGCACCGCCAACTAAATGATTGGCTGTATCTTCAGAATTACGAAAAGATTCCCAGCGGAATGATTTTGTTGCAATAGAAACTGCCGCAGAACCTAGAATCATTCCTAGAACAGCCATAATGCCAACGGTCAACACTTTAGATGTATCGCTATACATCATTAGCCAGTCAAGTGAATACGCATAAGGAGCTACAAAAGATAAGCTCTCCATGCGACCAGAGTTCGTTACTAAAAATACCTCTTCTAGAGTATTGGGATCTTCAGCAACAAAACCAAGATTGCCGGATACAAACCATACCGCACAGATTGCCAATCCCACAGCTATACCCGCAAAGATATTTTCAGTGGTCCAAAATGCCTTGCTCGCAAGAGCATAAGCAATAAATGCCGAGCCAATGATTAAGCCTAGAGCCAAATGAAGAATTGGACGGGCAATGCCAAGGGACGCACTTAAAAGACTCGGCAAGTCTTGTGGGGTATTGAAAGCTATGAAAAAAGTATCCAAGGTATTGATACGAATAACGCCTAAGAACCCACGCAAGGTCATATAAGCGGTTAAACCCAGCACCATAAAGACAACAATAGACTTTAAGTTACCGCCACCAATACGAATTAATGTTTTGCTGCCACAACCCGAGGCCAAGACCATCCCGAAGCCAAACATAACGCTGCCCACAATAGTGGAGAGCCATAAAAATTTACTACCGGTATACATACTCTTCAGGGGATCAATTAAGCCGAAATAAGACATCAAGGCAAAACCAATGATGGCAACCCCAATAGCCAAGAACCATTGCTTTAAACGATCCCAACTAGACATGATGAAGACATCAGACACTGCCCCCATGCTACAGAATCCAGTCTTTTGCATGACCGCACCCAAGAAAAAGGTAATAGCAAAGGTTGCCCAGAGGACTGACTTACTTAAAGAATTGATATCTACAACATCCATAGCGACTGTGTCTTGAAAAATTAAGGTTTAAATTTATAAAACTGCTTGTTTAGGAAAGCCGTCACATCCACTTCATCCTCGGGAAATAAATCAAGACGAAGTTCTGCATTGCAGAGTGAGACCATTTTCTTCAAATCGGCCAAGGATTTCACCTTGCCATCCGAGCGGGTGTAAATCATGTCGCCATTTCCAAAGCCCGTTTTTTTGGCATGGCAGGCATAGCACTTTTGCTGATCAATAGTTTTGCCATTCGCCAAATCCGGAGTAGCGAACACGGGCGCACTAAGGAGCGCACTGAATACGGCCACCGCAATGGATCGAAGAAAAATCATTTTCATTACAAATCAAGGATTTAGC
This sequence comes from Polynucleobacter sp. JS-Fieb-80-E5, assembly GCF_018882015.1. Classification (NCBI taxonomy): domain Bacteria; kingdom Pseudomonadati; phylum Pseudomonadota; class Betaproteobacteria; order Burkholderiales; family Burkholderiaceae; genus Polynucleobacter; species Polynucleobacter sp. JS-Fieb-80-E5. Next base: position 126,657 of record NZ_JACVPH010000003.1, on the reverse strand, counting down.
ATTAATCCTCTATTTTAAGGCCCAATGACTGAATTTGCCTTACTCCGCTTGGATAGACAGGTAAACGTTATAGGCATTCATGCGGTTTGCAGCCCTAAACAAAGGCATCCCTTCGTATTCCGACCAATCGGCCTGCTTATAGGCGTCCTCAAAAGGATCCAGGTTTATTGCTGCTTTAGACATCGACTCACGTAAATACTTCAAATAGCCCCTAGTAAAGGCAATATCTTCGGTCGGATTTACTGAATAACCCCCATGACCCGGTATGACTATATTGGGATTTAATTTTTCTATTTCGTCCAAGGCCGCCAACCATCCTTTGCTGTCAGCATTACCAACAAAGGGAATACGGCCTCTAAACACAAGGTCTCCCGCAAAAAGCACCTTCTCGGATGGGACGTACACCATCAGATCTTCAGGAGCATGGGCAGGCCCCACTCTACTAATAAAGAAATCAATGCCACCAATCGTCAATTTCGATTTCTGATCAATCCACACATCAGCAGAAATGAGCTTGGTATTTGCATTTACCCAGGGAGCGAAATCGATTCTTGACGCAATTAAACGTTGCTTTGCTGTTTCTGAAGAAAGATAATTTCGCCCTTCACCTTGGGCATAAATCTTCGCGCCAATTTTTTTAAATTCTTGCAAACCATACACATGATCTGCGTGATAGTGACTAACAATGATGGCGACAACTTTCTGCGGAGTAATCTTTTTAATTTCTGCAATTAATTTTTGCGCAAGAATAGGCGACCCCAAAGCATCTACAACCACGACACCACCCGGCGTTACAACAAATCCCGCATTGGATATGAAGTTCTGATTAGCACTACTCCCCATCTCCGGAAAGCCCTGTACAAAATAGGTATGCTGCGCTACCTGCACAGGTTTTAAGAGGACTGAATCAGGGGTGTTGCTTTGTCCAAAAGCAATACTGAAAAAAACAAGGGATCCCAAAAGGATCCCTACAAGACTTTTAAAGCAATACATGATGTCCTGCTTAAGGCTTTATGTAGGCAAAACCATCTTTATATTGCAAGTCAGCAACTCGCACTACGCCTGATGGCGTGAAATCCGCATCGAGTGTGAACTGATCTTTTTTCAAGTTACGATTCTTTAAGGTGATCTCGCACACTTCAAACTTCACACCACGAGACTTGAGGGCGCCGACTAATGGAGCATATTCCACATTGTTTTTCTTATCCTTGGCGCCTTCCATCAACATGTCAACGCCATTGGCATGGGTCACAACGATGATGATGGTATTGGGAGAAGTGTCCAAATGATTGCGAATATTGCGCAGGCCTTTTAGACCTTGAGTTTCTGCATCATCAATGTGATAAACCACTTTAGTGGGACCAGCTGATTGAGCCGAAACGACAGAGCAAAATCCTAATGTCAGCGCTAAAGCAGTAATAATAGAAAGTAGTTTTTTCATGCTGATTCTCTTGTAAATAATTAGATTGGAGCCATGCCAGGATTATTTGAAACGCCTTTAATGATTGGCTCATTGAGCTTAACCGCTTTAACGACTTTGACATCGCGCAAGTGGCGCTCCATGACATCCCAAATTGCTTCGCCGCCTGCATTTTTCGCCTCTTCACTGACTGGTGCCCAACCAGCTACTTTGTAGGTTTTGTTTGCATCAATGGCCTTACCATTTAAGCGCATATCCGAAATACGTTTACCAGCAGTTTGTGCTGGATCAATGGTGTATTGCATTCCACCGACGCGAACCATGTCACCACCCTGCTGGTAATACGGATCAGGATTAAACAAGTTATCAGCGACGTCCTCAAGAATAGTTTTGATTGTTTCACCACTCATATTGGTAACGGTAGTGTATGGGTAGGTAATCGCGGTTTGATCTAAAAGATTCTCACGCGTAATAGGTTGGCCAGGCAATAAGCTGGTACCCCAACGGAAGCCTGGAGAGAAGGCAATCTCTGCATTCTTCTGCGCCATCAATCCATCCAAGATGAGTTGATCAAAGCTACCGTTAAAGTTACCACGGCGATACAAGAGACCCTCTGTAGTTGCTAACTTCTCATTGAGCTTGGCTTCATACGGAGCCCTGACTTTAGCGATCAACTTATTCATCGTTGGATCCGCTGGAATCATATTGGAGAAAATTGGGAATAGCTTGTAGCGGAAATCTACTGGCTTGCCACCCTTCACATCAAAATCGAGTACACCCAAGAACTTACTATTAGACCCAGCATTGGTAACCAGAGTTACTCCACTAGCATTCTTCACCTTCACTGGAATAGGCACGCCATCATGGGTGTGCCCACCCAAAATAGCATCCAGTCCGCGTACGCGGGAGGCCATCTTCAAGTCCACATCCATACCATTATGAGATAGAAGCACCACCACCTTTGCGCCTTTTGATCTAACCTCATCTATGGTCTTTTGCATATTCTCTTCCTGAATACCAAATGTCCAATCGGGAGTGAAGTAGCGGGGATTTGCAATGGGCGTATAAGGGAAGGCCTGACCAATGATGGCCACCTGTATGCCATTCTGTACTTTCATGACATAGGGATTAAATACTGAGTCACCGAAATCGGCTGTTTTAATGTTTTGCGCTACAAATGAAACTTTGCCCTTGAAATTGCCATTCACGATTTCCATGACGCGCTTTTCGCCAAGAGTCATTTCCCAATGGGGTGTCATCACATCAACACCCAAGGCAAGAGCGGCATCAACCATATCTTGACCATTGGTCCACAGTGCCGTTCCTGAGCCTTGCCAAGTATCGCCACCATCAAGCAACAAAGCGCCAGGACGACTTGCTTTCATTTGCTTAATCAATGTAGCCATATGAGCAAATCCGCCCATCTTGCCGTAGTTCTGTGCGGCAGCAACATAATCTAAATAGGTAAAGGCATGAGCATCGCGCGTACCCGGTGCAATACCATTAGCCTTTAAGAAATATTCACCAACTAAGTGAGGAGTCTTACCCTCTTGCGCGCCAATACCGAGGTTTACATTAGGCTCACGAAAATAAATTGGCAATAGTTGGGCATGACAATCTGTAAAGTGCAAAAAGTGAACATTACCAAATTTAGGCAAGTCATAGAATTTTTGCGCAGTACTTTGTGCATTAACAAAGTTTGATTGCAAGCTCATTCCGCCTGCAGATGCAATAGCTAAGGCCTGTAGAAAATCGCGACGACTTAAAGACATAACATTCCCTTTGTGAAAACAGGCCTGTCGGCCTGTTTTTATTACTTATTTATTGACTGGTGAGGCAGGATCAAGCAGCAATGCCATCACATCCTGAATCTGCTGCTCATTTAAGAGCTTGAAATGCGCAAATCGCGGCATGTTGCTGCATGCGTTGTAAGCCTTGGAATTATTAATACGATTCCAGGTATAGGTCACCACCTCTTGAGAATATCCGCGCATCTTTCCATAGCCAGTCAACGACGGACCAATATTTCCATAGGAAATTTCTTTAGGATCGATTTGGTGACAGTTGTAGCAGCCACCACCTATAACAGTGTCAGCTTTATCGGTCCAGGTAGCACCGCGACCGCTCTGCGCAATCGCCTCACCCTTTTTCCAGTCGCCGATGTACTTGCCATCGGACGGCTGCTTGATGCTATCCATATTCATTTTCTGAATCTTTTCGCGCATTTTTGTACCCTGCTTGCTATTAGCAAACACAGGATCAGAACAAAACTTTTGGGTTTCATCTTGCTGAATTCGGTCTAGGCCAGCTATGCCATCAGCCTTAAAGCCATCCTTCATCATTTTGTTGAATTTAGGATCATTGGCTTGCTGCGCCATTACATTGCCATGCATTACTACTGAAGCCAAAGCAAAACAGCTAATAGCTAAGAGGGATTTAATATTCTTCATGTTCATAGTCTCTATCTCTTATCCATTAACGCTTTAAGCCAGGGGTTTCAACTGTGCCGCCATTAGCGTTCTTAGCCATATACATTGATACCGCTATAGTTAAATCAGAGGCATAAATTGGAAATGGGAAACGTTGCTGACGATAGCAATCATTTAAACGTTGCTGCATCGTCCAGAACTGTCCACTCGATACGCGATATGCGGGCCAGTAACCCCAGCCTAAGGCAGCGCCCTTTTGAGTGGTGATGTTTGGCAAGTCTTGCAAGCGGATACGCTTACCATCTTCACCATGACAAGAGGCGCATGAGAAATCCATTGGGCCGCCCTGGAAGAAAAATGCACGCTTACCAAGCTCATACATTTCTTTTTCTTTCGGATGCGCTGTGCTCACTTTAATTTTGTCGCCTTTAGACAAGGTGACTACGTAAGCAACAATGGCCTCCATATCCTTCTTAGGGCCCTTTTGAAACGGGGCATCAATCATCTCTTGCGGATCACGGCCCTGTAGCTTCTGCATACAAGTCATTAAACGGGATTCGAGATCTTGAACCTTATTGGTGTCTTTAAAGTAACGCGGTAACTGAGCTGCAGCACCCTTTACTACACCTGGCCCCAAACCTAAATCACACTTTTCTAAAGTAGCGTTCTTAGGGCCAGCAGGCTTTTTCCACAACTCCTCACCAGCTGCCTCGTAAAGCTCTGAAGGGTTGCCATCAGCAATCATCTCGCGATATTTTGCAATATCGTCTGTAGCACTATTTTGCGCTGATACAGAAGATGAGACCATTAATAAAGCAGCCGCCATTCCTGAGGCTAGCCCTAATGTAAATTTACGCTGCATTTGCAACCCTTTCAAAACCCATGAGGTGGTAAAGATTTATTGATTCAACCTGCAAATTAAGAAGCAGTTGCTTCGTCGGTGCGCTTGTCACCTTTGCTATCAACCCAACTCACAACAATCTTGTCACCTTTGGCGCCCTTGTATTTGAAGTTCAAGAATGGATCCTTAGAAACCGCAGGGCCAAACTGACCATTCAATACATCTTTACCGTTAGCTTTGACATTGATAGTAGTAATGTGCCACGCAGGAATCGTTTTACCAGCAGCATCTTTACGCTGACCAGATTCCATATCGTGCTTCATCAAAATTTTTACATCCACAATTCCGCCGTTTTCGGCCGCTCTTACGCGCATTGGATCAGACATATATTCCTCTTGTAATCTAGTAATTAATTAATGGTTTTTATTTGGGCTGGGGTTGATTAACCGCCGCAACCACCTAAAGTCACTTTTACTTCCTTAACAGCCATACTCCATTTGCCATCAGCTTTTACCAAGGCATACACATTGGAAGTTTGACCCATCTTGATACGAGTAGTAACAAAAGGCTCAGTACCTGCAGGAATATAGAATTGCGCAGCTAAGGCGCTTGGGTTTTTCTCAACCAAGATTGCCATTTGCTCTGCTTTCAGAGTTGTAACAATACCAACTGGAACTACCGCACCATTTTCTGCAATATCTGGGGCATTCAAGGTAACGGCACTAGATTTGTCTGGGCTACCTGCACCCAAGATCTTGAATACATCATCTAGGCTCTTACCTTCAAAAGCGGCTTTATTCCACTCTTGAGCTTGGGCTACGCTGATAAGACCCGCAGAAGCCATTAAGCCGAAAACGGCTGAATATTTCAATAAACTGCGTCGCTGCTGATTCATAAAAACTCCTTTAATAATCTACTCTTAGTCTCAAATATAGCGGTATTTTAAAAAAACCTCTGTAAACCTATTGTCCTGTAAGCACCCAGCGCACTAGAGTCGCCCTGTCCTCATCGGATAACTGGGACTGTGGCGGCATTGGGATCGCTCCCCACACCCCCGATCCCCCATTTTTGACCTTAGCCATCAGCTTTTCTTGAGCTCCACTCTGCCCCTTATATTTAGCTGCAATATCGGCAATTGATGGGCCAACCAATTTCGCATTTGGGGCATGGCATGCCGAGCAGTTTTCATTCTTAAACAGCGCTGCAGGACCCTTTGTGCTTGCAGCATGAGTATCAGAGGCATGTGCGAGCCCCTCACCTGATGTGCCTGGCAGTTTATCAAGCGGCGGCTTGGTTGAGTCTGATCCACGATATGGGCCATAGAGGCGATTTTGCTCTGCAATATTGCCGTGAGCATTTCTAGCGAAGTCTGGAAGCGTAGAGCCAATTTGTACAAACTTCACGCAATTATTCATGCAAGATGAGCCATTGACATCGGGTTTGCCGTTCACGCTCCAGAAACCATGATTACGAGTCATGCCGTTACGGTTAGGCATTTTTTTCTGGACTTCGGCAATGTTGGCATCACTCAATACAAAATCATCCGGGACTATTTCACCCAAGCTGAGAATATATGCAACCAGCGCATAAGTATTGTCTGGAGTAAGTGATCTCGGTGCGTTCCAAGGCATGGCGCGATAGATGTAGTCCCACAATGTTGAAACAGTTGGCACCTTCATCAAAGTAGTACGCTGAGGCTGCTTACGATCCGACAAAGAGGCAACCCTGCCAGTCTTTACATCATCAACAGTTGTTCCACCAGCAATCGGAGTAAAGATCTCATTTGACTCACCAAAAACACCGTGACAACTAGCGCACCTAGATTCCCAAATTGCTTGACCTTGCTCAACAGAGCCAGATCCCTTTGGTAGGCCTTTAAAGTCTGGGCGCACATCAATATCCCAAGCCATGACTTCTGCAGGAGTTGCATTTCTTCCAATGCCTGGAAACTTGGCGGAGCCTTGTGTACTTTGTGCAAACGAAATCTGGGTAGCTAATACTGCAATACTTAGCAGACTCAAACGAGCAATAAAATTAACCGACTTGTACATTGCTCACCTCACCGTTTGAATCCAATTTCCATGACTGAATTGCATTGTTGTGATAAATCGATCGATTACCCCGCACATCACGCAAGACCTTTATCGACGGCTGAATGTAACCAGTGTCATCCACTGCTCTAGATTGCAATATTGCCGGAGATCCATCCCATACCCAATCAATATTGAAGCGAGTAATAGACTTGGTTTGAATTGGAGTCTCTAAACGAGCAGTACGCCAGTTATTACCACCATCAAAAGAAACATCAACACGCTTAATCTTGCCGCGACCAGACCAAGCCATACCGCTGACGTTGTAGAAGCCCTTATCCAGCAATTGCTGGCCACCTGAAGGTGTAGTAATTACTGATTTGCATTCCTGGATCGATGCATATTGGCGGTGCATACCATCCGGCATCAATTCAATGTAGTGAACAGCTTCATCTTTCGCATTCCAAGGCATATCACCAACCTCTAGGCGACGCAACCACTTCACCCAGCTAACGCCCTGCACACCAGGCACTACCAGGCGTAATGGGAAACCGTTTTCTGGGCGCAACATCTCACCATTCATACTCCAGGCGACGATTGTGTCTTCTAAGCAGCTTTCTAGATTAATGGTGCGGGTCATTCCAGAGCCATCGCCACCTTCAGCAAGCATGAACTTGCCTTTTTTCAAATCTGCGCCGCATTCTTCAAGCAATACCTTGAGAGGCACGCCAGTAAACTCACAGCAAGAAAGCATCCCGTGGGTGTACTGCACTGTTGGCACAGCTACGTTGCCCCACTCTAAACCAGTATTAGCGCCACACTCAATAAAGTGCGTACGAGAAACTGAAGGCAATCTCATTAAATCATTCATCGTAAAGACGCGAGCGTTCTTCACCAAACCGTTCACCATGAGGCGATGGGTTTCAGGGTTGAGGTTGTACCAACCTTGGTGATGACGCTCAAAGTGCAAACCGTTTGGAGTGATAGTTCCAAACAAACCCTGCAATGGGGTAAATGCAACTGAAGCTGCAGAAACGCGCGTTAAGCCAGGTGATTCACGACGAATGAGATTAGATTCATAAATAGATGGAACGCCATAAGGCATGGTGGCAACGTTCTTGCCTAAAGTGGTTTGCCACTCTTGCTTCTCTAGGATTGCCGGGTCACCTTCTCCAGCAGCAAAAGCCATTGGGGCAGCCAGGCCAGCAGCTGCACCACCAATGGCTGATAAAAAGCCCTTACGTAAGAAGCCGCGACGGGTCTCATCTAGGCCATTTGAATTGATATCGGCAATTAACTTCTGAGAGATAAAGTGCTCGGGCGCTTTCACCAAGCGAGCTCTATTAGCCGGCTTCTCAACCGCCGAGATATCCTCGGCACTTAATTCAATCTGCTTCTTAGTCATTTGACCTCTACTTGAAAAGTGATTTACTGCAAAACTTAATGAATGCTTTCAGCAATCTTTGCGCAGACTGTCTGACACATCTCTACGGTTGCGTTATCCGCAATCGAGTAATAAACCGTTACACCCTCTTTGCGGCGCATTAGAATTCCAGCTTTATGAAGCGCCAATAAATGTCTCGAAACATTGGCCTGGCTCGTGCCACACATCTCTACAACCTCAGAGACGGATTTTTCACCGCTACAGACTGCATACATGATGCGTAAACGTGCGGGCTCAGATAGAACATTGAAATAAGCAGCCACATGCGCAAATACCTTCTCCATCTGTTTTGGAGATAAGTTTTTTGTCGCCTTTTGAACCTTTACCCTCAATTTCACTAGCCTTTTAATATATGCATGTATACGCATATATTTGACCCTTTAAGCTGGTAAATCGGTATAGTGAGATACCCTACATTGCTTAGCAATACAATCAAGCCATGGATACGGATGCAATCCTTCTCTCGCTTAAGCTGGCGCTTTGGACCCTGGTCCTCATCCTTCCATTTGGAGTTTGGGTTGCCCATAGCCTCTTAGGCCTTAATAGAAGCAAACCCTGGGTGGAAGCTGCCCTAGCCCTGCCACTCGTTTTACCTCCCACTGTTTTGGGCTATTACCTTTTGGTTGGCTTGGGCGGAAAGACTTTTTTAGGTATTCCACTGGTGTTTTCCTTTGCCGGAATCCTCATTGCCTCCCTCATAGTCAACCTGCCTTTTGCAATACAGCCGATTCAGCGCGCATTTGAAGCTATCAACCCGGAAATTATTGAGGCCGCCCAAGTCAGCGGCCTATCCAATTGGCAAATTTTTCGCTTGATTGAGCTTCCACTGGCATGGAGAGGCATTACCAGTGCCGCAGTGCTGACCTTTGCTCATACCCTAGGTGAATTTGGGGTCATCCTCATGGTTGGGGGCGCAATCCCCGGAGAAACCAAAACAGTATCGATTGCGATCTACGACAAAGTGCAAAGTTTTGATACCTCAGGCGCCGGCGCACTGGCCTTATTGCTGCTAGGTATATCTCTGATTGCAATTGCCCTTTCATATGGTGTTTTTGGCAAAAGCGTCTCCCAACAGCGCCAACGGAGGGGCTGATGCTTAAACTCAAAATAAGCCAAGCACTCCCTAACCCTCTGCAAATTACGCTGGAATGTGCAGCCGGTCAATTGCATGCTCTTGTGGGGCCATCTGGTAGCGGCAAAACCAGCACTCTGAGAACGATTGCCGGCCTCAGCCAAGCTAAGATTGGAAAAATTGAATGTAATGGTGAGACCTGGTTTGAGGCCAATGAACTTGCAGGAGTAATACAGAACCTGTCTCCCGCGCAACGTTCTTGTGGATTTTTATTTCAGCAATACGCTCTCTTCCCGCATCTATCCGCGCTTGAGAATGTTCTCATCCCTTTACAGAATTCTGCACATAAGGTGGCTGAGCGTAAAGCCCTTGCTCAGGACTGGCTAGGTCGCATGGGCATTGCTGAACTTGCCCATCGTTTTCCACACCAACTCTCGGGCGGACAACAGCAACGCGTAGCACTTGCTCGCGCATTGGCACGACAGCCAAAGATCTTATTGTTAGACGAACCATTTTCCGCTGTTGATGCGCCAACGCGACAAGGTCTATATAAAACTCTTGCTGATTTACGCAAGGATTTAAACATTCCGATTGTGTTGGTTACACATGATTTGCGTGAGGCTGATCTGCTTGCCGACCGTATTACCGTGATTGATAACGGCATCAGCTTACAAACGGCAGCGCCCCAAGTGCTATTTCAAAGACCTAGAAACTCGCGTGTAGCCGAGTTGGTTGGCATTAGCAATTTATTTCATGGGATATTTAATGCGGGCAATCTCACTTGGGATGGCTGCGATAAAACCTTTTCCGTGGCCGATAAAGGCAAAATCCCCGCCAATGCCCAAGTAGCATGGGTGATTCCGCAAGATGGTTTGAGTATCCATAACGCACCAACCTTGACCAGCACTCCAGCGATTGCTGCAGAGATTAGTGTCTTAGGCCAAATTGCGGTGATCCAACTACAAATTCAAAATAGCATACATAAAATTGAATGGGTTGCATCAGCATCTGAAGTGAAAAGATTGAATATGGAAGTTGGCAGCCAAATGTATATTGAATTAAATGGCAATCAAATTCACATCATGCCGTTACGACCAATCAATGATCCCAGACGTTTTGTTGATGGCAACTAGAGATTTTAAGGAAAACAGAATTTAAGAAATACATCCACCAGTACAACCATGCTCGAATCAAACAAAAACTAAAGGGATTGAGCCCAACGCAATAACGAACTCAATCGCCCCCCTAGTAAGCCAACAAAGAAGTTCTTTTATTTTCAAACGCCGGCTTGAGAAAAACTTTCAAGATTTTTTATACTCGGAATTTGAATGCTTAACTTTCCGATATTGGAAATTAAACCCTGTTCCGCCATAGAAGCAAGGGCTCTACTAATAGTTTCAAACTTCACGTCCATCATTAGGCCCATATCCTCTCTTTTAAAGAGTGGCGCAACTGCCATATCACCTGAGATCTTGGCAATTCGCAAGAAAAATCTCGCTAAACGCGCCTCAATTCTTCCGGTATTGATTTCAGAAAACCATGACTCCGACTGAGTCAGGGCTTCACCCCATTTTTTTACAATTTGGCGATGTAAGCGTGGAGACTCTTCACCCAAGCTGGAAATAATGGCTTTTGGTATGCGGCACAGGTGGATATTGGATAAAGCTGCAGCAGAATGGGTATAACTCTTACCCAACAAAGCCTCCATACCAAACAAATCACCCGGCATTACTAATCGGACTATTCTAGTTGAGCCATCGGAATTGATATGCAATAGCTTTATATAACCCTCACGCAAGGTAAATAAATGCTCAGCAGAATCTCCCTGCGTGTAAATCCCTGCATTTGCTTCGAAACGTAAATCATCAATTGGCGAATGAATTTTGGAAAAATCTTCTTCATTTAATTCGGCAAAGAGTGCAGAGCTACGGATGGAGCAGGCATTACAGTCACTATTACCCTGCCATGCGCTTTTAATTTCAATAGTCTTCATAGGAAAGCAGTCACTTCTTAGCAACCAATCCCAATATTGCAGACATGCCAGTGTGGCGCGGGCCCTCAGAAAGTTCTTTCTCGTAACTTACAAGCTCAAGTATTTCAAAGTCTTTGGCAAGATCTCTAATTAACTCTTCTGTGTAGAGATGCTCTATTAATGATGGGCCGCCGGTTTTGTAATCTAGTTGCTTAGGAGTATAGCCCTGCAAGATAAAGAGTCCACCAGGTTTTGTCGCCTTGTAAGCTTGCTCAAAGATTCTAGCGCGCATTGCTGGATCGGCAAATTGAATGAAGATCCCAATCACTGCGTCATAAGTATTTTCTTGCCACGCATAGCTATCAGTATCAGAGAAGGAATACTCAACTTGCACTTGATTATCTTTGGCAAACTGCTTTGCTTTAGCAAGCGCGATATCAGACGCATCAAATCCAATAACCTGCATGCCTTGCTTAGCAAGCCAGACGCCATTGCGACCTTCGCCATCAGCAATACAGAGAACCTTATCTTTGGGCTTTAGGTATTGCTTTGTTTTCTCAACAAGATACTCGTTAGGCTCTTTGCCAAAAATGAACTCTTCTTTATCAAAGCGTTCGTTCCAGAACTGGGTGGCATCCGCGAAACTCATAGACCTATCCTGATGAACTTGATTATTTTTTGAGTCCACCAACGAGGTCGTTCTTTAAGTCGTTGATGTTTTCAAGGCCAACAGCAATACGCACCAAGCCATCAGAAATACCGGCGGCTTTACGAGCCTCAGGTGTTACACGGCAATGCGTTGTTGTGGCTGGATGAGTAATAGTCGTACGGGTATCGCCCAAATTTGCAGTAATCGAGCAAAGCTTCGTTTGGTTGATAAGCTTGAACGCCGCCTTCTTGCCACCCTTCAGAGTGAAAGAAACAATCGCCCCACCCTCTTTTTGCTGGCGCATTGCCAACGCATGTTGAGGATGCGATTTCAGGCCAGGATGGTAAACGCGCTCTACTCCAGATTGCTTCTCAAGCCATTGAGCCAAGGCGAGCGCATTTTGACTCTGCTGCTTCATGCGAAGCTCTAAAGTCTCCAGGCCTTTGAGGAATACCCAAGCATTAAACGCCGAGAGTGTTGGACCTGCGGTACGAACATATGGGAAAACTTTACCCATGATGAAATCTTTGCTACCGACAATGGCCCCGCCTACCACTCGACCCTGTCCATCCAAGTACTTAGTGGCTGAATGAATCACCACATCAGCACCAAGCGCCAATGGTTTTTGCAAAGCAGGCGTACAGAAGCAGTTATCCACTGCGAATAAGGCGCCTGCTTTTTTAGCAATCTTTGATATCGCCCTGATATCAGCAATCTCAGTTAAAGGATTGGAAGGCGTCTCTAGATAAAAGAGTTTGGTATTGGGTTGCACAGCAGCCTGCCATGATTTGGTATCAGTCAAATCAGCATAAGTGGTTGTGATGCCAAAGCGACCTAAGATATTGGTGAACAACTGAATGGTTGCACCAAATACTGAGCGCGAGCAAACCACGTGATCACCTGCTTGTAAATGCGCCATTGCCATTGTCAGAATGGCAGACATTCCGGAAGCGGTAGCAATACAAGCCTCGCCACCCTCTAAAGCAGCCAAGCGATCCTGGAACATGCTTACAGTTGGATTAGTAAAGCGAGAATAGATAAAGCCTTGGTCAGCATGTGCAAAACCATCAGCCGCTAGCTCTGCGCTATCAAAACAGAAGCTGGATGTCAGAAACATCGCCTCTGAATGCTCTTGGTATTCAGCAGTGCGACGAGTACCGGCGCGAACCGCTAAGGTCTCGAGCGCTAGCTTAGAAAAATCGGGTTTTTTACGGATAGTTTTGCTCTTCATACTGCTATTTTGACACCGAATTACGAATTTGCCTCGAGTGAGGCAAATTCCTGTCGCTTTTTAGTCTTCGGTGGCCAAATGCAGGTGGAGCTGTGAACGGGCGAAGTCGCTCGAATCCTTCTGACGATCAGCTTTCGCATCAGAGGTATTTCTAGCGGCCTCTAAGGCATCAAGATAGGACTCAGTAATGTCACCCGTAATATAGAAGCCATCAAAGCAAGATGCTTCAAAGTTCTTGATATCTGGATTGACATCTCTCACTGCCTGCTTCATATCTTCAATGCTTTGATAGATCAACTGATCTGCACCAATCATCTTGTTGATTTCTTCATCGGTACGCCCATAGGCTACTAATTCGCTGCGAGTTGGCATATCAATGCCGTAAACGTTCGGGAAACGGACTGGGGGTGCTGCAGATGCAAAAATCACCTTCTTCGCACCAGATTCACGTGCCATCTGCACAATCTCAAATGAGGTTGTGCCACGAACGATGGAGTCATCCACAATCAATACCGTCTTGTCTTTAAATTCAATACGCATGGCATTGAGTTTTTGACGAACAGACTTCTTACGAACAGCTTGGCCAGGCATGATAAATGTACGGCCGATGTAACGGTTCTTAAAGAAGCCTTCACGGTAATCCACGCCCAATTTCTTTGCTACCTGCATAGCTGCTGGACGGCTGGAATCCGGAATTGGCATCACCACATCAATTTCATCGACATTGGTTTCTTTGCGGATCTTCTCAGCCAAGTAGTCGCCCATACGCATACGCACGTTGTAGACAGTCACACCGTCAATGGTTGAGTCTGGACGGGCCATATAGACATACTCAAAAATGCAAGGCGTTAGCACTGCATTCGGTACACATTGACGTGAATAGAAATTACCATCCAAGTCGATATAAATTGCCTCACCTGGATGAACGTCGCGAACAAAGGTAAAGCCTAAGCCCTCAAGAGCAACAGACTCAGATGCAATCATCCACTCAGGACCTTGAGGAGTATCGATACGTCCAATACACAGCGGACGGATACCGTACTGATCGCGGAAGGCCAATAAGCCATAACCGGCTATTAAAGAAACTACTGCATAAGAGCCTTTAACGCGATTGGTTACACCAGTCACGGCGTTAAACATCGCGCCCTCATCTAGGGCTGCACTATTAGTTTCTTTTTGGAGTTCATCAGCCAATACGTTAAGCAACACTTCAGTGTCAGAGCTGGTATTAATGTGACGACGGTCACGATAGGCCATCTCCACACGCAGACTTGGTGCATTAGTCAGGTTGCCGTTATGCGCCAAGATAATGCCGTAAGGAGCGCTTACATAAAAGGGTTGCGCTTCTTCTTCGCTACTTGCAGAACCTGCAGTTGGGTAACGCACTTGGCCAATGCCAGCGTTACCAACCAAGCTACGCATATTACGAGTTCTAAACACATCTCGTACCAAGCCATTGGCTTTATGCATCGTGAATGAGTTACCGTTCATCGTTGCAATACCTGCCGCATCTTGTCCGCGATGCTGCAAAAGCAGCAATGCATCATAGAGAAGTTGATTTACTGGTGAGTGGGAAACAGTTCCGACGACGCCGCACATATCTCTAGATTCCTATTGTTAATTTAGGAGTAATGGTAGGGGTAACTTTAGGCATTGCATCACCTAATTGTTTAGCCCAGTCGGCAGGAAGCCAACCTTTAATTAAACCGGTTGCCATATCAATTGCTGGTCTGGTAATAGCATTCTTCCAAGCCATACTTTGCGGAATGGGTGTGAGTGCAGCTAAGGTAGCCAACACTACTATAACTAAGCCGCCACGAATCACGCCAAATATCAAACCCAAAAAACGGTCTGTAATACTAAGACCTACTGACAAAATAATCTTCTGCACTACTCCACCAAACAAACCGCAGATGATGAGCGTTAGTACAAACAAAATGATGAAGCTCACACCAAGACTCAGCAACTCATCCAGATGAAATGTTGAGAGCCACTCAGTTGAGAGGTAATTACTGTAGTGATAAGCAACCCAAGAAGCTGCAAACCAAGAGGCTAAAGCAAGCACCTCTTTAAACAAGCCGCGTGAGATACCTACCAGGGCAGAAACCAAGAGTACGACTAGGGTGAAGTAATCCACCGATGTTAGCTTGAGGGTGGACAAGTATTCCATTACTGTTTACCGGACTCGACAAGTCTTGGCGAAAGACCCATCGCCTTAATTTTCTTTTCCGCCGCTTCTGCAGCATCTTTATCGGTGTAAGGCCCTGCGCGCAATACGTACAGCTTTGCGCCATCACTGCCCGTCTTATTTAAGACGTAGTTAGGAATCTTTTGATCTTTTAGTTTTGCAATCCAACCCTTAGCGCGCTCTTCTGAAGCAAAGGCGCCAATCTGAATCACATACTTACCTGAGCCGGAAGTGCTGGGCTTAGGGGCATCTTCTGCCTTAGGTTTCGCATCAGCCTTAGGACTTGCTGCAGCAACAACCTCTTCACCCGCCGCTAAACCTAATGTGCCAGATTTGTTTGCTGCAGGCACTGCTGGTTTAGTGTCTGCCTTAGTTTCTACTTTTGCTTCTGGCTTGACTTCTGGTGCAGGTGCAGCGGCGACCTTAGGAGCTTCTTTAGCAGGCTCAACAGGAGTCTCTACTTTTGGTTTCTCTTCAGCCTTAGGTTCTGTACCAGGAATAGGTAAGCTGGTAACAATGTTTACTGCGATGTCGTTAGATGATGCCTTTGGTTTGTTATCCAAAATACGAGGTAAGCCAATAACAGCAATTAATACGAGGACAGCAGCACCAATCAGGCGATGGCGCGCTCTTTGTTGTTCTGGATCTTCTGTGAGGGCAAGTTCTTCAGCTTCTGCTGCGCGCTGAAAACTGCGTGGGGCTGCTCGTTTGGCGGTGCGACTACCCCTTGAACCTATTTCAAGGTCATCAAACTGGGTTTTTCGCTTAAAAAAGCTTGGTAAACGAATCATGGATCAGTGGGCCTGGTTGTTTCGGTAAGTCATTACGCCTGCAACGGTATAGAAGGATCCGAAGATCACAATTCTATCACCCTCACCCGCCAAAGATAGCGCTTTTTGATACGCTAAAGCAGGTTCTGGGAGGCATTCAATACCCCCGTCTGACCCATTTTTTGGCTTTACTCCCATAGATTCAAGCTTCTCGGCCAGGGCCTTGGCGCTGGCAGCTCTGGGGGTTGGTAAATCAGTACAAAACCAGAAATCTACGATGCTTAAGAGGGGTTTAATCACCCCCTCAATATCCTTGTCAGCCATAACCCCAAAAATGGCATAGGTGTAGGGGTGGTAACCCATCTTATCGAGCCCCTGAGCCAAGGTAGCAGCAGCATGGGGATTGTGAGCAACATCCAATACCACGGTAGGCTGACCTGGGAGAACCTGGAATCGGCCTGGTAGCTCAACCAAAGCAAAACCATTACGAATGTCCTGGGCGCTCACTGGTAGGCGCTGATGTAAGGCCATCAAGGCAGCTATTACTGCCGAGGCATTCAGAATCTGATTGGCACCTCGCAACGCTGGGTACCCAAGCCCACTAAAGCGCTTTTTGCGCCCTGCCCAACCCCATTGCTGTTTATCGCCCTGGAAGTTGTAGTCACGCCCCTGTAACCAGAGATCGCAGCCCAGTTTTTCAGCATGATCAATCAGCGATTGTGGCGGTACAGGATCACCGCATACGGCGATATGTCCTGGGCGGAAAATACCGGCCTTTTCTAGGCCAATGGCTTCGCGTGTGCCACCCAAAAAATCCGCATGATCGATATCGATACTAGTCACGATTGCGCAATCAGCATCAACGATGTTGACAGCATCTAAGCGACCACCCATTCCCACTTCCAAGACAACCGCATCTAAATTGGACTTAGCAAACAGATGCATGATGGCTAAGGTGGTGAACTCAAAATACGTTAAGGTTGGCGCATCGACTAGACTCACCCGAGCCTCTTCGACAGCAGCAAAATGCTCAAGCAAGAGATTGTCTTTGACATCTTCACCATTGATGCGAGCACGCTCATTGAATTTGAGTAAATGTGGAGAGGTATGGCAACCGACTCTATAGCCAGAAGCCAACAGAATGCTCTCCAGAAATGCACAGGTCGAGCCTTTGCCATTTGTGCCGGCAACCGTAATTACTGGGCAATCAAAATGGAGATCTAATGCAGCCTTCACGCGATTGATGCGCTCAAGCCCCATGTCTATGCCAACGGGGTGAGCAGTTTCGAGGTGGCTAAGCCAAGCCTCTAGGCTAGGAAATAATATGGGGGCTTGGTGTGCTGAGCTCAAGCGCTTAAACGACTGCGCTACCCGCGATAGCAGGCTCGGGAAGCTTTTGCAACAAAGCAAGTAAACGCGCAATTTCACCGCGCATCTGACGACGATCAACAATCATGTCAATACCGCCCTTTTGCATCAGGAACTCAGATCTCTGGAATCCTTCTGGCAACTTCTCACGCACTGTTTGCTCAATCACGCGTGGGCCAGCAAATCCAATCAAGGCTTTTGGTTCGGCCATCACTACATCACCCATGAAGGCAAAACTTGCAGAAATACCACCCATCGTCGGGTCAGTAAGCACGCTGATATAAGGTAAGCCTTTTTTAGCTAACAAGGTCAACATCGAGTTAGTCTTCGCCATTTGGAAAAGGGATAACAAGCTTTCTTGCATCCGCGCACCACCAGTAGCGGTTACACAAATGAAGGCGCACTTCTTATTAATTGCCTCTTGCACTCCGCGGGCAAAACGCTCGCCTACTACAGAGCCCATTGAACCACCCATGTATTGGAATTCGAAACAAGCAGCTACTACAGGAATGGTTTCAATCTTGCCACCCATCACAATCAAGGCTTCAGATTCGCCAGAAGCATCATTCGCTTCTTTAATACGATCTGGGTATTTTTTTGAGTCTTTAAATTTAAGCGGGTCAATTGGATAGATATCAGCACCGATTTCGTAGCGGCCTTTTTCATCCAACAAGCTATCTAAGCGTAGACGCGCTCCGATACGCATGTGATGACTACATTTTGGGCATACCGATAAATTAGCTTCAATGTCGGTGCTGTACAGAACAGTTTCACAACTGGGGCACTTAACCCACAATCCCTCAGGTACCGACTTGCGATTTGCAGGATCAGTATGTTGTATTTGGGGTGGGAGTAATTTATCTATCCAGCTCATTAGTTTTTAGCTATCCAATGCGTCGCGTATCTCACGAATGAAGATTTCCAGTGATTGTACCGCCTGCCCAGGGGGCGCATCCTCTAAAAGACGAATGATTCGGCTGCCGATCACCACTGCATCAGCACTTACCGACACCGCCTTCGCGCTAGCTGCATCACTAATTCCAAAGCCTACAGCAATTGGAATATCCGTCTCTTCACGAATTTTCGGGATGATGCTGGCCACATCCTGCGTATTGAGGTTAGATGCGCCAGTAACCCCTCTCATAGAAACATAATAGATATAACCAGAAGCTATTTTGGCCGCCTCTTTAATGCGCTCATGTGATGAAGTAGGCGCTAATAAGAAGATCGGGTCAATACCGGCAACACGCATACGAGCGGCAAAGTCCACACACTCTTCTGGCGGGTAATCTACTACGAGAACACCATCGACACCAGCAGCCTTCGCTTCGGTTGCAAAACGCTCTGCCCCCATTTGCTCTACTGGGTTTGCATAACCCATCAAAACAACTGGTGTATTAGCATCCTGCTTGCGAAACTCTTTCACCATCTCTAAGCAGCTATGCAAAGTGACGCCTTGAGTCAGTGCGCGTTCCGATGATCTCTGAATGACAGGACCATCAGCCATTGGATCTGAAAACGGCACACCTAATTCAATCACACTTGAGCCGCCACGAACCAATGCATGCATGAGTTCAACGGTTTGTTTAGGATCTGGATCACCAGCAGTAATAAAAGGAATCAATCCTTTTTTGCCTGTTGCTTTTAGCTCCTTGAAGAGCGCAGTAATTTTTGACATAACTCTTTCTTAACCTTCTGAACCTGTTGCCTGCGCAACGGTATGCATATCCTTATCACCACGGCCAGAGAGGTTGACCAAGATCGTCTTGTCTTTAGGCAAGGTCTTAGCAAGCTTGCAGGCATAGGCAATAGCATGAGATGACTCGAGCGCGGGAATAATGCCTTCAATCTGACAGCAATCATGGAATGCTTGGAGCGCCTCTTCATCTGTAATCGCCACATAGTCTGCGCGACCAGAATCTTTTAGCCATGCATGCTCAGGGCCAACGCCTGGGTAATCCATGCCAGCAGAAACAGAATGTGTTTCAGAGATCTGGCCATTCTTATCTTGCAATAAATAAGTACGGTTGCCGTGTAACACGCCAGGCGTACCAACGCACAAAGCTGCTGAATGCAAACCACTTCCCAGACCATGTCCTGCAGCTTCAACACCAACGAGTTTCACTTCCGGGAAATCAATATAAGGATAAAAAATACCCATCGCATTAGAGCCGCCGCCAACACAAGCTAAAACATAGTCAGGTTGACGACCGGTCATCTCTGGCATCTGTACTTTGCACTCTTCACCAATCACACTCTGAAAATCTCTCACCATCATTGGATAAGGATGTGGTCCTGCGACGGTGCCGATGATGTAGAAGGTGTTATCCACATTCGTCACCCAATCGCGCATCGCTTCATTGAGCGCATCTTTCAGGGTCTTGGTACCAGATTCCACTGGAACTACCTTTGCGCCAAGTAACTTCATGCGGAATACGTTTTGCGCCTGACGGGCTACGTCCACAGAGCCTTGATAGACCGTGCAGTCTAAGCCAAAGCGAGCGCAGATCGTTGCTGTAGCAACACCGTGCTGCCCTGCCCCTGTCTCAGCAATAATGCGAGGCTTACCCATGCGCTTGGCCAACATCGCTTGACCAATCACGTTATTAATCTTGTGTGCGCCAGTGTGATTTAAATCTTCACGCTTCAGGTAGATTTGTGCACCACCCAGCATTTCGCTCCAACGCTTAGCGTGATAAACCGGTGAAGGTCTACCAACAAAATGTTTAAGCTCGTAATGAAACTCTTCAATGAATTCTGGATCGTATTGATACTTTGCATAAGCTTCTTTAAGCTCATCTAAGGCAAACATCAATGTCTCAGAAACAAACACGCCACCGTAAGGACCGAAGTGTCCTCGTGCATCTGGCTTGTCGTACATAGCTACCTCTTTTGATTTATCTACAGCAAATTATTGGGATGATGCTTTGGCATCCGCTGCGCGCACTGCTTGAACAAATTGGGCCATGAGCGCAGGATCTTTAACACCCCTGCTGCTTTCTACGCCACTACTGACGTCAACCGCGCAAGGATGCAGGCGTGCAATGGCCTCGCCCACGTTGTGCGTGTTCAATCCACCACTCAAAACGACCCGAGGCGCGTTTTCGCTTACCCATGTCTGTGGAATCCCCTGCCAATCAAAAGGAACGCCCCCGCCACCGTATCCCTCAACCAGGGCATCCAGCAGAAAAGCGTTTGCATCCCCATATTGTAGGGAAAAATCGTCAAAAGCGAAGCCAGTTCCTACACGAGCAGCCTTCATCCAAGGCTCGCCTGCAGCAAGCTGGGCACAGCGCTCTGGGGTCTCATCCCCATGAAACTGCCATAAGGTGATCGAGGCGGCAGCCCGAATTGCGGCAAATTGCTCATCTGTAGCATTTACAACCAATCCAACGGCATCTACCCCTGCTGGGAGCCTAGAGATAAGTTGGGCTGCGATATTGGGGCTCACAGCCCTCACGCTAGGGGGATAAAAGACGAAGCCAACAGCGTCCACCCCCGCAGAAACAGCGGAATCGATGTCAGCAGCCGTTTTTAAGCCACAGATTTTGACCCTAGTTCGGTCCGGAGAATATGTCAGTAAGCCCATAAATGAATGATAAGGCCAAGGGCCTTTATTTCCCTTGCGCTCTCTTTTGTTTCCCAATGACCTGATCTGGCAGCCAGGAGTTTTCCAACCAAGGCTGGGGGATGGCAAATTCGTCCGGATAAGTGATTTTGGCCAAATACAGGCCATCGGCCATAAAAGTAGGAGCGGCGATTTGTCTATTCTTAGCAGCCAAGACTTCGGCCATCCACTCCGGCTTTTGTCTACCCTGACCAATTTGCAAAAAACAGCCGACTACATTGCGGATCATGTGATGCAAAAAAGCATTTCCCCGAATTCGGAAATACAGCCATGGTTGCTCAGAAATAATCTCAATGGAGTAAATCGTTTTAACCGGTGTTTTGCTCTGGCACTCGGATGAGCGAAAAGAACTGAAGTCGTGTTCGCCAATCAAGCACTCAGCTGATTTTTTCATAGCCTCGACATCAAGCCATTGATTTTGGGGTACCAGTAAGTAACCTGCGCGTGAGTGCGACATCGGCGAACGACAGGGCCCCGCTTGCAAGGCATAAATATATTCGCGCTCATAAGCAGAGAAGCGCGCACTGAACTGATCAGAAACTGGCTTTGCCCAGTTAATAACAATCGATGGCGGCAAGAATGAGTTCACACCCCTTACCCATGAAAAGTCTTCACGCTCAACATTAGTATCAAAGTGCACAACCTGCCCTAAGGCATGAACACCGGTGTCGGTTCTTCCTGCAGTAATTGTATGAATGGGATGTTCTGCACAAGCCTGCTCACCAACAAAGGCTGTAATCGCCTTTTCTAATTCATCTTGTACTGTGTTGTGATTAACTTGGGTTTGCCAGCCGGAATAGGGGCTGCCGTCATACTGAAGGCCAAGGGCTATGCGCATGGTTTAGGTATTGCGGTGCGAGATCTCTGCCAACAAGCCTTGCGCTTCAATGGTGATTTCCGGATCAACAGAATTACTAATACGAAGCACTTCATCCAAAGAATTTTTAGCTGCAGAGAAATCTTCAATCGTGATGTAAGCACGCGCTAAATTCAATTTGACACGCAAGGTATCTGCAAGTGGATTTGACGCTGGGGTAGCAGTTATTACGGGGACCTCTTCTGCGGGTTTTGAAAGATCAAGATCAATACCATCAAACAATGCCTTTGCGCGAGCTGGCATTTCAAAATGAGCGCTGGTTGCAGGTTTCTCATCTTTAACAGCATGATGTACATCCGCATGAAAGCTTGGCGTCTCTGAGCGACGCGCATTACGAGCTAAGCCCCAGAGCAATAAACCAGTGAAACCTATTAAGGTTACAGCCAGTATCGCTGGTCCCAAGCCACCTAGGCCAAAGTTATTGTCGACTGCTTTTTTCCCCTTAGATTTGTCCAAGAGTTTTTGCAAGTCGGTAATATTCTTTTCTAACTCAGCAACACGAGCTTTAGTCTGCTCCAGCATCTTCTCTTGGGCTACTAACTCTTCCGTGTAGCGACGTTCTTGCTCATTGCCCTCAGCGCTTGAACCAATCTTCAGACGATCCTTAGGAGATGCTTCAGTCGTTTTAGAGTTCGTAGATTTTGATACGCTTGAGACCCCGTCCTTGTCCTCGCGCTCTTGACGCCATTGCTGATTAGCATCTGTAACAAACTGATTTGCCTCTGCCGGACTAATGGAGCGTAGCAGCGCTTGGCTTGGCTTAGATAACTCAACGCCAGCAGCTAAGCGATTGATACTTCCACTGGCAAACGCATCGGGGTTAGCTTTATACAAAGCCATCATGGTTTGATCTAAGGTTGCACCATCCAATTGGGGCGCAAATATAACAGCAATTTCAGATAAGGCCTGCCCAGGCTTTACTGTTACCTTCTGCACGTCACCGAGTAACAATGTAAATGTCTTAGTAAGGCTACCGCTGGACCAATTCAGATTGACCAATACATCCAAAAATGGATCATCGGCCATCGGAACTGAATTCACAGTCTCGACCAACACCATGAGTTGTTCTTGGCGATTACGGTAAACCATCGCCTGTGGATTCAATTCTAGAATCTTTTGGGAAATGCCTAAGCGCTCATAAGATGCCTTGTTAGGCATTACCACATTCAGGCTAGATAAAGCACCTTGCTCATCCGCTCTAACTCGAATAGGGATCTCTACTCGTAATGGCTCACCAGGGCGGGACTGAAGTTGCGGAACGCCTAAGGTAATAGCGTTAGCAACGGATGTCCAGCCAAGCAAAACAACACATAGGAGCTTTAAGCCGAGGTGGTTTGTCGTAAACATAAACGGTGGATTACTTCTCAAGCAGAATGCAAAGCATGCGGCGCAATGGCTCAGCAGCACCCCATAAGAGTTGGTCGCCAACAGTAAAAGCGCCCAAATACTCTGGGCCCATTGCCATCTTATGCAAACGGCCAATAGGTACAGTCAATGTACCGCTGACAGCAGCAGGAGATAAATCACGCTCGGTAGTTTCACGATCATTCGGAACTACTTTGACCCACTGATTATCTGCAGCCAAAATCGCTTCGATTTCTTTCAGTGGAATATCTTTTTTGAGCTTCACAGTCAAACCTTGTGAATGGCAACGCATCGCACCCACACGAACGCACAAACCATCGATTGGAATACTGCCAGGTGTGCGGAATGCAGGACGACCTAAGATCTTATTGAACTCAGCGCCACCCTTCCACTCTTCTTTAGTTTGACCATTTTCAACAGGTACATCGATCCATGGAATCAGGCTACCCGCTAAAGCGGTGTTACGGAAATTCTTTTTCGGAAAATCAGCAGAACGCAATGTCTCAGTAACCTTGCGGTCAATATCGAGAATCCAAGAGGATGGATCAGCCAACTCAGTAGCTACGCTGTCACGCAAAGCACCCATCTGCAGCAATAGCTCGCGCATGTTTTGAGCGCCAGCACCAGAAGCTGCTTGATAAGTCATAGCGCTAATCCACTCAACCATGTCAGCCTTAACCAAGCCACCCATAGCCATCATCATCAAACTCACAGTGCAATTTGCACCAATCCAATTCTTCCCACCAGCGGCTAAAGCCTTATCAATCACCGAGCGATTAACAGGATCTAAAACCAATACTGCGTCATCCTTCATACGCAATGCACTAGCAGCATCAATCCAGTGACCATTCCACCCTGCTGCACGCAACTTAGGGAAGATGTCATTGGTGTAATCGCCGCCCTGGCAAGTCAAGATGATGTCGCAACGTGACAATGCTTTGATGTCATTCGCATCTTGCAAAGTGCTTTCGCTCTTAGTCACTTTTTGACCATTGAGCAAAGGCACCTCTCCACCCGCTTGGCTAGTACTAAAAAATACAGGCTCGATCAGATCGAAATCTTTTTCAGCCAACATTCTCTCCATGAGAACGCTACCAACCATACCGCGCCAGCCAACCAAACCAACTAAAGGTGTTTTTGAATTTGCCATGATGAACTATCTAGTGAATGTGTTTGTTTTGTTTCTTTTTTTTGCTTCTACTTATTTCTAGTCAATATCTTACGCAAGCGCTGCAACTACAGCATCGCCCATTTCAACCGTTGATACTTTTTTCGTACCTTCGGTATAAATATCGGCAGTACGCAATCCTTGTGCCAATACTTTCTGCACAGCTTTTTCAATGCGATCCGCTTCTGCAGGCATGCCTAATGAATAACGCAACATCATTGCCGCAGACAAAATGGTTGCCAATGGATTGGCGATGCCCTTGCCAGCAATATCCGGTGCAGAACCATGGCTAGGCTCATACAAGCCCTTATTGTTCTTATCTAAAGATGCAGATGGCAACATGCCGATAGAGCCAGTCAACATCGCAGCTTCATCAGACAAGATGTCGCCAAATAGATTGCCGGTTACCACCACATCAAATGCTTTAGGCGCTTTAACTAACTGCATTGCAGCGTTATCCACATACATATGCGATAACTCAACATCTGGGTAGTCTTTAGAAACCCGAATCATGACTTCACGCCAAAGCTGAGAAGTCTCTAATACGTTTGCCTTGTCTACGCTGCACACTTTTTTACCGCGCTTGCGTGCTGCCTCAAAAGCAACATGTCCAATGCGCTCTACTTCTGGCTCGCTGTAATGCATAGTGTCAAAACCTTCACGAGCGCCCTTGAACAAGGGCAACTCTGAAGTGCGAATACCGCGTGGCTGACCAAAGTAAATATCGCCATTGAGCTCACGCACAATCAAGATATCCAAGCCGCCAATGATTTCTGGCTTAAGGCTGGATGCAGCAGTGAGCTCTGGGTAACAAATGGCTGGCCTGAAATTAGCAAACAACTCGAGGTGTTTACGTAAACCCAAGATAGCCTGCTCCGGACGTAGTTCACGTGCAAGCGTGTCGTATTTCCAATCACCTACTGCGCCAAACAAAATAGCATCCGCTTTTTTAGCGAGCTCTAGGGTGGCTGGTGGCAAAGGATGTCCAGCGACGTCATAAGCTGCTCCGCCTACGGGAGCTTCTTCTAAATCAAACTTTGGGCCAAGCGCTTGGAGCACTCGAACAGCTTGAGCAACGATTTCCGGGCCGATACCATCGCCCGGTAGAACTGCAATTTTCATGAAAGGCCCTTAAATCAACTAAATTACGGCAATTGTGTCGCAAGCCAAGGCATTTTTAGAATGCGCTCGGCTTCATAAGCCTTGATTTTATCTGCATGTTGCAGGGTTAGGCCAATATCGTCTAAGCCGTTAAGAAGGCAATACTTTCTAAATGGGGCCACTTCGAAGCTATAAGCAGTGCCATCGGGGGCAATAACCTGCTGTGCCGCTAGATCAATTGTTAATTGATAGCCGTTAAACGCTTGGGTTTCATTAAAAAGATGATCAACCTGCATTTCAGTCAAGACAATCGGCAAAACACCGTTTTTGAAGCAATTGTTGTAGAAGATATCTGCAAAACTAGGCGCAATCACCGCTCTAAAGCCAAATTGATCCAAGGCCCAGGGTGCATGCTCACGGGAACTGCCGCAGCCAAAGTTCTTACGAGCCAACAGAATGCCAGCACCTTTGTAACGGGGTTGATTGAGAACAAAGTCTGGGTTAATGGGACGTGTACTGCAATCTTGACCAGGTTCACCATGATCGAGGTAGCGCCATTCATCAAACAGGTTTTGACCAAAGCCAGTCTTCTTGATTGATTTTAGAAACTGCTTCGGAATAATGGCATCGGTATCCACGTTCTCGCGATTAAGCGGAGCAACTAAACCTTTGTATACCGTAAATTTTTCCATGATTCGACTTTTACTCTATTTACTCTGAATGTTTACTTCACAGGGGTAATAACAACATCCTTACCCTTGGTTTGAGATTGATTGTTTTGCTGTGTATTACTTGATCCACCCATGGAAGTTCCCATGTTCTGCAAGTCTTTACCAACACCTTCCATAGTGCTGCTACATGCAGAAATAATGAATCCAGCGATGCCAATAATTGCGAGTCTAGAAATTAAACAAAGTGAAGAAAATTTCATTAATTAGTTTCCTTATGAAATCTTACGTACGTCAACAAAGTGACCTTCGATCGCTGCAGCAGCTGCCATCGCAGGGCTAACCAAATGTGTGCGGCCACCATTGCCTTGACGACCTTCGAAGTTGCGATTCGATGTTGAGGCACAACGCTCTCCTGGCTCCAAGCGATCGGCATTCATCGCCAAGCACATTGAGCAACCAGGCTCACGCCATTCAAAACCAGCAGCCTTGAATATACGATCCAGACCTTCACGCTCTGCTTGCGCTTTGACTAAGCCAGAACCAGGAACAACTAACGCCAACTTCACATTAGCAGCTACTTTCTTACCTAGACGATCGACCACCTTAGCAGCAGCACGCATATCTTCAATGCGACTGTTAGTGCATGAGCCGATAAATACTTTATCCACAGAGATACTGCTTAGAGGAGTGTTTGGCGTAAGGTTCATGTACTCCAAAGCACGTTCCATTGCGGAGCGCTTGTTTGGATCACGTTCTTTTTCTGGGTCAGGAACACGCTCACTAATCGCAAGCACCATTTCTGGTGAAGTTCCCCAGGTAACCTGTGGAGCGATTTCTTCTGCACGCAATTCAATTACGGCATCAAACTTTGCATCAGGATCTGAATGCAAGGTTCTCCAATATTGCAAAGCTTGCAACATCGCTGGGCCCTTAGGCGCATATGGACGACCCTGAATATATTCAATTGTAGTTTCATCTACAGCAACTAAACCAGCGCGCGCGCCAGCTTCAATCGCCATATTGCAGATAGTCATACGACCTTCCATTGAAAGGTTGCGAATGGCTTCGCCAGCAAACTCAATGGTGTAACCCGTACCGCCTGCAGTACCAATCTTGCCAATCACAGCGAGAACGATGTCCTTAGCAGTAGAGCCTGGTTGCAAGCGACCAGCAACACGCACCAGCATATTTTTGCTCTTCTTCATGAGCAAAGTTTGGGTTGCCAATACGTGCTCGACTTCCGAAGTGCCAATACCAAACGCCAAAGCACCAAAAGCACCATGCGTACTAGTATGCGAATCACCACAAACCACGGTCATGCCAGGCAAAGTTGCACCCTGCTCTGGTCCGATGACATGAACAATCCCTTGGCGGGTGTCGTTCATCTTGTATTGGGTAATCCCGAAGGCATCGCAGTTTTGATCCAAAGTATCTACTTGCAACTTGGATATCGGATCAGTAATTCCTTCGGAGCGATCAGTCGTTGGTACGTTGTGATCAGAAACTGCCAAATTAGCGGAGATACGCCAAACTGGACGACCAGCCAAATTCAAACCTTCAAATGCCTGAGGACTAGTTACCTCATGCAGCAATTGACGATCAATATAAATCGTGGCTGTGCCATCCTCTTCAGAGTAAACAACGTGGTCATCCCACAATTTGTCATAAAGCGTACGAGACATGAGAGACCTTAGATACCTTATTTACGAACAGAGATGTTTGGAACCTTACGCGTTGTTTCGCCTACGTATAACTGACGTGGACGACCAATTTTGTATTCAGGATCAGTAATCATTTCTTCCCACTGAGCAATCCAACCTACTGTTCTTGCCAAAGCAAAAATACAGGTGAACATTTCTGTTGGGATCCCTAGAGCACGTTGAACGATGCCAGAGTAGAAGTCAACGTTTGGATAGAGCTTACGGCTAACAAAGTACTCATCTTCCAAAGCAATCTTCTCAAGAGTCATGGCCAACTTGAATAATGGGTCATCTTGCAGACCAAGTTCATTCAATACTTCGTAGCAAGTTTCACGCATCAACTTTGCACGTGGATCAAAGTTTTTGTAAACACGGTGACCAAAGCCCATCAAGCGAACGCTTGAGTTCTTATCTTTTACTTGAGCGATGAATTCATGAATCTTATCTACACCGCCACTAGCCTGGATCTCATTTAACATTTGCAAGCAGGCTTCGTTAGCACCGCCGTGTGCAGGGCCCCAGAGGCAAGCAATACCAGCAGAAATAGCAGCAAATGGATTCGTGCCTGAAGAACCACACAAACGTACAGTTGATGTAGACGCATTTTGCTCATGGTCTGCATGTAAGATAAAGATACGATCTAAGGCGCGTACCAATACTGGATTTACTTTGTACTGCTCACATGGCGTTGCAAACATCATACGCATGAAGTTTGCAGTGTATGACAACGAGTTATCTGGATAAATAAACGGTTGCCCTACGGAATACTTATAAGACATTGCAACTAGGGTTGGCATTTTTGCGATCAAACGAATTTGCGCCACTTCACGCGCCTTTTCATCGGCATAGTCGATCTCGTCATGATAGAACGCAGCCATTGCACCAACCAGGCCAGTTAATACAGACATTGGATGTGCATCACGACGGAAGCCACGCAAGAAGAATTGCATTTGCTCATGAACCATGGTGTGGTGAATCACCATTTCATCAAAAGCTTTTTTCTCGGCAGGGTTTGGCAAGTCACCATTGATCAACAGGTAGCATACTTCCAAGAAGTCACAGTTATTAGCTAAATCTTCGATTGGGTAGCCGCGATAGAGCAACTCACCCTTATCGCCATCGATGTAGGTAATTTTGCTATTACATGACGCAGTAGATAAGAAGCCTGAGTCATAAGTGAACTTACCAGTCTGACCATAGAGCTTACGAATGTCGATTACATCAGGACCCACTGTCCCTTTATAAATTGGCAGATCAATATCTGGTGTGCCATCCGAAAACGAGAGTTTTGCTTTGATGTCCGATTCAATCATTTCTAATCCTTAGTCATTCAAAATTATGATTAATACACTATTCAACCATGCGTCTATAACGCTACTGCACCAAAAAGCTGAATTACTTCTCTCTCAGCCTTTGTAAAACCATCTTGAAAGAGTCTGTTTGCATCTCTTTCTCCAGGCTGGCTATAGAGTCTTTACGACCAATCAATAAATCCATCAAGTCGTTGTCATCTAAAGCTAATAACTGGCTTAAAACTTTTCCATCTTCTACGCTTAATTGAGTGCCGTAACGCTCAAAGAAACGCTGCAGAATTAAATCGTTCTCTAGCAAGCCCCTACGAGCATCACTCTTTAAACGATATAACTCTGCATTGCCGAGGGTCATACTGCCCTACGAACCATCAACTCCTTGATCTTGCCAATTGCCTTCGTTGGATTCAAGTGCTTAGGACATACATCTACGCAATTCATGATCGTGTGGCAACGGAATAGGCGGTATGGGTCTTCTAAATTATCCAAACGCTGATTGGTATCTTCATCACGGCTATCCGCAATAAAGCGATAAGCCTGCAGTAAACCAGCTGGGCCAACGAACTTATCTGGATTCCACCAGAAAGATGGGCATGAAGTTGAGCATGATGCGCATAAGATGCACTCATACAAGCCGTTCAACTCTTCACGCTCTTCAGGACTCTGAAGACGCTCTTTTTCAGGAGGTGGATTTTCGTTTACCAAGTAAGGCTTGATTGACAAATACTGCTTGAAGAACAAAGTCATATCGACAATTAAATCGCGCACGACTGGCAAGCCAGGCAATGGGCGCAATGTGATGACCTTAGGCAAAGTCAACATATTAGTCAAACAAGCCAAACCATTTTTACCATTGATGTTCATAGCGTCTGAACCGCAGACGCCTTCACGGCATGAGCGACGATAAGAAATCGTCTCATCTTGCTTCTTCAAAGAAATCAAAGCGTCCAACAACATACGCTCACCAGTGAGTTCTAACTCATAACGTTGCATGCGTGGAGCAGCATCGACATCTGGATCGTAGCGGTAAATTTCGAATATACGGATATCACTCATCTTCTATCTCTTTTGCTTAGAAAGTACGTTCTTTAGGAGGGAAGGACTCAACAGTGAGGGGCTTCAAGACAACCGGCTTGTAAGAAAGCTTATTTCCCTCGCTGTACCAAAGGGTGTGCTTCATCCAATTCTCATCATCGCGCTCTTGATGGTCATCATGCGAATGTGCACCACGACTCTCTTTACGAGCTGCAGCAGAAATCATGGTTGCATTTGCAGTTTCGACCAAGTTAGCCACTTCCAAAGCCTCAATACGTGCTGTATTGAAAATCTCGGATTTGTCTTTAAGCCACAAGTTATTGGCGCGCTCTGTCAATTTAGCCATTTGACGAACACCTTCGTCCATCAACTCTTGATTACGGAACACACCAGCATATTTCTGCATGCACTTACGAATATCATTTGCAACGTCTTGCGCGTACTCACCTGAAGTTGAGTTATCCAGCTTCGCAATACGCTCCAATGTTTGCTCACCAGCATTCGCAGGTAAGGGCTTGAACTCGCGATTTTTAAGATCTAGGCCAACAATGTGGTTACCGGCTGCGCGACCGAATACCAAGAGGTCGAGCAATGAGTTAGTGCCTAAGCGGTTCGCACCGTGTACGGATACACATGAACACTCACCAATTGCATACAAACCATTGACGATTTCATTGTGGATACCATTTGCAGGAACAACCACTTGACCATTGATGTTCGTTGGAATGCCGCCCATCTGATAGTGAATCGTAGGCACTACTGGAATTGGTTCTTTAGTGACATCAACGTTCGCAAAGTTAATACCAATCTCATAAACAGAAGGTAAACGCTTCATGATGGTCTCGGCACCAATGTGTGTCAGATCGAGTACAACATAGTCACCGTTAGGACCGCAACCGCGCCCTTCTTTAATTTCTTGGTCCATACAGCGGGATACGAAATCGCGTGGGGCCAAATCTTTATAGGTTGGCGCATAACGTTCCATGAAACGCTCGCCATCTTTGTTACGCAAGATACCGCCTTCACCGCGACAACCTTCTGTCAACAACACGCCTGCACCAGCTACGCCAGTTGGGTGAAATTGCCAGAACTCCATATCTTCCAATGGAATACCTGCGCGAGCTGCTAAGCCCATACCGTCACCGGTATTAATAAACGCGTTAGTCGATGCATCCCAAATACGTCCTGCACCACCAGTTGCCAACATCACAATCTTGGCTTCCAAAATATAGACCTGGCCTGTTTCCATTTCGAGTGCAGTAACGCCAACAACATCACCTGCATCATCACGAATTAAATCTAGCGCCAACCACTCTACAAAGAAGTTTGTTTTAGCGCGCACGTTACGTTGATACAAGGTATGCAACATGGCATGGCCAGTTCGGTCAGCAGCAGCACAAGCACGTTGCACAGGCTTCTCGCCATAGTTTGCTGTGTGACCACCGAATGGACGCTGATAAATCGTGCCATCTGGGTTACGGTCAAATGGCATGCCGAAGTGCTCTAACTCATAAACAACTTTTGGAGCTTCGCGACACATGAACTCGATCACGTCTTGGTCACCTAACCAGTCAGATCCCTTGATGGTGTCATAGAAGTGATAGTGCCAATTGTCTTCACTCATATTGCCTAATGAAGCACCGATACCCCCTTGGGCAGCAACTGTATGTGAACGTGTTGGGAATACCTTAGTTAATACAGCAACATTCAAGCCGGCTTCAGCCAACTGTAAAGATGCGCGCATACCGGAACCACCTGCCCCAATAATCACCGCATCAAAACGGCGGCGTGGCAATGATTTTTTAATTGCAGTCATCGAATTACACTTTCCACAAAATTTGCACAGCATAGGCTGCACAGGCTACTAGATACAAAACGGTTAACACTTGCAGTGTCAAACGAATGCTGACGGGCTTGATGTAATCCATCCAGATATCACGGATACCAATCCAGGCGTGGTAAAACAGACTGATGAACGCCAAGAGCGTCAACAACTTCATAAATTGGTTGCTGAACAAAGCAGACCAACCTTCATAAGTAGCGCTGCCAGTAATGCAATAGTCCACTAGCAAAACAATCGTAAATACCACCATCACTATCGCAGTAGCGCGTTGGATGATCCATTCTTTAAGGCCGTAGTGCGCGCCCACAACTAAGCGCTTTGGTCCAATTTGATAAATAGGCATGAAATTTCCTTAAATGATGTGCGCTTAGTACAAGCCGAATAATTTGAGACCAACAACTGCGGTCAAAGCCAGGCCCAAGCAAAACACAAAGATAGCTGAGCGGTTTGCATCCACTTTTTCAACACCAATTTCTAAGTCCAATAGGAGATAGCGAATACCAGCGCAGAAATGGTGCAAGAAACACCAAATCAATCCAAGGCAAATAATTTTCACCAGCATATGACCAGTAATTGCTTGGAACTTTTGATAGCTCAATTCTGAGGCTAAGCTTTGGTCTAGAAGATAAAGCAAGAAAGGTAACATTAAAAACAATGCTGCTCCGCTAATACGGTGAAGAATCGACACCTTACCCGCCCAAGGGAGACGGTATTTAATCAACTGGGCAAGACCAATATTTCGGTAAACCGGTCTATCTTTTTTTACATTTTGCTGTGAATCAACCATGGGTAATCTCTATCTTTAGGTGGAGGTTCATTGTGGTTTTGTTGTGTCGCAACATATTCTATTGGAAACCTTAAGTCTGGTGGGGATTTTTACGGGTTTATAGGGGTTTAATAGGGGTTTTAACGGATATGTTCATCAACGCACTTAGTTCAATTTGTTTTCGTAATGCTGCTCTGAAGTGTCGTATCTAGCGTGACGAATTTCTACTGGCTTATTCCCGTAGGTGAAAGCTACCCGCTCTACAGAAAGGATTGGCGCGCCTTCTTCCAGATGCAGATGTTTTGCCAGCATTTCATCAGCAGCTACTGCCTTAATTTTTTCTTCTGCGCGCACCATATGGGTGGCGTAGTGCCCCTCATAGAATGCATATACAGGACCATGCCATGCATTCAGCGCCTCAAGATCTAAGCCCTTAAAACGAGCTCCGGGTAGAAAAATCTCTTCAAAAACAATGGGCTTTCCTGCAAAACTCTGAACCCGGTCGATATGAATAATCGAGTCACCTGCCTTTAATTTGAGCAAATTAGCCACGTAAGCCGTAGCTTTAATCTTTTCGCAGGTCAAAAACTGGTTGGTCAGGTGAAATTTCTCACCAGAATCCGGGGCTAAGCGTAAAAAACGATATTGCCAGTCGTCTTCTTGATGGGTGGCGACAAAGGTGCCCTTGCCTTGGCGGCGAACCAGTAAATTTTGGGCAGCTAGTTCATCAATGGCTTTACGGACAGTCCCTTGACTCACGGCATAACGGGCTGCGAGCTCCATTTCACTGGGAATAGCCATCCCTGGAAGCCATTCCGAGGCTTGCAAACTAGCCAAAATCATCGCCTTGATCTGTTCGTACAGAGGGCTAAATGAGGCAACAGGCAAATTCACATCAGACAAATTAACTCCAGGCCGTGTCAATTGGATAAAATTCAAGGTAATTCTAGTCTTATATAAGACATCATTGACAGTGTAAAGCTAAAGTCCCTACACTTGAATGGATAATAGAAAAGTTTTCTTTATTTAACCCAATTAACCTTCCTTTGGAGTTCTCAGTAATGGCAAAAGCCCCAATGCGTGTCGCTGTAACCGGTGCAGCCGGTCAAATCGGATATTCCCTTTTATTCCGCATCGCCAATGGCGACCTGCTGGGCAAAGATCAGCCCGTCATCCTGCAATTACTTGAGATTCCTGATGAAAAAGCTCAAAAAGCCTTAACTGGCGTCATGATGGAGTTGGAAGACTGCGCATTCCCGCTATTGGCAGGTATGTCAGCGCACTCTGACCCAATGACCGCTTTTAAAGATATCGACGTTGCCCTTTTAGTTGGCGCACGTCCACGTGGTCCCGGCATGGAGCGTAAAGACTTGCTCTCCGCTAACGCACAAATTTTCACAGCTCAAGGCAAAGCATTGAATGCCGTTGCTAAGAAGACTGTAAAAGTATTGGTTGTTGGTAATCCAGCAAATACCAATGCGTACATCGCCATGAAATCTGCTCCAGATATTCCTGCGAAGAATTTCACAGCCATGTTGCGCCTGGATCACAACCGCGCCCTCTCACAATTGGCTAGCAAGTTAAACAAGCCGGTAGCTGATATTGAGAAATTGGTTGTATGGGGCAACCACAGCCCAACAATGTATCCAGACTATCGCTTTGCAACGATCGATGGCAAGTCAGTCAAAGACTCTATCAACGATGCAGCTTGGAACAAAGATGTATTTATTCCAACTGTTGGTAAGCGTGGTGCAGCCATCATTGAAGCGCGTGGCCTGTCTTCTGCAGCTTCTGCAGCCAATGCGGCGATTGATCATATTCATGATTGGGTTCTCGGCACTAACGGTAAGTGGGTAACGATGGGCATTCCTTCTAAAGGCGAATACGACATTCCTGCTGAAGTGATTTATGGCTTCCCAGTAGTTTGCGAAAACGGCGAATATAAAATGATCGAAGGTTTAGAGATCGATGCATTCTCCCGTGAGCGCATGACCCACACCCTGAATGAATTACTCGAAGAGCAGGCTGGCGTTAAGCACTTGCTCTCATAAGGAAAACTAGATGAAGAAAAACCTTCTCGCCATTAGCCTTGTACTTGCTAGCACTTTAGGTGCTGCAAATGCATTTGCTGATGAAGAAGCATTTACTTGGACCTGTCAAGAAAGCAAGCAGTTCAAAACTGCTGGCTCAACTGAAAAGATCCGCTTAACTTGGGAGTCCAAGACTTATGATTTGGATCGCCAAACTTCATTGCCGGGCAGCCTTCGTTACAAAAATACCAACTCTGGTTACGATCTAGTGGTATTAGGTAACAAAGCAATGTTATTCAACATTAAAGCAGGTGTACGCCTTGCCGATTTCTGCCAAACAGCAGATATGAGATCTGGTAAGTTGCCACACTTGTTTGCTGGCGCAGAACCTTTTGTGCAGAATTAATTTCTCACACTGCATCAAATAAAAAAGCCGAGACTTCTCGGCTTTTTTATTGCATACCTCTTTGTTTATCTAGTGAAATAAAGGCTGCTGTGATGGCGCGTCATCGGGCATCTCAGCGTGGACTGCTTCACCTGAGCGATCTGGAAATAAAGGGGCACCACAGTCATCGCAGAGCTCGGGGTCAAATAGCATCGCATGACGGAATACATCCTCTACCCCCGCATCATGCAAGGCGTCACAAATCTTCTTAATCGGACTCTCATCTTCTGAGAGGTCATTCAAAGCGTCACTTGCCACACTTTCTCGGTCATATAGTGGCCAGATCACTCCATACATCACCTCTGACGACCCTTTTGCGCTGAACGAAATTCGGTACTCATCTGCCTGCTCTTCACCAAAGGCGCCGACCACACAAGATAAGCCAGCTGGCAGAATGCCCAAGGTGCTTTCCAGGAAATTGACTGCTGCGCGAATACTCAAAGGCCTCACATGCTTATCCGCTAAACGGCAGTTCGTGAAATACGCCTCTGGCAAGAGAAGCTCAAACTCGCAACCGGGCAATAAAGATGCAATTGGCTCTTGCATAGCAGTTTGCCAACCAATCAAGCTCACACCACGCTCCTGACGAGCTGGTGGCTCTGCCTGCCAACGAAATATTGGCGAACCAGTAGGCGCACTTAAGGCGGCAATAATAAAACGGGGGTCTGCTAAAACGGCAATTGTTTCTGACATGTCGCGCAGCTCAAGCTTGACGTCTTTTCCGGAGATTGCAGCTGTTGCTAAAGCTTCGGTCAGTATGCGGGTTTGACAATGGGAATGCGGCATTTGATCAATGCTGTAAAGCCAAGGAACAATGGCTATGCGCGTGTCAGTTGAAGCGATAGCGCTTTGTAGGGCCTGAGCAGTTGACTCAATAATATTGACAGGCAATGGCCCAGATGGAATCTGATAACGAGTATGCGCAACGATCGGCATTGCTAGTAACAACACATCCCACTCCTGCCCTTCATGCTCAACCCTCAATGACTCAGCCAACGTTTCGGCAATATCGGCAAGCACTTCAAAGGCTACCGTATTGATACGAAAGGTTTGATCTAAGGTGGCATCAATCACGTTTTGATTTTGACTTTTGAGCAAGCGCATTAAGCGCATGTTCAGACGCTCTTCCCAGAAGCGATCCTCGATCTGACTGCCAGATGCGGCCAAAGAAATAGCGTCAGCTACCATCTTCTCCACTTCTGGAGAATTTCGTTGCGATGCTTTAGTGCGATGCACGGCCATTATTTTCTTTCTGCCCTTCTAAATACAGGCTTATCTACTTTTGATTCAGCGGCATAGTACTTGTAACCATCTAAATTAAAGCCCTTTAAATCAGCGGGATCAGTAATACGATTCTCAACCACATAGCGAGCCATCAAGCCTCGGGCTCGCTTGGCATAAAAAGAAATAATCTTGTACTTGCCATCCTTAGCATCCTGAAACACCGGGGAAATGACCTGGCAATCCAATTCTTTAGGTTGGAGCACCTTGAAATACTCTTCTGAAGCCAGATTAAGTAGGGCTGGCTTCTTTTGCTTTTCTAGAACCTTCTTGATGGAATCAGTTACGCGACTCCCCCAGAATGCATAAAGATCCTTACCTCTGGCGTTTTTGAATGAGGTGCCCATTTCTAGGCGATAAGGCTGCATCAAATCCAGAGGCTTCAGCGCACCATAAAGGCCGGACAAAATTCGGATGTGATCTTGGGCAAACTCTACTGCTTTGGCATTCAGGGTTTTAACGTCAAAACCATCATAGACATCCCCATCAAAGGCATAGATCGCCGGCTTACTGTTTTCTTCTGTGAATTTCTTGGACCAATCCCGGTAGCGACCGACATTCAGAATGGCCAACTGATCGGATAAACCCATCAATTTAGCAATGTCTTGCGGTGCTAGCTTCTTGAGATCAGCAATGAGCTTGGCTGATTCCGAGACAAACTCGGGCAAAGTCGGTGCCTTGACCTTGGCGGGGGTCTTGTAATCCAAGGATTTAGCAGGTGAAAGAACGATCAGCATGGCACAATTTGTTTATGTATTTTTACCATTCTAGCGACTACCGGATATATCCGCTGTAAAAGACCGATCATTACCCCTGCCCTCATGAACCCGCTAGAGACACCCTCTTTTCCAAGTCGCCTACCAAAAGTTGGAACCACCATCTTTACGGTGATGTCCTCCCTGGCCGCAGAGCATCAGGCTATTAATCTTGGGCAAGGCTTTCCGGATTTTCCATGCGACAGAAAACTGATTGCTGATGTGAATGCCGCCATGATGGCAGATCACAATCAATACCCACCTATGGCTGGAGTTGCAGAGCTTCGTCATGGCATTAGTCAGAAGATCAGCCGTTTATATGGTCACCACTACGACGCTGATACTGAAATCACGATTACTGCAGGTGGCACACAGGCCATATTTACAGCCATACTCTCTTGCGTTGGTCCTGGCGATGAAGTCATCATCATCGAACCTGCCTTTGACTGCTACCGACCTGCAATAGATTTAGCTGGGGGTAAAACGATTGCCATTTCATTGCAGGTTGTGCGTGATGAATCAGGACAAGTGGCTTCGTATCAAATTCCGTGGGATGTATTAGCAAATGCTATCAACCCTAAAACGCGACTCATTTTGATTAACACTCCGCATAATCCGACTGGCATGGTGTGGGATACATCAGATCTTGATCACCTAGCAGCCTTAGTTCGCGATACTTCCGCTTTGATTCTGAGTGACGAAGTCTATGAGCATATGGTCTATGACGGCACCAAGCACCATAGCATCTCCTCTCATCCAGAGTTAGCAGCTAGGAGCTTTCTAGTTTCTAGCTTTGGCAAGACCTATCACGTCACTGGTTGGAAAGTGGGTTATGTAGCTGCGCCATCTGCGCTAACAAAAGAGTTCCGCAAGGTGCATCAGTTTAATGTATTTGCGGTTAATACTCCCATGCAATATGGCTTAGCTACTTATCTTGCAGATGAAAAACATTATTTAAATCTTCCCGCCTTTTATCAAGCTAAGCGAGACTTTTTTAGGGCTGGTTTAAGTAAAACCAAATTTAAATTGCTTCCTAGTCCCGGTAGTTATTTTCAATGCGCTGATTACTCCGCGCTGGGAATACCTCAGACTAAATTGAACGAGGCGGATTTTTGTAAATGGCTTACCAGTGAAGTTGGGGTAGCTGCCATTCCAGTTTCTGCTTTTTATGAACAACCTACCGAGTCTGGCGTCATTCGTTTTTGTTTTGCAAAGCAAGAGCAAACACTCGCCAATGCCTTACAGCGCTTACAAAATTTATAGAGGAAAAAAAAATGGCAACCCCAAAATCAAAACAGGTGATTGATGTTTACAGTTGGCCAACCCCAAATGGCCATAAGGTCCACATCATGTTGGAAGAATGCGGCTACCGCCTAGGTCGCGACTGGATTGCTCATCCGATTGATATTGGCGCCGGCGATCAATTTACGCCTGAGTTCCTCAGGATTAGCCCCAACAATAAGATTCCAGCAATCGTTGACCCAGATGGTCCAGACGGAAAATCGATCAATGTCTTTGAGTCTGGCGCCATCCTTCTCTATTTAGCAGGTAAGACTGGCAAGTTCTTACCCCAGAGCACCCGCGGTAAGTACGAGGTGCTGCAATGGCTGATGTTCCAAATGGGTGGCCTTGGCCCCATGCTTGGGCAAAACCACCACTTCAGACTCTACGCACCTGAGAAAATTGAATACGCCATTAATCGTTACACCAATGAAGCCAAGCGCATCTATGGTGTATTGGATGGTCAACTGAAAGATAATCCCTATATTGCAGGCAAAAGCTATTCCATTGCTGATATTGCGATTTATCCATGGACTCGTAATTGGAAAAATCAAGGCATTGAAATCAATGATTACCCGCATTTCAAAAAGTGGTTTGAAAAGATTGGTTCACGGCAAGCAGTAATACGTGGTTGCGAGGTATTAACCGCATTACGCAAACCCTTGCACGATGACAAGGCTAGAGAGCAGTTATTTGGTTCCACCCAATATCAAAAGAGGAAATAAGATGAGTATTCAATCAGTAGGCGTCATTGGTGCGGGCACTATGGGCAATGGAATTGCACAAGTGTGTGCGGTTGCAGGCCTTGATGTCGTGATGGTTGATATTAATGAGGCAGCAGTACAACGCGGTCTTGAGCAAATCAGCAAGAGTTTGGATCGTCTTGTCAAAAAAGAAACGCTAACTGTTGAAGCAAAGGAAGCTGCACTCAAACGTATTAAAGGAAGCACTTCTTATGCTGACTTTAAAGGCTTGGGATTGGTGATTGAAGCAGCAACCGAGAACCAAGCAATTAAAGAAAAGATTCTCAAGCAAGTAGACGAGATCGTGAGCAAAGACACTATCATTGCCACAAACACCTCCTCCCTATCGATTACCAAGCTAGCGGCACTTGACTCAAACCCTGCCCGCTTTATTGGCATGCACTTCTTCAACCCACCACCCCTAATGGCCTTAGTGGAAGTCATTCGTGGCTTGCAAACTAGTGACGCTACCCACGCTGCCATTATTGAGATGGCTAAGCGTGTTGGCAAAGAGCCAATTACTGTTAAAAACTCACCTGGCTTTGTGGTGAATCGCATTTTGCTACCCATGATTAATGAGGCTTTCTTTGTTTTATCAGAAGGTCTTGCTAGTCCAGAAGATATTGATGCTGGCATGAAGTTAGGCTGCAATCAACCGATTGGCCCACTAGCCTTAGCAGATCTCATTGGTCTTGATACTTGCTTGGCAGTGATGGAAGTCTATTTTGAAAACTTCAGCGATTCCAAATACCGCCCTTGCCCGTTGCTTCGTGAAATGGTTGCCGCTGGATATCTCGGTCGCAAAACAGGTCGCGGCGTATACACCTACGATAAATAATTTCATTCACAACCCCTTAACCTAGATATCGTCATCGTGAACCCCATCCCACCTTTAGTTCGCAAACTTGGCTATGCTGGTCTTATTCCATTTATTGGGCTAGCCCTCATGGTGCAATTAGCGCCAACACCCGTAAATTATTTAAGCGCTGAATCTTTGGCGGGTTATGGTGCCGTGATTACTTCCTTTATGGGGGCTTTGCATTGGGGTGCCAATTTACATCTTCTAGGTAAGGCACCTGCTGGTGATCGCTGGGAAGACCGTAATGCATGGATCTGGGGTGTCATCCCCGCTTTAGTGGCTTGGTTAGCGCTTCACATTTATATTCCAGTGGGCTTACTTATTTTGGCTTCCACTCTAATCATTCAGCGCAATATTGATCAGAACACCTATCAATATTATTTTGCCGACGAAGCCGCCCGCTCTGCTTTTATGACCATGCGCAATCGTTTGACCTATATTGCTGCTGGATGCCTAACATGGGCATCTTTAGTCATTCTTTTTATTCAAGCATGATGCAATGAGCAGTCTTTTTGATAGCGCACCTCCTCCACCTTTAGCGGAAGCACTGCGTCCAAAAACGATTGAAGAAGTCATTGGGCAAGCCCATTTATTGGCTAGCGGTAAACCACTCAACCTCGCTTTTGCCTCTGGCAAGCCACACTCCATGATTTTATGGGGGCCTCCCGGTGTTGGTAAAACTACTCTGGCACGTCTGTCTGCAAAAGCATTTGATCGAGAATTCATCGCAATCTCTGCAGTCTTGGCTGGCGTTAAAGAAATCCGTGAAGCGATTGAGCAAGCCCAGCGGAACATGGATCAGTATGGCAAACAAACAATCTTATTCGTAGATGAAATCCACCGCTTTAACAAAAGCCAGCAAGACGCCCTGCTGCCCCATGTGGAATCAGGCTTATTTACCTTTATTGGCGCCACTACCGAGAACCCTTCGTTTGAAGTGAACTCAGCACTGCTATCACGTGCTCAGGTATATGTATTGAAGTCATTGACTCCAGAGGAGTTGAAGTTTCTCTTTGAGCGTGCACACCAACATGCAATGCCCGATGTTCAATTTAAATCTAGCGCCATCGATGCACTCATTTCTAATGCTGATGGTGATGCACGACGTCTTCTGAATCTAGTTGAACAAGTGCGCAATGCAGTGCTGACACCCAATGCTGAAGTGAAAGTAGTTGATCAGCAATTTATTGAGAATGCTCTAAGTGCTCAAGCGCGTCGCTTTGATAAAGGCGGCGATCATTTCTATGACCAAATCTCTGCCTTGCATAAATCGGTGCGCGGATCTAATCCAGATGCAGCCTTGTATTGGTTTTGTCGCATGCTCGATGGTGGGGCCGATCCCCGTTACCTAGCCAGACGCATTATTCGGATGGCATGGGAAGATATTGGCCTGGCAGATCCAAGAGCGATGCAATTGGCTAACGATGCAGCGCAGACCTATGAAAGACTAGGATCCCCTGAGGGTGAGTTAGCTCTTGGGCAAGCAGTAGTCTATCTTGCCGTTGCCTCAAAAAGCAATGCAAGCTACAACGCTTTTAATGCTGCTCGCGCTTATGTAGCAAAAGATCAATCCAAACCCGTTCCGAATCATCTGCGCAATGCACCCACTAAGTTAATGAAAGAGCTTGGTCACGGCAAGGAATATCGCTATGCCCATGATGAGCCGCATGGCTATGCCGCTGGTGAAACCTATCTGCCAGAAGGCATGAAGGAGCCGCATTGGTACGAACCAGTTGAGCGTGGCCTAGAGTCGCAGATCAAAGAAAAACTAGCATTCTTAAAGAAGCTCGATGAAGAGCACAAGAAAAAATAAGGCGATATGAGTACAAAGATTGCAGCTACTTTTTATTACGATATTGTTTCCCCGTTTGCTTATCTGTACACCAAGCAAAGACAGCGTCTTGAAAGCAAGCTAGAGATTAAACCTATTCCTATTCTGCTGGGTGGCCTGCTCAGAGCTTCTGAAAATAAGGGTCCAGGAGAAGTTGCTGCCAAACGCCCACACACCTATCAGTTTTGTGTATGGCAGGCGGAGAAGTTAGGTATTCCGTTTCGCTTTCCAGAACATCACCCCTTTATGACAGTTGCTGCACAACGTCTTCTCGTTGAACAGAATGCCGATTGGGTGATGGTTGAGCGTGCTTTTGATTATGTTTGGGCGGAAGGTAAAGACCCCAACCTATCTTGGCCAGAATTTTGTAGTCATTTAGGGCTTCCCGCAGATACACCTAAACCTGAAAATCCAGAAGTGAAGGCAAAGCTGATCGCTAATACCAATCAAGCAAAAGCCGATGGCGCCTTTGGAGTGCCGGCCCTGATAGTGAATCAACATTGCTTTTGGGGTGTTGACACTATTGACTGGACACTGGACTACCTTGCTAGACCCAACATGTTCACAGAGGCCTCATATGCCTATGCCAGCAATGTGCCTAATGGGCTTATTTAGCTAAAGATTGAAATACTACAAGTAAGGTATTCTTTGAATCATTAAAAGAAAGTGCCAACTGGAGAAAGTGCAAGTGAAAAAACTAATTTGGATATTATTGGTTGCCAGTTTTTCAGCACTTATAACGGGTTGTGGCGGCGGTAGTTCAGACACAAGCTCGCAAAGTATCCCAACACCCACCCCAAGCACAACCACCTACACAATCGGCGGCTCCGTTTCAGGCCTTAACGGATCCTTGACTATTAAAAATAATGCTACTGATCAGTCAATTATCACTTCTTCAGGACAATTTACTTTTGATAAACCAGTTAGCCAAGGTGGCCAATATAACGTCACCATAACCGCGCAACCAAATACCCAAACGTGCACTCTTTCCAATTACTCCGGCACCAATGTAAACGAGAATATAACCACGATTTTAATTATCTGCACCAATAATCCCCCGAGTACTACATCCTTATCTTTGAGTACAACTACTTTAGCTTTGGCTACAAGTGGTACTCCAAGAATAGTTATCGTCACAAATACAGGGCAAGTTTCTGCATCAACAGTAAATTTCTCAGCGAATCCAGTACTTCCCTATGGCACTACTAGCGCATCAACTTGCGGTGGGACCTTGACGGCAGGATCATCATGCACCATAACCATCACACCAGGATCTGCAGCGAGTGCATCTGCATCAGCAGGCACTGCAGCAGTACCTAGCACCTTAGCAATCAGCGGCTCTAATACCAATAGTCTGGATGCAAATATTTATGTCCTGACATATGGA
Source organism: Polynucleobacter sp. JS-Fieb-80-E5 (assembly GCF_018882015.1). Classification (NCBI taxonomy): domain Bacteria; kingdom Pseudomonadati; phylum Pseudomonadota; class Betaproteobacteria; order Burkholderiales; family Burkholderiaceae; genus Polynucleobacter; species Polynucleobacter sp. JS-Fieb-80-E5. The sequence goes on along the minus strand of NZ_JACVPH010000003.1, from coordinate 83,167 downwards.
AGTATTTATCAATCTGGGTATATCTTTTCTATTGATGATTCCCCTTCTGCCACAAATAATATTGGTGGAAAAGTTTTGGCTTTATCAAGTCAGCCTACATCTTCTTATTGGAGTACTACAGACAATAACATCCCAGGCATCACTGAAACAGATACATCACCTTGTAATGGGGCTAATCATGGGCGTTGTGATACAACTCAGATAGTTTCTTACTACACGGCACTCAGTGTTCCATATGGTCAATATGCAGCCGGACTATGTAAATCTACAATTAGTGGTTATGGCGATTGGTATCTGCCATCGATTTGCGAAATGAATAATACAACCAGCTTAGTATCATCATCATGCAATCCAGCAACGCAGGATATCCAATCAAAACTTGTCAATACAGGTATCGTACCTTTGACTAACTACTTTTGGAGCTCAACTGAAGTCTCTTTTAATCCTGCTAGTGTGGTATGGGTGAATTATTTTGACCCTTTTGGTGGAAGTGTCGTTAATGGAGCTAGCAAAACGACTGCATTGGCATCCGTTCGCTGCACAAGAGCACTAACAAATTAACTAACTTTATTTATTCTTATAGGAGTTTTTATGCGTAAGCTATTTGCCGCTATTGTTGTTGCTGTTTCTTGTTTTGCTAGTCAAGCAGCATTTGCTGGGCCAAAGGTCGAATTTAAAACTACGATGGGTAATTTCGTAGTGGAGTTGGATGATGTTAAAGCTCCCAAGACAACTGCCAACTTTTTACACTATGTGAAGAGTGGTTTTTATAACGGCACGATCTTTCATCGCGTTATTGATGGCTTCATGATTCAGGGCGGTGGCTTTACTGCCGACTTAACTCAGAAACAAACGGATGCTCCAGTGGTTTCTGAAGCCCAGAATGGCCTGAAGAACAACGCCTACACCATTGCGATGGCTCGTACATCTGATCCTGATTCTGCAACTTCGCAGTTCTTTATCAATGTGAAAGACAATCCAGCATTGGACTACCCTAATGCAATGGGTAATGGATATACCGTGTTTGGCAAGGTCATCTCTGGTACTCAAACCATTGATGCCATTCGTAAGGTACCGACAATGGTTGCACCCGCTCCGCGCATGGGCAGAATGGCAGATGTTCCTACTAAGCCAGTCACCATCGAATCTGCCACGATTCTGAAGTAATCCGAACTGACTAGGTTAGCCGCGATGATTTTGCTCGATGATGCGCAAAGTACCGCGGCTTCACCTACTAGCCGCCTGTATGAAAATACAATTCACTACTGGCGAGTTCTTCCAAGCAACGATCGCAAAGCGGATTTAGCTTCGTCTCAGAACTGTCTTGCTGAAATATCTGCCGCTCTCTCTAGAGGAGAATATGTTGTAGGCGCTTTTGCTTACGAATTAGGTAGGCACTTTCACAAACTGCCACATAGATCAAATCTATCTGAGAATCCCCATCCTTTAATTGAGGCTTGGTCTTTCTCAGACTTCAAAAAATTATCCAAGCAAGATGTAGATCTCTGCATTAGCCAAAAGCTGGCCTCCTTTAATCCATCCCAAAGAAATGCTGGGGTAATGGATATTAGGGAGTCTTTAAATGAGGCTCGTTTTGCAGCTGATATTGATGCAATTCAAGAATACATTCGCAGTGGTGATACCTACCAGATTAATCACACCTATCGGATCACAGGCAAAGCTTATGGCGCTCCACTTGCCCTGTATAGTCGTTTAAGAGATCGCCAGCCCGGGCGTTTTGGTGCTTATATAGAGCATGCAGGCAATTTTCTGTTATCACAGTCCCCTGAATTATTTATTGCACGCGATGGTGATACATTAAAAGCAATGCCAATGAAAGGCACTGCTAGTGCTTTATCTGAAGTAGCGAGCGCCCTCTCTGAGGACCCAAAGAATCAGGCAGAGAACGTCATGATTGTTGACTTGTTACGCAACGATCTGAGCCGCATCTCTCTGCCAGGAACGGTAACCGTTCCTAACTTATTTGAAGTAGCAAGACATGGGGATGTTTTGCAAATGACTTCCACTGTGCAAGGTCAGATCAAACCAGAAACTACTTTGTTTGATATTTTCAAAGCCGTGTTTCCATGCGGGTCTGTTACAGGGGCCCCAAAAAAACGCAGTATGGAAATCATTCAAGCATTAGAGCCTGAGGATCGGGGCTACTACTGTGGCGCCTTAGGCTGGCTTGATCCCAATGGCAATTTTGCTTTTAGTGTGCCGATTCGTACTGTTGAAATTACTGAGGATAGTCAGTCGCATACCTCTTCCTTCACGCTAGGTATAGGCGCTGGCATTACCAATGATTCTGATGCCAGTCAGGAGTGGCGGGAATGTCGCATTAAAGCAGCCTTCTTAATGGATCTGCCAAGTGCCATAGGCTTATTTGAGACTATTGCAGTTATTAGCGGTGTGCCTCAGAGATTAGATACACACTTACGCCGCCTGTCTGCATCTGCGATTGCCTTAAGAATGCCTTTTCAACTTGAGACTGCCCAGAATTTGATTTGCAGTACTTGTGCATCACTTGATAAAAACTTGTTATATCGATTAAGACTTGATCTCTCAAATACTGGTGAGCTATTGGTTACAACTGCTACGATGGATTTGATCAATGAACCCGTCAAAATATTCTGGGTAAAAGATATTCTGCCGGGTGATACAACGATGTTTTCTGGAGACGCTTTACTGCGTCATAAAATCAGCAATCGATCTCTCTATGACCAAGCTTGGCAAGAAGCCGTGAACTTAGGTGGATTTGATGCCTTATTTGTCAATGAACAAGGCTTTGTTACTGAGGGCGGAAGGACTAGCATTTTTGTTAAACCTCAGGGTAGCTCTGAATGGCTTACGCCACCAGTATCGGCCGGTCTCTTGCCTGGGGTAATGCGTGCCGCCCTACTTACAGATCCCACTCTAAATGCCCGTGAAGCCAAACTGACTATTAATGATGTTTCAATGGCAGATGAGATTATGCTTAGCAATGCATTACGCGGCGCCATCAAAGCCCATTTTTAGAAAGTCAGCATGAAGTATTGCTCTAACTGCGCCTCAGTATTAACTATCAAGATTCCAGCGGATGACTCTCGTGAGCGTCATGTCTGTGAAGCGTGCGGCAGCATTCATTATCAAAATCCTCGCAACGTAGTGGGAAGTATTCCGGTATACGGCAAGCAAGTGCTCTTATGTCGTCGTGCGATTGAACCTCGTCATGGCTTTTGGACTTTACCTGCGGGCTTTATGGAGTTAGGTGAAAGCACTAGCCACGGCGCAGCCCGCGAGACTCTGGAAGAAGCTGGTGCCGCCGTGGAAATTGGACCACTCTATTCTTTGCTGAATGTGCCTCACGCAGAACAGGTGCACCTATTCTATTTAGCCACGATGACCCATCCAGAATTTTCTGCTGGTGAAGAAAGTCTTGAAGTAGCCCTTTTTCATGAGCATGATATTCCGTGGGAAGAATTGGCCTTTCCCACTGTCAAGCAAACCCTTGAATGGTTCTTTGCAGACCGCGCTGCTGGCAACTTAGAGGCTGGTAAGGAATTTCATGTGCGCAGTCGTGACGTTCTACCTTCCGAAAGAATCTAAAGAGTCAATATGGGTCAGATTGCCTGGCTAGGGCCCAACGACCCTTTCCCAAATCCGCTGCTTGAGGCAGATCCCGATCCCAGCGTTCCTGGGCTCATTGCCGTCAGTGAGCAGATATACCCCGGTCAACTAGCTCGCGCCTATCAACAAGGTATTTTTCCGTGGTACTCGGATAACCAACCTATTCTCTGGTGGTCGCCGGACCCTAGAATGGTGTTAAAGCCCAGCGCCTTTAAGTGCAGTGAATCTTTGCAAAAGAATATTCGACTCTTTTGTCAAAGCACGCAGTCACAGATATTGGTTGATGCCGATTTTGGTGCGGTCATACGCTCCTGTGCCACGAGCACTCGCAAAGATCAGGATGGTACTTGGATTACCCATGAAATCATTGATGCCTACACCGCACTTCACGAAGCAGGCAACGCCCACAGTATTGCCGTAATCGAAGATGGCCAGCTTACTGGCGGACTTTATTGTGTTGCCTTTGGAGGAATGGTGTTTGGTGAGTCTATGTTTAGTCGTAAGACCAATGCATCAAAAATCTCTTTAGCAGCCCTGAGTGCATGGTGCCTGATGAATGAAGTCCAGATGATCGACTGCCAGCAAGAAACGGCTCACCTGTTGTCCTTAGGTGCCAGCCCAATACCCAGGCAGGTCTTTTTAGAGCAACTGCAAATATCCTTAAATCAAACTAAGATTGAGAAATCCTGGACTTTTGACAAAGCAATTTTGCATCACTGGTTATGACTCAGCTTAAAGAACTTCCCCTAACCACCCTGCAGTTCTATGCAACTGCTCCCTATGCTTGTAGCTACCTACCCAATAAAACAGCTCGCTCACAAGTAGCCACACCATCGCATCTGATTCATGCGGATGTGTATAACGATTTACTTAATGCTGGCTTTCGTCGAAGTGGTTTGTATACCTATCGACCATATTGCGACGAATGTAAAGCCTGTATTTCTACGCGTATTTTGGTAAATCAATTTACGCCTTCTCGCAGCCAGCGCCGCGCCCAAAAAAAACACTCTGATCTTCAGGCCTCAGTCCTCAATCTAGGTTACCAAGAGGAACACTACCAACTCTATCAACGTTATCAAACTGAGCGGCACGCAGGTGGTGACATGGATAGCGATGATCAAGATCAATACATGCAGTTCTTATTACAAAGCCGAGTGAACTCCCGTATTGTGGAGTTTCGGGATGGTCCACATGACCCGCACCCCGGTCGATTACGTATGGTGAGCATGATCGATATTCTGGAACAGGGAATCTCTTCTGTTTATACCTTTTACGACACCACAAGCTCTGCGGCCAGTTATGGTAGCTATAGCATTCTGTGGCAAATTGAACAAGCTCGCATATTGGGTTTGCCTTACCTTTACCTTGGCTACTACATTAAGGAAAGCGACAAGATGTCGTATAAGGTGAAATATCAACCCATGGAAGGTTTGATTGACGATCATTGGCAAGAGCTCCCTGAGTCATAATATCTACCCATGATCGGTCGTTACTCCCTCCTCCGCCCCTGGCTGTTTTCTATAGACCCAGAAAAGGCGCACAACCTCACCTTAAGCAATATGGACCGTGCGCAGCGCTGGGGTTTATTGGAGCGTTTAGTAAGCAAGCCCATTAATGATCCACAAACACTCTGTGGCATTGATTTTCCTAACCCAGTTGGATTAGCGGCAGGCTTAGATAAAGATGGTAAGCATATCGATGCACTCGCTGCATTGGGGTTTGGATTTTTAGAAATCGGCACAGTCACGCCACGGCCACAGCCTGGCAATCCTAAGCCACGCATGTTTCGTTTACCGCAAGCTCAGGGCATTATTAATCGCATGGGCTTTAATAACGATGGCGTTGATGCCTGTGTTGCCAGAGTGCGTCGCTCTCAGTTTTGGCAAAGTGGTGGTGTACTTGGTTTAAATATTGGCAAGAACGCCAGCACCCCGATTGAAGAGGCTTCTCGAGATTACATCCTGGCGATGGAAGCCGTTTATGAAATCTCTACCTATATCACCGTCAACATTTCTTCACCGAATACCAAAAATCTGCGCGCCTTACAAGGCGAAGAAATGCTCCGCGAATTATTGGGCAGTCTTGATGAAGCCAGAAAGCGCTTAAGCGATCGTTATGGCGTACGCAAACCACTCTTTTTGAAAATTGCACCCGATCTAGACCATAGCGACATTCATCTCATTGCCGATCTCCTGCTCGAGTTTGGCATTGATGCTGTCATCGCCACCAATACAACCATCTCTCGTGATGTAGTCAAGGGAATGGAATTTGGTGAAGAGGCTGGCGGTTTATCTGGCGCGCCCGTGCGTAATGCCTCTAATATTGTCATCAAAGCTTTAAAGGCGAGATTGGGTAATCAACTACCCATCATCGGCGTGGGCGGCATCATGAGTGGCGCAGATGCCCGTGAAAAGATCATGGCAGGCGCCAGCTTAGTGCAACTCTATAGCGGCCTGATTTATCGAGGGCCTGACTTAGTCAATGAGTGTGCTGCTGCTTTAAGGCAATCCTAAAAGAGCCTTAATCCCCTGATTCCCTATAAAAAGGGGATATTGTCAGCAGATGCCTTTGTAAAATAGCATTTCATAATATGCAATTTCGTCCGAAATCGCTACAATGAGACCTATGAACACGAGCAAGACCATCAAAACCCCCAAATCTACCGGCGAGGTTGGCAAGACAGCTATCCAAGTGGTGGAGCGCATGATGAATTTGCTAGACGCTCTTGCTGAGCAAGAAGAATCCAGCAGCCTGAAGAATCTCGCAGAGACAACTGGACTGCACCCTTCTACTGCCCACCGAATTTTGAATGACCTCGTTGCTTGCCGATTGGTTGAGCGTGGCGATGGTGGCACCTATCGCCTTGGCTTAAAACTTTTAGAGCTGGGTAATTTAGTGAAGGCACGCTTATCTGTACGTGAGGCTGCACAACTACCAATGCGTACTCTCCATAAGCTCACTGGTGAAACCGTTAACCTATCAGTGCGTCAAGGCGATGAAATTGTCTACGTTGATCGTGCTTATAGTGAACGCTCAGGCATGCAGGTAGTTCGTGCCATTGGTGGTCGCGCCCCCTTGCATCTCACATCGGTTGGCAAACTCTTCCTCGCAAGCGACGACCCTGGACAAGTACGTGCTTATGTCACTCGCACCGGTTTGTCTGGACACACTCGTAACAGTATTACCGAATTGGGCAAACTCGAAACTGAACTCAATCACGTGCGTAAAGTGGGTAGCGCTCGCGATGACGAAGAACTAGAGTTGGGTGTGAGCTGTTTAGCTGCAGCCATTTTGGATGACACTGGGAAATTGGTTGCCGGCTTATCTTTAAGCGCCCCAACGGATCGTATACAGGCAGATTGGCTCCGCGCTCTACAAGAGACTGCCCTACAGATATCCAAAGGCATGGGCTTTAAACCCAAGTCTGCCGAGCCAGGCTCAGCAGCTTAATTCATTAGTTACATCAAGCGACGAATGGGTTGCGCGCCCGATGGCATGCGCTCATACCAATCGCGCACCCGCACTGCATCGGCAAAACGGGATTGCGTTCCTACCGAATCTAAAAAGACCAATAGCAATGGCGTGTTGTTTACTCTTGCCTGCATGACTAAGCATCGACCTGCAGCGTTAATGAAGCCAGTCTTCTGCAATCCAATATCCATATCCCCGGAACGTACCAAACGGTTTGTGTTCAAAAACTTTTGCGGGCGATTGGCGATCACCATCGTTAAATCTGGCCAGGTTGAGAACTCACGAATGGTTTTGTACTGATAGGCAGCATTGAGCATGCGTGTGAGATCTTCTGCTGAAGCAACGTTCTCACTAGTCAGTCCAGTGGGATCCTCAAAGTGAGAGTGCTCCATACCAAGATCTTTTGCCTTACGGTTCATAGCAGCAACAAATGCGGGTAGCCCGCCGGGATAGTTTCTGGCTAGGGTATATGCGGCGCGGTTCTCAGAGGACATCAAAGCCAAATGCAGCGCATCTTCTCGGGTAAGTGAAGTGCCTTCAGCCAAACGAGAGTGCCGATAAATATGCGCGTCTTCAGCATTAATCACGACGACCTCATCCATCGGCAATTTTGCATCGAGCGTCACCATGGCAGTCATGAGTTTGGTGATAGAGGCAATAGGCAAACTGACCGAAGGATTCTTCTCGTAATAGACTTCCTTTGTGTCTTGATTGACCACCATCACTACAGTGGATTTAAGATTGAGCTCATCGCGCTGACCACGCAAACCTAATGCAGTAGCTAATGATGGAGGTCCTGCAACTACGGGTGCAGATGATCTAGTAACAGTGACGCGGACAGTCTTGGCTCTTTTGGGTGACTTAGTCACCACTTTTGTTGACTTTGCTTGCTTCTGCTTATCTTTTGTTGCGGCCTGAACAGGTGCGTTACCCAGCACTCCCAGCCAAAAGAGCAATGCAATGACTAGGGGCCAAAATCGATTCAAACGCATCCCAAAATACCTTCCAAAACTTTCAACATACGGAATGATAATTAATTTCCGAAGACAAAGCGGTTTTATTCGCCCCAATCCAGGTAATTTATCCCACCAAATGACTGCCCTACTCGGCAATCGTCGCTACTGTATTGGTCTGACGGGCATTCACTAACACCACGCCAGTCATCGTCAAACACAAACCTACTGCCATCAGCAATGTAAACGGCTCATCAAATAAGAGCCAAGCCATTGCAGCGGTTGTCGGAGGTGTTAAATAGAGCAAGCTAGTCACCTTAGTGGCTGCCCCCTTGCGAATCATCATAAATAGCAAACTGATGGATCCGATTGATATGGGGAATATCGCCCATAGCAGCGCACCAATGACCGACGCATTCCAAACCATCACTCCAGTTTCAAAGAAATACATACAAAAGAAAGAAAGGATGGCGGACACGCCAAATTGAATTGTAGATCCGGCACGCAGGTCAAATATGGGGCAGAATTTCTTCTGATATATCGTCCCAAAAGTAATTGAGAGCAAAGCAGCAAATGCCAGAAAATAACTTATAAGCGGAATACTCAATAACCCCACTTTTGCAGCGACAACTAAAGCAACCCCCATAAATCCAAACACCAAACCGATCCATTGCCTGGTTGTAACTTTCTCGGAAACCCATGCGGCGAACCAAGCAGTCAAAATAGGCTGCAGACCAACTATCAGAGCCACTAATCCAGCGGTCATACCCAATCTAACCGCAACCCAAACACCCATCAAATAACCAAACTGCAGCAAGATCCCGGCAATAGCAATGTGCTTGATTTGAGACCGACTGGGCCAGGTGATTCTCCAGACGAGGCTGAGCGCTGCCATAGCCGCTAGAACCCCTGCAAAACGCCAAAATAGGAAGGTGGCTGGCTCTACATATGGCATTGCCATACGCGCAATCACAAAGCCGGTACTCCAAATGAGGACAAAGATCGGTGCAATGGCGTTATCAAGCGAAAGCTTCATGGGTAACTTACTGAAAATATTGAGATTTTTTTACTGAGACTCTAATTTTAGGCTCTTTTCTCATTTGAACCCTTCATCTCCATGGCAAGCCATTTATGCTGCAACGCAACATCTATGCCATACAATGGTGCAAAGAGAGTACATTAGGTAAAAGCCGAAGATCAAAATATTCAAAACAGTTAAACGGAAAGAGATGCAGATGAACTTAACTCCAGAACAAATTGCAGCCGCACAAAAAGCAAACTTAGAGACCTTGAGTGGATTGACCAATCAAGCTTTGCAAAGCATTGAAAAGTTGGTTGAGCTCAATATGCATATTGCGAAACAAAGTTTGAGCGATAGCATGAATAGCGCCAAGAAAGCATTGGAAGTGAAAGACATTCAGCAGTTGCTAGCCCATCAAGCCGAAGCAGTGCAACCAATGGCAGAAAAAATTATGGCCTATAGCCGTCATTTATATGAGTTAGCTCACGAAACACAAAACAGCTTTACCCAATCTGCTGAAAAAGAATTTCAAGCCGGCCAAAAGAAAATTAACTCTTTAGTAGAAGAGTGGACTAGAAATGCACCGGCTGGATCAGATGCAGCTATGCAAGCAATGAAGCAAGCAATTGCTTCTGCAAATAACGTATTCGAAACTAGCCAAAAGGCTGTGAAGCATGCGGTCGAAGTTGCGCAAACCAACCTCAGCACCGCCACTGAAACAGTGTTGAAGACTGCCGATACAGCTAGCAAAGCTCCGAAGAAGAAGCAATCTAGGTAGGCCTCCCTCGAGGGCCCAATCAAGAAAACTCTTTCGAACGCAAAAGCCCCGAGCAGTCGGGGCCTTTTCTTTTCAGAGCGCCCTACTCGATCGGAATAAAGACTTCATTTCTTCTAGGCTGAGGCAATTGATTCTTTAAAGCCAATTCTGAAAGTCGCTCATTGAACTCAGACTCCTGAGCTGCTGCTCCACGGTACACCTCCATCCAAGTCTCCTTGCCATCTTGATCTGGCAATGGTCTTTTGAGTAACTCACAAACTAAACCCGGGAACTCATGCGATAACTGAGCATGCATTTTTCTAAGATTACTTAAGACCAGAGGATATTCTGAAACAACAAGTTTAAAGTAAACATATAAGTTCATTTACTGCCATCCATTCCATTCCAGCGAGTTACCAGCGTATTATCCAGGTCGAAAAGATCTAGGCATCTTCCAACAGTGTGATTTACCATATCCCCAATAGACTCTGGCTTGGCATAAAAGGCAGGTACTGGAGGCATCACAATTGCACCACATTCGGTAACCTGAGACATAGAGCGTAAATGACCCGCATGTAGGGGGGTCTCTCTGACCAACAGGACCAAACGACGACGCTCTTTTAACGCTACATCAGCAGCCCTAGAAACCAGACTACTAGTCACCCCACTAGCAATCTCTGACAACGTTCTAATTGAGCATGGGGCAATAACCATGCCAAGACTCTTAAAGGAGCCCGAAGAGATGGAGGCGCCAACATTTTTCGCAGAATGAACAACATCAGCCATAGCTTCAATTTGGGCTGGCTTGTAATCTGTTTCCGCTGCCATAGTCAACTTCGCTGAGTCACTCATTACCAGATGAGATTCAATGCCAAGATTCTTCAGAGCCTCCAGAATACGAATTCCATAAATCGTTCCTGATGCACCTGTAATGGCAACAATTAAGCGTTTGTTCAAAATAAGTCCTAGTAATTAATTTGATGTCAGATATGCGGTTATCGGAAACTGAGGATCAAGCACAGCATCTAAATTTATCGCCTCTTCCCCGGGAATCTTGACCTTGGTAAATACGTGCCCTTCATAAATGAGCGGCTTAGTTGCATCTAGACCCATCTTTGAACTCATCCCTTGAAATTGAGCAGGGATCACTCCATCTTCATCGATAGGTAATCCAACAGTCGTAGAGGGATCTAAAACAGATCCTTGAGCATCATGGATAACAATCAAGCCACGTTTAGCTTGAAATCTTGTAGCTATAGCCCATTCAACCTGAGCAGGGTCATGGACATCGACATCCTCATCCACCACCACAACATGCTTCACATCATAGTGAGAACTAAAAGCGCCTGATATTACATTCTTAGGCAAGCCCTCATGCGTCTTTTTAATCTGAACATAAAGGTGATATCTTCCGACGCCACCGAGCGATAAATGCACATCTAAAACGCCAGGGAAGCTTCTTCGCAGATGGGACAAAATTGTTGCCTCTCTAGGAATGGATCCAAGTAATAGATGCTCTAGCTCTGCTGGAACAATGGTGTGAAATATTGGATCTTTTCTATGAGTCACTGTATCCACCACAATTACCTGGCGCTTCTCTTGAGAGCTATAGTATTTAGGATACTCGCCGAAGGGGCCTTCCAGCTCACGCACCTTAGGCGGAATATGCCCCTCAATCACAATTTCTGCATTTGCTGGTACCAGAACATCATTGCTTAAGCATTTCACTACATCTAAAGGCTGTCCATGTAGGGCACCGGCAATTTCTAGCTCATCTGAATCAATCGGCGCAATCGCCTGAGAGGCAAGAAGTGTCAATGGATCTACGCCAATAACCACCGCAACAGGCAATGGCTGATTCAACTCTTCAGCAGCCTGTTGAAAGGCATGCAGATGTCTAGGCAAAATTAGCACTGCCATGCGATCTTTTGAATTTACCTGAATACGGTTGATTGAGACATTTTGGACGCCAGTCTTGGGGTTTTTTGCAATTACCAAACCGGCAGTGATGTACGGCCCACTATCATGCTCGCTGTGTGTAGGAACCGGCAATAAAGTTCTCACATCAAAATCACGATGCACAACCTCCTGGCAAGGGCCCTCTTTAACTAAATTACAAGGCAAGGGATTATCGGCCGCCAAACGATATGCATTTAGCAAATCAGCCTCACTCACACCCATTGCCTCGGCAATCCATGAACGCGAAGACATAAAACCGGAAACTACTGGCATTGAGTGCCCATCTGGGCCCGGGAAAAAAACGCTACTTTTTCCATCTAGCTTTTTAGCAATGGCTGCTAGCTCGTGCTTGAGCAAGACATTCTTCTTGGTAACAACCAAACGATTGGTATCGGCAAGGTGGGATAGCCATGTTCGAAGTTGGGTAAATTTTTTCATCAATGCAACCTATAAGATATAGAGAATAAATATCACTCTGGAATAATTCCTGCCTGGGCAACAACTTTTTTCCAGATTTCCATTTGTTTTCGAATAAACACATCAAATTGGTTGGCTGTTCCACCATCAGGCACTACCCCCTGCTCATTAAACGTCTTTTTAATATCTTCTTGAGTCAAGATAATATTAATCTGCTTATTTAACTTATCAATAATTACAGGTGGAGTACCTGAGGGAACCATAAACCCATGCCATGAAGATACCTCGTACCCCTTTAATCCAGCCTCAGTAACAGTAGGAACCTGAGGTAAAAGCGGAGACCGCATATCCGTGGCAATAGCGATAGGCCTAATTTTTCCAGATTGAATAAATGGACGAACCATTGGAAATACATCGAATGCAACCTCTACTTGACCACCAGCTAAATCCGTTAACAATGGAGTGCTTCCCTTATAAGGAATTTGATTGAGACTAACATTGGCCATATTCTCAAATAGGGCCATTGCTAAATGCTCCGAAGATCCTGACCCCGAGGAACCATAGTCGATCTTGCCAGGACTTTTCTTGGCAGCAGCCAATAAGTCACCAAGCGATCTAATCTTGGAGTTTTCATTCACAACTAAAACCATAGGGGCTCTACCTGCCAGCACAACCGGTGAAAATGCCTTGCTGGTGTCATACGGAAGCGACTTGTATATAAATGGATTGGCAGCAAATGGGAATTGAGCAACTAATATTGTGTAACCATCTGGCGCAGATCTGGCGACAAAGTTAGTACCAATAGTAGTGCCTGCACCCGGCTTATTTTCTATGATTACATTTACGCCCCAAGCATCGCTCAATTTTTTCCCAACAATCCTACCAAGGGTATCGTTAAAACCGCCAGGCGGGTAAGGGACGATGATGGTGATCGGTTTTTCTGGGTACGCGGCAGAGCCTTGCGCAAATAATTGGCTTGAAGTAAACCCAAACATGCCAACTACTAATGCAAGACAATAAGCCACTGTTTTTAATCTCATAAGTATCTCCAATATTGTTTTAAACACTAACGCGCCTAATTAATTCTTTACGCTGATCCAAATCTTGGGAGTTACCCTCAAGCACAACTTGTCCTCGCTCAACTACATAATGTCTATCACACAAATGAATAGCCTTATGAATATTCTGTTCAATTAATAGAATTGATATCCCCTGTGCTTTAAGCTCTTCCATCAAGCGAAAGATATCAGCCACCACCATTGGCGCAAGACCCTCTGTAGGCTCATCAATTAACAGTAACTTTGGATTACCCACCAATACGCGAGCCATTGCTAACATTTGCTGCTCGCCACCAGATAAGGTGATACCCGATTGATTTCGCCTTTCCCGCAAACGTGGAAACCTTTCAAAGACCATCTGTATTCTTTGTTCAGCTTCCTTACGCTCGCCTGCTTGGACTTGCATCAATCCAAGCTTCAGATTTCCTTCAACGCTTAAACCGGGAAATATTCTGCGATCTTCAGGAACTAAGCCCACGCCCAAGCGGGTAATTTCATTTGGAGGTAAAGCTCCAATGGATTGATCTCGGAATAGTATTTCTCCCCGAGAAGGTCTATGCCAGCCGGCAATAGTTTTGACAATGGTCGTTTTCCCAACGCCGTTTCTACCAAACAAGCCCACAGTCTCACCAGGGTGAATGGATAAATTCACACCCTGTAAAACATGAGACAAGCCAAGATTGACATGTACATCATGCATCTCCAATATCATGCCAACTCCTCACCAAAGTATGCTGTTTGAACAAGTGGATTAGCACGAACCTCGCTCGGAATACCTTCCGCTAATTTTTTACCCTGCGCCATGACAATCACTATTTTGGATAAATCCATTACAAGGTCTACATCATGCTCAATCAGTAGCACTGTTATTTTTGATCCAAGGCGCTTAATGAGCTCAGCGGTATCCTGAGTATCGCCCTGAGACATCCCTTGGGTTGGCTCATCTAATAACAAAAGTTTTGGCCGGGTTGCCAATGTCACCGCAATCTCTAGGCGTCTTTGCTGACCATGCGATAGGGCTCCCGCAAGCTGATTACGACTCTCAAGCAATCCAAATTCCGTCAATAATTCGTTAGCCCTATCAATTGCGACAGTACTTTTGCTCAAAGGAAAAAACAAATTGGAATGTGGCTCTAATGCCTGGCTTGCAATTCTTAAGTTCTCAATTACTGTTAGATCGAAAAATAAATTAGTAATTTGAAATGATCTAGCCATTCCAGATGACAGACGTCCCTCGGGACTCATGCGCGTAACATTTTGACCGTCAAGCTCAACCAATCCCGAATCAGCCATAAAAGTTCCACTAAGCAAGTTAAATAGCGTACTCTTACCCGCTCCGTTTGGACCAATAATTGAAGTAACGCCTAAACGAGTTACTTCAAAACTAACATCATCGACCGCTTTGAGGCCTCCAAATCGCTTGCTGAGGCTCCTTGCCTTCAGAATGATCTCACTATTGCTCATCATTCCCCTCCCTTACCAGAGTGAGCTTTTCCGAAATATTTAGCCAGTAGTCCCGCTATTCCTTTAGGTGCAGAAACAACTACAACTACAAAGATAAGTCCAATAACAATATGGTGATGAACTGTCCAAGTTCCAATAATGGATTTAAAGGAAGTTAACAGAACGCTTCCTAGTATGGGTCCAATCAAAGTGCCGACACCACCTAAGACAACTGTTACAACAGCATTCCCTGAAACACTAAAAAACATCAGCTCTGGAGAAACAAAACCTCTTAGCATCGGATAGAGAGCGCCAGACACAGCCGCTACTACTGCAGCCAAAATAAATGCCACTTGTTTTGGACCTTTAGACTTATACCCAACATAAGCTAGACGATCCTCATTGGATCGAATTGCATGCCAAATGGAACCCATAGGGGTCGTCAAAAAATATTTTAGGACTGCATATAGTGCACCGATAGTAATCATGGTGATAACAAAAAATATGCCGGGTTGGCCGGCATCCACAATGCCAAATGGAGTCCAGATTTGCAAAATAGGAACGCCCATCATGCCGTCAGACGCTCCGAGACTTCTCGTGTTGTAAACAACCTTAGCAACTACTTGTGCCAGTCCGAAGGTAATTAACGCAAAGTAGACGCCCTTTGATCTAAGCGCCACAAAACTTGCCACCCACCCTAGTGCGATAGACGACAAAGTTACAACGCCTATTGCCAAGAAAAATGATGGGGAAATTTCTTTTAAAACTAAGGCGGATAAATAAGCACCAAAACCAAAATACAGAGCCTGCCCAAGAGAGAGTAACCCAACTATTCCAAGCAATAAATCAACGGACATCGCTAATCCGCCAAAGATTAATGATTCGGTGGCTAACCTCAGAAAGAAGGTATCGCCCAAAATACTACCAATGACAAATAAGGCTACCGCAGAGACTAATAACAGTATCTCAATTAGTCGGATAGCCTTGGCCTGTGGATTATGCATTTTTCATGCCCCCATACAAACCCGTTGGCTTAAACATCAACACCAAAACCATTACTGTAAATACCAGAGGATCTGACCAAACCGGCGAAATGAATAAAGAGGATATTGACTGTAATTGTGTCAATAAAATTCCGGCAATGACTGCACCCTTAATGCTTCCAAGACCACCAACAATGACAACACTAAAAGCCATCAAAATAAAATCTCGTCCCATGGTGGGGAAAACGGAATAGATTGGAGCAAGCAAGACTCCTGCTATGCCAGCCAAAGCAACGCCGAATGCAAAAGTCAGCGCATAAACTCGCTTCACCGGTATGCCTAGTGAAGAGCTCATATCTTTGTCATATGCTGAAGCCCTCACAATTGCTCCCAGCTGAGTTTTATAAATCAACGCCCATACAGAGAAAATAATTAAGGCACCAAACCCCATCAGAAATAGTCGGTAATTTGGGAACATCACTCCTAACAACTCGCTGGCACCTGAGATTGGGGCGCTAGGCTTAATTGGATTTGCACCCCAAATAATCTTGTATCCATCTTCCAAAACCATCGCAACACCAAAAGTCAGCAGCAGAGTCAAAATATGTCGGTCTTTATAGTGAAATACTTTTTGAATCAAAAGCCTTTCCATTGCAAAACCAATTGGAATCAAGAACAAGGGAACTAACAATAGACATAACCAGAATGAAACGCCCATTGCCATCAGACTCACACTAATGAACGCTCCAGCTGCGTAGAATTCGCCATGCGACATATTAATTACGTCTAGCAAACCAAAAATAATAGTCAACCCCAAAGCCATGAGGACCACAGCAACGCCAATTGAAAGCCCATTGACTATCTGTGGTGCATAAATATATTGCAAGCTCTCTAGCATTGAAAATCCAATCCCTTAGTGAAATTCACAAGCCAAAAACTCCACACCCGCATAGGGTGGATGTGGAGTAATTTACTAATTAATTAAAAACGAGTACATGTATCAGGGCCAATTGCCTGATCAGAAGGTACTCTTCCAACAATATTGAACTCGCCGTTCTCTACTCGAACTGCAAACATATCTTGCATAGCCTGGTGATCGCCAGCGCGCATCTTCTTAGTGCCCTGAGGGGTTTGCCAGCTTAAATCATTCATGGCATTGCGAACTTTGTCTGTTTCTGTAGACTTCGCTTTTTCAACCGCCGCCTTATAAAAATATAAGAGGCCATAGGAATCAGCACCATAGAGATCTGGAAGCTTGTTGTAGGCCTTTTGGAAATCTGCTACAAACTTTTTATTAGCCGGGTTATCTAATTTAGGGGAGTAACCTACACCCGTAACAAATCCATTTGCAGATTTTCCGATTGCGCCCATATTTTGAGAGGTGACGGTACCAGAGGCCCCAACAATTGTTACGCCTTTATTGACGCCATATTCATCCATTTGAGTAAATAAGCGCACTGTATCGTTACCAGCCACAGAGGTGTAAATAACATTAGGCTTGGCAGCTCTTACTTGGCCAAAATATGGTGAATAATCTTTGTTGTCGAGCGGTGCGAAAACCTCGCCAACATCCTTAGCGCCTTTTTCTGTAGATGCCTTCTTAAAAGCTGAGACCGTACTACGCCCCATCTCATAGTCAGGGCCAATAAAGAAAATATTAGCCTTAGGAATCTCTTTATCTACCCATGCTGCCAATGCAGCAGACTGCATACCAGCGCGAGCATTTACGCGAAATACGTTCGGCGAACATTTATCGGCTGTAATTGAATCGGCGAATGAAACCGTTGTCGCTATTAGCTTATTGTTTCTCTCAGCCAGCTGGCCTACAGCCAAGGTTGAACCTGAATTAACCGTTCCAGTTAAAAAGTCTACCTTTTCTACCTGGAATAACTTCTCAGCCTTTTGGGTAGCAACCGCTGGGTTTGCCTCTTCATCCTCATAAATTAAATCGATTTTTTTTCCATTAATACCGCCTGCTGCATTAATTTCCTTTGCCGCTAGGTCTAAACCCATTTTTACTTGCTCACCAATTGGCGTGTAAGTGCCAGATAAAGGCGTTACCACACCAATCTTAATTGGGCCTGATTGTGCCAAAACCAACGAAGCACCAAAACTTAAAGCAACAGCTAGAGCGATTTTCTTTGTTTGAAATTTCTTTTTCACGATGTACGTCTCCTTTAAAAAAATTAACGACCGACAAAATTGGGTTGCCGCTTTCCATGGAATGCCTCAACCCCTTCTTTAAAATCTTCAGAATTACGCAAACGGCTATAACAGTGACCCTCAACTTCTATTGCTGTAGTTAATAAACAATCCTCCGTTTCATTAAGCATTTTTTTGGCAGTTCTTTGAGCCATTGGTGAGAATGCGCGCAGCTCGTCCACTAACTTAGATACAGCAATAGCAAGCTCTGAGTCTGGAACACATTCAGTTGCAACGCCCCATTCATAGGCTTGCTGACCCTTAATACGTCGGGAGCGCATCACAATATCCTTAGTTCTGGTGATGCCCACCATTTTTTGCAATCGCGCTGATCCACCTGAACCAGGAATTTGACCTAACTTTTGCTCTGGCAGGGCATACAAGGTTGATTCAGCGGCAATACGAAAATCGCACGCTAGAGAAATTTCAAAACCCACCCCGAAGCAGTAGCCATGATTTGCAGCTATGACGGGCTTAGTACAACGTGTAGGCGCTGCAATATTCCAAGCAAGTTTAGACACGTGTTCTGGCGTTGCCTCCAAGAAGCCTTTAATATCTCCACCGCTGGAGAAATGCTCACCTTCGGCTCTTAATACGATAATGCGGACACGATCGTCAGCATCCAAAGATTCAAATGCAGCTCTTAATTGATCACGCTGAGGCATTTGTATGACATTGAATGGAGGTCTCTTTAAAACAATGTCGGCCCTTTGATGGGCTTCATCAATTTCCACATAGAAACCATCAAGGTTATCAAGGATATTACTAAAAGGATGCTTCAAAATTGTAGTCATATAGTCTTTCTGGTAAAAAAAATTAAGCTCTTTCGTATTCGCCGGCAACTAACATGCGTCGCAGCACTTTTCCTACTGGCGACTTGGGAATTTCTTTAACAAATACATACTCTCGAGGGCGTTTAAAGTTAATCAAATCGGATCCTCGGCAATATTCATCTAAGACATCGGAATCTACACTCCCCGAAGCTCTAATGAAGGCAACTACTTTTTGCCCAAGGCGATCATCTTTTAATCCTGCAACGGCCACTTCACTCACAGAAGGATGCAAAGACAAAATAGATTCAATTTCAACGGGGGAAATATTTTCTCCCCCAGAAATAATCATGTCATCGACCCTACCAGTAACAAATAAGTCACCAGACTCGTCAAAGTAGCCCGTATCCCCCGTGAAATACCATCCGTCACGAATAGACTTTTGATCAGCATCAGGTCGCTTCCAATAACCCTCAAATGCCTCATCACCCGAGAGATCGCAAATGATCTGCCCCTCTTCATGAGAAGCTGCTACTTGACTTGGTGATGTTTGCACGGAACCTTGATCCAGTTGCACCACTCTAATACGCGCATTGATACCGGCCTTTCCAGCGCAGCCTGGCTTTAATGCCGCCATCTGATTGATGGTGTATGTGTAAATCTCACTTGAACCATAGTGATTTACAAATAATTCAGGAGAAAAGGCTTCGTTTAATTTAAGTAATAAAGCATCATGCATAGGGGCCCCAGCAAACCCAAGCTTCTTAACAGTCTTCACTCGAGCCGAATTAAAATGACTTGACTGAATCATGTCATGATATAGCGTTGGCACCAAATAAAGGTGAGTTACAGCCTCACTCTCGATTGCCTCTATCGCTTTATTCACATCCCAACGTGGTACTGCAACATAGGTACCATTCACAATACATAAAGACAACAGCGTTCTTACCCCCATAGTGTGATAGAGCGGCATTACCCCTAAAGTCACCTCACCCATTGCATACTGATTTTGCGCAACGTGTGCAATTCCTGCCGCGCGTTCTGCTCGCTGCTTTCTTGGGACCCCTTTTGGTTTTCCTGTCGTGCCAGATGTAAAAAGCATGACAGATATATCCTCAACATGGCCGCATGCCTCAGGCTCGAATCCATCCTGAATTAACTGATCAAAATAGGTATATCCATCTAAGGCAGCTTTCTCCATACAGAGAATTACAGAGATAGAGTTACTTGTTTCGGATTCAAGGTAATTGTTGAGAGATATCTCCTCAACAAATGCTAATTTCACATCAGCATTTTGCGCACAATAATCAATTTCATCTGGCTTGGAACGCCAATTTAAAGGAACAATAGCTATGCCTGCCATCTGGCATGCCCAATGAATTGTTGCCGCCTCGTATCGATTTTGCAAAACAGTCAAAATACGATCGCCACGTTTTAGGCCTTGCTTGTAAAAAAACTGTTGAATAGCGCCAATATGAAGTGCCCACTCAGCATATGTATGGCGCCTGTCTCCATCTACAATCGCTAGTCTATTAGGCTCACGCTCAACAGCCTGCAAAAAAGTTCGACCTAAATCAAGCATGCTCTCCTCCATTTTTGTGCGCTCTGGATGCGGCAACCTCTAAAACTGCCTCGACAATTCCAACGTATCCAGTGCAGCGACATAAATTTCCCGATAAACCTTCTCGCACCTCTAGCTCAGTTGGATGGGGATTCTTTTTGAGAAAATCCTCTGCCGATAGTAAAAATCCAGAAGTACAAAATCCACACTGCAATGCATGATGCTTCTTAAAGGCATTTTGCAAATCAGACATCTCCCCTGACTTTGCAAGGCCTTCTACAGTTTTTACTATGGCGCCATCAGCCTGACATGCAAAGATGAGACAAGAACGTACGATCTGCCCATCAACCTCAACCGTACATGCGCCACATACGCCATGCTCACAACCTGCATGAGTACCCGTTGCCCCCAAATCATGGCGAATAAAATCTAGCAATGTTGTGCGTGATTCACAGGAACCTTCACGCTCTACCCCATTTAAATTCAGCTTTATCAAGTGGCTCTTCATTTCATTTCTTCACTTTTAAAATCTATGGCTTGTTGACACGCGCGCATTCCAAGTGAGCGCATCAAATGTCTACGTAATCCTGCGGTGGCCGTGGGATCTTCTCTCGCCTCAGTTTTGGCCGCTAAATCATCAATAAATTGATAGACCCCATCTAATGAACTTGCAATACATTTATAAACCCTCACAACATCATCAATGCCGCCAAATCCTATAGTCCAGCGATCATCTTCCTTAATAACTGCTACGGCAACTACTGCAAAGTCTCCGTGGCGATAACCATATTCAGCAAACCCAAAACCAGCATTTGGCCCACGAATAGGAAACTCGACAAACTCAATGAATTCCGTTGGCTGACGACTGGTTTGAAGGGCTCCCAGGAAAAAGTCTTTGGCATGAACTACTCGCTTCTTCTTCTTACTTACGAGAGAGACCGAACCCTCTAGTACTGACAATCCAAGGACCAGCTCGGCACTAGGATCAGCATGCGCAATCGACCCACATACAGTTCCACGATTTCGAATAGGGACGTGAGCAATCCAAGGAAACATCATGCTTAATAATGGCTGGGTTTTACCAAGATCACTCCAATGCTCTAATTCAGACTGCCTTACGCCTGCCCCAACCCGAAGCGCATGGCCCGATACATTGAAGCTTTTAAACTCCTCAACCTTATTAATATCAATTAAGTGATCAGGGCTAGCCACCCGCATTGCCAAGACAGGGACAAGAGTTTGTCCTCCGGCAATAATGCGGGCATCTTCACCATACTTATCCAGCAACTCCAAAACATTTTCTTTAGAGCTGGCTTGGTGCATCACGAAAGGAGCAGATTTCATTTGCTTGCTCCTAATAAAGCAAATAGTCTGCCAATCAGAGCTTTAAATATGCCTTCTTGTTTTGCTCCAGCTTCTTTTGCAAGGGCTCTAAATAGCTGATCTAATACCAATCGAATAGCGCCCTCCAATAACCTACTTCCAATTGCCGCAAGCCTTCCCGATACTTGCGCTTGGTAGTCGTACTTCAGTACAGTCACAATGCCATCTTTTGTAAGGTCAACTTGTCCCATTCCGAGAGCCATACCTAGGGGGCCCCGACCCTCACCGCCTAGGGTGAAACTATTAGGGCTTTGTACATTCGTTAATTCAACCTTAGCCGCAAATCGGGCCTTTGCAATACCAATGCGCACAACTGCAATGCAGTCAAACTGAATACCATTTGCAATTATTTTTTTATGAATAGACTCACAACCTGGTATGACATTCTTTAATCTTTCTGGATCAAGCAATACAGCAAAAATATCCTCAGGTAGTACTTGCAATCTAACCGCGCCCTGAGCTTTCAAAGGATAGTCAGTATTTATAGCCATTGATGAAACTTGACTAGAAGGTTTGTCAAGCTTTAACAAACCTTTGCCCACAAGAAGCGCATGAATTCGACTGGGGGTTGCAGGCAGAACAATTTCTTCAACATCTAAAGCATCTGCAATTGCATTTGCAATACAAACAGGGGTACTCATGCTATTACCCTCGCCAATTCCTTTGGCACCTAATGGCGTAAATGGGCTTGGAGATTCTTGATGATAAATTTTTGGAGTACCAATATCACTTGCAGTAGGCAAACGATAGTCAGCAAAAGTACCTGAGAGAAAATTGCCATCACTACTATAAACAAACTCTTCAAAAAGGGCTGCGCCCACTGCTTGGGCATACGCGCCATATATCTGCCCATCCGCTAAGGCTGGGTTTAATATCCTGCCCGCATCATGCACGGTAATGTACTGGTCTATCTTTGCAGAACAGGTTTCGGTATCTATTTCTATGCCGCAAGCATCAAGAGCAAATCCGTATGCTGCAGAAGTATTAATTCGATCAGCCTCATCGGGAGCCTCTAAAACATCTGCGCTCCAAAACTGTGTTTCCTGTAGCGCAAGTATTGCTTCTCTTCCGAGAGCCTCTTGAATTAATCCAGGTGACCAGTGAAAGTTTCCACAGACCCTAGAAAAGGGTATACCGCTGTCCTCAGAACCAATAATAGATATATTGCCGTTTGCAAAAATTAATTGATCCGGCTTGACCTTAAGTAGGTGGGCAGCGTAGTCCGCAATTCGCGCCTTCAACTTTTCCGCAGCCAAAAATACTGTTCCCGCGACAGCACCAGCAAAACGACTCGAGTAATTACCGGCGGCAATAGACCATGCATCCTTTGCAGTATCAAAATCGACATTGACTTGGATTTGGGATGGCAGTACTCCAAAAACATCTGCCAATAATTGACTAATGACCGTTTGATGGCCCTGTCCAGCAGGGGCTGAAGCAATATTTGCCGCAATATTACCAGAGGGGTCTATGCTGACTGTCGCAGAGGTGATGGCGCCATTTTTAGGGCCTGCTTTTGCTCTTTGCTCTTTTGTAAGGACGGTAGTGATATAGCCCATATTGGACACTGAAGGCTCAACAATCGACGCAATACCAATTCCGTAGTGGCGTCCTTCTTTCCTTGCCTGATCTCTACGATCTAATAATTTTCTAAATTCTGGTGAGCTCTCTAGTGTTTTTAAGGCCTTTTGATAGTCACCTGAGTCTAGCAATGCACCTGCAGCCGCTCGGTAAGGGAACTGCTCTTTTTGAACATAATTTAATGCCGCGATTTCTTGATGCGTTTTACCTAAAGTTTTTGCGATTTTTTGAATTAAACGCTCAAGTGCGTAATAAACCTGAGGACCGCCAAACCCTCTAACCAATCCGGTTGGAGTTTTATTAATTAATACGACACGATTGCGAATTTTTAAATTCTGGATTTGATAAGGGCCGGTAACACAACCATGCATCCTATAAAGTGTTGCCGGCTCAGGCGCCCTTAAATAAGCCCCACAATCTTCAATTTGATCGTAGTCTAATGCCAATATTTTTCCATCCCCATCCACAGCTGCACGTAAATGAGTATGGCGGGAGGTCGCAGAAGTGGCTGCTTGAAGATGCTCTAAGCGATCTTCGATAAATTTCACTGGGGCGCCTGCCTTACGCGATGCCAAGCAAGACATGATGATGTATGGCAAGACGGATTGCTTAACTCCGAAGCTGCCACCTGAATCAGGGGCAACGTGATGACGCAACTTTGTTCCCGGCACCTTCAAAGCCGCAGCCATGACTACATGCAGTGAAAATGGCCCCATAAAATTTGACGTTACTTCATACGAAGAGTCTGCACCTCGCCATTGAGCAACAACTCCACCAGTTTCTATGGGTGTGCAGGAGTTGCGGGGATAACGAATATCAACCTCGACGATACTGGCAGCTTTATTAAATGCCCCCTCAGGATCGCCGTATTGATGTGATCGATCTAAAACACAATTACTACCAATGTCTTGATGAAGAATAATCGATGTATCTGATAGTGCAATATCTACATCGACAACCGCAGGAAGTGGCTGAATGTTTAATTCAACCTTCTCAACCCCATCCTCTGCCAAAGCTCTTGATTCAGCGATGACTACTGCTATAGGCTCGCCCACATAGCGCACATACTCATTGGCCAGCACCCACTGACGCATTGGAGTTTTAACGGCAACGACCAATGGATTGGACCAGGCCTGAACATCATCGATTGTCAGGATTGCCCTGACCCCCTTTATCTGTAATGCTGGTTCTATATCTACAGAAATAATTTTTCCATGCGCAATGGGTGAACGAACCACAGCAGCATATAAGATTCCAACTGGCAACGGAAGATCATCCAGATAGCGACCCCCACCCGTCAGAAGAGCAATATCTTCTACACGCTCACATGCCTTGCCTAAATAGTTTGAACTTGTTTTCAATGCAATCTTTTCAGCTAAATTAAGAATAATTAATGCTGAAAGAAGCTTAATGATCAGACTAAGAGGACGCTTACCTTAAAGTCCGATTACTTACCCTAGAGTCCGATTATGTGTATCAGGAAAACCCTAAGAGTCTAGCTTGGGCGCCTTTTCTACCTGCTGACGATAGAGGCTCGGGGTGACCCCTTGATGCTGCTTAAAGAATCGGGTGAAATGGCTTTGAGCAGAAAAACCGAGCTCATCACCAATATGAATCAAGCTCTCCCCTTTATCGGCAAGGGCATCAAATGCAAACTCCATTCTGAGTACATTCGCAAATACAACGGGTGAAAGTCCAGTGCATCGCCTAAAGAGCTCAAAAAAGTGAGAGCGCGAAAGATCGACACTTTGAGCAACCATTGAAATATCACTAAACCCTTGAGGAGATGTGCGCATGATATGGATTGCTTTTCGTATTCTTGGATCCATAAATGCCAATGAATTGCCTGAATTACGCAAATCACCTTGGGTTAGAAGGTCGGCATCATCCATAAAACTCAGCACGAGCTCAAGCAAGATGGATTCAAGGTAGTCATGGGTAATCTGATCGGCCCACCAAAGTTCCATTGAGATCTTTTCCAATACCTGCTTTTGATGGTTACCTAACCCAGACAAGTTATTAATAAAGAAACGAGGATGGCTACTTGCTAAGAATTTTTTGCTAAACGATGCCAACCACTTTGGTTCCAGGTACAACGCAAGCAAAATGGGATTTTCACCATTCACTGGTAAATGAAGGTAGGAATGTTCTTCCCAGGCATTGATGAGAACTGCATTGTCATCTGTTAGGGGGCATAGCTGTCCCCTAACCTGAAAAGCAATATCTGGGCCCGCCACCTTGCATAAGATGTGGCAGTGATGATGCGCATGGGTGACTAAGGGCGCATCCATCTCAAGAAGCGCCACCCTACCAAAATCGCCGTGAAGAAGTCGTATTACTTTTGACATGCGTTAAATCATCTCATACACAGACCATAGTGATATGCATTTTTATATTGCACTGCAAAAGAAAAAGCCCTAACTTCTCAGGGCTTTTAATTGCTGGGGTCTATCTGAAATCTATTTTTTCTTGACAGGCGGCAAATCAGTGCAATGGCCGTGAGCTGCTTCAGCCGCAAGTCCTACTGATTCACCTAGCGTTGGATGTGGATGAATCGTTTTACCGATATCCACCGCATCAGCACCCATCTCAATTGCCAAACACACTTCGCCGATTAAATCGCCAGCGTGCGTGCCAACAATACCGCCACCAATAATGCGATGGGTAGTAGCATCAAAAATGAGTTTTGTGAAACCTTCATCACGTCCATTAGCGATCGCGCGTCCACTAGCTGCCCATGGGAATAAACCCTTCTCATAAGCAATACCTTGAGCTTTACATTGCTCCTCTGTCAAGCCAGCCCATGCCACTTCAGGATCAGTGTAGGCAACCGATGGAATCTGCTTGGCATCGAAGTAGGATTTTTCTCCAGCAGCAGCTTCCGCAGCAACGTGACCTTCATGTACTGCCTTGTGAGCCAACATCGGCTGGCCAACCAAGTCGCCAATTGCAAAAATATTAGAGACATTGGTCCGCATTTGTTTATCAACTGGAATAAAGCCGCGCTCATCCACCTGCACACCCGCTTTACCGGCATCAATCTTTTTGCCATTCGGAGTACGGCCTACTGCAACCAATACCAAGTCATATGTTTGTGGTTCAGCTGGCGCGTTCTCGCCCTCAAAAGAAACTTGAATTCCGTCAGGCTTTACTTCTGCCTTAGCAGCACGAGTCTTAAGCATGATCTTTTCAAAACGTCCGGCATTGAACTTCTCCCAGACCTTTTCTAAATCACGATCAGCACCCGCCATCAAGCCATCCATCATCTCGGCGATATCAATGCGTGAGCCTAATGTGCTGTAAACCGTAGCCATCTCTAGGCCAATAATGCCGCCACCAATAACAAGCATCCGCTTTGGAATGCTCTTGAGCAATAAAGCACCGGTACTATCTACAATGCGCGGGTCTTCTGGTAAGAATGGCAGCTTCACTGGCTGACTACCAGCGGCAATGATGGCCTTCTGAAAGCGCACCACTTCTTTTTTACCAGTGAGATCCTGACCAGTACCATCAGTTAATTCAACCTCGACATGGTTTGCATCCAAGAACTTACCTAGACCACGTACTACTTTTACCTTACGAGCCTTTGCCATACCAGCAAGACCACCGGTCAATTTAGCAATGACGGACTCTTTGTAACCGCGAAGCTGGTCAATCTCAATCTTCGGTGTGCCAAAAGTAATGCCGTGCTTAGCCATGGTTTTGACTTCATCCATAACTGAGGTAGTGTGTAGCAATGCTTTAGATGGAATGCACCCAACGTTTAAGCAAACCCCACCCAAAGTGGGGTAACGCTCCACTAAAACGGTATTCATGCCCAAGTCGGCGCTACGAAACGCTGCGCTATAACCACCAGGGCCAGCACCAAGTACCAACACTTCACATTCATGATCAACCTTACCGCTGTACTGCCCTGCTACTGGAGCAGGAGCAATGGCAGCAGGTGTGGCTGGTGCTGCAGGTTTTGCTGCTGGAGCTGGTTGAGGCGCAGGCGCTGCACCACTAGCCTCTATCTCCGCAATCACAGAACCTTTACTCACTTTATCTCCAAGCTTGACGGCAATACTCGTAACAGTACCTGCAGCATCGGCTGGAACTTCCATGGTTGCTTTATCGGATTCGAGAACTAGTAGCGCCTGCTCTTTTTCGATAACATCACCAACTTTAATTAGCACTTCAATGACGGGTACATCTGAGTAATCGCCAATATCCGGCACAAGGATCATTTGCTTAGCCATAGACCCCCCTTACAGACTGGCGCGACGGAAGTCGGCCAAGAGCTGTGCAATGTACACATTGAAGCGGGTAGCTAAAGCACCATCAATCACGCGGTGATCTGCAGAGAGAGACAGCGGGCAAATAAGTCGCGGCACAAACTGCTTACCATCCCACACTGGCTTCATGGCCGCTTTGCTCACGCCCATAATCGCTACTTCAGGAGCATTCACGATGGGGGAGAAATACGTTCCACCGATACCACCTAGTGATGAGATCGTAAAGCTAGCGCCTTGCATTTGATCTGGCTTTAACTTGCCATCACGAGCGAGTGCCGCCAAGTCAGAAGTTTCTTTAGCTAACTCAAAGATGCCTTTCTTATCGGCATCTTTAATGACCGGCACAACTAATCCAGTTGGAGTATCTGCGGCAAATCCAATATTGAAGTACTTCTTCAAAATCAGATCATCACCATCCAAAGAGCTGTTGAACTCTGGATATTTTTTCAATGCAGCGACTGCAGCCTTCATTAAGAAAGCCAGCATCGTGATCTTGACACCCTTCTTCTCATTCTCCTTATTGGTGAGAACGCGGAATACCTCTAAATCAGTGATGTCAGCATCTTCGTGATAAGTCACGGCTGGGATCATCACCCAGTTACGACCCAAATTGGCTGCAGTAAGTTTCTTAATACGATTGAGTGGTTGGCGCTCGATTTCACCAAACTTCGTGAAATCAACCTTAGGCCAAGGAATCAGATTCAAGCCACCTAAACTACCGCCGCTTGAAGCAGCCGCAGGACTACCTGCACCACCACTCATAGCCGCCTTCACAAATGCTTGGACGTCTTCCTGAGTAATGCGGCCTTTAGGGCCAGATCCTTTAACTTGCGTAATAGTGACACCAAGCTCACGCGCAAACTTACGCACAGATGGACTTGCATGACTTACTGCAGAGTCTACTGGCGGAGGAGTATTGCTGATAGGTGGCGGTGCGGGTGCGCGCGCAATCGGTGGCTCTACCGCTTTAATTGCTGGCGCGGCTGGTGCAGCTGCAGGAGTAGACACAGGAGTCGATACACCAGATGCTCCACCTTCCAAGATGACAACTACCGATCCTTCGGATAAGTTATCGCCTACCTTTACCTTAACTTCTTTGACGATGCCTGAGTGTGAAGAAGGAACATCCATGGTGGCTTTATCAGACTCCAGCACAACGATGGATTGCTCTTTCTCAATCTTGTCACCGGCTTTAACCAAGACTTCGATCACTGGTACATCTTTATAGTCGCCGATATCCGGAACTTTGATTTCGATGGGGGATCCGCCGCTGGCAGCTGCTACTGGTGCAGGAGCGCTTGCTACTGCTGTCGCTGATGCAGGAGTTGTTGCTGCCACGCCCTCTTCCAAGGTAATTACAAGAGATCCCTCAGACAGGTTGTCGCCTACCTTTACCTTAACTTCTTTGACGATGCCTGAGTGTGAAGAAGGAACATCCATGGTGGCTTTATCAGACTCCAGCACAACGATGGATTGCTCTTTCTCAATCTTGTCACCGGCTTTAACCAAGACTTCGATCACTGGTACATCTTTATAGTCGCCGATATCCGGAACTTTGATTTCAATTATTTGACTCATAGTATTTGTCTCTTATCAAACCGTCATTGGGTTTGGTTTAGTAGTGTCAATGTTGTACTTCTGAATCGCCTCAGCCAACTTAGAGCGATCAAGCTGACCAGAGTCAACCAACGACCTCAAGGCAGTGAGAACGACCCAGCGACGATCTACCTCAAAGAAGTCACGGAGTTTTTCACGAGTATCAGAACGTCCAAAGCCATCAGTACCCAATACTTCATAACGGCGACCCATGTGCTGAATTGCTGGACGAATCTGTTCAGCAAATAAACGAACATAGTCGGTAGCTGCAACGATTGGGCCTGTAGTATCTTTCAAGCATTTCTCTACATGAGATAAGGCGGGTGCAGCAGTTGGGTTCAGCAGATTGCTACGGTGAACTGCAGTCCAATCGCGACCTAGCTCAGTAAAGCTTGGGCAACCCCACAAGTCTGAAGCAACACCCCAGTCTTTATGCAGAATCTCTGCAGCTTCAATCACTTCACGGAAGATCGTTCCCGAACCTAAGAGTTGTACACGCAGTTTTGCCTTGTCATCACCAACAGACTTGAGCTTATACATACCCTTGATGATGTCTTTCTCCGCACCCTTAGGCATTGCTGGGTGTGAATAGTTTTCATTCATCAAAGTAACGTAGTAGTAAACGTCTTCCTGAACTTCCAACATACGACGCATACCATCCTGAATCACTACAGCTAATTCAAATGAGAAGGTTGGGTCATAGCTGATGCAGTTAGGAACCGCACCACTCCACAAATGACTATGGCCATCTTCGTGCTGTAAGCCTTCGCCGTTCAAGGTAGTTCTTCCAGCTGTACCACCTAGCAAGAAACCGCGGCTACGCATATCCCCTGCAGCCCAAGCTAAATCACCGATACGCTGGAAACCAAACATGGAATAAAAGATATAGAAAGGCAACATGGGTACGCCATGAGTGGAATAAGAAGTCGCAGCAGCGATCCAGTCGCACATACCGCCGGCTTCATTAATACCTTCTTGCAGAATTTGACCTGTCTTGTCCTCTTTGTAAAACATCAATTGATCGTGATCTTCTGGTGTGTAAAGTTGTCCTAATTGATTCCAGATTCCTAATTGACGGAACATGCCTTCCATACCAAAAGTACGGGACTCATCTGGAACAATCGGTACCACCCGCTTACCCAACACCTTATCGCGCACTACTGTATTGAGTATGCGTACAAATGCCATGGTTGTAGAAATCTCACGGCCTTCACTAGTGGCTTCAAGCAATGGAGCAAATACTTCTAAAGTAGGAACTGGCAAACTCTCTGCTTTGGTGCGACGTTGCGGCAAGTAACCACCCAACTCTTGACGACGCGCCTTCATGTACTCCAATTCTGGGCTACCTTCGGCAAACTTGACCAAAGGCATTTCGTCCAACTCT
Organism: Polynucleobacter sp. JS-Fieb-80-E5; assembly: GCF_018882015.1. Classification (NCBI taxonomy): domain Bacteria; kingdom Pseudomonadati; phylum Pseudomonadota; class Betaproteobacteria; order Burkholderiales; family Burkholderiaceae; genus Polynucleobacter; species Polynucleobacter sp. JS-Fieb-80-E5. Next base: position 52,745 of record NZ_JACVPH010000003.1, on the reverse strand, counting down.
TCATCCTTAACGGGAATCTCAAATCGATCACGGAAGCGACGCACGTCGTCATCGTTCATCTTCTTCGCTTGGTGGGCAATGTTCATCGCCTCACCTGAGCCACCCATGCCATAACCTTTAATGGTGTGGGCTAGGATCACTGTAGGTTGATTCTTGTGATTGACCGCCGCATGAAATGCTGCATACACTTTATGTGGATCATGACCACCGCGATTCAGCTGCCAAATTTCATCATCACTCCAGTCACTTACTAAGGCCTTTAATTCTGGAGTATTGAAAACGATCTCGCGAACGTAGCTACCGTTCTTAGACTTCATAGTCTGATACTGGCCGTCAACGATCTCGCCTAAGCGCTGCATCAGGATGCCTTTTTTATCGCGCGCAAAGAGAGCGTCCCACTGACCGCCCCACACTACTTTGATCACATTCCAGCCGGCACCGCGGAACTCGCTCTCAAGCTCTTGAATGATGCTGCCGTTGCCGCGCACTGGTCCATCTAGACGCTGCAAATTACAGTTAATTACGAAAATCAGGTTATCGAGTTTTTCACGACCGGCCATACCAATCGCACCCAAGGATTCTGGTTCGTCGGTTTCGCCATCGCCCAGGAATGCCCAAACTTTACGGCCTTGCTCTTGAATGAAGCCGCGGTCTGTTAGGTACTTCATAAAGCGCGCTTGGTAAATCGCCATGATCGGGCCTAAACCCATCGATACGGTTGGGAACTGCCAGAAGTCTGGCATCAACCAAGGATGTGGATAGCTAGAGATACCTTTGCCGCCAACTTCCTGACGGAAGTTATTGAGCTGACCTTCTTCGAGACGGCCCAACATATAAGCACGTGCATAGACGCCGGGAGCAGAGTGTCCTTGCACAAATATTAAATCGCCACCATTCTCAGGCGACGGTGCGTGCCAGAAATGGTTGAAGCCAACGTCATACAAAGTAGCTGCTGACTGGAACGATGAAATGTGTCCACCAACGTTTGTATCTTTGTTCGCACGCAGCACCATCGCCATAGCATTCCACCGCGTATATGAACGAATGCGATGTTCTATATTTTGATCGCCAGGTAAACGTGCTTGATTTTCAACAGGAATAGTATTGATATAAGGAGTCTCAGCATGGAATGGCTGCACTACTCCGTTTACACGAGCGTGAGAAATTTGTTGATCAATGAGATAGGCAGCTCTCTCGGGACCTTCGTTACGAATCACGCCATCGAGCGCTTGTAACCATTCCTGAGTCTCACCAGGATCCGCATCCTGAGTGTTCTGTTTACCTAATACTTGGTCTGGAACTGCTGCCATTTTTTGTCTCCATTGAATAATGCTTAATTTGTAATCAACTCTATAGGCAACATTCTAGGAAGGTATATGGGTGTAAACAAGCAATTTTCCACATAATGATAGTATTTCTCATAATGTGGTATTTTATTGCGGTGCAAATAAGAAGCTATGAAACGGGAAGAAATGGCATTTTGGATGAGCAAATCAGGCAAAATGCTTAGTATTCATGAGAAAAACAGCATTTTCCAGCCTAGTCCTCAGCCCCTTTAGGTGGCTCCGCAAAATACGCGGGTTTAGGATTGTTTACACCCCGCTTTTAGCCATTGTTCTCTTTACAGTAGTCATGGGCATTATTTTGGGTACGCTGCATTTACAAGAAAAGAATCAGCAAGAGGCTGCCCTATTTAGAGAGCTGTCATTTGCCAAACAGCGTATTCAATCTCGTTTCGCTAGCAACCTTGATGCATTAACAACGATTAATCGAGAAATGGCTGCAAACGAGGATCAATTCAAGCTCAGACAAATTGCGCGCGAGCAAGCAGAAGATCTCGTTTTAAATAACCATGAGATCGTCAAAATCATTTGGTTAAATAATCAAAATCAGCGGCTATGGGCAGCTCCCGCTGAAAGTAACAAATCGGATTGGATTAGCAAAACTCAAAATGATCAGCTCATTAATTCCAGTCTTGCCTCAACTATTGAGCTTAGCCGAGTAACCAGTCGAGCAGCCTTTAGCCAGTTTGTTTCCTTAAATTTACCAGGTGACGCTCCGATCCCCACCGATAGAAAAATCGTTCTATGGCAAGTGGTACCCAATATTGTTGGTGGAGAAGTGGTTGGTTTCTTGGCAGCACTCTATACGACTCAAGGAATATTGGATGCCCTGCCTAGTGAACTGAAGTCCCATTACCGCTTTACCTTGCTCACCGACAATGAAAGAGTATTGGGCATTTCTTCCGATAGAGATACCCCTAAAAGAGCATTTAGCAATCAGACAAGTTTAGACATTGGGGTCTTAAGCCCCAACATTAATTTACGCATCGATACCTATCCTCCGCCAACCAACCTCACTTTCAGGATGTTAATTGGAGTCGTGATCGGATTAAGCGCATTCGTGGTTTGGAGCTTGTGGTCTGTACTAAAGCAAATGCAAGTACGCCAAGAGGCAGAAGCAAGCCTGCGCAAAGAAACCAGCTTTCGTAATGCCATGGAAGACTCCACTCCTGTGGGCATTCGTGCGCATGATATGCAAAAGCGCATTACTTATGTGAATCGAGCATTTTGCGAAATGACAGGCTGGACATCAGAAGAGTTAATAGGTCTCACTCCGCCCTTTCCATTCTGGCCAGATAGCAGAAGAGATGAACTGGTTGAGAAAATGAATCGGGCAATGAAGTCCGACATCAGCGTTGTCATGAGGGTCGGCATCGAAGGAGCGATCTTAAAGAAAGACGGCTCCTTGATACAGACCCGTACCTTTATTGCTCCACTAATAAATGAAAAAGGTAAGCAGACTGGTTGGGTTACTTCATTAATTGATATTTCCGAGCCTAAAAAGATTCGCGAAGAATTAGCTGCTTCTCAAGATCGCTTCACCACTGTTCTAGAAAGTCTAGACGCAGCTGTGTCGGTGGTCTCACTAGAAACTAACGCCCTGCTATTTGCTAATCGTTTTTACCGCGAGCGCTTTGGAGATAACTCTAAAGGTCACTTCCAATTAGCTGGCAGCGATACCAGCAACACGACGATGCGAGATATTGCAGAAGATCTTGAGGATTCTCCCCCTGAAATTCCAACATCATTCCTGTACCAAGAATCCGAGTCAGAAGAAGTTCAGCTAGGTGATGAGAATAATCAATGGTTTGAAGTTAGACGTCGTTACATCCCGTGGGTAGATGGACATCTTGCGCAGCTATTGATTGCCACTGACATTACTGCTCGTAAAGAAGCAGATGATTTAGCCCTGCAACAACAAGAGCGGATGCAGTTCACTAGTCGTCTCACCACAATGGGTGAAATGGCATCCTCTTTAGCTCATGAACTAAACCAACCTCTTTCAGCCATATCAAACTACTGCATGGGTGTTGCTAAGCGCTTGGATGGGCATCTTGACCCTGCGCTAACTAAAGATATTTTGCCGGCATTAGAAAAGGCTTCTGAACAAGCCCATCGTGCTGGCACCATCATTCAGCGCATACGAGGTTTTGTAAAACGCAGTGAGCCTCAACGTAAAGCGGCAAACATTACTGAAATTATTAATGACGCAGTTGGCTTGGTTGAAATTGAAGCCCACCGCCATCGCTTAGTCATTAGCTCGGAAATTGCTGAAAATCTGCCCGTAGTTAACCTGGATCCAGTCCTAATCCTCCAGGTAGTGGTCAATCTTCTGAAAAACGCCTTGGATAGCGTCCGTGAGGCTTACCCCCTTTCCTCCCGTTGGTCAGCGCCGCCAGTTCGGATTAGCGCAGATTTGGACACCAGCATCTTCCCAGCCATGCTCAGAATCCAGGTGACCGATGCAGGGGGCGGAATCTCGGAAAACGTCCTGGAACGCATATTTGAGCCGTTTTTCAGCACAAAGTCCGACGGAATGGGCATGGGACTCAATATTTGCCGCTCCATTATTGAATCTCACCATGGCAGGCTTTGGGCAACCAATGTCCAAGACTCAGAACAGACCAAGCTGGCTGGCTGCACCTTTACAATACTTCTACCACTGGAATCCCCTGAATCCAAGGCTACTGTTTAACTTCGAATTTATAGATTCACCTCACGAGAACTTATATGAACTTAAGCGCTACTGCAAAACCAAACCAAGCTGAAGTTGTCTATGTAGTTGATGATGACGAAGCGGTAAGAGATTCTCTTACTTGGCTCTTAGAAAGCAATGGTTATGTTGTGCGATGCCATGCTAGCGCAGAACGTTTCTTACAGTCCTTGCAAAGTACCGATAAGTCCACCATCTCTTGCGCCATTTTGGATGTGCGCATGCCTGGTATGTCAGACCTTGAATTGCAAGAGCGGTTAACCAACGAAAACCTACCAATGCCAGTTGCATTCATCACTGGTCATGGCGATGTATCGATGGCTGTCTCCACGATGAAACGTGGCGCAGTAGACTTTATTGAAAAGCCTTTTAAAGAAAATGATCTTTGTGGTTTAGTCGATCGCATGCTTGCTAAAGCGCGCATCGATTATTCACAAGCTAGTCAACGCAAAATTACCCAGAGCTTACTCAGCAAGTTAACTGGTCGTGAGCGTCAGGTTCTAGAGCGCATTGTTGCAGGCCGTTTGAATAAACAAATTGCTGATGACCTGGGTATATCCATTAAGACTGTTGAAGCACACCGCGCCAACATCATGGAAAAGCTCAACGTCAACACGGTTGCCGACCTACTCCGCCTAGCTTTGTCTGATCCCCAACCTAATTAATTCCCGGGGTTTTCTATGCCAGCTCAATTATTAGACGGAAACATACTCTCTAAAAAACTACGTACGGAAATTGCTGCACGTGGTGCAATTGTCACCGCTAAAGGCACTAGACCTGGTTTAGCAGTCATCGTGGTTGGCGACAACCCTGCCAGCGCGGTATATGTTCGCAACAAAGTAAAAGCCTGTGAAGACGTTGGCTTTCATTCTGTTTTAGAGCGCTATTCTGTAGAACTTGGCGAAGAAGAGTTACTCGCTCGTATTGCCACTCTCAATGCGGATCCTGCAATACACGGCATCTTGGTGCAACTCCCGCTACCAGAGCACATTGCCTCTGAGCGTGTTCTGGAAGCAATTGCCCCAGAAAAAGATGTGGATGGCTTTCATGTGGCTAATGCTGGCGCCTTGATGGTTGGTCAACCAGAATTCAAGCCTTGCACTCCTTATGGCTGCATGAAGATTCTCGAAAGTATTGATTACCCTATTCGCGGTGCTCGCGCCGTGATTGTTGGGGCCTCCAATATTGTGGGTAAGCCAATGGCAATGCTGCTATTGCAAGCCGGTGCAACGGTCACTATTTGCAATAGTAAGACTCGTGACTTGGCACATCACACCAAAGATGCTGACATTTTGGTGGTTGCTACCGGTAAACCCAAAATGATTACTGGCGATATGGTGAAGAATGGTGCCGTTGTCATTGATGTGGGCATTAATCGCCTCCCTGATGGCAAGCTCTGTGGCGACGTGGATTTTGATACAGCCAAATACATTGCCGGTTGGATTACCCCGGTTCCTGGTGGTGTTGGCCCGATGACCATCACTATGCTTCTCATGAATACCTTAGAAGCTGCCGAAAAGGCCGCCAAGCTCTGAGGAATTAGCTGGGACTTTTGGCAAAATTGCTCCCAGTCCATTAAGCTAGAGGGATGACTACATCCACATCTAGCTCCCTGAGCAACATCCTCCCCGCAGAATTGCAAAACAACCCGCTAACTACCTTTGGACGCGGCATTGCTGCTTACTCAGAAGTCAAGCCTGAGCATATTGCACCAGCGATTGAATATTTACTCAAGCAAGCGCAAGACGCTGTGGATGTAGCAGTCAATCCAGGTACTCCATCTACTTGGGATGCCTTGGCTGAGCCGCTAGAAGATGCTACTGAATTTTTTGGTAGATCTTGGGGCGTGATATCCCACCTCAATAGCGTTGCTGATACCCCAGAATTGCGCGCTGCCTATGGCGAGATGCTACCTAAGGTCACTGCTTTCTTCTCAAGCCTTAGTCAAAATTTAGAGCTCTACAAAAAGTTTAAAGAACTTAGCAAAGCGCCTGACTTTTCAAAATTAAGTGCAGCTCAAAAGAAAGTGATTGAAAACTCCTTACGAGATTTTCGTCTGGGTGGAGCAGAACTTAGTGATGCAGATAAGCCCCGCTTTTCACAAATTCAGGATGAGCAGGCAACCTTAGGTAAAGCATTTTCAGACCACGTCTTAGATGCTACTGATGGTTTTATTCATCTCGTAAGCGATAAAACTGAGCTAGTAGGCCTGCCTGAGGATGCTATTGCTGCGGCAGCAGATACTGCCCAGCAGAAGAACTTGCATGGCTGGGCATTCACGCTGCACTTCCCTTCCTACTACCCTGTCATGCAGTACTCTGAGAATCGGGCGCTGCGTCGCTTAATGTATGAAGCCTATGTCACCCGCGCTTCTGAACTGGCACCCCAATACGCCAAGGGCAAATTGGATTGGGACAATACTCAGAACATGCTCGATCAGTTAAGACTGCGCGATGAAGAAGCGCGCATGCTGGGCTTCAAAAACTATGCCGCCCTGAGCCTGGCTCCAAAAATGGCAAGTAGTGTTGATGAAGTCGACTCCTTCCTGACGAACTTTGCGCAGAAAGCAAAACCATTTGCATTAAAAGATTGGAGGGAGCTTTCTGAGTTTGCCAAGACCGAGCTATCCATTACTGATAGCTTAGAGCCGTGGGATGTTGCTTTTGCATCCGAAAGATTGAAACAGGAACGCTATTCCTTTTCAGAGAATGAGCTCAAGCAATACTTCCCTCTACCCAAGGTGTTGGATGGCCTCTTCCAAGTCATTCAGACTCTCTTTGGCGTCAAGATTGAAGCGGCGGATTTGCCGACTTGGCATGCCGATGTGCAATCGTTTTCCGTGAAAAATGCCAAGGGTGATATCGTGGCCTACTTCTACCTGGATCCCTATGCTCGTCCCGGCAAGCGTGGTGGAGCCTGGATGGATGATGCCCGTGGTCGTAGAGTTTTACCTAATGGTGAAATTCAAGTACCCGTCGCTTATTTAGTTTGCAACTTTGCGCCGCCAGTCAAGGTGGATGGTGTGTTGCGTCAACCTACCATTACTCATGATGATGTCATCACCCTCTTCCATGAGAGTGGCCATGGTTTACACCACCTTCTAACTCAAGTAAGCGCTTTAGGGGTATCAGGTATCAATGGTGTTGAATGGGATGCGGTAGAGCTACCGAGCCAGTTTATGGAAAACTTCTGCTGGGAGTGGGAAGTGCTAGAAAAGATGACTGCACATGCCGAAACTGGCAAGCCTCTTCCACGTGAATTGTTCGACAAGATCCTCGCTGCCAAGAATTTCCAGAATGGTTATATGACTCTGCGTCAGATTGTGATGTCTCTCACCGACTGGCGCTTACATGCAAGCTTTGATGCGAAGAATGCTCAAGGTCACGCAGTATTAGACCTATCCAGAGCGATCGCTGATCAATTCAACGTTATTCCACAACCAGCCATCTCTCGTTGGATCAATACCTTTAGCCATATCTTTGCTGGTGGTTATGCAGCCGGCTATTACAGCTATAAGTGGGCTGAAGTGTTATCTGCTGACGTCTACTCAGCCTTTGAGGAAGCAGCAAAACTCACTGGCAGCGTCTTAGATGAGAAAACAGGGGCTCGTTATCGTGAAGAGATTTTAGAGGTTGGTGGCAGTCGCCCTGCGGCTGAATCTTTTAAAGCCTTTAGAGGTAGAGAGCCAAGCATTGATGCCTTATTGCGTCATGGCGGGTTAGCATAAGAGTTAAACCTAAAGCTCCAAATAAAAAACCCATCGCTATAGATGGGTTTTTTATTAGAAAGCTCGTGATTTAACTTGGGAGCTGGGCTGCTAGCTGACAATTATTTGGTGCCGGCTTACCCGCTAGTCGATCTTTAATCCAGGCCTGATATAGGGGCGCAGAGGCTCCAGGAGTTGTGAAATGAGACTGATCTCCTGGCAACTGAATCCGATTCACATTGCCTCCTAATTTACACATCTGCTCCTGATAGAGCTTACCCATGATTGGGGGATTCGTGGTGTCCTTATTTCCCCAATAGATCACTACCGGTGCAATAGGTTTTTCAGGATTCACGCTGCCCTTGACCATAGCTTTTGTCCACTCAAGAGAATTGGTGAATTGATCTTTTAATAATGTTTTGTACTGGCTGCTGTAATTGAAATTCAGCGTATCTGCCACCGCATGCATACACTTGTCTCGGATAACCTCATCGAGCACTTTAGCGCCTTCACTCGTAAAAATATCGGTGAGTTTTAAATTTGGATTACCAGCCCTCACACCCCACATACTCATTGCCATATGTGAAAAATCAAAAACATTGCCAGTGAACATCTTAACGACTCCACTTAATGATTTTTGTGCGTTCACCTCATCTACTGTTGAATTGGGCATCATGATGGCAATATCATCTGGCGCCAAGGCAACCACGCCAACGAGCTCAATGCCATCGGCAATTGTTCCCTTTTTAGAGATGTATTCTGGCATGCTTGCTGCAGCAACTACAGCGCCACCACCCTGCGACCAACCATAGATAATCGTCTTCTTACCAGCGCCAGCCTCCTTTAAGGCGCTAGCAGCTCTAGCCGAATCAATCATATCCATGGCATTGGTTGCTGCTAAAGCATATTGATGCTCGCCCCCACCACCTAGGCCTTGGTAATCCGTTGCAACTACTACATATCCGTCTTTGATAAATTCTTCAACACTAGGAATGCCGTAATCCGTCCAAGAATTTCCGCCAACTAAAAAGTATTCATTGAGGGGTGCTGTTGGATTGAGAACTTGTGAAGGGCCGCAATTTTGTGCAGCGCCAGTTGTCCCATGCCCCCAAGCCATGATGGGCCTACCCTCTTTAGGTGGAGCGCCAATCGGGGCTACTACCAAGCCAGTGGCAAGATGCTTGCGCCCACCAACATCAGATGTGATGTATGCAATCTTCCAGGCTTGAGCGCCCTGAACAGACGTCTTGATTTTTTCCTTTTTCAGAATTTGTCCGAGCTTACCATCGGGACTCATTTTGATAACCTCCTCATAAAAAGGAGGAACAGGCGGATCAGCATATACAGTAGTAGCAAGAATACCTAGAGCAGTGCCGAGCGCTAAAACTAAAGTAGAAACAGGAGTCATTTTTTTCATAGCTTAAATGGGTAAGTTGGGATCCAAAAATATCATTAAACACTAAGATCCAGTGGGCAGCAATACATCCTATTTGCTTCGTTTATTGCTGATTGTTGGCGGCTTTCTTGTTCGCGCGGCGCTCAAAGAAGGTTTCGATTTCTACATAAAAGACTGGGACTAATGCCACTGCAAGGCAGGTAGAAGCGATCATGCCGCTAAATACGGTAATGCCTAAGGAGATACGCGCTGCTGCACCCGCACCGGTAGATAGAAGCAAAGGCATGACCCCCAAAATAAAGGCAATCGAGGTCATGACAATTGGTCTAAAGCGCTCTCTTGAGGCCTCAAGGGCAGCGTCAACAAAACTCATGCCTTTATGCCTGCACTCAATGGCAACCTCAACAATCAAAATCGAGTTTTTGCATGAGAGCGCAATCATCAACACTAGACCAATCTGTACGTAAATATTATTTGGCAGACCCGTAAGCAATAAGGCCAATACTGTTCCAGATAAAGAAAGTGGCACTGCAGTTAGGACGGCCAACGGAGCTATCCAAGTTTCATATTGAGCAGCGAGCACTAAGTACACCAACAAAATTGAAAGTGCAAAGATCAAGATCACGGTATTTCCAACAAGGTCCTCTTGGTAAGACATGCCAGCCCACTGGTAAGCGACGCCATCTGGCAATGTCTTAGCGGCTACCTGCGCCAGCACCTTCATTGCCTGTCCAGAGCTGTAGCCATCACTGGCAGCACCTAGAACGGCAGCAGAAGGATAAAGCTGGAACTGTGAAGCAAACGCTGGTCCAGTAGTGTCTTTGACATCGATGAAGGATCCTAGGGGGACCATATTGCCGCTCTTATTTTTTACATACAGGCGATTGATCTGCTCTACAGCGTTGCGGTACTTACCATCAGCCTGAACATAGACTTGGTAGGTTTGGCCGTATTTGAAGAATTGATTGACGTAAGAGGATCCAAGATAGGATTGCAATACATCGTAGGCATCCCCAATATCCACACCAAAAGTTTCAGCCCTGCCTACATTAAAGCTGAGTTGGAGTTGCGGAACATTATTTTGAAATGGCGTAAAGATCATCATGATCTCTGGATGTTTTTGCGCCTCAGCAATAAAGGTCTTGGCTGCAGCATCTAACTTGGCAAAATTATTACTACCATCCGTCAGCATCAATCTCATTTCAAAACCACCCGATAGACCCAAACCCGGAATGGCTGGCGGCAAGAGCACAAAAGACTTAAGTTCCTGAACTTGCTTAAGGCCTTGATTCATATTGTTATAGATATCACGCAGGCCCTCACCTTTGCCCCGCTCTTCCCACTTCTTCATGATGACGTATAAGCCACCCGCATTGGATTGGGAGCTACTATTGTTCAGCAAGTTAATGCCGCCGATCACCACAACCGTGTCAACACCAGGAACCTTCTTAATAACGTCAACTGCTTTTTTCATCCCACTCTCGGTCCGCTGCAAAGAGGCTGCATCAGGCAAAGTAGTTGAAACCACCAAATAGCCTTGGTCTTCGTTTGGAATAAAGCCAGAAGGTACAAACATCAAGCCGATGAGAGAGGCGGCAATAATCGCAATCCCCACCATCGATGCTTTGGCTCGATTCTTCATCAAGCCTTCAATCTTGTGGCCATACCAACTCGCCAAGCGATTGAAATACAAATCAAATTTTTGATAGAGCTTATTTTTAACCTTGTTAGGGTCAATCGGCTTGAGATACTGCGCTGACTGGGTTGGCTTCAGAGTAATCGCATTGATACCGCTAATCAAAGCAGTTGCTGCAATCACTAAAGCAAACTGCCGATACATTTGTCCAGTAATACCAGCAATAAACGAAGCGGGGATAAACACGGCCATCAAGACTAAGGTAATACCAATAATAGGACCCATCAAAGCAGTCATGGCATCAATTGCACCTTGCTTAGGATCTTCACCCTCTTCCACCTTCTTGGAAACCGCTTCAACCACCACAATCGCATCGTCCACCACAATACCGATACATAGAACGATTGCGAACAAGGTGAGTAAGTTGATAGAGAAGCCCAAGGCGGCCATACAAGCAAATGCGCCAATAATCGTGACAGGTACTGTTGTAGCAGGGACCAGCGTGGCACGCCAGTTCTGCAAGAAAATCATAATCACGAGCAGTACTAAGATGCCTGCCTCATAGAGTGTTTTATAAACCTCATGAATGGAGGCCTTCACAAACATCGTGGTATCAAATGGAATAGCCCAAGTAACTTCTTTTGGAAGAGTCTTGGCAATACTCCTCATCTCATCCTGAACTGCTTGTGCGGTAGCAATCGCATTGGCACCCGGCATTTGATAAATGGCTATGCCACCTGCAGGCTTGTCATCAATCTTGAAGAATTGACTGTAGTTCTGACTGCCCATTTCTATTCTGGCGATATCACGCAAGTACGTGATTTCAGCCTTGTTACCAGCCTTTACAACAATTCTGCCGAACTGCTCAGGCGTTGTCATAGCGCTGGTGACATTGAGCGTCAGCTGAAAATCTTGACCCATCGGTGTGGGCGGAGCACCAATTTGACCTGCAGTTAGCAAGACGTTTTGCTTATTAATAACGGCAATGACATCATTTGGCGTCAAATTGCGCATCTTGAGTTGGGCTGGGTCAAGCCAAACTCGCATACTGTAATTGCCCACACCAAAGACGTTGGCAGCAGCTACGCCTGGCAATCGCGCTAAGCGCTGTTGCAACTTTAAGTTAGCCAGGTTACTTAAAAATAAGCCGTCATGATCTGGGTTGGATGAAGTGAGGGTAACGAACTGCAGAATGGCAGTTGACTGCGTTTTGGTTGTGACGCCCTGCTTTTGAACTGCCTGTGGCAAGGAAGGCAGCGCAATAGCCACTCGGTTTTGCACATTGACTTGAGCTAAATCAGGGTTCGTACCCACCTTAAAAGTAACGGTGAGGGTATAGTTTCCGTCATTGGTGGACGCAGACTCCATGTAGAGCATGCCATCAACACCATTCACCTGAGTTTCAATATTACTCGCTACTAATTGCTGTACAAGCGTGGCACTTGCACCTGGATATCGTGCTGTCACCTGAATCGTGGGTGGAACGATATTTGGGTACTGAGCGATCGGTAAGCTATTAATGGACACTGCCCCAATCAATAGCATGACCAAAGCAATCACATTAGCCAGTACCGGCCGTTCGATAAAAAATTTAGAGAGCATGATTATCGAGCTGGCATTGCCTCAAGCGTGACCTGTGTTGGGTTAGCAATTTGATTAATGCTCAGATTAATAAAACCATTAATGACCACCTTACTATCGGGAGTCAAGCCTTTGCTGATCTCGACATACTTCTCAAAGCGCTGACCCAAGCTAATGTCTTGACGTTGTGCACGCATGGCATTATCCAAAACAAAAACATACTCACCCACTTGATCCATCATTACAGCAGTCTTGGGTAGGAGCAAAGCCTGTCTTGGTGCGCCATACTGGGCCATAACTCGAGCATATAAACCAGGGATTAACTCATACTTCTCATTTTTGAAGATTGCCCGCAATTGCAAGGACCCAGTCTCTGTGGAAATCAAATTAGCGGCGTAATCCAAAACACCTTCAAAAGGATATCCAACTTCACCTTGAAGACCGGCATAGATAGGCAAGGTATTTACTTCAGACTTGCGTTCTGCGTTTGCATCTTGACCCTTTTGAAACTTTAAGTAATCCCTCTCATTAATAGAGAAGTACACATAAATGGGTGAGATCTGCTGAATAGTAGAGAGTTGCACGCCCTTTGTTGTGGAATCTAAATAGGTGCCGACATCCAATAAGTGTCTTCCCATGAGTCCATCAAAAGGTGCCCTGATTTCGGTATAGCCCAAATTAATCTTTGCGAGCGTTAAATTAGCCTCCGATTGCTGGTATTGCGATAAAGCCTTATCAACGGCTGCTTGCGAGGTTGCATTTTCTTTGAGCAAAGATTTTTGACGTCCATACTCAAGCTTAGCTTCGGTATAAATTGCTTGCTTTAATTTCACCTCTTGTATGTATTGGTCCTGCTCAATGACAAACAGAAGATCGCCCTTCTTCACCATTGCTCCGTCAGCAAAACCAATCTTAGTAAGGTAGCCCTTAACGCGTGCATCTAAGTTCACTGTGAGGTATGGATCAACCAGACCGTCAAAGGTTGCAAAACTGCGGATCTCTTGAGACAGTGGTTGAGCGGTTGTCACTGGAATTGGGGTCTGCTTAATTTCTTTGCCACAAGACTTCAAACAGATTAACGCAATCAAAGCAATGAGAACCAATAAACAAATCCCGATTGTTCGTGGTGAAAGTTTCTTCTTGAGAATAGGAATCTCAACCGTGCTTAGCTTTACTAGGAATGCATTCCATTTTCCTAAGAGCGAGCCCCATAAAGTCACAAGCTTGCCCCACAAGGGCATCAGCAAAAGTTTGGCTTTTATTAATAGATCTTTCATGGCGCAGCACTTCCCTGAGTCGGCGGAGTCGTTGTATTGGGTATATCTAATTTAGTTGGCGGCATAGCTTGAGTGGGCTTTGATGGGTCTGGAGCGTCTACCAAAAATTTTCCGACCTTAACCGTTAAGGGATCGCCCGCCTTAGTGAGAACAGAACCCCAATCTGTGCGATCAGTCATATCGGCAATCATCTGGTCTGGCAACTTAGGAGGACTCATGTCCGCAGTCCAACCGCCACCAAGCGCTTTAAATGCACCCACATATCCGATGAGTTCGTTTGATGAAGTTTGGACTAGGGAGTTTTGGATATTTAATAGATTCTGCTGTGCAGTGATGACCGTGGTGTAATCATTCTGCCCCGCCTTATAACGCTCAAGCGCTAAATCTGCAGCACTTTGCGCTGCAATGACACCGCGAGTTAAATCTTCTTTTGAACTTTTAGTGGTCGAGATAGTAATGAGCGAATCTTCAACTTCCTTCTGGGCATTCAAGACTTGATTTTGATAAGCCAACAGACTCTGCTGGAAAATAGCATCCTGCACGCGGACTTGATCCACAATTGCGCCTCTATAAAACAGCGGCAAGGAAATTCCAGCATTTACACCAGAAGAGTTATTGCCCCAACTAAATAAATTAGCGGAGGATAAGGTTCCGTAATTTGAGGTGGCATAACCAAAGAGGCCGCCCAAGGTAAATGTCGGGAATAATTGCGCCTTGCTTACACCAATCAAGGCGGACTTAGAGGCGGCATCAAATTCGGCCTGCAGAACATCTGGGCGGCGACGTAATAAATCCCTTGGCATACCAACGCCAAGCTCAGATGGAGGCTTCAGACTTCCCTTAGTGTTGCCGTAAGTCTTTTCATAGTACTCAGGAGGCTCGCCCAGCAAAATACTCATGGCATGCTGGTTTTTCTTTAAATTCGCGATCAATGCCGGAATCTGGGCCTTCGTCTGCTCATACTGAGCTTGCGCCTGACTCAGATCTAACATCGATGTGGCACCGTATTTAAAGCGTGCACCTGCGATACGTAAACTTTCTTTTTGCAAAGCTAGATTGGTTTTAGCAACCATGATCAGCTCTTCATAGTTGCGGATATTGATGTAAGTATTCGCAACATCCGCAGTTAAAGACACGTCTGCTGAGTAGAAGGCCACAACCCCAGATAAATAGGAGCTTAATGAGCTCTGAATTCCACGGCGATTTTTTCCCCAAAAATCTAGCTCCCAACTCACCTGCACCAAAGCATTTTTAGAGACCAAATTATTGGGATCATTAATCGCTTCTTGAATTGCGCTATTGCGGGTATTGGAATACGAAGCACTTAAATTGGCGGATGGCAATAATGCGGCATCACTCACACCCAGTTGCGCCTGCAGTTGATATATTCTCAGCGCAGTTTGTTGCAAAGTGAGGTTTTGTGCAGTAGCTTGCTTTAGCAAGGCATTGAGCGTCGGATCATTAAAGCTTTTCCACCAATCTACTGGATCCAGAATCTTGTTTGAGTTTTCACCCAAAGATTCGGTAAATTCAGTTTGTGCTGTTGATTTATATTGATCTACTGCCTTAACAGGGGGTCTTGCAAAATCTGGGCCAACCATCATGCAACCGGCAAGCATCAAGGTGCCGGAAATTATGAGCGCATGGGTAATCGTGTTTCTAGGTAATGGCATTAAAGGGGTCAGTTTTTAAAGCTAAGGGGCCCACCAAATGGTGCTATTTGCATCAATAATAAGCCAATATAAACCCTAGTTCAGAATACTAAACCTTGCTAATGACTGCTATTACAGGGGCGTGGTCCGAGGGCTGTTCCCAGGCTCTAGGCACTTTATCTACCGTGCTAGCACTACATCTTCCCTTGAGCGACTCACTCAACAAAATGTGATCAATGCGCATGCCGGCATTTCTTCTGAAACCCATCATGCGGTAATCCCACCAACTAAAAGTTTTCGGCGCCTGCTCAAACATTCTGAATGAATCATGGAGTCCAAGCTTAATCAGGTCTTGAAACGCCTCACGCTCTGGCGGTGAAACGAGGTTCTGCCCTTCCCATGCCTTAGGGTCATGCACATCTTCATCTGCTGGAGCAATATTGAAGTCACCCAAGAGTGCCAAGCGTTCATTCTGTTGAAGCTCCTCTGTTAACCAAGTTTGTAATGCCTTCAACCAACCTAGTTTGTATTGAAACTTGTCGCTATCGGGCGATTGACCATTTGGAAAATAGGCTGATACCAGTCTCATCGGTTTCGTACCAGCAAAGCAGACTGTCGCCGCGAGAATGCGTTGCTGCTCATCTGCGTAGTTGGGTATGTTTCTAGTGGACTTTAGAAAGGCTGTTTCTATATCTGAAGCAATAGGTGCGAGAGCCGCTTTACGCAAGATGATCGCAACGCCGTTATAAGTCTTTTGACCAGCAGCCAAACTGAGGTAACCCGCATCCTCCAGCTCTTTGTGGGGGTACTTATCATCCGTGAGCTTAAGCTCTTGCAAGCAGAGCGCATCAATCGGCTGCTTCTTACTTTCCTGATCCTGCAACCAACGAAGGACTTGTGGAAGACGAACCTTTAAGGAGTTCACATTCCACGCGGCTATTCGAACTGAATCAGTCATCAATACCGAGCTCTTGCAACTTACGAGTAATCGTATTACGTCCAATACCTAGACGCTGAGCAGCCTCTACTCTTCTGCCACGAGTAACTTCTAAAGCTGCCTGCAATACTACCTTTTCAAAGCGTGCGGTCAAGGCATCAAAAACCTCTTTATCACCATCTTGCAACATCTTGACAGCCAGACGCCCCAAACCACTCTCCCAGTCACCTCCAGCAACCTTGGCAGCAACGGGATTGCTTGGCGAAGACTCGCCGTGAATAACGATGAGTTGTTCATTTGCCTCGGAAACAATATCAGCCGGAAGATCGCTTACGCCAATCACGTTTGCAGACGTCATCACTGTTAACCAGTGGCATAAGTTCTCTAATTGACGTACATTTCCCGGAAATGGCATTGCGCTCATTTCTTTTAAAACTTCATCAGACAATTTTTTAGGTTCAACACCCAAAGACTTAGCGCAGCTCAACATGAAATGTCTAGCTAACATTGGAATGTCTTCACTACGCTCACGCAATGAAGGCATACGCAAACGAATCACATTTAAGCGATGCAACAAGTCTTCTCGAAAGAAACCAGCGGCTACTCTCGCATCCAAATTTTGATGTGTTGAAGCAATGATCCGAACATTTGCCTTAATCGGATCTTGTCCACCAATGCGATAAAAATGTCCGTCAGTCAGAACGCGAAGTAAACGGGTTTGCAGATCAAAAGGTAAATCTCCAACCTCACCCAAAAATAGAGTGCCGCCGTCAGCTTGTTCAAAACGGCCTCGACGTAAGGTCTGAGCACCCGGGAAAGCACCGCGCTCATGACCAAATAACTCCGACTCCAATAAATCCTTTGGCACAGCGGAAGTGCTTAATGAGACAAATGGCCCTTTGGCGCAAGGACTGTGCTTATGCAAGGCATGAGCAACCAACTCTTTACCAGTACCGGACTCACCAGTAATGAGTACTGTGGCATTAGATTGAGCTAAGCGCCCAATGGCACGAAAAATTTCCTGCATTGCCGGTGCTTGTCCAATAATCTCAGTGGCGTCTTGCCTCCATGCAGTTAACTCTTTCGCACCAGAGTCATTACGGATACCCTGCTCTACAGCGCGACGAATTAATTCAATCGCCTTTTCGACATCAAAAGGTTTGGTGAGATATTCAAAGGCACCACCTTGAAATGAAGAGACAGCGGAGTCCAAATCAGAATACGCAGTCATGATGATGACTGGTAAATTCGGGTGACTTGCCTTCACGTGCTGCAATAAATCCAAGCCGTTGCCACGCGGCATACGAATATCGGAGATCAGCACCTGAGGAGATTCTTTTTCCAGGGCATTCAGAACGTCATTTGGATTAGAGAAACTCTTGTGCGGAATATTTTCACGCGCTAGAGCTTTTTCTAAGACCCAACGAATAGATTGATCATCGTCAACGATCCAAATTGGTTTCATGATAATTTCTCCTGCCTACGGTATGGAATTTGAATATGAAAATCGGTGCGCCCTGGACGGCTATTACAAGCAATAGACCCCTGGTGCTGCTGTACAAAGGTTTGCGCTAGGGTAAGACCAAGCCCACTACCACCCTCTCTTCCCGAAACTAATGGGAAGAAGATGCGCTCAATAATTTCTTCTGGAATGCCAGGGCCGTTGTCAATCACATGCAGATCCATCGCTAATTTGTAGCGATGCTTTGCAATCGTGACTGAACGTGCCACGCGGGTCTTCAGCTCAATTTGTGCAATGCCACTGCTAATCTCTTCAGAAAGCGCTTGTGCAGCGTTATGCACAATATTTAATGTTGCCTGAATCAATTGTTCGCGGTCACCCAGAACATCAGGCAAGCTAGTGTCGTAGTTACGAATAATTCGCAAACCTTTGGGAAACTCTGCCAAGACCAAACTACGCACGCGCTCTAATGCTTCGTGCACATTGAAAGATTCCATCACGTGCGCTTTGCGATGCGGCGCTAAGAGACGATCAACCAAAGTCTGCAGGCGATCTGACTCTTTAATAATGACTTGCGTGTACTCGCGCAAGCCTTTGTCTGGTAACTCAAACTCTAATAGCTGTGCCGCTCCACGAATACCGCCCAATGGGTTTTTAATCTCATGCGCCAAATTACGCATCAATTGTTTATTTGCTTCAACTTGCTGCGTGACGCGTTCATCGCGCTCACTACGCAACTGTTGATCAATCGGAAACCACTCCATCATGATCAGCGCGGGATCCTCTAAAGCTGCAACCACGACATGCGCTGGAATGGAATCTTGATGAATACTGCCCGGCAATGAATGCAAAACCATTTCCTGGCGTTGGGTCAATACATGACCCTGTTTCACTTCAGAAATCATACCTCTTAATGCTACGTTGTCACCAAATAAGTTGTGCACAGATTGACCCTCAAGTGATTTACGCGAGAGATCCAGAGCTGACTCAGCAGCCGGGTTCACGTACACCAATTGTTGGTTCTCAGCCTCAAATACCACGATGGCATTGGGCATCTGATCAAGCAATGTCGGAAAAAAAGGAGCAGCCGTAGCTGCTCCCTTGAACGAATTGCGCAACAGACCTGCGCTCAAGTTCTCTCCTTCGCTTACAGGGAGTAGTACATATCAAATTCGATTGGATGGGTAGTCATACGGAAACGTGTGACATCTTCCATCTTCAAATTGATATATGCATCAATCATAGATTCAGTGAATACTCCACCACGAGTCAAGAACTCGTGATCCTTCTTCAATGCGTCCAATGCCTCTTCCAAGCTTGCGCAAACGGTTGGGATCTTTGCATCTTCTTCTGGTGGCAAGTCATACAAGTTCTTGTCAGCAGCTTCGCCTGGATGAATCTTGTTCTGTACGCCATCCAAACCAGCCATCAGCAATGCTGAGAAGCAGAGGTATGGGTTAGCCAATGGATCTGGGAAACGAGTCTCAATACGACGACCCTTAGGATTTGGAACGTGTGGAATACGGATTGAAGCAGAACGATTACGTGCTGAGTAAGCCAATTTCACTGGAGCCTCAAAGCCTGGAACCAAACGCTTGTATGAGTTTGTACCTGGGTTGGTAATTGCATTCAATGCTTTAGCGTGCTTGATGATGCCGCCAATGTAGAACAATGCAAACTCTGACAAGCCTGCATAACCGTTACCAGCAAACAAGTTCTCACCATTCTTCCAAACGGATTGGTGAACGTGCATACCAGAACCGTTATCGCCAACTACTGGTTTAGGCATGAAAGTTGCTGTCTTGCCATAAGCATGAGCAACGTTATGAATGACATACTTCTGCCAGATAGTCCAGTCAGCGCGTTGAGTCAATGTGCTGAACTTGGTACCCAATTCATTTTGGCCTTGGCCAGCAACTTCATGGTGATGAACTTCAACTGGAATGCCCAATGATTCAAGAATCAAGCACATTTCAGAACGCATATCTTGGAATGTATCTACAGGAGCAACTGGGAAGTAACCGCCTTTTTTACCTGGACGGTGACCAGTGTTACCGCCTTCGATTTCTGCACCAGATGACCATGGAGCTTCTTCGGAATCAATCTTCACGAAGCAACCCTGCATATCGGCACCCCAACGAACGCCGTCAAAAATGAAGAACTCTGGCTCTGGACCAAAGTAAGCAGCATCACCTAAGCCGGTGCTCTTCAAATACGCTTCAGCGCGCTTAGCGATAGAACGTGGATCGCGATCGTAACCTTTGCCATCAGCTGGCTCAATAACGTCACATGTAAGAACCAAGGTTGGCTCTTCATAGAATGGATCGATGTAAGCAGCTGTTGGATCTGGTTTGAGCAACATGTCTGAAGCTTCAATACCTTTCCAACCAGCGATAGATGAACCGTCAAATGCATGACCGCTCTCAAATTTATCTTCGTCAAAAGCAGAGATAGGCACTGTCGTGTGTTGTTCTTTACCCTTTGTATCCACAAAGCGGAAATCAACGAAAGTACATTCTTTCTCTTTAACCAACTTCATCACATCAGCGACGGTCTTCGTCATGCAAATCTCCTCTATTAACTAAATTCGGAATCAAAACTTAAGGCATACACCCTTGTTCATTCCAGGCACCAAACATGCCTACTGGATGTATGTAATTTACTGAAGCAAACAAATGGGAACACTCATTATTGCACTGTTTAAGTGCTGAAATATCCCTCATACAAGCCTAAATACCCCTATTTGCACCTTTTTAGTGCAACTAAGACTGGCTGATGTCGTGGATTTCGTAACCCAGCTCTTGGGTGCCTGTTCTCAAGGCAGTCCAAGCGCTTTCTAGAAGGTTGGCATTGCCCTTAATCCCCAGCTCAATATGACGCTGGGCATAAACACCCCCCTTAGAGGCGTCACCGACAGAAGGGAGACTAAAGACCTTCACCCCTGGAAAATTAGCCTCTATGCGCTCCATTAAGGGGGTCAAGGTAGATTCAACTCCCTTAGGAACAATGAAGCTTTGCTCTGCCCAATTTTCTTGATGGAATAGATCCTTGTAGAAAGTATCCAAACACCAAGCCATCATCGGCGCAGCCATTACCGGAAAGCCGGGCACAAAGTGATGCTCCTGTATCCGAAATCCTGGAATTTGGTTGTATGGGTTTGGAATAATTTCACTACCAATCGGAAACTCCCCCATCTTGAAGCGATGCTGATTTTCTGGAGTACTTAAATCTGACTTGATTGGATCTCCTTCAGCCATCGACTGAATGCGGCCAGCAATCAATTCTTGCGCAGTTGGATGTAATTGCGTTTTTGTGCCGAGAGCAAGTGCCGCACATTGACGGGTGTGATCATCCGGTGTCGCGCCAATGCCACCAGTACTAAACACAACATCACCACTTGCAAAACTGTCTTTAAGTGTTGCAGTAATTTGCTCGGGATCATCAGCAACGTATTTAGCCCATGCAAGACTGAGGCCGCGCTCATTGAGCAACTCGATAAGCTTACTCATATGCTTATCTTGACGACGACCAGACAAAATCTCATCGCCAATCACGATTAAACCAAAGCGACGTTGGGCTTTGTTTGGTACTTCTATTTCAACTTTTTTAATTGCATCAACCATGGTAAGGCAGTTCCATATCAACAACGCGAGATTGCACTGTGAGCGCCTGATCCAACTCTTCTTCTCTCAATTGCTTGAGTGCATCTAATAAGAAGTAGCTAAACCATAAAGCAGCAAACACAAAAATCAGAGAATAAATCCAAAGGGCTATAAAGCTCACTATTGGAAATAACACTAAAGCCAATGCAGAGGTAGCCCAGAAGAAAGTTGGCACTGCGCCCAACATGCCTGAGGCTATACCCATACAGAATAAAGGCCAGCGATATTTTTGAAGCAGAAGGTCGCGCTCTTCTGAACTGGCATGCTGTGCTAGAACGTCATACGACATCAGGCGCATCGTTAACCATCCCCATAACAATGGAGGCAAGACAGCCACCAGTGGAGGAACCCACCACACAGGTAGGGTGAGCATCACCAACGCAAGACAAATGAGGGCTGACCATAGGCTATAGATCAAACTGCCAAAGAAACCGCCACCCTTCTTGCACTCTAGATCCTGAAATTGTGATTGCTTAGAGGCGATCTTCACAATCGAGGGTACCGTTGAAAACGCGATGAAGACTAACAAGCTAATCGTAATCAGGGGGATGATTAGCATGACAAAAAATAATGGCGCAATCCACGCTCTAGCATTTTCAAAACCCGCCCAAACCAAACCCTCTTGGATCCAGCTCGTAAAGACGGAAGTTGTTAGAAAAATGCTTAATGTTTCTAAGGCGGGCGTCCATGTGAGCCAAATGAGGCAACCCCATAAAACTGAGACGATCAAAAATGGCCTGAAGCTCAGCCATAACATTCGCGGATGCATGGTTCCAACTAATGCCATGCCAAACGATTTAAATACTTGCGGTAATCCGACCATACAACTCCTATTGCCTGCAGACTTGCAGTCTACTTAGGCTTGAATTCTTTAATGGCGCGCACCAAGCTTTGCCATTGTTGAGTGATGATATTTTCTGAAACAGTTAAATTTCTGACTCCCGTAGGATAGACCTCTTTGGTGAAGATGGCCGTTCCGAATAACATATCCCACCACGGAAACAAAATACCAAAATTACAACCGCCCAATACGCCGGGTTTACCGATAGCATCATGCCCATAGCCCACGGCATGATGCATACGGTGAAACATTGGGGATACCAATAAATATTTAGCAGACCCTAAGTGAACCTTAATATTGGCGTGCTGCCAACTTTGAATAAATTGGCTCAGCGCAATCAACATAATGAATTGCCCTGGCGATACACCAATCAACAGCGCGAAGAAGGACATGATTGCTGCTCGCATCACATCATCCAGAATGTGACTACGATTATCAGACCAGGCCGTCATTACAGTTTGGCTATGATGCAAGGCATGCAATTGCCACCACCAGTTAAACGCATGCGAAGCGCGGTGATAAAGAAAATCCACAAAGTCCAGAATGATGAGATAGATCAAGAAGCTAACAACGGGGACTGATGTCACGCCTGGCCACCAGGACTCTACATTCAGGCGATCAAAACGGAAATCATGCAGGATGGAATCAATCTCAAAAAAGAATCCAGATAGGCATATAAAAATCAAGCCATGAAATATTCCCAGACGATGAAATAAGGTATATAAAACATCTGCCCTGCTCGACTTTGAAAAACGCTCTTGCTTTTCTGCTGGGGCTAGGCGCTCCCACGTTCTTAATAAAACAATGATTAAGAAGAGCTGAACACAACCAAATAAGAACCAATCGATCCCATCAAATACATCCTCAGCCCAAGACATTAAGTCGAATTGGTACAGAATCGGACCCACTACATTAGCAAACAAAAACTCCTGAACGCTGGCATAAGCATTCGAAATCATGGAGGTGACGGTAGTGAGGTCCATGCTTTATTTTGACTGATTTGCAGAATCTTTGGGCAGTAGCCCAAAACAGAAACCACGGCCCTTCAGGTTAACAATCAACTGCTCCAAAACCGCAGGTGCCCATGGATCTTTTCTAGACCAAATACCCAAGTGAGCCATGGTGATATCGCCATCCTTTAGATCTCTACTCGCTTTGTCCAACAGAAGGTGATTGGGATGCTTCTCGGAGTTCAACTCATCTCCCAAGAAACCAGCGGGAGCCCAGCCAATATGCTGATAACCGCACATATCACCCATTCGAATCAAGGTAGGCGAAGTTTTACCTCCGGGCGCACGCCAGATTTTCTGCAGCGGCTGATTTGTCATTTCTTGAAAGCGCTGATCAACCCGACGTATCTGCTTACACATTACTGCCTCGTTATACAAAACAGTTTCTCCCGCCTTTGGACCAAATTGCGGCTTCTCAAAAACCTGTCCCTTAGGGCCATCCTTCACAAAGTAATCATGGTCGTAAGTATGGCTACCAAAATGATTACCTTCCTTTGCTAATTGCTGCCAAAAGGGTTTCCAAGAATCATCTAAAGCAAAGTCGCCGCGGTAGGTTTTTTCATTGGCCAAGAAAAAAGTAGCCTTTACGTTTTGCCGCTTGAGAATCTCAGCCACTTTTTCAGCCACTGACATATTGCCGGTATCGAAAGTGAGGTAAACCTTCTTACTGCATTCTGCGGCTTGAGCATTGGCGCCCAATGAAAAACAGCCGAGCATAAGTACGGCTGCGATACGGATGAATGCGTTAGGACTTAGGCGCTTCATGATATTAATTATTCCCATCCAGCCCTTGGAGTAAAAAACACACCATGTGGTGACTTACCAACCGGAATCACCGTTACCAACTTCATTGATGGGATATCAATTACCCCAACCTTTTTAGAAAAGCGGAAAGTAACCCACATCGTTTTACCATCTGGAGTAATTTCCATATCGTCTGGGCCAGCTGGCAGTCCAGTGATATCGCCCACCTTCTCCAAGGTTTGCATGTTGATCAAGCTGATCGTAGAAGCAATGCGGTTACTGACAAATACATGCTTTTTGTCACCTAAAGGACGGAAGTTATGAGCACCCTTCCCAGTAGGGATACGCTTTACTTCTTTGCGATTTTTCCAATCAATTACTTGAACATAGTCATCACCAGTAATACCCACTAAGAGGCATTGATCGCCAGGCGTCATCCACAAACCAGCAGGCACTTTACCCGTGGGCATTACCCACAATACATTTTGTGTTTCAAGATCTATTGCAGCAAGTTCACTAGAGTCTTGCAAAGTAATAAATGCAATTTTGCTATCTGATGTAAAAGCAATATGACTAGGTGTCTTACCCAGCTTTACGGTCTTAGCTAATTTGAGATTTGCACTGTCGGCAGCATAAATATCCACTCGATCCAAGCGATTGCCATTGGCTATAAACCATTTGTGGTTTGGGGAGTAACCAATTTGGTATGGATCAATAATGTTCGGAATCTTGCCAGTCAACTCACCCGTAGTTGGATTCATCAATACAACATCATTACCTGCAGCATTAGCAATCAATAATGATTTTTGATCTGGGGTCATCATGAGGTGATGAGGTTCCTTACCAACTGGGATTGTTTTAACAATCTCACGCGTGTTCATATCGATCAAACTGACAGATGCAGAACCAGAATTCAGAATCACTGCCAACTTAGGTTGATTTGCAGGAGTTGATGAGGCTACGGGGCTAGTGGTTTGCCCAAAAGCAGTTTGATTGGCCAACAAAAGCGCCAATAATGCAGAGGTCGCGATTGTGCGAAAACCTCTAATCTTGATAAATTTGTACATCCCTCCATTGTAAGCAATTGGGGAGACTGAATAGACCTTCAAATCCAGTGGATATGCTTTGGATTTGACCTAGCGCAAGCTTGTTAAAACCTTTTCGAGCCGCTTTAAGGACATGGGGGTTGGGGTTTTGAGCTCTTGAGCATACAAAGCCACCCGCAACTCTTCCAACTGCCAACGAAAATCCGTTAAAGCTTGATCCTCAGCCATCGCATAAGAGGCAGACCCCTTGTTACCCTGCATCAGTTTTTGCCACGGACGAGCAACCGATTCCCAATCTTTTTGACATTGGGCATCACGACTAGGATTTGATCGTAATTTATCAATCCGCATCGCAATTGCTTTTAAGTAGCGTGGCACATGCACCAATTGGGAGTATGGTATCTCCGCCACAAACTTAGGGAAGATCAATTCCTGCATCTGCGCTTGTATATCGGTGTAGGCGCTTGGCGAGGCTGCTTTTGCACTGGCAATCTTTTTCTGCAAATCTGCATGGGCTTGCAATGCATTTAACGCGTGGCGAGCAATCTCTTGGGCAATGAGTGCCAATCTCGGTTTTCCAGCTTGTAGGCGCTCGGCAAATTGTTCTGCATTCACCGGAAGTTGCTCGGTCATAAAAGCACGCTCAAGGGCAATATTCAGAATCTGATCAATCAAGCCCTCTACTGATCCCACGTTAATAAATAGTAAGCCCAATTCACGAATACCGGGCAATTTTTTTTGCAGGGCTTTGAGCGTGTCTTTATTACTCAGTGCAAATAAGCGACGTAGTCCTAAAGCATGCTGTTTGCGAGCCTCCTCTAAATCATCAAATACCTCAAGATCACAAAAGTCAACACGATCTACTAGGGCGGGGTAACCAAACAGAGTTTTATTCCCCTTTTGAATCTCTAAAGTTTCTGGCAACTCACCAAACTCCCAAACGCGGTAGCCACCCTGCTCGACCTTACGAGTGGTATCGGCGGTGTTTGCACCTCCGTTTGCATTGGGTTTAGATTTTTCACCTAGAGGTGGCTCCATTCCCAACTCGAACTGAGCAGTCTCTTGGGCAATCGCTTGGAAGGCATTGCGAGCGGTCTGTCCATACTCTGAACGTAAGCGAGCCAAGTTGCGCTCTACCTCGAGCTGGCGTCCATGTTCGTCAATCAGACGGAAATTCATCGAGGAATGCAGTGGTAATGCCTCTGGCCTAAAGTCAGTTCGTTTAATTTCTAAGCCGCGCTCTTTGCGGATATCGCCAATCAGGCTATCTAAAAAATCACCAACGCCAAATTGCTTCTCTTCTAACTTGCGCTCAAGAAAAGACTTTGCATAATCGGGCAATGGCACGCAATGGCGTCTGAGTTTTTGCGGTAGTGATTTAAGAAGCAGCAATACCTTCTCCTCACACATTCCAGGTACTAGCCATTCACAACGACGGCCATCTACTTGATTAAGCTGGGTCAAAGGAACAACAAGGGTTACGCCATCCTTTGGGCTGCCGGGCTCGAAGTGATAGGTGAGACTCAGCTGCGCACCACCGACTAACATCGTCTTTGGATAGCGATCTACGGTAATACCAGCCGCCTCATGGCGCATCAAGCCCGCTTTTTCTAGGCGAAGTTGAGTATCAAGATCTTTTTCGGTATTTCTATCTTTCGTTAGCCACGCCTTAAGACTTTCACGACTACGCACTTCTTTAGGTATTCGAGATTCATAAAAAGCAAATAGCAAATCATCATCTACTAATACATCTGGTCGACGCGAGCGGTGTTCTAAGGCTTCGATTTCTTTAATCAAGCGACGGTTATGCCAAAAGAATCCAAACGCATTAGGATATTTTTTCTTGGCATCGGTTTCTGTTTCACGCTGGAGCGCTGGTGTATCCATGCGCCCAAACATTTCTTCCTGCACCAGGGCTTGGCCAATAAATAACTCCCTAGTTTCCTCGGGATTGTGTGGTTCATATCGAACCCTACGGCCATGATAAATCGGCAAGCCATACAAAGTGCCCCGCTCAAAAGCCATTACCTCACCCTGACGGTTATCCCAGAAAGGATCACTAAGGGATTTGATTAGACGATGCGCAGCAACACGCTCCACCCATTGCGGCTCAATCTTCGCAATCGTTCTGGCATACATGCGATTCGTTTCTTGAAGTTCCCCAGCCAATATCCAGGCGCCTGCCTTTTTGCCAATAGTAGAACCAGGCCAAATGAATGGACGAATACCCCGCGCGCCAACATAACCACCAGTTTTGCTATTGCGATCTTGAGATTTCTCGTCCTCTTCTTTTTTGGCTATATATCCGAGCAGGCCTGTTAATAAAGAAAGGTGCACCTGCTCATACGTTGCAGCTAAAGCATTTTCTTTCCAGCCCTTCTCGCCCAGCATGGTATGCAGTTGACCATGAACATCGCGCCATTCGCGTAAGCGACGTGGTGATAGAAATTTACTTTTACATAAATTCTCAAGCTGTCGATTGCTACTCTTATGCTTTAAGGCATCTTGATACCAGTTCCAGAGTTTGACGAAACTCAGAAACTCAGAGCGTTCATCAGCAAACTGTAGATGAGCTTGATCGGCGGCGGCAGCTTGGTCCATGGGACGATCACGCGGATCTTGAGTTGCCAAAGCAGATGCGATGATGGTGACTTCCTTTAAGGCATTCTGCTCTTTAGCAGCTAAGAGCATTCTGCCAATGCGCGGATCAAGCGGTAAGTCTGCTAATTGTTTGCCAATAGCAGTGAGCTTGAAGCTGTTATTAATATCCTTGCCATCTGCAGGCTCTGATTCATCGAATTCAATTGCGCCTAATTCATCCAAAAGCTGCACGCCATCAGCAATTGCTCTACCCAAGGGTTTATCAATGAAGGGGAAATGCTGGATCTTGGGTAAGCGTAAGGAGCTCATGCGCAACAGCACTGCAGCTAATGAGCTACGCAATATCTCTGGATCAGTAAATTTAGGCCGCCCTAGATAATCTTGCTCGCTATGTAAGCGAACACAGATGCCATCGGATACACGACCGCAACGCCCTGCTCTTTGATTGGCAGCAGCTTGCGAGATGGGTTCAATTTGTAACTGCTCTACCTTATTGCGATAGGAGTAGCGTTTGACCCTCGCTAGACCACTGTCGATCACATACCGAATGTTCGGCACTGTTAACGAGGTCTCTGCAACGTTGGTTGTCAGAATAATCCGTCGCCCATTGCCTGGGCTAAAGACCCTCTCTTGCTCGGCGACTGATTGACGCGCAAATAAACTCAGAATCTCGGGATGGAAGCGTTGCTGCAAGACATGATCTTTACGCAAGGCTTCTGCGCAATCGCGTATCTCACGCTCGCCCGGCAAGAAGACCAACACGTCTCCTGCGCCCGCTGCTCCTTCTCGCCATAAGCTGGCGATCTCTTCCGTCACCGCATCCGAAATTTCCTTGGCAGTTTTGGATTCTTTTTTGCCATCTGGCTTGGTATCCGGCTCCAGCGGTGAGTAACGTTGCTCTACCGGAAACAATCTACCGCTGACTTCGATAACGGGCGCTACCTTGCCATTAATGGCAAAGTGCTCGGCAAAACGCTGGGCATCGATGGTTGCTGAGGTAATGATCAGCTTGAGATCTGGCCGCTTTGGGAGTAGCTGGCGCAGATATCCCAATAAGAAATCAATGTTTAGACTACGCTCATGCGCTTCGTCAATGATGAGCGTGTCGTAGGCGCGTAACTGAGGGTCGCGCTGAGTCTCTGCTAGCAAGATACCGTCGGTCATCAGTTTGATAGAAGCGGTATGACTAGTCTTATCAGCAAAACGAACTTGGTAGCCCACATCTTGGCCAATGGGCGAACCTAGCTCTTGGGCGATGCGCTTGGCTGTAGCGGTGGCTGCAATCCGTCGAGGTTGAGTATGGCCAATGAGCTTGCCGCCATTAATCGTCCCTCGCCCCAGATCCAAACAGATCTTCGGAAGCTGGGTGGTCTTGCCCGAGCCAGTCTCACCGCACACAATCACCACCTGGTGGCTCTGCAGGGCATCCTTGATGAGCTGACGCTGACCAGAGACCGGCAATTCCTCTGGAAAGCGAATTTCTAGCTTACGTAAGGTGTTGGAAGCAGGCACAGGCTGTGGCATTGCATTGGGTTTTTGTTGGTTTATGGGCTCTTGCACCCTATAATTTTCTCACTATGCCAACAAATGCACCGAACCAGGCCTTAATGGCCGAAGAAACGACCTCCAACTTCCCTTTCGTAGGGTGGTTGCGCGATGTTGCGCCCTACATTCATAGCTTCCGTGAGAAGACCTTTGTGATCGCCTTTGCGGGTGAACTTGTCCAAGAAATCGGCCTTGAGAATCTGATTGAAGATATCGCCATGCTCCATGCTATGGGTATGCGGATTGTTTTGGTTCACGGTATCCGCCCACAGATTGAAGAGCAATTGATGCTCCGGAAAATTAAAAGTAAGTTTGGTAAGAGTGTCCTGCACAGCTATCGGATTACTGATGCTGCTGCGCTCGAGTGCGTGAAAGAAGCTGCCGGTGAATTGCGCCTCGATATTGAGGCAGCATTTAGCCGTGGTTTACCAAACACTCCAATGGCTGGCTCACGTATCTCTGTGATCTCAGGAAACTTTATTACTGCAATGCCTGTGGGTGTTGTTGAAGGCACTGACTACATTCATACTGGCCTTGTACGTAAGGTCGACTCTAGCTCTATTGGGCAGTCCTTGGACAGCAATAAAATTGTTTTGCTTTCACCTTTAGGATTCTCACCAACAGGACAAGCATTTAATCTAGCGTATGAAGACGTGGCAGCATCGACTGCTGCTGCACTGAAAGCAGATAAGTTAATCTTCTTGAGTCCATATCCAGGCCTAAAAGATGATGAAGGTGATTTCATCACTGAACTATCTATGCCTCAGTTGCAAGAGTATGTTGCCCAGAATAAAGACATGGATCTTGGCATGAAGGGTTTGCTCAATATCTCTGGTAGAGCAATACGAGCAGGCGTTAGCCGGGTTCACTTTTTGCCCTGCAATCAGGATGGAGCGCTCCTCGAAGAGCTCTTTACCCATGATGGTATTGGCATGATGCTAGCCTCATCTGATATCGAGAACTTACGTGAAGCCAATCAAGATGATGTCGGCGGTATTTTGCAGTTGACGATGCCTTTGGAAGATGAAGGCATCTTGGCGGCTCGTGGACAAGACGTGATTGAACGTGACATTCAGCGATTCTCAGTTATAGAGCATGACCGAGTTCTTTTTGGTTGTGCCGCCCTCTTCCCATTCCCGAATGGTGTTGGTGAGTTAGCTTGTCTCGCAGTAGATCCTGACGTACAAGGTTCGGGTGACGGCGAGCGTCTACTCAAGCGTGTTGAAATGCGCGCCAAGCAAGAAGGTATTAAAAAATTATTTGTTCTCACCACTAGAACTGAGCACTGGTTCTTAAAGCGTGGCTTTAAACGGGCATCAGTTGATGATTTGCCTGAGGAAAGAAAACAAATATATAACTGGGACCGCAAGTCTATGGTTTTAACTAAAGATCTATAAGTAATTTAAGAAACTGAAGAAATACTAGAAAGGCATTACAGATGGCACGCATGGTTCAATGTATCAAACTCAATAAAGAAGCTGAGGGAATGGATTTCGCCCCGCTTCCAGGCGAGCTAGGTAAGAAGGTTTGGAATCAAGTCTCCAAAGAAGCTTGGGCTGCTTGGTTAAAGCACCAAACAATGCTGATTAATGAAAACCGCCTCAATATGGCCGACCCACGTGCACGTCAGTACCTCTTAAAGCAGGTAGAAAAGTACTTTTTTGAGGGTGGTGCTGATATGGCTCAAGGTTACGTACCGCCTGCAGAGTAAGCAAATATCGGTTGCGGTGTTGCAGCAAAGAGATGATTGAAAAATATATTCTGAATTGCTGTTGACACTGCCAACGATAAGCGTAGGATGAAGTTGTGGTGAGACAGAATTAGTGTCACACTCACATTGGCGAAAGCCACTTAAGATGAGCGCATCTGTGCACTCATAGATGTCGGAACTAATTACCTTCCGATTATCTGCGCCATGCATATCATGGCAGATAAACCCGATGGGCATACCCCGTCGGGTTTTTTAATTTCTACAGCGCAATTCTTGCAACGCCAGCAGCGTTGCTGACCAACAGAATATTGGCTTTTTCTTTAGCAAACAGGCCGACGGTAATCACACCAGCGATTTGATTGATTTGCGCTTCCATCTGAATAGGGTCGGCAATCTTCAGGCCAGCTATATCCAGGATCCAACCACCGTTATCGGTGACAAAAGGCTCGCTAGGAGTTTGATTAAGATCAGCCCTAGTGCTCTTTGCCAGACGGAGGGTAACTTTTCCGCCTAATTTCTCCAACTCACGACTCACAACGCCTTTCGCAAGAGGAATGATTTCTACTGGTAATGCAAAGTTGCCTAGCACCGGTACTTGTTTTGATGAATCGCAAATGCAAATGAATTGCTTTGCCATGGAGGCAATAATTTTTTCTCTGGTGAGCGCTCCGCCGCCACCCTTAATCATATGACCCAAAGGATCAATTTCATCTGCCCCATCAACATAAGCTGGCAGACCTTGCACATCATTTGGGTCTAGCACCTTAAAACCGTGTTTGAGTAAGCGTTCAGTCGTAGCGTTAGAGCTCGATACCGTGCCCGCAAAATGATCCTTATGCGGAGCTAGCGCATCAATGAAGCAATTGGCAGTCGAGCCTGTGCCAACACCTAAAATCTGTCCGGCAGGCAGCTTAAGGACTTCATCTCTAGCCGCCTCGCCTACCATTTGCTTTAGTTGATCTTGGTTCATATAGCTATCAAATGCCTTTACTGGAACTGAGTAATTAATCCATCTATCATATGATATCCACAAGAAAACCACCTTTGAGCAGCGAGCAAGCCCATGAACAACACCCCTTCGTCACTAAGCCAACTAGAGCAACTGAAGAAACTCACCACCGTTGTGGCTGATACAGGCGATTTTGAGCGTATGCAGGCTTTTCAGCCGCAAGATGCGACTACCAACCCCTCCCTGATTCTAAAAGCTGCTCAACAAAGCAATTACCAAGATTTGGTGCAGTCGGTCAAGGCAGCGCATCCAGGTATGAGCCCGGCCGATTTGGTGGATTACATCCTGGTTGCGTTTGGTTTGGAGATTCTGAAGATTGTTCCTGGTCGCGTTTCTACTGAAGTTGACGCCAGACTTTCTTTTGATAGCAAGGCGACTGTAACTAAAGCAAAGCATTTAATTGCCCTATATGAATCTCATGGCATTGACCGTAAACGAATTTTGATTAAGTTAGCAGGAACATGGGAAGGTATTGCCGCCGCCAAAGAATTAGAGGCGCAAGGTATTCATTGCAATATGACCCTACTCTTCTCACTCGTGCAAGCGGCTGCATGTGGTGCAGCCAATGCAAAACTCATTTCTCCATTTGTGGGTCGCATCACCGATTGGAATAAAGCTAAGTTAGCCAGCAACTGGAGTGAGAGTGCTAATGGTGGCGCAAATGATCCTGGCGTAACTTCAGTAAAGAGAATCTTTCATTACTACAAGCACTTTGGCATCCCTACTGAAATCATGGGGGCTAGCTTTCGCAATACCAGCCAGATCCTAGAGCTAGCGGGTTGTGACCTTTTGACTATTAGCCCAGAACTATTGGCTGAGCTCCAGAGCAGTCATATCTCCGTCGAGGCAAAACTCGATGCTGCTTATGCCAAAGCAGCATTAGAGGCGGAAGGCATTACACCGCTAAAACTAGATGAATCCAGTTTCCGACTGCAGCTCAACAATGATGCAATGGCTACCGAGAAATTAGCTGAAGGGATTCGGAACTTCTGCGTGGATACCGAGAAGTTGGAAGCGCTACTAGCCAAGTAATTTAGATTAGGGCTACAGCTTATTAAACGCAGAGCCCTCTTGATGTCGAGGCATCTTTTTAAAGCAAGGGCGGCTTTCACCACCTCTGCAATGGCTGCTAACGACCTTGATTTCAACCAGCCGAAGCTGGTTCAAAAAAATCTTTTTACTAACTTAGTTGTTTACCCTTAAATCACGTCCATATTTATCTTGTGCATGCACAAAGTAAGTTCGGATAGTTTGGCCAGATGGCCAAGCAGTTAACGGGCTGTACTTGCCAAGCAAGGCAACATTGCTATTGGAGTTATAAACTGAAGTGTTAGATGGCTTATTTGTCATATCGCAATACCCAATTTGGGCATTAGAAGACATGCAGACTGAACCGACCAAAGTGTAATCACTGGCATTGGAAATGCTCAAATAAGGGCCACTTGCGCCAGTTGCTGGCGCAACCTTTGGAAACATCGAAACATTGATTACATCAGATGTAATCAATGGCGAAGTTAGGGTCTGAGTAACCGTGACAGGCGTACCAGTCCAGTTATTACTGGTATACGCCTTAACAACCAACTTATATCCGCCTGCAGCAATATGGCTATTAACAGTTTTTAGGGTTGATTCATCTGAAATAGTGATCCAGTTGTTACAAGCATTTGATGATGCCAAATCAGGTGTTCTTGTTGAGGGGTTAGTCACATCTGTAATAGGCAATCCGTAGTAATTTGAGCTACTTGGTGAGCATGAACCTCCTACGCTAGTTTTCTGAATAAAGTTGATAGTTGCATCTACGGTACCACTTGCCGTTTGAAATGTAGCTGTAGCACTGTTGTAGGGATTATTAGCAGCCGTCTCATTGTTGCCCATAATGCCAAAATTAATGCCAACATTAAATGTA
Source organism: Polynucleobacter sp. JS-Fieb-80-E5 (assembly GCF_018882015.1). Lineage (NCBI taxonomy): Bacteria > Pseudomonadati > Pseudomonadota > Betaproteobacteria > Burkholderiales > Burkholderiaceae > Polynucleobacter > Polynucleobacter sp. JS-Fieb-80-E5. The sequence continues at coordinate 18,967 of NZ_JACVPH010000003.1, read as the reverse complement.
TTAGTTGCATTTGAAAGTTGGGCATAAGACTGAAAACCGACCTGTACATTTCCCTGTTGATTTCCATAGAGAAGCCAATTCCCCGAACTAGAATCATAAATATAAGTTTGATTAATTTTATTTAGGGACTTATCTGCTCGCGTTAATAAAAATGACACATTACACGCTCCATTAATAGTGCATGAATTAACTACAGGATTAGAAAGAGTCGCTCCTAGCAAATAAGATCCCCCACTTGAATTGCGCAGCTGAGACATTAGTAGCTCCTTGGTCTGCCCATTATCGAGATAATTGTCGCTAAAAAATGCGCCAAACTGACTTCCATTTAAGCCCGATGCTGTACTAATCACGCTATTAAATTTGACATACCCTTTTTGCAATGAAGATAGCGCCAAATTGGAGATGGCAGAAGGAATAGTTGGTAAGGGGGTAACTGTCTGACCCGGAGTAATTGTGGTTGTACCAACAGTGCCAGACTTATCTGCAATATTAATGGCCATAGCACTTGAGCCAGATATCGGAGTCATATAGACGCTAACTAAGTCATGCACCTTGTCATATGCACCGATACCATCAGCAACATACCCAGTTGAAATAGAGTTATAGCCGTTAGCAGACCCTGAGGTAATTCCGTTTAACACGTTAGAAATAGCTGTCGCTACTTGAGATGCAGATGATGCAACAGCACTTGAAGTAATGGTAGACATTGCGCTAGGATTTGTAAGCAAAGTACCTGCGCTTTGACCAGAAGCCTGAAAGACAATAGCATCAGTCAGTGGACTGGCGTTAGCGACTGTAACCGCCCCAGAATTAACCGAGGTAACTATTCCAGAGTAAGTGGCTGGATTATTGCCAACATAACCACTTGCGGAAACTAAAATTGGGGCCTTGAGATTGGCAATGTCACTAAAGCTATAGGCGCCATTTTCATCAGCGATAGTCTGCTGAGTTGCGCCAGTAACGTCAGTCAATGTAATAGTTGCTCCAGACATTGGCGCGCCAACTGAGGCTGTACCAGATAGGCTAGTTGAAGATGAGCCACCGGTAGATGAACCTCCTCCGCCTCCCCCGCCACCACAGGCAACCACTATTGCACCTATAAGAATAATCACTGAACTAAGCAATATGCGATTTTTCATTTAAACCCCGAATGACAAGTAATAAATTTATAAAAATTAACACCAATCTATCATAATTTTATGAAAATCATAAGGAGTAGCTTCTTCTTTGCATAAGATCTACCAATGAAGAGGATTTCCAGCCATTTATAGACCGCTATTGACCGAAAGCTGCCATCAGCGCCAAAAGTAAAGCCGCCCAAGAGGACGGCTTTGGTAACGATTTCAGCAATAAATAAGAGTATTACTTACTTCTTGGCAGTATTGAAGCCTAGTATTGAGTAAGCCGGGCAGTTGCCAATCATTCCCGTTAATAATGGAATGATTCCAATCCAAGCCCATGGGCCAGTGATACCAAAACCAGCTAAGCCCATTAGCGTGACGCCAACAGTCATTCGTAGAACGCGATCAGTATGTCCGATATTGCATTTCATATGAAGCTCCTTGTTTTACTTGGCAGCTTTGTCAGATACTTTAGCTAGGCGCTGTCTTAATGCCTCGTATAAGCATACGCCACTTGCGACAGACACATTCAAACTTGAGACTGCACCTTGCATAGGAATGCGCACCAGCTCATCGCAAGTTTCTTTGGTCAGGCGGCGCATACCCTCGCCTTCAGCCCCCATCACGATGGCAATAGGCCCCGTGAGGTCGATGTCATAAATCGATTTTGTAGCCTCATCATCGGTGCCAATTAGCCAAACACCCGCTTCCTGCATCTCTTTCATACTTCGAACGAGGTTGGTAACCGTAATAATGGGTATCACTTCTGATGCCCCACTAGATACCTTGCTTACAGTGGCATTAATTGATGCAGAGCGATCTTTAGGGACTACAACAGCATCTACGCCAGCGCCATCAGCTACGCGCAGGCAAGCGCCAAAGTTATGGGGATCAGTAATGCCATCTAAAACCAGGAACAATGGCTTTTTCTGAGCACTCTCAGCATCTTCAACCACTTCAGTAACAGTGCGTGCCACAGTCATTTTTTCTGCCAAGGCCACAACACCTTGGTGGCGATCATGCCCTGTCAGTTTATGCAAACGCTCGGCATCAGCGGCGTGTAAACGCTCACCTAAAATCTCTTCAGCTTGTTTTAAAAAATCCCCCATACGTCTATCACGACGACCGGAGTCAAAGTACACAGACTTCAAACTATCTGGATCAATTCGTAAGCGCGCTTGTACCGCATGAAATCCAACTAATATTTGCTTCATTTTCTTTTCTATTCTTTATTTGCGGCGTGCTTTAGTGCTGCGAACTGGAGGCTTACTGCCTGCAGGCTTGCCGACGGCCCTGCCGGGCTTTGCTTTGCCATTTTTGCGAGCAGCTTTACTCTTAGACTGGTTGGCTCCCAGAGTTCCAGCAGATTTAGCTGCATTCACATTAATACCACTTGGTTTTTGTGGAGTCCTGTTGTCAGAACGACCTCTTTGAGGGGCTGCTTTTTTATTGGGTCTGCCTGTATCCGTTGCTAAAAGTAATTGACGGCGATTGGAAGATCCGCCAGGCTCAGCACCAACGGATTTGACGAGACTAAATTCAATCTTGCGCGCATCTAAGTCAACGCGACTGACCAATACATGCAAACGATCGCCTAAACGATAACGAATACCAGTACGCTCACCACGTAATTCTTGGCGAGCCTCGTCATATTGGAAATAATCTCCGCCAAGTTCGGTGACATGCACCATACCTTCGACAAAGAGATTCTCTAGTTGAATAAATAAACCAAAGCTGGCAACGCCGGTGACAGTGCCAGCATATTCTTGACCTAAATGGTCACGCATGTAGTAACACTTGAGCCAAGCTTCTACATCACGTGAAGCTTCATCAGCACGACGCTCATTGGATGAGCAATGAACGCCCAATTGGCCCCAGATTGGCAATGCGGCATTGGCACCCTTAGGTGGTTTCGTGCCTTTTGCTACTCCTGCCTTGGCATCACTTTGGGATTTCTTGGCATTGACTGCATTCTCGCGACCTTTACCTTTACGTGGCAAGGTGAGATTAAGTGGAACCTTTGGCGGCAATACCGGTACGTATGGTTTTTTCTGGAGAATCGACTTGATCACGCGATGCGTTAGTAAATCAGGATAACGGCGGATCGGACTTGTGAAATGTGAGTAAGCTGGGTAAGCCAAGCCAAAGTGGCCTTCGTTGTCAGGCTGGTACATCGCTTGCTGCATGGAGCGCAATACCACTGACTGCAGCATATTGGCATCGGGGCGCTCTTTAATTTCACGCATTAATTTAGCGTAGTCACGTGGTTTGGGTTTATCGCCACCCCCCAATGACAGCCCTGAAGTTCTCAGAACTTGGCGCAAAGTAACCAACTTCTCTTCTGATGGCTCACCATGCACACGATAAAGACTAAGGTGCTTATTTTTATCAATGAAGTCAGCAGCACAGACGTTAGCCGTCAGCATGCATTCTTCAATTAAGCGGTGGGCATCATTCCGAAGGCGTGGCTCAATGCGCAGAATCTTGCCAAGCTCATTACTGATGATTTGTGTTTCGGTTGTTTCAAACTCAATAGCGCCCCGCTTCTCACGAGCAGCTAATAGAATCTTATAAAGCGAATATAGGTTACCCAGCAATGGACGGAACTGAGCAAAGCGTGTTGCCTCAGGGCCCTTGCTGTTAGAAAGAATTTCCCAAACGGTATCGTAAGTAAAGCGCTGCGCCGAATGCATTACTGCTGGATAAAACTGGTAAGCCAACACAATACCGTTGTTATCTACAACAGAATCGCACACCATACACAGGCGGTCGACATCTGGATTGAGCGAGCAAAGACCATTGGAGATCTTCTCGGGAAGCATCGGGATTACGCGTCTTGGAAAGTAGACTGAAGTAGCGCGCAATAAGCCTTCGTCATCTAATGGGTGACCTGGTTTGACGTAATGAGATACGTCAGCAATAGCCACGATCAGTCGCCAGGCTTTAGTCTGGCCATACATGACCGGCTCACAGTAAACAGCATCATCGAAGTCCCTAGCATCAGCACCGTCAATGGTGACGAGCGGGACATCGCGTAGATCTACACGACCCTCTAAGTCTTCTTGCTGAACTGTATCTGGTAATGCTGCAGCCTCTTTCATGGCGGCAGCAGAAAATTCATGAGGGACGCCATACTTTCGTACAGCGATTTCGATTTCCATACCGGGATCATCAATTTCGCCCAATACTTCTACAACTCGACCAACCGCTTGGCGATAGCTATCTGGGTAATCAATAATTTCGACACTAACAACCTGCCCTAATTTTGCGGTGCCCTGCCCTTTAGGCGGAATCAAAATATCGTGGCCAATGCGCTTATCTTCAGGCGCAACAATTAGGACACCGTTTTCATTTAAGAGACGACCGATCACTACTTTATTAGCGTGCAGAACTACTTCAACAATCTGCCCTTCTGGGCGACCGCGTCGATCCGTTCCTAGTACCCTGACATTGACTCTATCGCCATGCATGACACGTGACATTTCTCTTTCAGATAGAAAGATATCTTCGCCACCATCATCGGGAATGACAAATCCAAATCCATCTCGATGCCCCTGAACTGTTCCTAAACGGTCAGCCTCACGTGGCATCAAGTCTTTTGCTTTACGCATTTAATTCCTTCGGCAATACATGCCCTGTATATATCTGCTGATATCTATTTTTATTATGAATAAGGCTACTGTATCAAACCAGCAAGTCTGAGAGGAAAAAGCCGAATCAGGCCAGAAATGACCAAGAAATACCCATCCCTCTATAATAAAGGCATGCCCAGGTGGCGAAATTGGTAGACGCACCAGCTTCAGGTGCTGGCGATCGTAAGGTTGTGGGGGTTCGAGTCCCTTCCTGGGCACCAAACAAGATTTAACGGCGCTCTACGCCGGTTACTACATGATCATTATAAAGAAAAATGACCATTTCTACATAAAAATACATAAAGAGTAGATGGGGGTGTGTGAGAGCGGCTTCTCAAAAGACAACCCCTCGCTTTTCATAAAGGGTCTAGGAGTCCCATTGGGGCCCAAAAGAAGTTAAGCCCGTCTACTTTATTTTTGAAAAATAAATAGCCACCCCAGATCAGTGGGTTGGCTATTCATTAATAGAAAATCTTATTTTTTATTTGCTATAGCATTTTGATTTGCTAACCAAGCATCATGATGGGGTTTCAACTCCGCCCTCTGTGCTGGCGTCAGTGATTGAGCGAAAGATTTTTGCTGTGCTACAAATGCACTTTGTTGCTGTGGCGTTAATGCATTTGCGTTTGCCTGTCTTTTTTCTTCATATTTTTTAGCGTCAGCTGGGCTTAATTTTGACATTTGAGTGTCATACTTTTTCATATAGCTGTCGACTTCTTGAGGTGTAGATTGCAAAACAGCCGTGTGCACCTGTTTGACATGAGCCATACGCTGATCAAAACTCATATTGACTAGAGTCATTGGGCTGGGAGGCTCTGGCATAGCAGCCTGAGCTGCTGTTGCAAAGGATAGTGCCGCTATTACTCCGGCAAGCATTTTTACTGGGAAGGCTAATGGTAAAGACATGTGATTCTCTTTCTTTTTAGAGTTGAACTACTGCAATTGATGTAAAGAGGACCTTAAGTACAAACAGAGACTTCATCATCACTATTTGTTTTTGGCCTGTATTGACCAAGAATTAAAGCCCTCTTATAGAACTGTAAAATTAATCAATTTAGGAGCATGTTTGTAGGCTGTTACAACCAGCTAGTTGCTTTTTTAGCGGTAGAACTAGCACCGCTCACGGCTGAGTTAGTTGCGGAACTAGCACCGCTTGCAACGGTGTTAGCCGCAGAAGTAGTGCCGCTTGCAACGGTGTTAGCCGCAGAAGTAGTGCCGCTTGCAACCGTATTAGCTGTAGAAGTAGTGCCGCCTGCAACGGTGTTAGCCGCAGATTTAGTACCACTCGCAGCGGTGTTGCCACCTGAGTAGCTAGCGTTAGAGGCTGATTGGCCTGAAGCAGCACCGTTATTAAGACCATTTTGAGTGGCTTGTGCGCCCGCATATGTACCTGTAGTAGGCGCATTTTTAGCAGCAGAATTAAGACTGTTCAAGGCTGAATTGCTGGTAGAAGTAGCGCCCGGAGTAGCTGCGTTAACTGCTGCCGTACCTCCATACCCGATACCACTCGCTGCCGCACCATATAGGCCTGCATTCAGATAAACGTTTCCGGCGCTATATACCGAGACGTTATTAGGGCCTTCGCCAGCTGCGCGTGCTGTGTTGTTGTATCCGGCCTGCTGTCCTGGGTTAGATTGATTGTAAAAATTCAAAGCTGATTGTTCATTAGCTTGCCCAGCTTTCTGTTGAGAAGTGGATTGGGCAAACACCGCAGTTGGCAATAAAAGTGCAAGAAGTGTTAGTTTGTATTTCATAAGATCTCCAATGGGAAATGGGTTAAAGGGTAATTACCTTACAGGCCGAGGATCAATTGATATAGGGGCTTGTGGAGCTCCGCTACCGGGTGGAACGCGAGCACCTCCGGCATTGAGATTTGCAGAGCCCAATCCCTGTGTCGCACTGGTAGTGCCTTGATAACCGGCGTTTTCTTGGGATTTGCCTGCCTGCGCAAAAACAGCGGCTGGAAATAAGAGAGCAATAAGCGTTAATTTGATTTTCATGTCTAGTCCATTAAATAAAGGGGTTTAGAGAAATACCTAGCCAATTTACTATGCAAAATCACGGAATCAGCCGGTTAGCTGTTCACATTTGGCGGATAAACACGTTCTCTTAACCCCATATATCGTCTGGGTTTACGGTCTGCTATTTCAGTTTTTTGAGGGTGTTCCGCTTTTTATCACTGTAAGAGCTGGTTTAGCATGAAACTAAGACTGAGGAGCATCGCAGAATGACAAAGAATGCTCTTATGAGATTGTTTTGAAAGTCAATTATTAAACCTTAATCTCTGACCTAGAAATTGCAGTTCATTTTTAGCTGGGGGTGAATACAAATAGCAAATACCAATTTATTGGGATGGGGGTTTTTGAATAAACTGCAGGCCCTGAATATTGCTTTCAAAAGACTCTGGCATTTGTAAACTTCTAGGTTGCTTATCGTAGGCAGCTGAAGGTTTCTTACCTTTGGTATTCCCAGGTCCTGAAATAAGGCTATCCTCAATTGACTCTAGAATAAGTCCGCCTTTGATTTGCTCTGAAGATTGGGCAGACTTGATATTGTTTTGAAGCATATTAAATGCTGGGGAGCCAACATTACCAACTGAAGCAGGATTAGGCGGGGGAGGCAGTGGCGGCAACGACGTGGCAGGCTGACTCCAAACCAAAGTACACGCAACACCCATATAAATACCGAATAAGATTTTTTTCATAAAGTTGGTACGCTGTAGTTTCCACTTTGACGCCATAAATTAATTAAGGCTTTAAGGTGGTTGGTTTTGGAATTCAGTAAGTCTTCCTCTGTATCTCGCACATTCATGATTTTCGCTACTGAATCTGCACTGGGTTTCTTCAATTCAGCCTCATACGCTTTTTGAGCATTCATCAAATTCTCCTTAGCGCCTTCATATTGTAGGGAGGCCTGTAAGACCTGCACGCCGATTTGGACTTTAAGATCCCTTAATTGCATCTCATTTTGTAATTTTTGATTTGCGGCACGCACAATATCAGCATTTTGTAAAAAATTATTAATTGGAATAGGAATGGTGATACCTGCAGTAATCTGATTCTGAGCTGTATAGGTTGTACCAGCTGTATTAATTGTTTGAGCAGGCAAAGGACCAATTGCTGGCAAGGAATAATTTGCCCCATTCGAATATTGATATTGTGAGGTACGCATTTGGCCTATATAGGGATACACATCAACATTACGATTTTTCATTGTTAAATCTATGTTTTTATCTGCTACTTCGATATATGCCATGAGGTTCAGAACTTCGGCTCGGTTATTTTGCGCTTGATCAATGAGATCTTCGATACGGTAGGTCTGCATAGGGATATTGAGGTTCCCCTTTGGCAGCGGTGGCGTTTTCAAAGCATCACCAGAGTAATTCAATAAATTTAATGAGGCAAAATGCAAATCTTTTTCGGTTTTTGCTATTTGGGTCTTTAAAAATTTTTGGGCATCCGTTACTTTTTGAGCGCTAGGATAAGTCGCTAATTTATCTAATGTAGCCTTTTCAGAATTAACTATTAGCAAAAGTCTGAGGGTATTAATATAAGTAAATAAAGCATTGGTCTGAGTATCGTTACTTGTATTTTCAAGCTGCGTTGTACTGGCATTAATTTGAGATTGAGAAAGCTTTTCTCGGGCACTCCGCTTGCCCCACCCTTCGACGGTAAAGGAGAGGCTATAGGAGTTTGAGGCTGGAATATTGTAGGGCGTGTAAGGAGTTTGATTTTGAATAGGCCCCCGGGAATAACTAACTGTCGGGGAAATGCGATAGAGACTTTGAGCTTCTTTATTGGCCCCTGCAATTTGCACATCTAAGGAAGCATTTTTAATCAGGGAATTATTCTGCCTCACAATTTCTAAATATTGCTCAATTGAAATCGGAGGGCTCTTAAACTCTACGGCATGAGTAAACCCACACCAGAGGAGTCCCAGTGTTCCGAATAGCGCTAAGTAACGGTATGGTTTATACATAAAAAATAATTTCTCAAAACAGATAAGCCACTCCAAAGAGCGGCTTATCTGAAAAACAATAAACACAAAAACCAACCACTTTTCAAGCGTAGGATTACAAGTTCCTTTTACTAAAAAAACACACTTGAAAGAATTGCTGGGTTGCGTTATCTAGGATTAACAGCTGCTGGATTTACACCATTCGCGTTATTCATCCCAGCTCCAGGGACAATGACGGTGCCCGAAGTAGGATTTGCAGAGCCATATCCCTTTTGGGCATTTGTAGTGCCTTGGTAGCCAGGGGTTTGTCCGGAATTGCCTTTACCAGCGTTAGGGTTTGAAGCGCCCAATCCCTGTGTCGCACTGGTAGTGCCTTGATAACCGGCGTTTTCTTGGGATTTGCCTGCCTGCGCAAAAACAGCGGTTGGTAATAAAAGTGTAATAAGTGCTAATTTGATTTTCATGTCTATTCCATTAAATAAAGGGGTTTAGAGAAATACCTAGCCAATTTACTATGCAAAATCACGGAATCAGCCGGTTAGCTGTTCACATTTGGCGGATAAATACTTTCGCTCAACCCTATATATTATTTGGGCTTTATGGCAGACTATTACTTGATTTAGATAGTGTTCCGCTTTTTATTGCAATAATTCTTTTTTTATATGAATCCAGAGTCCGAAATCCTATTTGCCGAGTCAAAACAAGACCGCTCGCTAAAAACGATGTCGGACATCTTGCAAGCGGCTGAGAAATTAGCCTTAGAGGCTGATCCCGCGCTATTTACCAGCAGATCACTGGCGCAAAGGTCGGGTTATTCCTTGGGCACCTTAGTAAGGCGCCTTGGCTCCGTTGAAAATGTATTTTTATGGGCTATCAAAAAGGGTAGGAGCTCGTTATTAAATGAGTTCGCACTAAATATTGCTCATTTCGATCCGGATGTTTCCGTTCAAAAATTCGCAGAAGATATGGTTGATAGTGCATTTGCCAACATCCAAAAAGTGAACCCCAAGGTAATGCGATTTTTTGAGAGTAGATTTACCAAGCGAGACGGTCTCCCAGCAGATTACTTCTCTTATTGGGATTGTTTTGTCGAGCCTTATCTAGAATCAGCCCAGAGCAATAAAACGGATACCTTTAGACAAATGACTAAAGATGAGGCGACCTTAATTATTAGGCATCTATGTTTAATGGGAGAACGGCCTTTTGTAGAAGGCAACCCCATAGCAGGTACCGCAGAACATCGACGCATATTAGTTGATGCCATCACTAGATTACTAGGCAAGTGATATAGCCGCTTAATAGTCTATAAAACCATGGAAAATGTGTTCACATTTTTCTGAAATTTATAAACGATATATCCCAATCTATTATTTTGGTTGTATAAAGCTATTAGTTAGCCTCTTAGCTAGCATTTCGCTTTAATCCTTTTTTAAGATTTCTTAATATGAATGCAAAGTCTGCAATCCAATTTGCCGAAGCAAAACAAGAGCGTTCGCTAAAAACGATGGCGGACATCTTGCAAGCGGCTGAGCAATTAACAGCGGGAGCCGATCCAGAACTATTTACTAGCAGATCACTGGCGCAAAGGTCGGGCTATGCCTTGGGCACCTTAGTGAGACGACTTGGCTCGATTGAAAATGTATTTTTATGGGCTATCAAAAAAGGTAGGGATAAAAAGCTACAAGAATTCTCAATCAGAGTTACTCAATTTGAGATCAATACATCCATTCATGCTTTTGCTGAGAATGTAGTTGATGCCGCATTTTCTGACATCCAACAGATCAATCCCGCGGTAATGCGTTTTTTTGAGAATCGCTTTACTAAAATTAATAGTCTCCCACATGATTACTTTGACTATATGGATTTACTGGTCGAGTCCTATCTAATAGCTGCTAGCAAAAACCGGACGGATACCTTTAGAGCACTAACAACCAATGAAGCGTCTATACTTATAAGGCAGATTTGTTTAGCGATAGAAAGACCTTTTATGGAAGGTAATCCCATCGCAGGCACTCAAGAGCATCGCAAAATTGCCATTGATATGATGGTTAGACTTCTCGGTAAGTAAAACATATTTCGCCTGATAACATATCTCCTATATAAGACTGAATCCCGAGCCTATTCATGCCAAAGGTAGTTCACCATCTCTTTAAGTCTGACGAAAAACATCTTGAGCAGATAGAAGAAAGCCTTTTATTGAGTGCCTCTGATTTAGCTAAAGAGGGCTCCATAGAACATATCGAGATAGAAGATATCCTCAATAAAGCCCAAGTATCTCGCAGCACATTCTATAAAATATTTAATTCTGCTGATGGTCTATTTAAAGCACTAGGCCAAAAATTGACAAATGAAATGGTGGCATACGCTTTATCTCATTCCCCCGAAATTCCAAATCCAGCTATTCGCGTAGTTATTAAAACTAAACAAGCGCTATTATTTGCTGCTAAAGCACCATTTTTGGCCTCATTAGCACTAAAAACAGAATGGCCTAGCTCTGATCCAAATCACGTGATGTATAAGGATATAGAAAAAGATTTTATAGAAGGTAAAACTCAAGGCTACTTCTCTGATATGCCGCCATCAATCGGCACAAATATGATTATTGGATGCTTAAGGGGAGCCGTTAAAGATCTTCTTGAAAGCAAACAATCTGATGATTATGCGGATAAGGTTGTCTATCAAATCCTCATCAGCTTGGGAGTAGATTCGAAAACTGCTGCTGCTCTATCAAAAAGCTCTGTCTCAGCATTTCCTGTGCCGCCAAAGGGAATGGCTTCTAATATAGCGTCATTACAAAATCATACAAAAACTGATTGAGGTATTAGGTAATACCATCCTTTACGCTGGTACTACTGTTACCCGCTGAACCATCCCCAAGTCAGAATATTGCAGCATTTGGCTGTGAAGAATGTAAGGACCTACGAAGTCTGTAAAACGTATCCGAAATGTTACTGAAGTAGGCATCTCTGGAGTGCCTCCAACTGGCAAAGACACAGTGTCACACCAATAGGGATTGATGGGTGCACCATTAATCTTCGTGATAAACATTGGATTAACGTGAATATGAAATGCATGGGCAATGCTATTGCAATTAAAAATAGTCCACTCTTCAATTGCTCCTAGAATCACATTCTGAATAATGATATTGGCTGCTTGTAACTGATAATCATAAGTAGGAAATACAAATGGCGGAAAGTATTTAGAGCCTTCGATGGGCTTTCCCGTCACCTTAGAAATCTCTGCTTTGACCAAAGCAATACCCTTCTTGGCTGACTCTGTGATTTCTGATGCAATAACCGTTGCGCTAGCCGTTGCCTTCTCAATCGCAGATGGTTCATTACGAGAAGGGTCTAGATTATCGTTACCAACCATATTGAAGATGATGCTGCGCTTTTTTCCACCTGCACTAGCGAACTCTTGATCAGTAATGGGCTTTAAGAAAGTGCTAATAGGTAATGGTGTTGGTGGTAATGCCATTACCTTTTTAGAATCGATCACCACAATCTTAGCCAAAACATCTCCTGGCAATATAGCAGTTTGTTTGCCTTGAGCAATTTTGACTGGTAATGATCTGAGTAGATAAGTGCCAGGCTCGCCAGCTTTCATTAATACTGAAGAGCGATTACCAGCTGCCAACAAAATACCTTTGCCATTCTTTTGCCGTGCATCAGGATATTCCTGGTAAGTACTGCTACCCCATCCGTCTGTCGTGTATTGATTTAGGGTATGGCCATCTAAACTCAGATTAAGGTAATTAAAAACTTGCGTATTAATGAAGCGCCATCGCTGCACTTCCCCACTTTGCATGACGATGGTAGGTTGACGCACACCGTTAATCAAAACAGGCTGAGTATCTACATAATCTTGGTTGGAGCTATGAACTCCATGACCTGTTGGATGATTGGCAATTTGGGCGAACTTCTCAAGCAAGCCATCTTTGACACCATAGTTATTACTAATTTGGCTACTTGCAAAATAAGGCGCCTGAAATAAGAAAATCAATTCTTCTGCTTGAGACATCTCTGGCAAATCATCTACAGGCCCGCGCACCATGATGGCCCCAGACATCAGGCTAGCCGCCTGAATTGCACTACTGCCATGGTATTGAGGGTGGTAATAAAATGGTCCCTCAGGATGGTCTTTCGGAATTTGATATACATACTGCCTTGAATCGCCGTTTGGCAAAACACCACCAATATTCGGATCAACTACGTAATCACCATACTCCAGCGGCTTGCGATCTGAGTAGATTCCTGGATAGACATGCAGACCATGTACATGCAAATTAGTGGTATTTGGCTTCATGTAATTAGTCGGATCACGTAAAGCCATAAACGGTGGATTGACAGGCAAGTTATTTACCAACTTAATACGCAATTGATCTCCGCCCTTCACTACCAATGTGGGTCCAGAGTAACTAGGGCCTTGATTGTCGTAGCCATAAGCACGCAAGGACACCGGATATTGTTTGCTTGAATCATCCCCAGCTAGCTTTGTATTCAAATAAGACGCTGTGAGAGTCACATCTAGCAAGCCATTTTTAGCCTCAAGCATGGTGGGCTGAACAAATGTTTGTTTTGGAGTAGCTGGCGTCGCTTCTTCTTCACGACTGCAAGCAGTGAAACTTGCGGGAACTGCTATGCCCGAAGCGAGGGTCGCACTCATGCGCAAGAAGTGGCGGCGTTTAAATTCTGATTTCATCTTAAGCAATTGCCAAGAATGGGTTCGGGGTCATTTGCTTTATCACTGCATTACCCAATTGACCTGACTCATTACTGCCCCAGCCTAGCAGCTGGCCTTTTCCGATCGCCAATGCATGTGACTCACCAGCAGCAATAGCTCGTACTCCAGATAAATTAGGAATACGTGTAGGAGTGTTGCGAGCTTTCAGATCACCCAGTCCAAGCTGACCGAATCCATTCCAGCCCCAGGCGTAGACCTTTCCGCTTGTAGCCATTGCAAGTGAGTAATGCATGCCAGCAGCAACAGCTGCGATCTTTTCTGGGAACGAAATCAACTTTGGGTTATCAATATAAGGATGAGCACTACTCCCCAGCTGGCCAAAATTGTTACTACCCCATCCATACACCTTGCCTTCAGAAGAAACTGCAAGCACATGAGTAGAGCCCGTCGCAATACTATTGATTTTTATCGGAAGTGAAATTGTCTCGGGAGTACTTGCCGCTCTGAGATGCCCAAGACCTAACTGCCCTGCTGAATTACTGCCCCAGCCGTATAACTTGCCGTCTTTAGTGAGCACCATCATGAAGTTATCGCCAATCGCAATATCTTGGATCTCAGGTAAAGAAGCTATTGCTTCTGGTGATGCATTGGTTTGCGCTGATGGGCGCCCTAAGGCACCATCTGTATTCAACCCCCAGGTATAAACTTTCCCCGCTTGATCTATTGCGGCGTATAGAAATTGTCCGGCCACAACCTTAGAGATATTGTTAACGCCATTGATGAGCGTAGGCTCCTCAGAAAATAGAGCAATTCCGCCAATGCCGACTTGGCAAAATCCCCAGATCAATGTTTGCTGCTGCTCAGTCACTACTAAGCTAACACCAAATCCTGCAGAGATATTAGAACAACCGGATAGTTTGCCAACGAATACTGGCTTGGCATCTGCCGCTTTAAAAGAGCTGCAAATATCAACAAAAGGTGGGGTTACACGACCACTACCTGCACCACCCCAGCCCAATACTTCACCAGACTTTAATAAAGCTAAAGTCTGGTCCTTACCCCCTGATATAGATATAACTTGAAATGAATCATTTGCTAACCCCGACACAAAGTTACCCACAAAAGATGATCATGCTCATCATGGAGTTTAGGGTTGTGCTGAATCTGGATAAGCGAAGCCTTCTTTCATATAATTATTGGTATAAAAAGTTTGGCCGTTTATAACAATCGGAACATCCCCAGCCCCTCCAAGTGCTGCCTTATAGTTCACCTTGCCTCTAAAGCAACCAACTGAGTATGGATACTCCCTATTCAGAACATAGTGATAGGTGAGCTTTGTTACGAATCCGCCGGCTCCATCGGGAATGTCGAGTACTGATGTAGTCCCATGGCATTCATCTAAGTCTGCATTGGTCAGTTCATTGCCGTCAGCTCCGCGAGGACCAGTGATTGGAAAGCCATCTAAAGCAAAACCAAAGACCGGCGATTGACCAGTAGTTCCTTGGTTGGGGAAACACTTCCAAGAATATGCATGGTAGTGATACTGCTGATTGTAAGGATGGCCGTAACACGCATCGTTAGGTAGAGCGTTAATGGGGCTGTAATAATTTCCACTGGAGTCATTAGCCTTTTCGATATGCCATGGAGCACCGGTAAGAGCAAACCCCGAAATTAAAGAATTAATCGGATATGCCCCACTAATCACTGGATTTAAAGGAACAACGCCCTCGAACGGGTAAGGTGAAATTCCAATTGCAGCGGCGTTTACATACTCTGGATTACCGGTAGCCACACTAGTACCTGCAGGGTTGGAACCACCTGGCAAAGCAGCATAGTAAGGATAAGCAGCGGTTCCAGCTTGGACGGGAAACGTCCCCATTTTCGTTGTAGGTAAGCCATTTCCAACAAAAGCTCGAGTGCCTTGACCAGCAAATCCAGTAATGTGTAGCAATGGATTGGTAGTCATTGCAAAAACACTACCTGCCGCGGCATAAACAGTTGCATCATTTGAGCCATCCACAAAAGCAATTTTTGAATCGTAAATAATGTTAGTGCAGGTATTGGTCCATGGGGTTGAGAGTTGGCTGATGGTAGATGGCATTTTAGCAACCAAAGCAAAAATATAATCAACGCATTGAACATTCTTGCCGCAGATAGCGTTACTGCTTCCTGGAACAGCAGTGACTAATGTCTTCCCACCTGTATCGTCAGATACTGAAGAGGTACAATCGCTCCCACCTCCACCACCTCCACCACCTCCACCACCACAAGCCACCAAAATAATTGCTGTCGTAAGCAAAAGGCCAAGAGCTAATCCAGTCTTTTTGGAGACTTTAGAAATATTCATTTTCCACAGCATTTTTTGACTCCGGAACCTCTAAATATACATGGTGTCATTTTGACATAAATCAACTCTGAGTCAAGCAAAAAAGGTAGAATCTCTTTATGGCTAAAGCTTTAGATCACCGAGTAAGGGTTGCCGCACTCCGCCGTGAGGAGATGCAGTTGCACCTCCTATTTTCCGGACTAACGCTAGCCTCTACGAACTCCATCCATGATTTAGAAGTTGAGGATGTCATACGGCAAGCCGACGTCTCTAGGGGTAGCTTTTATAACTACTTCCCATCACTTCCTGCTTTATATGATGGTCTTGCAAAACAACTCATGCAAGAATTTGCCGATCTGATTAGTGCATCGATGCCCCCAAGCGTAGATACCGTGACACGCCTAGCCTCTACGATGAGAATATTGATGCGCCTGGTAGTGGATTTTCCGATGCTTGGTAGATTCTTGACGCAAATTCAGTGGCCAAGTCAAAACCCGGATTCAGAAATCTTCCAAAACATTATTCGTGATATTCAATTGGGAATTAAAGAGAGAAGTTTCGCCAATATGCCAGCCTCTATCGGCGCTAATATTGCAATTGGCAGCTTAATTGGTGGTATTTACACGATGCTTCTTAAGCGTCCAGCAAAAGGCTTTGAAGATCAAGTTACCAATCAGGTGCTAATAGGCCTGGGTATAGATGCTAAATCGGCTAGTAAGATTTCTCAATTGCCCCTACTAGAAAAACTCCAGCTTCCTGAAACTGGTATCTTTGGGAAGTTAGCCGAAATGGGCGCTTTAGCTAAAAAGTAAGCCTTAGCAATTGGCCAAGAAATCCGCCAAGTAGCAAATGCCTATGGCGGGATGATATGCATCTGCCCTACCTTATTCCTGAATTCATTTGCAAGATCGGTTGCATCACTGCCATAACAATCCCCAACACCAGAAGGCCCATCAGTAAAATCAGTACTGGCTCTAATAAACTCGTAAATATTTTGGTTTTTTGCTCTGCTTCCAGTTCGGCATTCTCTGCTCCGTATTTCAGCATTTCAGCTAACTGACCTGAAGCCTCGCCTGAACGAATGAGGTGAATTAAGATTGGAGAAAATACGCCTTGAGTGCCCAATGCACGAGACAAGCTAGCGCCCTCTCTTAAACGCAGCTCGGTTAAATCAATCGCTTTTTTCAAGAGATGATTGCTTAAAGTATTTTTAGCGCTTTGTAAGGCTATCAATATCGGAACATTCGCGCTCACCAGCATTGCCATCGTATTGGCAAACCTAGCCGTCTCAAAACCCAACAGCAATGGTCCAATAACAGGTAAGTTTAAATAGAAAGTATCAAAGCGCAGGCGAAGATCAGGTCTCTCAAGCATTCTTTTAGTCAAATAAATAGCAATGCCAATGACAATGACGAGGAGCCAACCCCAATCCACTAAAAAATGAGATAGGCCCAAAATAAAGTGAGTGCTAAAAGGGAGAACTTGTTTAGTGCTTTCAAATACCCTGGCGATCTGCGGAACAACATAAGTCATTAAAAATATAATCACCATGAATGAGACGCCTGTCAACATCGCTGGGTAGACTAAAGCGGTTAAGGCTTTTTGCTTTAAGGCTTGGCGCTTTTCTAAAAAATCGGCTAACTGAGTGAGGACTTGCCCCATTTTTCCGGATTGCTCTGCAGCTGCAACCACCCCTTGATATAAGGAATCAAAACTGGTGTCTTGTGTTGCTATCGCGCCCGACAGAGAGAGGCCGGCTCGTAATTCAGTGATGATCGACTGCAGAGTAGCTTTAATATGCTTTTTTGAACTTTCCTCAGACAAAATCATGAGGGCTTCATCAATCTGAACTCCTGATCGCACTAGCAATGCAAATTGCTTGGTCAAAACAGCTAACTCACTTCGAGAGAGAGGCTTATTTTCAGAGAAGTAGCCTTGCCAAAATGCTGTTTTGGTCCACTGGGTTTCAGGTTCGACGCTAACTGGCACGAGCTGTTTTGATAGTAACTGCTGGCGGATGGCGCGAGCGCTCTCCCCTTCAGCGATACCACGTTCACTTTTACCGCCATAGGTGAGTGCTTCAAAGCGATAGCGCGTCATATAGAGTGCTAATTAGTCTATGACAACCGCGCCAGTAACGCGCATCATTTCTTCAACGGTAGATTGCCCGGAATCAATCCATCTTTGGCAATCATCTGCCAGGCTTCGCATACCATTATTAGCTGCTTGCTTACGAAGCTCGCTTTCAGCGGCACGATTATGAATCAGCTCTTTAATGGATTCTGTTGCCATCATGAGTTCATAGATACCTGCCCTGCCGCTATAACCAGATTCGCTACAGACCTCACAGCCCTTGCCATGACATGAGCGGCATTGAAGACGAATCAGTCTTTGACCCAATACACCCAGCAAGGTGGAGGAAAGTAAAAAGGGTTCAATGCCCATATCTATTAAACGGGTCACCGCCGATGGAGCATCATTAGTATGTAGAGTTGCTAACACTAAATGCCCGGTCAAAGAGGCTTGCACTGCAATCTGGGCGGTTTCTAAATCTCGAATTTCTCCAATCATCACGATGTCTGGATCTTGGCGCAAAATAGCTCGCAATGCTCTTGCAAAATTCATATCAATCCGGGGGTTGACCTGAGTTTGACCAATACCATCGAGGTTGTATTCGATAGGATCTTCTACCGTCATGATGTTGTTGGTTTTATTCCGGAGTCGTAGTAATGCACCATACAGCGTAGTTGTTTTGCCACTGAACTGACCTGATTTTTAGTACCACTCCAGAAGAGAGGATTTTTGATAATCTTCACCTTAAAGGAGTGCTAAATATGGCAAAAGGCCAACGTCTTAAACCCGAGCAAATCGTCACCTTATTGCGTCAAATCGATGTCCTGACAACGAACGGCAAAACCCTAGCCCAGGCCTGTAAAGAAGTGGGAACGGTAGAGCAAAGCTACTATCGTTGGCGCAAGATTTATGGCGGCATGAAGGTCGATCAAGCTCGTAAGTACAAAGATCTAGAACTGGAAAATACCCGACTCAAGAAGCTCGTAGCGGACTTATCGCTACGAGAAGTCATGCTTAAGGAAGTCATTAAGGGAAACTTCTAAGCCCTACTAGGCGTAAAAATGCAGCGCAGCTGCTCATGGACCAGCATTCTATCTCTGAGCGGACTGCCTGCAGTTTAGTGGGGCTATCTAGAGCAGCGTATCGCTATATGCCATTGCCTAGAGATGACGAAG
>NZ_JACVPH010000016.1:0-281 GCF_018882015.1 Polynucleobacter sp. JS-Fieb-80-E5 | reverse complement strand
CTTCGTCATCTCTAGGCAATGGCATATAGCGATACGCTGCTCTAGATAGCCCCACTAAACTGCAGGCAGTCCGCTCAGAGATAGAATGCTGGTCCATGAGCAGCTGCGCTGCATTTTTACGCCTAGTCCCTGAAGGGACTTCCGCTGGTCGTAAGCTTAGAAGTTTCCCTTAATGACTTCCTTAAGCATGACTTCTCGTAGCGATAAGTCCGCTACGAGCTTCTTGAGTCGGGTATTTTCCAGTTCTAGATCTTTGTACTTACGAGCTTGATCGACCTTCA
>NZ_JACVPH010000002.1:0-367087 GCF_018882015.1 Polynucleobacter sp. JS-Fieb-80-E5 | reverse complement strand
AAAACTGGATCACGATTTACAACGAAGAAAGACCGCACAGCTCTCTTGGCAGAATATCGCCTAGAGACTATCGAGCACAGGCAGAAAACAACACTTTAGGAATGTCGGATTGACGGGGGATACTACAACTGTAGCTCTGTATTTATTACTTTTAGGAGAGAGCTATGTCACAAGCAAGAGTTTTAAACCCAACTGAATTACGCCGCGTACTGGACTACGTTGCTACACGCAGGCACAGCGCACGTAACCGCGCCTCACTGCTTTTAACGCATTACGCTGGAATGAGAGTGGGCGAAGTCGCCGCATTACGTATTAACAATGTATTAAACAATGACGGCACTATTAAAGAAGAAATACGTTTAATGGCAAGCCAAACAAAAGGAAGCTATGCAAGGACTGTTTATTTAAATGAGAAAATGCAAAAAGAGCTGGCGCAGTATATAAAGTGCTTAAAAGTTAAAGACGTTACCAAGCCTTTATTTTATACACAGAAACGTGAAGGCTTTAGTGCCAACACTCTTACGCAACACTTTTTCTTTCTATACCGCAAGGTTGGTTTAGAAGGAGCAAGTAGTCATAGTGGAAGACGTAGCTTTTTGACAGGTTTGGCAAATAGAGGGACGGCAATTCATATTCTTAAGTCTCTCGCGGGACATAGAAATATTAGTACCACTGCCGCCTATCTGTACTCAAGCCCAACACAACTGAAGGCGGCTGTTGAATTGGTTAATTAGGAAACTTGCCAATAGCAACGTTGGCAATGGTTTTGTTTGCCATATCTAAATAACGCTTAATAGCACGTATAGCCTCTTTTTCCTCGCCACTGTAATTGACTTGTTTGCCAGTCAATGGGTTTGTAGTCATTCCATTAAGTAGGGTGGCTGGTATGCCCTCAACTTTTCTATTTGTCCTTCCATACTTCTCAGTGCGTGCCAAGTAGAAAAGCCTCACTTCTTTTAATAACTCTTTACCACTAGCCCCTTTATTGCCATTGGCTATTAGTTTTTGCCAAATATCATAGGTACGCAAATAAGCTCGGTAAGTAGAGACTTTCATTTCACTACCTTCAGCTAGCGCAAAACTTCTTTCAAGTTTTGGCGTGTACTGAATGTCTTCATAGTGCTGTATTAGTAGCTCCCTTAATTCATTTGCCGCCTGTGTAGGCGTTAATGACATTGGCACACTTACGGCAACATTGCTTTTGACACTTTGTTTACTTGCCAATTCAACATGTGGACTAGCTAATAGCTTGTCTCCCATTCTTTCCCAAAATATTCTGAAGTGTGTGTTTTCAACGTCGCCCCATTCTTTATAGAAAGCCTTATTAACTCTAACTTTCTTGTCAGCAAGCGCACGTTTTAAAAATTCATACCAAAGCCTATAAGCCTCTTTGCCGTCCGACTTTTTGTACTTTTTCTTTGTAGCCATAACTAGCAAAACTCCATTTTTACAGGCAGTGGAAACACTTGATAATCGACTTTTTTCCTTTGAAAACAAGGACTTATAGCGTATAATACATATATGGACTAGCGAAACAACGTTAATTCATTCTAAACAATTTGAGCATTACCCATAAACCGTTACGGACGGTATTTGCCGCATAAGTGCGACGTTTTTCACAAGCTGTTAGCTATTTCTCATTTAACTAACTTATTAGGAAAAACACATGCTAGACAACACAAAAGTAACTATTTCTGCAACAACTAAAGCAACAGAAGCTAAAGCAGTTGCGCCTTCAACTACGGCTGTTATTAAACGTGCCAACGAGCTAGTTAAGGCACGGGAAAAGTTTGAAACAGAAACTTTGGCGCGAAGCAATAAAGAGCTTTATGGCATTTTAAGTGAGGTATATGACTTGTTTACAAATGCTAGCAAAGACTTAGCCTGCTTGAAAGAGACAGTGAAAGAAATGAAGGCTGGACTTTCCAAGCGTAATGTAAGGGTACAAAGTAATTCGCCAGCACTAACTGTATTTGTCCGCTACGTATTTAATAGCGACAGAAAGCGTGCCTATAACTACACACGCACTTTAATGGCGGCAATTCAAGCCAATACTCCGCTTAATAAATTTTCTGAATTTATTGAAAGCAAGGGCGGCGTTGAGGAGTGTAAGAAAAACTTTGTCAAAAAAATAGAAACCGTACAAAAAGAGTTGGCAATTAAAGAGGCTACGGCTGAAATGACTGCCACTTTACAAACAATGGAAGCAGAGGAAGTAGTACATATGACTGACTCAAGCGTCTATTTCAGCGACGGTTGCGACTTTGTATATGTAATAGCTAGACAAACAGCTAAAGACAAGCTGGAGTTACTGCGAGTAATACCTAAAACAACGAAGGCATTAGAAAACTCGGCAATTAAAGAGTTGGCTAAAGACTTAATTGAAAAAAGGGCTACAGCAAAAGACGCTGGCAAAGCTAGTAAGAAGGACGTTGCTACAGCGAAGGCTGTCTCAAGCATGTCAGTTAAGCAAGTAGAAATGGCTTAACTATTTGAAAGGGGCTCGCCCCTTTCACTATCTATTACAAACTTAAACAAGGAAAGCATATGTTTATTAATAAATTTATTGACTCTGAAAGAAAGTATGCGCCGAAGCAAATTGGCGACATTATTTTCCCAAACACAAATGTTAAAAATGTTGTCACTGCCTATGCAAGTGGAGAAGTGACTCGTCCATTAATTCTTTGTGGCAGGAATGGTACTGGAAAGTCGCTAATTGCCAAACTAATTCCAAAAGCAATTGAGGGAATGGACAAGGTAGTTGCAACATATATTCAACCTTATGAATTGAATACAGACAGAGAGGTAGACAAGCTGTTTACAAGAAACAAGCAGTTTGACAACCTTTTTACAACTAATGGACAGCGGTATAGCTATTACGTCATTGAAGAAATGAATGCTTGTATTGGGGGAAGAAACTCATTCCGCACAGCTATAGATAACTACAAGGGCGTTGACTTAACAATTATTACCACTAATGAAGTAGCAAGAATTGACAAGGGTATACGTAGTCGCTGTGAGGAACTAGAAGTTCCAGCCTGTACTCCCGAAGTGTTTTTCCCATTTGCCAAAAACATTATGGAGAAAGAGGGGGTAGACATTAGTGACGCGGCGCTACTAGAAACATTAGAGGCTGTATATGACGAAAAACCCGACAACAGGCGCTACTACCAAGAAATTGACAGGTTGTTTAGAGAATGGCACTTGTCTAATGGCGGCACTCAATATGAAAAAGATGAATAGAAAGGAATTGATATGGGCTATAGAGAATATGTGGCTGACAGTTATAAAAATAGTATTCATAAAGCGGCTAGAAACGACATTAGCAACGAGTTTGCCAAAAAGCTAATTGTGGAAGCTAAAACATATGCAACTGAGTATGTCCACGCCTCATTAGAAAAAGACTTGTGCGTAACGACAGAAGAAAGCAATGAAGCAAGTAATTTTCTACTATTTGACGAGTTAGTTAACTACTTAAATGACAAAATTGAAATTGACGTAGAAAAATTAACTCGTATTCTAGAGTTGGACTATGAGCTTTATTGCTTTGGGCTTAGCTATGTTAATGGGCATAGTAGTTATAGGGACAGCATGCCTAGAATGGCTGGAGACAAATACAGGGCAATACTTTCAGTGCTTAGTAGTCTTTATATATGCCATAACTGTAAGGAGTTAAGCGAAAGCTAATACAAATTACTTAAATTAATTAGCCTACCCATTGCGGTAGGCTTTTTTTATGTAGTACCATTAATGAACCTTACAGAATTAATGGAGAACTTATATGGCTGTTAAGAAAAGTACACATTGGGAAGGGGCTCCCAATACAAATGCTAAAGCCGCGATAAATGAAATAAGAAAAGTTAAAGGTAAGTTAGCTATAGAGGTAACAAAGGCGCATATTAGAAAAGCAAAAGTTAGTGGCGTATTTGAAATTGCTGACACAGAAATGCCATTCCGCATTAAGAAGGGTGAATTAACTGTTGAGGTTATTTGTTTGTGGCATGGCAAAAAACCAAAGACTACATGGACACATTTAACGCTGGGGAAGCAATATGAATTAATTCCTAGCTACACTGGTGAGGTAGTAGCCAATATTAGCTAAGCTACCTGCTTAGAGTAAAGGTGGCGTTGAAAGTCTACGAATACTTTATTAATTTCGCCTACGTCTCCTAGCGCCTTCTCTGCCTCTGGTATTCCGCCGTACTTAGACTTTATAACTGTGCTTAGTTTTGAAGTGCCTAAAGCGTCAATTAAATGTACGCTTCGTTTAAATTAAGCTAGTTTTTCTGCCGCCATAGTTGCAGTTAATTTGCTGTAATGCCTTTCTATCATACCTACGCTAGTGCCCATTTGCTTTGCTAACGTATGAATATCAGTATGTCCGTCAGTCATAGCTAAGGTTGCATAAGTATGGCGCAAACTATATAAAGTACGATTTTGCCCAGTAGCCGTGTCAAGCAATAGTCCACTAGCTTTCATTAGCCATTTGAATGTAGTGTGAAAGCTCTTGGGCTGTGTGCCGTCGGGCAACTTAAAGACAGGAATGTCGTGCTTTTCCGACAATATCTCGTCTAATGACTTTCCTACAAACATAGGTTCTCTACTTACAAGTCTGTGTAATGCTTCCTCAGCTTTGTTTTTAGCTATTAAGTACCTTGCGCCAGTTTTGCCAGTAACCCATATACGCAAGTAACGCTTGCCAGTGTTTGCGTCAACGTACCACTCAATGTGCTTCCATTTAATTTTTTGGCTTTCTTTCCCACTACGCATACCAGTGCCTACAAGCAACTCTATATAGTCACGACTCAATAGGCGCATTTCTTTTGCTAGCTTGGAGTGTCCGCCTAGGCTGTAGTCCTCTAAATACTCAAACAAATATTCAATTTCTTGTCTACTAAACGCTGGGCGTGTCTTACCTTTTGCGCCACGGCGACTCATATGTGCAAGAGGAACTTGTGCGCTTATCCAGCCGCGCTGTATGGAAGTGCCAATAATTCTGTTGTAAGCACTAGAGTGAGTCGCTAAAGTACTGCCAAGCGGAACACGTTTCATTAAAGCATTCCGCCAAACTTCATATTCACGCATGTGCTCGGCACTAATATTCTCTAAATATCTTTTACCAAAAAACGGAATGAAGTATTTGTTAATGACACGTATGTAGTCACTGTTAGTCATTGGCTTAATGCCTGCAACAATTTCTGCTTCTAGCTCTTTAATCGTTGCTTGCGCTACTGACTCAAAACGTCGTCGCGTGTAACTAAGCCCAACTCGCTCTCTAAAACGTGCCTCGTCATATATTTCACATGCCGCACGACTTGCATACTGAAGGTTGTAATGCTTTGTAGAAACGCAATGCCAGCGTTTGTCGTACAGCTTAAAACGGGCTTGCCAAACGTCACTTCTTTCACGCTTATAAAGTACTACCTCACCGTCCCTTAAATAGACGGTTGCGGGTTGCCCAGTGCCATTCGTCACAAGGCTTAGCTGTTGTAAGTTGTTTTCAGCCAGTTGTATTATTTGCTTGGCTTTAGCAATTTCGTCTGGGCTAAACGTGTTTATGTTGCGTAGAGTTTTGGGCATTGCTTACGTAGAAAAACACTAGCGTAAATTCGTCCTGCGTACATGGGCAACCTGTTTTCGCAATTAATTTTCATGTCGGCGCGGTACAAACGAAAAGTTTCGGCAGAATTATTTGCCAGCTTAACGCACTGTAGAGCTAGCGTTTAAGCGGAAAGAAAGGCTGAGTTATACAAAATGAATAGCGTTTCTGTGTTTTTTTGCAACGTGCCAATACTTTTAGCTATAATTGACAGTCTAAATGGCCTGGTAGCTCAGTCGGTAGAGCAGAGGATTGAAAATCCTTGTGTCGGTGGTTCGATTCCGCCCCGGGCCACCAAGAATCTCAATAGCCCACTTGTTGGGCTATTTTCTTTTGTGCATGCTGAGTTTATGACTATCAATGTCATAGTTTCATGCTCTAATGCGACTCAATATGATCACTGTAGTTATTGCCTCCTATCGATACGGACACCTTGCCGCCCATTGCATCGAGTCCCTGCTTTCCCAAACCATATCGCCTACAAGAATTTTATTTGTTGATGATGGCGGTTTAGACTGCAACCATCTGCCAAGCTTATATCCTGATATCGAATATGTATTGAGAGAGGAGAATCTAGGGGTTGTAGATAACTTTCAAGACATTCTATCCAGAGTAGATACTGAATATGTTCTATTTATAGGGGCTGATAATTGGTTGCGTTCAGACGCGATTGAGTTGTTATCCAAGACCAGTGCCGATATTGTTACTTATGACGTTATTGTTACTGGTGAATTAAAGGAAGACATCCTCATGCGATTGCCTATTCAGGCATTTCCTCATCAGGGTGATTTGTATTGGAATCGTCAGGATCAGCATCATGGATCAATGATGTATCGCACAGCTCTTGGACAAAAAATTGGATACAAAAAGAGATATGAGCATGGAGTCCACCCCCAAGAAGATTGGAATCTTTGGGATAAGATGCTCCAACAGGGCGCTACAGTAGCCAGCCTCAAGGAGGGGCTTTTATTTTATAGGAGACATCGAGAAAATTTTTTGAAATATTCTCATGAAACCTCGCAATTAAAAGAGCTAGAGGTAAATTAACTTTTGAGGGCGAGCCAGAGTCAGGCATCCTGGGCCCTGGTCGATTCCGCCCCGGGCCACCAAGAATCTCAATAGCCCACTTGTTGGGCTATTTTTATTAGAAGTCCTCAATGGCGCTTAGACCTTGCGCCCAGCGTAGTCGGTCAAATCCCATAGATTTAATCCGTCAATTAGGATTCAGCCACTCTGGTTCTAGACTGGGGTATCGGGTTAATGAAATGTCCTTTTAAAAGACAAATCAATTATTCATCCCCGTGTCAGTCAATGTCGTTTTAAACGACATTACTCAATCAAGTTATTTCTGCCCAATCTTCCTTTAACCAAATCAATCCCATATTTGATGACTGCTACAAATAGGATTGATCCTGCTACATCCCCACAGAACATTGCTTTGAAATGATTCCAACTCCCAGAATCTAAGCCCCTACTTACAAACCAAATTTGATGTAGGCCTGAACTTAGCAATGAATAAGCAATGATGATCATTAATAGATGCTTCACTGAAATGTTGCTTAA
Organism: Polynucleobacter sp. JS-Fieb-80-E5; assembly: GCF_018882015.1. Taxonomy (NCBI): domain Bacteria; kingdom Pseudomonadati; phylum Pseudomonadota; class Betaproteobacteria; order Burkholderiales; family Burkholderiaceae; genus Polynucleobacter; species Polynucleobacter sp. JS-Fieb-80-E5. Next base: position 359,925 of record NZ_JACVPH010000002.1, on the reverse strand, counting down.
GTCGGCCTGAACTTTTAAATTGTGAATTACAAAATGTCTGCCGAGCAGTGGGGCCACCCCACAGATGAGGGCTATTCCTAGTGTCGATATGAGATCTAGTTCATAAAACCCAATGTAGTTAATCAATAAAGAGGCAATGACTAAACCTACAGCCCCTGAGTAATCAAATATCAGCGTGAGAAAGATGCGAATTCCCGCAGGTAGAAAAATCCAATTAACCCCCTTAGCATCTTCCAGTGGCACGGTAATGAATTGATTCAAGTAAAAGAACCCCAGATACAGGGTGACACTAAGGGCTACTTCAAAGAAATATTGGCTAGAAGCCCTATAGCTAAGCATTTAACGATTATGAATTTTATTAATGCCTAGAATACTGGTGTTTACCCTGCGGGGGGTATTATGATAATTATGAAACTTATAAAATCTTCCAGTTACATTCGATTTTTACAGTTCTTAGATAGCCTAGATCGGATGAATCCAGGTAAGAAGCTAGATAGCACTGAAGAGCAGATTCTTAACTATGTCAGCCTTGGATATGCTCAAGGAGAGGAATTATTGGTGGGTGATTTAATTCATCTAGACCATCTTGGCTCTCAAGCTACATTACATGGACGCCTAAAGAATCTCGTTGCGATGGGCTATGTTCAGTTGATTGAAGATAAAAATGACGCTCGTAAGAAAGCGGTGATGCCAACTGTTAAGGCTAGAAAATACTACGATACGCTCTCTACTTGTTTAGAAAAAGCATTCAAGAATAGTTAGCCTGGATAGGCATCCTCTGCCCTGGTCGATCCCGCCCCGGGCCACCAAGAAACACCAAAACCACCTTCGGGTGGTTTTTTCATTTGTGGGTATGATTAAAAAGATCCATTTCTAGGAATAAAAAATGCTAAAGCTCTACTATCACCCCTCACCCAATCCAGCGAAAGTGGCTCTGTATTTAGAAGAGACTAATACCCCCTATGAAATTATTGTGACTGATACGCGCAAGGGTGATCAACACAAACCAGAATTTAGAGCAATTAATCCTAATGGAAAGACGCCCGCTTTAGTTGATGGTGACATTAAGGTGTTTGATAGCAATGCCATCATGCTTTACTTGGGTGAAAAGATTGGCAAATTCATGCCAGAAAATACTCCAAAGGCACATGCTGGGCTGTATTCATGGCTTATGTTTGTGGCTACAGGCATTGGCCCATATTGTGGACAGGCCGTTCACTTCAAACACTTTGCTCCAGAGCCAAAAGAATATGCCGTTAATCGTTATGACTTTGAAGCATGGCGTCACTGGTTGTTAATTGAAGAGCATCTATCCAAACAGCCTTATATGCTTAGTGAATACAGCATTGTTGATATGTCTGTATGGGGCTGGGCTAGAGTCATTCCTTTTGTACTTGGAGAAGGGGCATGGGAAAAGTTGCCTAGTGTTAAGCGTCTGTTAGATGAAATCAATGCCAAGCCAAGTGCTCAGGCTGTGGAGGCGATTAAGACTATACATACCTTTAAAACTGAGGTAGACGAAGATTCTCGAAAGAATCTATTTCCAAGTAACGAAAGACTCAAGCGCTAGGATCTAGCATCCTGGGCCCTGGTTCGATTCCGCCCCGGGCCACCAAGAAAGACCAAAACCACCTTCGGGTGGTTTTTTCATCAATAGCGTCTAGAATGGCCGATGTTGTATTTCATATTGCGGCTCTTTAGCTCACTTCCATTGGCAGCCATTCAAATCATTGGCGCTGGCACAGGTGTATTGGTTTACTTATTTTCTTCTAGGTACCGACGACGCTTATATAAAAATCATCTGAGCGCAGCCCATTATTCAGGATTCAAATCAACCCCGTGGAGGGTGGCCGCCGAATCTGGAATGATGTTTGCTGACACATTATGGATTTGGAGACATCCTAAATCTTCCATTACGAAAGTAAGCATAGAACATTTAGATCAAGTTATTGAGCTATCCAAGAATGGCAAAGGTTTAATTGTTCTTGCTTCACATTTAGGAGGCTTTGAAATAGTGCCTCGTATTTTTGCTGAACATACAAGAGCAACAGTAATGTATAGGCCAGCCCGAAAAAGATGGGTTAATGAGCTTATGCTTAAATCAAGAAAACATACCGAGATTGAATTTGTTGAAGCAAATCTTGGCGGGGTTCGTCAGATTAAACGAGCTTTAATAAAAGGTGAGGTAGTTGGCCTATTGGCAGATCAGGTGCCTAGCATTGGCGATGGAGTGTGGGCTAAATTTTTTAATCAGTATGCTTATACAACCTCATTTCCAATTAAATTAGCTCGCCAAGTAAATGTAGCAATCCTTTTTGTTGGAGCAGAAAGACTAGGATTAGGAAAGGGCTGGCTCATTAAGAGCCAATTGATGAACGAGGCATTTCCTGATTGTCTAGTCGATGCCTGTACAGAAATGAACCACTATTTTGAAGAGATGATACTTTCTAAGCCACATCAATATATGTGGTCTTACAACCGCTACAAAAGACCAGCTGGAGCAGAATTGGCTCCCACAGAGTAAGGCATCCTCGGCCCTGGTTCGATTCCGCCCCGGGCCACCAAGAATTCAAAAAGAGAGCTTCTAGCTCTCTTTTTTCATTTGAAAGTTAGCATCGACACTATAAATCTTGTTTTTTATTCTGGAGTAGCTAATAGTCAAGGCAATGCAACTAGGGTGACTAACCCAAGCTTGTTATCCAAAGAAACAGCCATATTGATCGGCATCAATAACTTGTAGTGCCTCATTGAGATCTTTTGAGATTGGATTTGGCTCATAGGCTTGCCATTTTCCGCTGGCTCGCATCCAATAAATATGCCACAGAGCCTCAGACTGTATATACCGAAATTTTACAAACGGTCGTCGAGTTAACTCTCCTGGTTTTCCACGCCACAAAGGGCGAACTTCAAAAACACTTACAGTCTGGCCATCGATTTCGTAATCGTAATCAAGATCTTTTTTGATTTCAAGTGGAGCTAGAAGCAGACACCACTGCCCGACCAAATAGTCAATATCCCCTAGCTGTTCAATGCTAAATGCCATATCTGATTAGTTGTCCCAGAAAGTAAAACTGATCAATCAATTTTATTTCAAACATAGCTATTATGAATTATGGGTGAAATGATTACAGTGGATATAGACGTCCTCAGACTAAATGAAGCTCAACTCTCTTGCCCAAGGCCGCCGCATACTTTCTTAGGGTAGTTAGGCTTGGGGAATGTTTGCCGGTAGCCAGAGAGCTTTCTAATCTAGCAATAGCTGGGGTTTGTGTTCCCATCTTTTTTGCCACTTGAGCTTGCGTTAATCCAGCCTCTTTCCTTGCCGTAAGAATCTCATCAAGAATAGCAAATTCAGTGCGATCAAGTTCTTTGACTGCGGCTTTTACAGCTGGCTTTTTAAGCATTTTGCTTATCATTTGTTTATGGGTAAGCATTTTTGTTTTCTTCTGTGTTGTCATTTTTTCCACTCCTTCATACGTGCTTTCGCAATCTTTAATTCTTTCTCAGGCGTCTTTTGAGTCTTCTTAATAAAGCTATGGAGCATCACTATTTCTTTCTCCACCATCGTACAAAAGAAAACCCGAGCGATACCTTCAGCCCCTTTAAGTCTTAATTCAAATAAGCCGCCGCCAAATGAATCCGTATGAGGCAAGCCTAAATTCGGCCCATGCTCAATCATTCGAGTGGTCAATCCAATATAGCGAGCTTGAAGCGTGTCGGGAAGATTCATAATGTCTTCTTGAACCTGCTCGCTGTAATAAAGGATGGAATAGCTCATCCGTGTATGTTAACAAATTTGTTAACATTGAGCAAGAGTAAATTGTCTTTTAAAGCAACAGTCTAGAGGCGGAATTAAACATCCTAGGTCCTGGTCTATTCCGCCCCGTACCACTAAGAAATACCAAAATCACCTTCAAGTGTTTTTTCATTGGTGCTGACGGATAAGGTTCCGTTGTAATAAGATCAAAAAAATGCCCGCATACTTCTGCGGGCAAAGATGGTTACTGCGAGAAAACTGTTCTTAATTTGAGCAAGCTTGATTTAGGTAGGTAATCACCCCATCTTTAGTAAAGCCAATTTTGCCCACCTCTAATGTTGATGCGCTTACGACACCTACAAACAATCCAATAACAAACCCGACAACTAAATGTTTTATCCCCATTTTCTTCTCTCACAATTATGTTGTTAGCAGTGAGTCAATACTCTGCTTGTGCCAATTAGAAAAACTTGTCCTAAGTCAATTTTCTTGCAAAGTGTGGGTAGTACTTTAGTTCTAATGATGATTTTTCGTACTAAAAAACGCTATGAGGATTTCTATTTTTGCGGCGCGATAAAGAATTTTTAATACCAACCAAAGATTAGATATCCTCAGGTCCTGGTCGATTCCGCCCCGGGCCACCAAGAATCCTAATAGCCCACTTGTTGGGCTATTCTCTTTTGCGGCTTGACCGCTATAAATTTCGGATATCCCCATCTAGAAATGCCCTTTAAAGGGACGAATCAATTACACGTCCCCGTGTCGGTCGATGTCGTTTAAAACGACAATTCTTATTATGCTCAAGGGTTAGTCCTAGCTATATTCCATCGCACTTGGCACTATCTTTAATGGTCGTATAAAAAGCCAATTCAAGATAGTTATCGGTTGGAGGGGACATTAACCACCTTTTGGGTGATTTTTTATTTAAGGTAAAAGATAGGGAGTTCGGTATGAAAGTATTGTTGGCCACGCTGTTTACATTTTTATTCTCCGCGACAGTTTATGCAGAGAATTTACCCGGCGGATTTATTACAGTTAAAGAAGATCAGATTGTTTGGAAGACCAATGAAAACGGCGTCAAGCAAACCACCCTATACGGAGACCCTAGCAAGCCAGGAATTTATGTGGTCCGCAATATTTTTCCTGCGGGGGTAATGAGTGCACCCCATTCTCACGATCAAGATCGATTTGTTACGGTAATCAGCGGGGTTTGGTATGCAGGCATGGGCCCTGAGTGGGATCCAAAAAAGAATATTCCAATGCCAGCAGGTAGTCTGATGTTTCATCCGGCTAACGGCGTACATTTTGATGGCGCCATGGCGGCTGATACCCAAGTGCAAATCATTGGTATGGGGCCAGTGAAGACGGACTGGATTTATCCTAAGGAAGACCGTTTTGGAAAACCGCATAAGTTAAGCCAGTAGGAAGAAATCCTCAGCCTTGGTTCGATTCCGCCCCGGGCCACCAAGAAACACCAAAACCACCTTCGGGTGGTTTTTTCATTTGGGCGGACGGACTTGCTTCTTCCATTTAATATATGTACAATGTACATATGACTTCATTGCGATTTGAATGGGAACCTAGAAAAGCTTCAGCCAATCTGAAGAAACACGGTATTTCATTTGAAGAGGCGAAATCTGTGTTTTATGATGAAAGTGCTAAGTTAATTTCCGACCCCGATCATTCGGAGGACGAAGACAGATTTATCTTGCTGGGAGTAAGCCATTCTCTTCGTGTGATTTTGGTTTGCCATTGTTATCGAAGCGAGGGTAATGTCGTTCGTATTATTTCGGCTCGTAAGGCAACCCCTAAAGAGTCAAAAGCTTATTAAAGGTGATGAAGATGCGTAAAGAGTATGATTTCTCAAAAGCTCGTAAAAATCCATATGCTTCTATGCTCAAGAAGCCCATTACGATTAGATTGGATGAGGATTCAGTGAGTTACTTCAAATCTGTATCAGAAGAAGTTGGAATTCCTTATCAAAGCCTCATTAATCTCTATTTGAGAGATTGTGCCGCTTCGCATAAGAAATTGAACCTTAGCTGGAAGTAGTCTAGGGGTAGGATGAGAATTTCCTGAGGCCCCGGTTCGATTCCACTCCGGGCCACCAAGAAACATCTTCGAGTGATTTTTTATTTGATCGGATTGGTTAGCCACTATTGGTCTCAGGCCCTCCAACATTCCTCTGGACTCGAGATATTGTTTAAAAAAATCGTTTAGTTTAGGAGTGGCTTTTGGCACCTACCAAGAAACTCTGTTCTGGCTATATTGCGTTCATTAGGATTTATCTTTTCACCAACAGCCCAAATAGCATCAATTTCTGCGAATGACTGCGTGCTTGTATCGTAAATAATGCGTTTACGCTGCCTGGTACCGCTTTCTTCTTTTATAAAGTTACAACTGATGATGTTGGCTTGTTGAGCACAATCATAATCATCAATCTTGTAATTTTGGAACTTATAAGTTCGTGTAACCTGAGGTGTAACTACCTCTTGTTTTGCTTCAGTCTTAATGGCTGCACCATAACAACTTAATGTTAAGTTGTTAGGATTTTGTGAGCAAGCAACCAGTAAGCTAAACAGCGTTAGTACAAGCAATTTCCTCATAGCACCCTTTATAGTTTTAAAAATTATAAGTGATTTTTCTCCCCTACAGTTATGTTGTTAGCGGCGCGTCAATACTCTGCTTGCGCCTATTAGAAAAACTTGTCCTAAGTCAACCTTCTTGCCAAGAGCGGGTAATACTTTAGCTCTAGTGATGATTTTTAGTACTAAAAAACGCTATAAGGATTTCTATTATTGCGGCGCGTTAAAGATTTTTAAATAGCCACCAAGGATTAGACATCCTCGGCCCCAGTCGATTCACCCCGGGCCACCAAGAATCTCAATAGCCCACTTGTTGGGCTATTTTCTTTTAAGGCTTGCCAAGGTTAGGTGCCATTGGTCACGGATATCGCATTCAAGAGCCGTCTTTTAAAAGAGCAAACTAATTTGACTGCCCTGCGTCGATTTAAGCATATAGCTTATTAATGGCGGTTGCTCGCAATATCATTTAAAACGACATTTTTAATGCTCGATGAGGGTAATCACCAACGCATGCCTCTTTAAAAGTAGCTATTCTTACCTGAACCAAAAATACTATGGAGGAGACATCCATGAATTCAGAGAACTTTACCAATAGACGGAAAGTCATTACAGCCGCATTGGCTGGTGGAGCCAGTTCATTATTGCCATCTTGGGCAATGGGCGCAGAGAAAACAAATTTACCTATGGCCTATGGTGAGCGCGAACTCATGGCGTTTCCTGAAAAGAAGCCCATGATTGTGCTGACCTCTAGGCCCCCACAATTAGAAACACCATTTCAGTATTACGACAATCATGTCATTACGCCAAATGATGAATTCTTTGTACGCTATCACATGGCCGGCATTCCAACATCCATTGACCCTAATACTTATCGACTAAAAGTTGGGGGCAATGTAGAAAAGCCTTTAGAGATTTCTCTAGAGTCGTTAAAGAAAAACTTTCCATCGCAACGCATTGTTGCTGTTAATCAATGCTCTGGTAATAGTCGCGGCTTATTTGAGCCTAGAGTGAATGGTGGGCAACTCGGTAATGGTGCGATGGGTAATGCCGCTTGGGTTGGCGTTGCCTTAAAAGATATTTTGAAGGCGGCCAAACCCGGCGGCGGAGCTAAGCAAGTAACCTTTAATGGCTTGGATCAGCCAATTCTTCCAAGCGATTCAGATTTTGTAAAAGGCCTAGATATTGATCACGCCATGGACGGCAATGTGATGGTTGCCTATCAAATGAATGGCACAGATATTCCTTTCTTAAACGGCTATCCAATCAAGTTAATTGTTCCCGGCTACTACGGAACATATTGGGTTAAGCACCTTAGTGAAATTAAAGTGGTTGATGATGTATACAACGGTTATTGGATGAATCCTGCTTATCGCATTCCTGATAATGACTGTAACTGTGTTGCGCCTGGAACCGCACCTTCAAAAACGATTCCTATTAATCAGTTTACGATTCGCTCATTCATTACGAACTTCACAGACAGTAGCGTTGTCGCTATTGGTAAGCCGGTTCAAGCCCGAGGCATTGCCTTTGATGCGGGCTATGGCATCAAAAAAGTTTTGTTCTCGCAGGACAATGGACAAAATTGGACAGAGGCGAGATTGGGTCAAGACCTTGGACGTTTCTCATTTAGAGAGTGGCGCATTGAATTTACGCCAAAACAAAAAGGGATATTGGACTTAAGGGTCAGAGCATTTAATCATGCTGGCCAAGTTCAGCCCATGACTGCAAGCTGGATGCCTGCAGGCTATATGCGAAATATTGTTGAGACTGTAAAAGTCACAGCGGTTTAAGGAGAAGAATATGAAAAAAACTATCCTCCTTCTATCTGCTCTTGCTTTGGCACAAATGGCACAAGCTAAAACGATTGAGTTACCAGCTGATACTGTTTTATGGCGACCATCAGATTTGCCTGGCTATCAGCTGACTTTACAGAAATGTTCTACCTGCCACTCTGCCCACTATGCAGAATATCAACCGCCCAATACGGGAGTTGGCTATTGGAATGCTCAAGTTTTAAGGATGAAAAATGTATTTAAGGCGCCCATTACTGATGAGGAGGTTCCAGTCATAGTCGACTACCTTAATAAAACTTATGGGGCAAACAGGAAATAGAATTAAACATCCTCGGCCCTGGTTGATTCCGTGCCGGTCCTCCAAGAAACACCAAAACCACCCGAGGGTGGTTTTTTATTTAGCAATCTCTCAAGCTTCTGCGCAATTAATTGCATCTGTTTAAGATAGATGAATCTAAGGAGAATAGTGATGCCATTAGTCAGAATTGATTTAAGTAAAAAACACCCTGAGAGTTTTGCTCAGCAAGTCGGGGACATTATCTATAACGTGATGCGCGAGCAAATCAACGTTCCTGAAGAAGATAAGTTTCAGGTTATTACTAGACACGATGCATCAGAATTAAATATCCCAAAAAGCTATTTAGGAATTGAATACTCAGAGGGCATCATTTTTATTCAAGCGACCATAAGTTTTGGTAGGTCCATAGAGGCAAAGAAGAAGCTATATAAAGCCATTTGTGAGGCCTTGGTGCAACAGCTTCAAGTCAGGCCTCAAGATATTTTTATTAACTTGCTTGAGGTAAGCAAAGAAAATTGGTCATTTGGCAATGGCGAAATGCAATATGCAGACAAGGATTAGGCATCCTGGCCCCAGTCGATAGGGTTATTGCCCATTTAAGCTTGATGACTAAAAGAACAAACTGGCTTTAGTTTTCATAGTTATTTTTAGAGGCCGGGAGAATAAGTGAGTGTTGACGATCCAAATCAATTGGTTGAGCTGAGCTATATCAGCAAAGCAACTCATGACATGGGCCTTTCAAGCTTAGTCCATCTATTTGATGTTGCCCGAAGGTGGAATTTAGACCATGAGCTTACCGGTGCTCTTTTCTACGAGAATGGCCATTTCGCCCAGATTCTTGAAGGTAAGCGAAAGGATGTTTTGTTCATTTGGGAAAAAATTCAAAAAGACTATCGCCATAAGGTTCTGCATCGAATTGAGCTCGATGAGATTGACCAAAGATTGTTTCCCAATTGGGCCTTAAGGTTTTATGGGGGCGATCAAATTGCTAAGGATGTTCCGCATCTAGTTGGCCTGCTTGATGGTCTTCCAAGCCATGATGTTGAATTGTTGAGAATCATGCGCTCAGTGGCTAAAGGTGATCAAAATTAGGGTTAAATATCCTTAGCCCAGTTTGTTGCCATTGTTAAAAACGACAAATTTGGTAATCAGGTATAGAATTTGCCTATGCTGCTTCGTAGTAAAACACTCGTTCTATTGATATGCCTCTTCTTGATTGCATTTAAGGCGGCAGCTGGAAGTATTTTTATCCAGTCTGCAATTGAGCGGGCAGAGCTTGCTGGTAGTTATAACAATGCCTCAGCTTCACAGCAAGCACATAACAGCTCTGATTCGGCCGATGACAAAGAGCAGGTTCATACGATGTATCTGATGAGCCATGTAACCGCAAACATTAGCGAGATTAGAATTGCTGTTTTTCTTCCATCAATGACCATGCATCAATTTGCCATGGCAAATGAAGTTTTGTTGACGCAAAACTTTCCCGACTCAGCGTTTAAACCACCCAAAGCTATAGCCTAATTTTCTTAGGTTGGGCATGCTTTAGCGGCGTGCCTCTTTGCTATTTGGCTACTAAGGTGTAGCCATGTTTGGGGAAACCTCATCATGTTTAAATTTGTAAAAATAGTGCCATTGGCATTATTGGTTTTATTTGTTTCCGCTTGCAGTAGCGTTAAGTTAGATGATGCCAATGGCGTCACCACTGTTAACGCTGGAGGTTCTTCTAGTTACGATCCAATTAGTGATCCGACGTCTAGTGTTTATGGCAAACGTTCAATCTATTTTGAGTTTGACAGCTATACCGTAGACCCAAAATATGCATCAACAATCTCCGCGCATGCTTCTTACTTAAAGGCATTTCAAAAGCAAAAAGCTTTTGTGATCATCCAGGGCAATACCGACGATCGTGGAACTACCGAGTACAACCTTGCCCTAGGTCAAAAACGATCAGAAGCCATTAAGAAGGCGTTACTTGCCCAGGGCGTCAGTGAATCTCAGTTAGAGGCGGTGAGCTTTGGAAAAGAAAAGCCAGCTAACCCAGCTCAGACAGAGGCGGCATTTAAAGAAAATCGCCGCGCTGATTTTGTCTATCAATAACTAATTGGCCACTCAATGAAAAACATATTTAAGTTAAGTTTGATAGGAGTTATTTTCCTGGGGGGATGTGCGACAAGCGTTATACCCAATAACCCAGTACAGGTTGCTAAGGCACAATCACCAATGATGGCTCCAGCACCAGATCACTCGGGGTCTGTAACTAAGCGACTGAATGATTGCATCATTCACAGCAATCAAAGTGCTGATGCGTTGTTAGCGGACAGTCAAATCATCGCTGTCACAAGAAGCAATCCTCACGCCAAAGCCCTCTTTAGTTCCGCAGATAAATTAACGGATCAGCAAACTGTGGCATTGACAAATTATTTGGCTGAAGCAAACTCCTGTCGACCCATTGCTTTGGAGGGCTTAAGCCCCGAAAAGAAAGCGGTTTACGAAGATTTTTTTAAAAAGATTGATGGTGTTTATGCAGATCTTATAGCCAGAAAGATCACTATTGGAGTGGCCAATCAAGAAAGGCAATTGCTAATTCAAGATGCCCGCATGAAGAAATTAGCGCTTCAATCTAAAAAGAATTAGCGAGATACATGTATGGCTAGATATAAATTTGTGTGCCGCTCTTGTAAGTTTGAATGCATTAGTAGCATAGGCAGAGAGGTTGGTCTTCACTCTTCTAGGGTGGCGATGGTTTGTAAATCTTGTTCAACGATTGATGCTTATACAGTGGCTCATCCAGGAAGTATTAATACTGAAATTAGTAGGGCACCGGTTTGTACTAGTTGCCACTCGAGTAATCATCTGTCTGAGTGGGATGGCCTTACCTGTCCGCATTGCAATACGAGCATGATGGCTTTAGGCGGTGATGTAGATGCTGAAAAGCCTTTTAAGTACTGGTAATCAAGGATATATGCCAATACAGGGGCCTGCTAGCAGATGTTGATTGAGGCCTTAAATTTTGTGCTGCGCTTGTTATAGGATGTAGGAGACACTAAAACCACCTTCGGGTGGTTTTTTCATATTAGGCAATATCGTTAAGGCGACATGCGATGCTGAGGTAAGTCCATTAAACCAGCATCAGCAAGTTAGAAAGGTAAAGAGCATAATAAAAGCACATTAAAAATAAGAGGTAACAAAATGGTAGATACGCTTATTTTGAGCAGAATTCAATTTGCTTCGAATATGACTTTTCACATTCTTTTCCCAACAATATCGATTGCATTGGGATGGGTGCTTTTTTATTTCAAAGTTAAATTTAATAAAACTGGCGACTCAGTATGGAGCCAAGCCTATCAATTCTGGGTCAAGATATTCGCTCTAACTTTTGCCCTGGGGGTTGTTAGTGGTATCACGATGAGTTTTCAGTTTGGAACCAACTGGCCTGGATATATGCAAACGGTTGGCAATATCGCAGGACCTTTGCTTGGCTACGAAGTTTTATCGGCATTCTTCCTCGAGGCAACTTTTTTAGGAATTATGTTGTTTGGCTCCAAAAGAGTCTCTCAAAGAGCTCACACTATCGCTACATTTTTAGTTGCCTTCGGTACATCACTATCGGCATTTTGGATCATTGCTTTAGATTCTTGGATGCAAACCCCGCAAGGGTTTGAGATGATTAATGGTCAAGCACATGCAGCTAATTGGATTGAGATTGTCTTTAATCCTTCCATGCCGTATCGCCTCTTGCATATGATGACAGCATCATTTTTGACGGTAACGTTTTTAATTGCAGGCATTTCTTCTTATCGATATTTAAAGGGCATTAATCTTTCTGGCAATCGAGCGCTGATTAAGTTGGCAATGTCCATGGCGGTAGTGTTAGCCCCGTTACAAATTGTGCTTGGCGACTCGCATGGCTTAAATACGTTAGAGTATCAACCCGCAAAGGTAGCGGCAATGGAGGGAATTTGGGAAACAACCAAAGGTGCCCCCGCCGTTTTGTTTGCAATACCCGATGAAACCACGAAAGCCAATAAATACGAAATAGCCATTCCAAAGCTTGCGTCTTTATATTTGACGCACTCATTTGCTGGCGAAGTGCAGGGCTTGGATGCCTTCCCTGGCGCAACCCCACCAGTCGCCCCCATCTTCTTTGCCTTTCGCATCATGGTCGGCATCGGCATGTTGATGCTCTTAACTGCATTCGTTGGGTTTTATCTCACAAGAAAAAATAAAGAACTACCAACCTGGCTTTTAAAAGGTCTCAGTGTGATGACATTTTCTGGTTGGGTCGGAGTAGTTGCCGGTTGGTATGTGACCGAGATAGGCAGACAACCTTACCTTGTTAGTGGGGTACTCAAGACTGCTGATGCGGTTACTAAAGTGCCTACCAATATGGTTTTGGGTACGCTTGTGATGTACCTTGCGCTGTATTTAGGGCTTATTGTTTCTTACATTTGGGTTGTTTTTTATTTGGCAAGGCAAGCTAATCCTGCACATATTATTGATGAGCAAAAATCAGGCCTCACAAACAACATTGCAGGAGCATAAGAATGATTCCTAATTTATACGAACCATCTGGTTGGTTGCCCCTGTTCTTTTTGGTTGCAATGGGCATTGCAATGGTTGCTTACGTTGTCTTAGATGGATATGACTTGGGTGTCGGTATCTTATTTAATCAGGCAAGCGAATCAGAAAAAGACATCATGATTTCATCCATTGGTCCTTTTTGGGATGCTAACGAAACTTGGTTAGTACTCGGAGTCGGAGTTCTCTTGATTGCCTTTCCAATGGCTCATGGAATTATTTTGACTGAGCTCTATTTGCCGGTAGGCATCATGTTGGCCGGTTTAATTTTACGAGGCGTATCTTTTGACTTTCGCGCAAAAGCGCATTTGAGTCAGAAGGCAGTGTGGAACTTCCTATTCTTTTTTGGTAGTTTCTTGGCGGCGGCATCCCAAGGAGTGATGGTTGGAAGAGAGGTGATTGGTTTTGACTCAGGATACTTGGGCTGGATATTTTCTTTTATCGTAGCGCTTTGCCTGCCGGCTGGGTATGCCCTATTAGGCGCTAGCTGGCTGATTATGAAGACATCTAGCGATCTACAGCTAAAGGCAGTTGGCTGGGCAAGAAAATGCCTCTTATTAACGGGGCTTGGTGTTGGGATCATTTCTGTAGCGACACCATTCTTTAGTGCAGAGATTGCGGCAAAGTGGTTTACCTTCCCAAATGTCTTTTTCTTATTGCCGTTTCCAGTTCTGACCTTGGCTTGTTTTATCTTTATCGATTTGAACTTGTTAAAAATGCAGAAGAATAAGCCTGCTCCTGTTTGGATTCCTTTTGCTCTAAGCGTAGCCATATTTGTCCTTGCATTCTTAGGAATTGCTTACAGCATGTTCCCTTACATCGTTGTAGACAAAATGACTATTTGGGAGGCGGCTTCAGCTACGGAGTCATTGTGGGTCATATTTTGGGGGGCTATAGTTGTACTGCCAACCATCATCGGGTACACCATTTATTCCTACAAAATCTTTTGGGGCAAAACCGAGCCGCTTAGTTATTACTAATTAGTTATTACTAATGCAACGGTATGAGCATCAATTAAAGTGATACTTATTGGGACATCCTTTTTACGGGCGCTTATAGGTGAAGGGATTTGCAATCTTTGTAACGCTGGGGTAAACGCCTAGAGTAATTGGTGCTGAGGCTCTCTAGTATTGGCGTATGTCTAAGCTAATCGAACTGACTTATGTAAGTGAACCAGCCCAAAATATGTCTTTTTTAGGATTGATGAGACTTTTATATCACTCATATGCTAATAACCAGGCCTTAGGCATTACCGGGGCGCTCATTTATGAAAATAACAAATTTGGTCAAGTTATTGAAGGCGCTGAAAAAGACATTGAGGCTTTGTGGCAAAAAATTCAAAAAGATAGTCGACATAAAAATGTTCGCCTAATAGAAGCCAAATCCATCAATGAGCGAAGCTTCAGTAAATGGACTATGGTTTTCCAAGGTAATGAAGAGATTGCTAAAACTTTGCCAGAAGTTAGCGCAGCTATTGAGGATGTCGAGTTTCCGGTAGGCCATCCATTGCTAATTGCTTTGAGAGACGGCAGTTAATACTTGTTTAGTAGAACTAAACTCTCGCTGGAAATGGTGTGCGCTCCCAATGTCGTTTGAAACGAAGTTTCATGAGTTGATCCCTCCTTTTTTCGACATACTTAATTAATCTAATTGTGATAGTCTGATTTCAGAATTAAACCGATAGGAGATATAAATGAAAATAAATCACGTTTTGACTAAAGTTGTTTTGGGAATATGTGTCGGCATTGCTTCATTAGCTGTTTCAGCACAGTCAATGAAGGTAAGCCTTAATGGAGCCCAAGAAGTTCCGCCGGTGACTACTTCAGCCTCTGGCGTAGGGTCAATCATGGTTGCTCCAGATGGATCAGTATCGGGAACGATTACTACCACTGGTGTTGAGGGAACTATGGCTCATATTCATGAGGCGCCAATGGGTCAAAATGGCCCTGTAATCGTGCCATTTACCAAGACGTCAGATAATGTTTGGTCAGCTCCTGCTGGTGCCAAATTAACAGATGCTCAACTCCAAAGCCTAAAGAGCGGAAATCTCTATCTCAATGTTCACAGCGCTACTAACAAGCCTGGCGAAATTAGGGCTCAGCTTAAACCTTAAGGACCTGTCATTATTGGGCTCTTGTCGAATGCCCCGGACCATCAAGAAACACTAAAACCACCTTCGGGTGGTTTTTATTTGAGCGTCCAATAAGAGCAAATACAAAACTATAGGAAATGGAGATTTGGCGATTGCTAGCAGCAAGTTGGAAAGCAGAAAAACTTCTTACTTATCGCATCCTCTGATGTCTGCTTGACCATCCCTTGGGTTACTTTATAGGCTTTACTACAAAAGAATTGTTCTACAGCACACATAGGTCTATCCGGAGTTTCTTTTAAAACGGCAAAATCCATAAGACCCTAAAATCTGTCAATGAAATGGTTTTTAACGCTTGCCTTAGCCTTCTTTATCTCTCAGAGTTTTGCCCAAGAGAATTCCAATCCCTTTGATGTTCGGGTGAATGTGACCCTGGTTGATGGTCGTTTTCATGCCCAAGCAAGCTATTCTGTGCCAATGAATATTTGTAATGCCTATGCATTCATTACAGACTATGAGGGCTCAAAAAATATCCCAGGAATAATCGAGGCAAGGGTTATTTCAAGGGCGGGCAATAGGGTTCGCGTATACAGAGTGATTGAAGAGCAAATTCTATTTTTCCCTATAGAGATGAAGTCAACGGTGGAATATACAGAGCTGCCAAATAGATCTCTAACATTTGAGCAGATCAGCGGCGACAACAGGTTATACAAGGGAACTTGGAAATTGCTGGAGGAAAAAGATAAAACAGTCTTTAAGTATGACGCTCAAATAGAGCCCAACTCAATTATTCCCTCAGCCATCATTGAATATTTTATAAAAAATAGTATGCGGGGACGATTTGAATCCATGGCACAAAGAGCCAGTCAATATAAATCTATTGAAGTAGTTGCCTGTAAATAGCCATCGCTCTTTCTGTGCGCATTGACTAAACCAGTAGCCCCACTTGAGGCGATAGTGATAGTTTTAGGGGCGGATTTGTCTCCTCGGACCCAGTTGACTCAACCATGGGCTACCGAGAGACATCAAACTCTCATTAGGGTGATTTTATTACCCAGATACTTGACCCATGCTATGCAAGGCGCTTAACACAAAGTCAAAACCCCACTCTTATTTGCTAGTATTAACTTATGGATAAAGTTGCCGAAGATCACGAATCACAAACACCTGCCAAGCAACAGGCCGCGAAGAAGAGCACATTGGTTAGTGTCGTGGTTAATATTGGCCTGACAGTTTCTCAAGTGTTTGCAGGAATTGTGTCTGGCTCTCAAGGCTTGATTGCAGATGGCATTCACTCTGCGACAGATTTAGTTGCAGACTTTGTAGTGCTCTTTGCCAATCACCATAGTGCCAAAGATGCAGATGAAGATCATCGTTATGGGCACCAACGATATGAAACTGCCGCCTCTCTATTTTTAGGAATCTCTTTATTGGCTGTTGGTGCTGGCATGCTTTTTAAAGCTGGGGAAAAGATTATCAATCCAGTGGCGGCTGGGCAGATTCAAATCCTAGCTTTATATGTTGCATTAGCTTCTTTGGTTGCAAAAGAATTGCTGTTTAGATACATGTTGATAGTAGCTCAGCGCGTGCGATCATCGATGTTGGTAGCTAATGCTTGGCATGCCAGATCTGACGCAGCTTCTTCATTAGTCGTTTCTATTGGTATTGTTGGCGCCCTATTTGGGCACCCAATCTTTGATGCTATTGGTGCTTTAGTGGTTGGCCTAATGGTGGCCAAAATGGGTTGGAAGTTTGGTTGGGATGCCCTGCATGACTTAATGGATAGGGCGGTATCAGAGGAAGAGCATCGTCAGATAGAGGACATTATCAAATCTACCGATGGCGTCAGAGGCTTTCATGATTTACGAACTCGCAAGATGGGCGACATGATTTTGGTAGACGTCCATATCGATGTGGATGCTAATGCCACTGTCAAAGTTGGGCACGACATTGCCTTAAACGCGGGCAATCAAATCAAGAAACAATTGCCGGTGCTCAATGTCATGACGCATATTGACCCTGTTTAGCCCTCAGGCACTGTGTGGCTAATACAAAAACTTCTAAAATTACCTAAGATGTTGGTATGAATAATTTCTTGGATCCAGCAATTCTCTTTTTTGTCTTTGGTGCATTTGCTGGTGCCGTTAAATCTAATCTAGAAATTCCTCAGCCCATTGCTCGGTTTTTATCGCTCTATCTATTGATGGCGTTGGGCTTAAAGGGTGGCTTTGCCCTTCATAAATCAGGATTTACTCTTGAGATTGGTTTGGCTCTTGGGCTCGCAGTATTTTTGGCAATTATCATTCCTCTCATGGGATATATGGTTTTAAGAACCAAGCTCAATAACTATGATGCAGCCGCCATTGCGGCCACTTATGGTTCGGTTAGCGCCGTTACGTTTATTACTGCAACGCAAGCATTAGATCAATATGGCATTGCATTTGGTGGACATATGGCGGCAGCAATGGCTTTGATGGAGTCCCCAGCAATCATTCTGGCAATCTTGTTAGCGAATAAAGCGAGGACATCCGCTACGAATTCAACGCAGTCGACAGGCATGTCAAAGATTCTTTATGAGTCATTTACTGATGGTGCGCAGCTACTCCTTTTGGGATCAATGATGGTTGGCTTAGTCAGTGGCGACAGTGGACAAAAAATAATGGCCCCATTTTCGATAGATTTGTTCAAGGGAATGCTTGCCTTCTTCTTGCTTGATATGGGTTTGATGGCTGCTAAGAACTTTGAGGGATTAAAGGGTAAGCCGCCCATAACTTTGCTTTATGCAATTGGTGCCCCTTTGGTTCATGCCTCAATCGCATTGGGGCTTTGCAAACTATTGGGCTTGCCATTGGGCGATACCGTCTTACTGATGGTGCTTGCCGCGAGCGCTTCTTATATTGCTGTGCCAGCCGTGTTAAGACACGCACTTCCAGAAGTAAACCCCGCTTTATATATGGGAATGTCCTTAGGAATTACCTTCCCCTTCAATATCATTTTGGGCATTCCGCTTTACGCTTATGTTGCGGGTCTAACATACTAGATAGAGCCAGTTGACTCTGCCTTGACCGGGATTAGAATGGTTCATAACCAGCGGGAGACGAAGCAATGATTTCTAAAAAATGGGTAGTTGGAGCGCTATTTAGTATTTTTGTGATTTCCTTAGCTGGAGCCGCTATCCCTGAGCCACCAAATCCTTTGACTAATATCAATCTCACCTTTGATCAGCGCTTGGAGCAGATCAAGCAAATAGATGCTGCATTGCTGAAAGCAACACCAGAAGAGCGCAAAGCATATTGGCATCAGACGCGCGATCAAATGAAGGCCTTAAGCCCCGAAGATCGCAAGCTAGTTCAGGAAAAAATGAAGGCACAATGGCAATCCATTACTCCTGAACAAAAAGAAAAAATGAAAGCCGAGAGAAAAGCTTTCTTTGATGGTTTAACACCAGAAGAGCAGGCAGAAATGAAGGCCCGAAGAGTCAAATGGGAAAATATGAGCCCTGAAGAAAAGCAGAAGTGGTTCAAGCAACCGGGCTAGGCTTGGTATTCTCGCCCCTACTTTAATGAGCGACTTTATTGGATTTAGTCCTAAGGCTTTCAAATTTCTTGAAGAGCTTACCGATAATCAAACTAGAGTTTGGTTTTCTGAGCATCGCTCGGAATATGAAGAGTTTGTGCGCGAACCGATGAAGCGCTTTACCGACGCCCTGTCTGAGAGTCTCGCAAATAAAGATATACCGCTGTGGGGCGATCCCAAAAAATCCCTCTTTAGAATTAATCGAGATGCTCGGTTTTCAAAAGCAAAGCATCCTTACAACATGCATGCCAGCGGGCTCTTTACGAGAACTGGAGACAAGCACTCCCCGGGTGTTCTGTATTTTCGTTTAGACCCCCTGGGCAGTAGATGTGCTGCAGGTTATTTACAGCCAGAAGCCCACAATCTAAAAAAGCTCAGACAGGGAATTTTAGATAACCCTAAGGCCTGGCTATCTCTTGAGAAGTCTCTAAAAAGAAAAGGCTATGAGCTGGATTATTCCAACACATTGGCACGAATTCCGAGAGGCTTTAATGATGTCCCGCCAGAGGTTGAGCGAGCAATCAAACTCAAGGGCTGGATTATTAGAAAGCAGTTGCCCAGATCAACGATTTGCTCGAAAGAGTTAATTAAAGAAGTCACTGGTTTTGCTAAAGATATGCTTCCCCTTCTCAGTTTTGGGTGGCATGCGTTGGCTAAATTTTCTGATTAAATGACAATAGAAATTCATACTAGAAAGTAAGCACGCATGTATAAGCTAATCGCTTTTGATGCCTATGGCACGTTATTTGATGTGTATTCCATGGGTCAGTTGGCAGAAGAATTATTTCCAGGGCATGGACAGGCTTTTGCTTTAATGTGGCGCGATCGCCAGATTGAATACACCCGCTTGGTAACGATGAGTGACCCCAATCCCAATGGGAGTAAGTACTATCTCCCGTTTTGGGAACTAACCATTCGCTCATTGCGGTATGTCTGTAAGCGCATGAACTTAAATCTCACCCCTGATTATGAGGGGCGGTTGATGGACCAGTATGCCAAGCTCACCGGCTTTGAAGATAGTCTCAATGTCCTCAAAACAATAAAACAGAAAGGGATCTCTACTGCAATTTTGTCTAATGGTAGTAGGGAGATGTTGGCAACCGTGGTCGAAAGTAATGGCCTGAAGTCTTACCTAGACAAAGTCGTCACTATTGAGGACGTGCGCTTATTTAAAACAGCCCCACAAGCTTATGAATTGTTATTAAAGGCATTTCCTTTTAAGAAAGAAGAAATTCTGTTTGTATCGAGTAATGCTTGGGATGCTCTAGCTGCAAAGTGGTATGGCTTTGATGTGTTCTGGGTCAATCGCTTGGGCCATCCCTTTGAAGAGATTGGCGAGAAGCCAAACTATGAAGGTAATTGCTTAAGCAAGGTATTAGAAGTTATATAAGGAGATATAAATGCTATTAGTCACTTCAATTATCGCCGCTACCTTAACCATTATTTTTATCAAACTCTCTTTTACTGTCATTGGCTTAAGAAGGAAAAATAAGGTTGGCCTAGGAAGTGGTGGCCACGAAGATCTCGAGAGGGCCATTCGTACCCAAGGAAACTTTGCCGAATACGTTCCCATTGGAATTATCTTAATTGCTTGTCTTGAATTAAATGGCGCCCCTTGGTGGTTGGTAGCTATTCCAGGCATCTCGCTCATTATTGGACGTTTGATTCATGCAAAGGGTATGAATACTCCCCCCCGGATTTCAGCAAGCGCGTGCTTGGAATGAAATTTACTTTTTTCACACTCATTGCATTGGTTGTTTTGAACTTGGGATGGTCTTTGCTCTATCTAGTTCATTAGGGCTGGAGATTCTGAGGTTTAAGAAAGCCTTTATTTATTAAATCGTCTTTTGATTGAGGTATTCAAATATGAATAAAATATCCTTAGCTTTGACTGTGACTTTATTTGCTCTGGTCTTGAGCGGTTGTCTTGCCAGCACCACCTCTCTAGACGGAGTGAATTGTGACTTTAGTCAAGGCAAGCCTATGTGGGAAATGCCTTTAGATTGTCAGGGCGGACGTTAACTCATTTTTCAAATTTAATCGAGATCAATAGCGTTGCCTGATTTAGTTCTTCAAGCCTTAGTGCTGGGCTCATTGGGGCTGGCTGCCGGGGTTTTAGGGGGTGTCATTGGTTTTGGTACCACCATCATATTGATGCCCGCTTTGGTCTATTTTTATGGGCCCATTCAGGCAATTCCAGTTATTGCTTTGGTTGCCACCGTAGCCAATCTCTCCCGCATTTTTTTGTGGTGGAGCGTGATTCAATGGCGCATTTGTTTTGTCTATAGCCTAGCTGCAATACCATTCACGATATTAGGGGTGAATACTCTTGTTCAGCTTAATGAGCGATTAATAGAAATTACTCTAGGAGTATTTTTAATCCTATTAATACCGATTCGTCGCTGGATGCGCAACCAAAATTTTTATCTAAAACTTTGGCAGATGGCCTTGGTTGGCGCTGCTATTGGCTATTTGACTGGGATTGTTGCGACTACTGGCGCTATCAACACCCCCTTCTTTTTAGCCTATGGACTCACCAAGGGTGCTTTCTTGGGAACAGAGGCGGCCAGCACCTTATCTATTCTGTTTACCAAGGGCATTACATTTCATCAGCTAGGCTTTCTCAATGTCACTGCAATCATTCAGGGGCTTCTTATTGGTAGTTGCGTTTTGGTCGGCTCTATTTTTTCTAAGAAGATTGTTTTGGCATTGCCAGAAAAGAAATTTTTATTGCTGATGGAGCTAGTGATGTTGATTTCAGGCTTATCGATCCTGGCCATGTCTTTCTAAAGCCACCCCTAGAGTTAGACAACCGCTATCTGCTTACTTAAAGCGATACGCAAGTGCCATAAAAATATTGTCTTGGAATGAGCGATTCATGACTGGGCTGTTATTAATTCCGCCACCCATCCATTTGCGTTTGCCATATACATTGATATACCAGTTATCCACCACCGGAATCTCCACCATGAGCCCTGCTAGGAGATTGCTTGTTGCGGGAGCGCTATAGGCCGCATAACCTGTAGCTGTAGACTCTCCAGAGCTGATGCCATAGTAGTAATTAGCGTATTGGCTTGACTGTCGTTCGACGCCAATTTGCGGATAGACAGTTACTTTTTTATAGGTTTCAATTTCGGCGAAGTATAAAAATTCATAAAGTGCACCTTTTGATTTACCGAAGTCATGATAGGCGTTAACAAAAAATCCCCCAATCGGCGTCTCTTGAAAAGTTCCCAAGCCAAGGGGTATTGGGTCGCTTCGGTTGATAGAGTTGCCATTGATTGACGACTTTACTTTGTAGGTATCTAAATTAATTTTTCCAATGACTTCAAAATAGCCGTAACCCATCTTGAAAGTCTTAATACCCACCTCATCAATACGAGCGAAAAAACGCTGATAGTCAAAAAAGGCATAGGGCAGAGCTAAGGATTGAGTTCCTTCGGTGCCAATATGTAAATTAGAGGTATAAACGGCTGCACCGATATCGCCAACGATGCGATCTGGAAGCGTATCCGGAATATCATCCATGGCATAGGCCGGAATGCAGATTGCAGCAGCAATTAAAAGAGCCGTTATGTGAAAAATCAATTTCATGTATGCATCATAAGCCCTTGTGGGGCACTAGAGGTCTAGATTATCCAGAGCCAAATCCTGAAGGTGGCTTGTATTCGCCCAGCTATTCACCTTCCAGGCAAGTCCATCATGACTGATCCAGTTGAGAGAGGCATTGGGTACGGTAACGGCTTTTTCTGCATCCAGGGCTTGATTGCTCGCAATTCTGTACATCATGTCCAATGTGCCTCCATGGCTTACCAATAAAATAGTCTTGCCTGAATATTGTTCGCAGATTTCCACAAGCGTAGTTTTAATGCGATCTGCAAATTGTCGAATGCTTTCGCCATCACGTAAGTTCTCCTCAATATTTCTGCTGAGATGAGATTCCCAAAGTTCCGGCTCACGTATCGGGGCTTCATCGGTAGTGAGACCCTGTAGAGCACCAAGATGACGCTCTCTTAGTCCAGCATTGGGTATCGCAGAGGTTTCAAATATCTCTTCAATCGCTTGTGCAGTCTTTGCTGCTCGCTGAAGATCACTCGTATATAGAACATCAAATTGAAGCTCCATGTTTTTGAGGGCGCGCGCCATTTGCCCTGCTTGAGCTAAGCCTCTAGCATTGAGGTCAATATCAGTGTGGCCTTGAAGGCGGCGTGCAGCATTCCAGTCAGTTTCACCGTGGCGAATTAAGCAAAATCGAGTAATAGTCATATGGTAATGATAAAGACTGAATTACTTTTTGAGGGTCCAGGCGCGCGGATTGTGTTCAAAGCCAATATGCTCGTAATATTCATTCGCCTTGGGCGCTGCTAAAAGTACGATCATGCACTCAGGACCAAGGCGCGCTTTAGTTTCCTCGATGAGTTGTTTGCCAATTCCAGAGCGTTGATATTTTTCATCAACGGCTAAATCCGCAAGGTAAGCCACATAAGAAAAGTCTGTTAGCGAACGCGAAATACCCACCAAAGCTTCGTCGTCCCATGCGGTAATAGTGAGGTTGGCATTCTTGAGCATGTCCTCAAAAGTTTGAACGTTGTGAATAGGGCGTCGCTCCCCAAGGGTGGAGCGCTTGTAAAGATCGATAGCTTGCTCTGCAGTAATCGTGATGTTGTCGCGATATTGAATCATGTCATTCCCCTTCCTCAATGAGGAGCTTATCACCCACAGCAAGAGCTCCAGAAGTTAAAACTTCGGCCCGAATGCCGCCACGCCCTTCGAATGCCTCCATGAAACTTGACCTACTCAGTAATTGCGCCGGTCTCTCACAGGGGGTGCATAGTTCTGTGCCGAGTAGTTGAATGCTGCCGATCTGAAATCGTTGGCCTACGAGCGCATTGAGTTCAGATGCCGTAATTCCTGCAAGTGCAATATTACGGCGTGTTTCAGAGCCATCAAAAGTGGGTTCATCCCCAGCTGTTAACCAATCATTTGCTGTATCGATAGCAGATAGGGCGATGATACTGACGTGACGCACTTTAGTTGGCTCGATGGCTGAATAGGCGCCTGTACCAAGTGCATAACGGTCGCCTTCTAGTCCAGATCCTGCGATAGCTTTGGCAGTGTTGACAGA
The DNA here is from genome assembly GCF_018882015.1 of Polynucleobacter sp. JS-Fieb-80-E5. Lineage (NCBI taxonomy): Bacteria > Pseudomonadati > Pseudomonadota > Betaproteobacteria > Burkholderiales > Burkholderiaceae > Polynucleobacter > Polynucleobacter sp. JS-Fieb-80-E5. Next base: position 336,124 of record NZ_JACVPH010000002.1, on the reverse strand, counting down.
TAGCATCTGCGTGCCAGCAGATGCTGCTAGATAGATGGCTTGAATATAGGCATTGAATTTCATATGGGCTGCTTACATATTACAGCCCATGCTTTGACGTTTGTTAATACAATTAATACAACACAAGACAAAGGGTAACGGTGAATAAAGAAAGCAAGGGAATGCTGATTGGCTTTATCGGCATTCTAATTTTTAGCTTAACGCTACCAGTCAGTAAGATTGCCGTTTTAAGTTTTAACCCGTATTTCATTGCTTTTGGCAGAGCAACCTTAGCAGGGATGGTTGCTCTGGCCTACCTTGCTTACAAAAAAGAGCGCACACCCACTAAAGTGGATTTTGTGAAATTTGTTGTCATAGCTCTGGGAGTCGTGTTTGGTTTTCCCATATTCACTACTGTTGCTATGACTCAAGGCTCATCTTCACACGGGGCAGTGATTTTAGGGATGATGCCGCTTGCTACCACCGTTATTGGAGTACTGCGCTTTAAAGAGCGCCCATCCTTGGGATTCTGGCTGGTATCTTTATTGGGCGCTGGTTTAGTCATTCTGTACGCTCTATTGAAGAGCTCCGGCAGCTTTACGTATATTGATGGCCTTTTAGTGCTTGGCGGAATCAGCGCTTGCATTGGTTATGTAGAGGGTGGCGAGCTCTCCAGAAAAATGAATCCTCGCGCGGTCATTTCTTGGGCCTTGGTTATTTCATTGCCGTTGAATATTTTGATGACTTGGCTCACCTATAGCCCAGACTATATTCATGCGGGTGCCGTGGCATGGACTAGCTTTGTCTATCTGAGTTTATTCCCCATGTTTCTTGGCTTCTTCTTTTGGTATGAGGGGCTTGCGATTGGCGGTATTGCACGTGTTAGTCAAGTGCAATTGATTCAGCCATTTTGTACTCTGGTAGCAGCAAGTGTTTTGTTGGGCGATTCACTCACGGTGATGAATTTAATCTTCGCCGTACTCGTTGTATCTACCGTCATCCTTGGGAAAAGAATGCTGGTAAAAAGAGCGTAGTTTTATTTGTAAACATCAAATTAAAAAGCCCCGATTGAACGGGGCTTTTTAATTATGCGGCAACAACTTTATGTTTGCTGAGTGCACGCAAGATTTTGCTTTTCTCTTTGGGTTTGGTGCTCGATTCTAGTAACTTAGTAAGTTGAGCGGTATTCAGGGGACCTAAGCGCGCTTTTCCTGTTTTAGTGAGCATGGAGTCGTTTTTTCTGGTTCTTTGATTTTGGCCTACAGCCATGAAATTTTCCTAGAGTAATAGAATGATGAATCTCAAAGACTTTCTCAAGAGATTCCCCTGTCTAGGGCGCACAATAGTGATCACAGTCCAGAATAACAGTTAACAAGCCTAGAAGCTATTATGTAGCCATGATCAATCTACCCAACCTAGTTTTTGCCCTGGTTATGGGCCTCTTAATGTCTTTAAGCATTACGCTTGCTACTACATTTGTTCGTGTTGGTCTTGCAGAAAATTTCTTCTGGGTATGGCTTGAAGTTTGGTCAGTAGCCTACCCAGTTGCCATTGTTTGTATTCTGATTTACAGGCCATTTGCTAGCAAAATCACTGCAAAGGTTATGAATGTACTGGGCCTCAATAAGCCCTAAGTTATGGATGAGGAATGATTAAATGAATGCATTGATGAAGTCTTCTGTTTTGACTATATGTTGCGCATCTATTTTGAGCGCTTGTGCTGCGGTATATACCGATGCATCAGATTCTAATCACGTTACTTTTCTAAATAGTAGCGGCGAATCAATTGAGCAATTAACTCAAAAGGCAAGTGCCTATTGTGCGCAGTACGGCAAGATTGCCTCATTCAGAAGTAGTGATACGCAGTTGGTTGCTGTCTTTGATTGCAAAACAACACGCTAATGTAGTGCAACCGCTGGGCGAATTAGCCTGCCAAATCAGATTGATAAATTAAGCCAGCATGCTCTCTGAGGGCATGGAATTGAATGGACTCCCAGCGTTGTTGGGCAACATCCAGTTCTGATTTATGTGATGCCAAGAAAACAGATGCGCCCACTACATCTTCTGCCATGCGGTGGATATTTTCTTGAGTAAATTTCTTCAGCGCAACAGGATCGTCTGAGCTAACCCAACGAGCCAAGCTATATCGGGCCGGCAAAAGACGCACTTCTGCACCATATTCAGTTTGGAGGCGATGACTTACCACTTCAAATTGAAGTTGACCAAAGGCGCCAAGTAGCATGGTGCCCCCAGCCATTGGCCTAAAGACCTGAATAGCGCCCTCTTCACCCAATTGCATCAGTCCAGTGCGTAATTGCTTAGAGCGCAAAGGATCGGCAGATTCAACCATGCGGAAAATTTCTGGTGCAAAGAATGGGAGCCCCGTAAATTGCAATTGCTCACCTTCAGTTAAGGTGTCGCCCAAGCGCAGCAAGCCATGATTTGGCAAACCGATGATGTCGCCTGGAAAGGCCTCATCCAAAATATCCCGTCTTTGGGATAGGAAAGATAGTGCATTGTTGGTTCGCACTTCTTTGCCATTACGACAAATCTTGAGTTTCATGCCGCGCTGAAAATGGCCAGAACAGATGCGTAAAAAAGCTACACGGTCACGATGTGCTGGATCCATGTTGGCCTGAATCTTGAATACAACTGCTGAGAACTTGTTCTCGGCAGGACTGACCTCGCGTTGCAAGGCTTTGCGCGAGCCTGGCGACGGTGCGAGCTCTACTAATGTATTGAGAATCTCGCGTACACCAAAGTTATTGATGGCCGAGCCAAAAAAAACCGGTGACTGACGTCCAGCCAGAAAGGCTTCTAGATCAAAGGCTGGCATTGCTTCTTTGATCAGCGCCACTTCAGCTAGTGCATTTTCTAAGTCTGTGCCCAGACGCTCTTTAAGGGCTGGATCATTTATGGCAACTACCGCATGTGAGTCTTCTGTCACGCGATCTTCACCTGCTTTGAACATGCGCATACGAGCATTGGCGATATCAATCACCCCAGCAAAGGATTTACCCATGCCGACTGGCCAAGTGAAGGGCACTACTTCTATGCCAAGTGCGGTTTCAATCTCATCCATTAATTCCATTGGAGGCTTAACCTCACGGTCCATCTTATTAATGAATGTCACGATAGGCGTATTACGTGCACGGCAAACTTCAAGCAAGCGCAATGTTTGAGATTCAACACCATTAGCAGCATCAATCACCATGAGAGCGGAGTCAACCGCAGTCAACACACGATAGGTATCCTCTGAAAAGTCTTGGTGACCGGGTGTATCTAATAAGTTAATGATGCAATCGCGGTATTCCATTTGCATTACCGAGCTTGCTACAGAGATGCCGCGCTGCTTTTCAATTTCCATCCAGTCAGATGTTGCATGACGGCTGGCTTTGCGTGCCTTGACACTTCCTGCAATCTGAATAGCTCCCGCATACAGCAGTAACTTTTCTGTAAGCGTAGTTTTACCCGCATCTGGGTGAGAGATGATCGCAAAGCTGCGACGTCTAAGTACTTCTGCGCCTGGAGTGCTGGAGGTAAGAGTTTCGATGGTAATTCTGCGTTGAGTAATCTAGGTTCGGAGGCAATTATAAGCGTGCCAATGCACTTCAGAACTGCTCATGAGCCCCTACGTAGCGCCATTGCCCGGGAGGAAGCGGTCCCAATGAGATGCGACCCATTCTGACGCGTTTGAGGCCTATCACTTTGAGGCCCACCATCTCACACATCCGACGGATTTGGCGCTTACGCCCTTCGCGCAATACAAAGCGTAATTGATCTTCATTCTGCCAGCTAACCTGTGCAGGTTTGAGTTCTACTCCATCAAGAGAGAGACCATGTTTTAAGCGATCTAAATCTTCGAAAGAGAGAGCCCCCTCTACGCGTACTAAGTATTCTTTTTCAACGGGGCTATTTTCGCCAATCAATAATTTGGCAATGCGACCATCTTGAGTCAGCACTAGCATGCCTGTGGAGTCAATATCTAGCCTGCCTGCTGGCGCTAGCCCTTTGGTGTTAAAGCGAGGGCTTCTACCTTTATCAAGCGGACTAGCAAAGTAATTTTCAGGGGTAATCAAAGAGGCCGCTGGTTGATATTCTTGTTCGTCGTCATAGTGAGAAATATAGCCAACGGGTTTATTCAGAATAACGGTAATGCGAGAGGCTTGCTGTGCTTTGGCGCCAGATTGCAACTCAATTTTCTGATGACGGTAGGCGCGAACACCTAATTCATTTACCACTTCGCCATCTACTGTGACTAAACCTTGCTCAATATATGAATCAGCTTCACGACGGGAGCAAAGGCCAAGCTCAGAGAGTAATTTTGAGACGCGTACTTTTTCTTCCATGCTTGCATTATCCGATATTGGGGCTAAATATTGGCCTGGAGTTAATATGGGGGCAGACGAAATAAAAAGCCTGCGCATAATTTAATAAAGGATGACCAAATGACCGATACATTAAAAAAACCACCAATCTATAAAATCCTTTATTTTCAAGTACTTACAGCCGTTGTAATTGGTGTTTTACTGGGTCATTTTTACCCAAGCTTGGGTACAGAAATGAAGCCATTTGGGGATGCCTTCATTAAAGGCATCAAGATGTTAATTGCCCCTATTATTTTCTGTACAGTGGTTTTGGGTATTGCCGGCATGGAAGACATGAAGAAGGTGGGCAAAACTGGCGGACTAGCACTGTTGTACTTTGAGATTGTGAGCACCATTGCATTGATGGTCGGCTTGGTTGTGGTGAATGTGCTTCAGCCTGGCGCAGGCATGAATATCGATCCAGCAAGCTTAGACACCAAAGGAATTGCTGCGTATACCGGGCCCGGAAAAATGGGCACCACTACGGATTTCTTAATGAATATTATCCCGAGCAGTGCGGTTGATGCATTTGCTAAGGGTGAAATTTTGCAGGTCCTTTTCATTGCAATTTTGTTTGGATTTGCATTGCATAAGTTCGGTGGTCGCGGAACCATGGTGTTCGACTTAATTGAAAAAACATCCCATGTTCTCTTTGACATGATTGGTGTGATTATGAAGTTCGCGCCTATTGGCGCATTTGGCGCAATGTCATTCACTATTGGCAAATACGGCATTGGTTCTTTGTTCTCATTGGGCAAACTCATGGGCTCGTTTTATCTAACCTGCTTGCTCTTTGTGTTTATTGTCTTAGGGATTATTGCGCGAATTAATGGATTCAATATTTTTAAATTCGTGCGCTACATTAAAGAAGAGTTGTTAATTGTTTTGGGAACTTCATCATCCGAATCCGTCTTGCCACGTATGATGGAAAAAATGGAGCTGTTGGGCGCCAAGAAAACTTGTGTTGGTCTCGTTATTCCAACAGGTTATTCATTCAATTTAGATGGCACCTCTATTTATTTAACAATGGCCGCAGTATTTATCGCGCAAGCAACCAATACGCCGATGACACTGATGCAGGAGGTCACGCTGTTGCTAGTACTGTTGCTTACATCTAAGGGTGCGGCAGGCGTAACTGGAAGCGGTTTTATTGTTTTGGCAGCCACCCTTTCTGCTGTTGGAGATGTTCCGGTTGCTGGTTTGGCAATTATCTTGGGCATTGACCGCTTTATGTCTGAGGCGCGAGCACTTACAAATTTGGTAGGTAATGGTGTGGCTACGATTGTGGTTGCCAAGTGGACTGGCGAGCTTGATCAAAAGCAGTTAACTAGCGTGCTCAATCGCGACAATTGGATTGAGGCACAGGAGCCAGAATTGATCTTGGATCAAAAGCAAGACAAAATGCGCTGATATTTAAGTGCGCACAATATGAACGCTACAGGGAGCCTCTTCAACGATTTTGGTCATCGAGGTTCTCCAAGGTGTTACCTTATTAGGTAGCTTATGTGATGCTCCAATCAAAATGAGGGACGCATCATTATCTTTGGCAAATTCAACGATTCGAGAGGCGGGATCAAGCGCCTCAAGTACGTGATAAGAAATTCTTTCGGGCGGTAATTTGAGTGGTTTAGCCCACTCCATCAGTTGCACTAGGTGGCCGCGGACAATGCCGCTAGCAGTTTGGCTTTCGTGATTGCCTTCATAGGTTGGCGTACTGGCAATCGTGCTCAAGCAAATTAGGCGACTTTCAGGATAGGCCTGTAATAAATTTTTTGCTGTAATTTGCATGCGCTCACGCAGGGCTTCATCAGACTGACGAGTATCTATCGCGGCAATCATGAGGGGCGCGTCAAGGTTGCCCATACTGGGACGGGGGCTGGGAGAGGGCTCGTAACCAGCGGCTTTGAACATGCCTTTGAGGTTTTCCCAAAAGCTAGGGGGCTCAACACGTTCGGCACGCTCGGTCAGCGTAACGCCCTCGGGATCACGCAATACTTGACGTAAACGCGCAGCACCCTGATAGCGATCGGCGGCGCGTGGCTCCAGACATCTCAGAACTACTTCTTGTAACCAGCGAGGAATTTCTCTACGAATAGCACGTGGAGGAAAGGGTTCTGCCCACATTCGTTTTCTTAGTCCACTCATGGTTTGAGGGTTACCAAATGGCAGTTCGCCAGTCAGCAGCTCGTACATGATCACGCCAATAGAAAAAATATCACTGCGCGAATCAGAGCGAATGCCGGCTACTTGTTCAGGAGAAATATAAGGTGCAGAGCCGATACCTTTGCGCATCTCTTCTGCAAGCAAGTCCGGGTATCGAGCGTGGTGCGACAAACCAAAATCAATGAGTGTTAACTTCCCCCTCTCATCAATCAAAATATTTTCAGGCTTGACATCTAGGTGAATGGCATCTTGTGAGTGCAGTGATTGAACAGCTTGCGCTAAATCTGCCCCAATGCGAACTACCTCATCAATCGTAAATACTTTACCTTCCTTGATGTAATCCTCTAATGGCCGGCCCTCAACTCTTTCCATTGCAATATAAGGGCGCGTGGCCATATTGCCTGAACCTAAATATTGAGGAACGTAAGGACTTTTTAGGGAGCGCAAGATAGTGAGTTCGGTTTCAAAGCCGATCAAACTTTCAACCGGTTGATCTCTGCCAACACGCGGGATTTTCAGCAAGATAGGGACATCTATTCCCTCTTTAGTTGCTGAAAAAAGGCTAGCCATTCCGCCGCGATGAACTTCCTTGCCTAAAACAAATCCATCTACTACTTTGCCTTCTTGAAATATATCGTCTACTGCTTGAATGTCGGTGTTAATGGGCATTGTTTATTTGCCGGTGATGAGGCGGTTTGCCAGATCTTCTGGCAGGCCAGCGCGACGTACTTTCTCTGCGGCAGTGTAGTGATCGTAGGGCGTACGATGAAATGTCAGTGATTCTGAAGCGGGCTCAAAAACAGCAAAGCAGGCCTCTGGATTGCCATCTCTAGGTTGACCAAGAGAGCCAACAACACCTACCCATTGGCGATGAGGTAGTACCGGAATTTCATCACCAGGGTGTGGTGCAAATCGAATGAGTTTCCCAACGGCGCTTTGATAAAAAAGCGCTTGCTCATGTGCATGACCAACAAAAGTGTAATTTTTCCCAGAGCTTTGTACACAACGCCATGCACTCATGCTGTCAGTAATGTAATTCCACTCGGCTGGATTGTAAGCAGAGGCATGCACAAAACAAATCTGATCTTCTTGAACCATCAGGGGAAGATTTTTAAGGAAATCTATATGGTCATTATTGAGTTGAGATTTAGTCCACTCAATGGCGGCATTGGCGCTGGCGTTCATTTGATTGCGGCTATCCTTAAAAACAGCCTCATCATGGTTGCCAAGAACGGCAATCGCTTTTTTGTTTTCTACGAGCGTGGCAATGCGTTCAAGAAGCGCAACAGGATCAGCGTTATAGCCCACGAGGTCACCCAGAAACACCATGCGAGTAACGCCAAGTTCCTCGGCACGAGCCATGCAGGAATCAAAAGCTTCTAAATTGCTGTGGAGATCGGCAAATAGCCCAATACGTTCAGTCATCCCTTAATGATAGGACAAAAGGCCCCTAGATAGAAGGGTTATAGGGACTCGGATCATTATCTGGGCGATTTTTAAAACGCTTGTGAACCCAGTAGTATTCGGCCGGCCGAAGTCGAATTTCTTCCTCAAAGTATTGATTAAGCCGTGCGGTGTCAGACTTGGGGTCTGCCCCAGGAAAATTCTCTAAAGGCTTCCCAATTTCGCAAAGGTAACCTGACTCATCTACTTTTAATGTGGTGGTCATCAAGCATACGTCAGCGCCAGTAATTTTTGCTAAGCGAGAAATGGTGGTGATGGTATTTGTTTGAATTCCAAAAAATGGCACAAATTCAGAATCCTTAAGACCCAAATCAAGATCCGGTGCAATGATGATGAAATCTCCATTGCGAATTTCTCGGATGATCGCCTTTGCATTGCCTTGGCGATCAATTGAATTCCCGCCAAAACGGTTGCGCCATTCCACAATTCGTTTATTAAAGAATGGATTCTTCATTCTCTGAAAAAATCCTGAAGTGCGCGGCCAATGTTTTGTTTTAGAGAGCGCGCTCAAAATAATGCTGCCCTCAATTCCTGTGAAATGCATGTTTACTAAGATGCGCGGTTTTTTGCTTGAGAGGTCAACTGCTGATTTCACTTCAATCATATTGCTCAGTTGCTTAGAGCTGCCGCACCAGATAATGCTTTTCTCTACTAGGCTACGCCCAAGTAATCGCCAATGCTGTTTGGCAAGTCTATCGACTTCTACCGGACTTAATTTTGGAAAGCATAAGTGGAGATTTGTTTTTACTACTCGATTTCTATCGCTAGGAACGCGAGCCGCAATAAATCCAAGACCGTAGCCTAGCGCAACCAGAAGCCTATAGGGCAAGAGGGCAAGAAGCTTGAGTAGAACGACGACTACTTGATTGGAAAAAGACTTCAGCAAATTAGTTTTACTCTGATTCGTAACGCTTTACGGATTTGGCATAGCGCTCTGCCATCTCTTCAATGGAGCTACTCGACATTCCCAAATCATTTACTAGGCCAGTTTCAAGACGATAAGCCCAGCCATGAACAGTGAGATCTTGCCCACGTGCCCAAGCATCTTGCACGATGGTTGTTTCACATACGTTAACTACTTGCTCAATGACATTGAGTTCGCAAAGGCGATCTTGACGCTTAGGGGTTGGAATAGCATCGCCTAAATAACGCTCATGTTTTTGGTGCACATCCTTAACGTGACGCAACCAGTTGTCGGCTAAGCCAACTCGCCTATCGGCTAGCGCTGCATGAACACCAGAGCAACCGTAGTGGCCCACTACTAATATATGTTTTACCTTCAGTAAATCAATCGCAAACTGAATAACAGACAAGCAATTCAAATCAGTGTGAACAACTACGTTTGCAACATTTCGGTGAACGAATAACTCACCAGGCAGTAAGTTCACAATATCATTCGCCGGCACTCGACTATCAGAGCAGCCAATCCACAGATATTCAGGGGCTTGTTGAGAAACAAGGCGCTTAAAGAAATTGGCATCCTTTGCCACCATGCTTTCGGCCCAGGTGCGATTATTGGCAAATAGCTGCTCTAGCGCTAAAGAATTCTTCATCGTCATGCTTTCAGTTTAAAGTACTTTAATGACGCCCAATTGGTTAAAACAAACCCCCACCGGAATTACCTTAAATTTACATTGCCAGCCAGGAGCTAAGGTGACTAAGGTTGTTGGCCTGCATGATGGCTGTTTAAAAATTTCTCTACAGGCGCCTGCCCTTGAAAATAAAGCGAACGAGCTCTTATTGGCTTGGCTCTCTAAGCAATTAAGAGTGCCTCAAAAACAGATTCAATTCGTTTCTGGTCAAAATAGCCGCAAGAAACGAGTAGAAATTTGGGGGCCCATCAGTCCCGAGCAAATTGTGCAGTTGTTGAGCCCATAATTTAAAGGTCGGCGCTTACCAAAATATTGCCCACAAGATTCCCAAAATGAGCACCCATTTGCCCACGTAATAAACGGAGCGATGTTTTGCTTTGAGTTTTTTAGCTTGTGCACGGAGATGGTAGAAATAGGTGAACAAAATATTTACAAAACCTATTTTTTCACCTTCAACATTTTGGGATGATGCGGCGCTCATGACATAGCGTCCAAACCAGCGATTGAATAGAGCAACTACCTTTGTGTGAACTGGGCGTTCGACATCGCAAAATAAGATGATTCTTTGTTGATCTGTTTCATTGGCAGCGAAATGAATGTAAGTTTCATCGAATATGACCGCTTCGCCATCTTTCCAGAAATAACGCTCCCCATCTACATCAATAAAGCATTTGGGGTCGTTGGGAGTCGTTAGGCCAATGTGATAGCGCAAGGACCCTGCATAGGGGTCACGGTGGCGCACCAGCGTTGCTCCAGGCGGCAGGGATGCGAACATGGCAGCCTTGACTGAGGGGATCGATTTAATCAGTGCAACCGTTTTGGGGCAACCTGCTTGAGCCGAGGGTACCTCTTTTCCATACCAGCAGAGGTGAAAACGCTTCCAGCCAGTCCGAAAGAAGGAGTTAAAGCCGATATCGTTGTATCCGGTTGCGGCCGCAATGGAGCCGACTTCCTGCAGAGAAAGCGCCTCTTGCCGAATTATTTCCCAGTTATCTTGAATGGGCTGCATTTCAGGAAATTGGCTTACTGGAATAAAAGCGCCAGGCTTTACTTTTGAAAATAAATACAAAAGTGCATTTACGGGTGCTAGAAGCACTTGGTAGTCAGTAAGAGATCTAACAACCCCAAAACGAACCTTTCCTCTGAAATAGACATAAACAGCCGATGCTATAAAAATAAAAAAGATGATGTGGCGAATTTCCATGAGTTTTGTCTAAGTGAGGTAATTATTAATATTTTAATTTGTATATCAGATCTAAATTGACTATTTCTTATGCTCGGATGCTCATATACTCCAAGCAGAGGGCTTGAAAACCGGTTTAGGGTTTATGTGGAGTTTTGCTAAGGATGATCTTATGAATAGCTTTATAAAGTGGCTCTTAAGCCTTGTTTTAATTGGGTTAGTGGGTATTTCAGTCTATACGTGGGGAATGCTCACTTGGAGCTATGGCAGCGGTGAACGTGCAGGGTATGTCCAGAAATTCTCTCATCGCGGATACGTATGCAAAACCTGGGAAGGCGAATTAGCCATGGTTTCTATGCCAGGCACAATGTCAGAAAAATTCTTCTTTACGGTGCGTGAAGATGCTGTGGCGCAAAAAATCAATGCTAATTTGGGTAAAAAAGTGGCTCTAAAGTATGAGCAACACATTGGTTTGCCAACGACCTGTTTTGGCGATACCGAGTATTTTGTTTCTGATATCACCGTTTTGGATGAGTAATTTGTAGTCGTAGTAAAAAATTGCTGTAACGCAACTTTATTTTTGTAATTTTTTGTGGTTAAAATCATGTAAGCGTAATGTGCGCTGACATCAATATCTATAAGGAGCTTCACTTGAACAAAGCCGAACTAATCGCAGCGATTGCTGACGACGCGGAGATTTCTAAAGCCAAAGCTGAATTCGCATTGAATTCTGCAATCGACACAATTATCAAAGCTGTTACTAAAGGTGACTCAGTACAACTGATCGGCTTTGGTACTTTTGCTTCTGGCAAACGCGCTGCACGTATGGGTCGTAACCCAAAAACTGGCGAACCACTCAAAATTGCTGCTGCAAAAACTGTTAAGTTTTCTGCTGGTAAAGCATTTAAAGATTCAGTTAACAAGCGTAAGAAGTAATTCTTCCTTAGTTGATAAAAAAGCCCGGCATGCCGGGCTTTTTTATTCCTTCAAAAACCTCCATCAATCAAACACATTACTGCGCCGAGTTAGCTTTGCACTAAACGACGGTGACGATGGATACTCATTAATATTCCTGCGCCAAAGCCAAGTGTCACTAATGCAGTGCCACCATAGCTAATAAATGGAAGCGGTACACCAACCACTGGCAAGAGACCGCTCACCATACCAATGTTGACAAATGCATAGGTAAAGAAAATTAGTGTCACTGACGCGCCTAACAGACGCGTAAATAAGTTTGGCCCACTCGCCGAGATTGCTAAACCTCTTTTAATGAGTGCGAAGAACAAAGCAATCAATATCAGGTTGCCTAATAAACCAAACTCCTCAGAGAACACTGCAAAGACAAAGTCAGTATGTTTTTCTGGAATAAATTCTAGATGTGCTTGCGTGCCTTGGAACCAACCTTTACCAAAGAATCCGCCAGAGCCAATTGCAATCATGGATTGAATAGTGTGAAAGCCTTTACCAAGTGGGTCGCTAGTTGGATCTAGCAGAGTGCATATGCGATGCTTTTGATAGTCGTGCACAAATGGCCACACAACATCATGGGCACAAATAGTGCTGCCAAAAATAATAATTAACAAAATACCAATTACACCCAAGCCAACAAATGGCAGTACCCATTTCCACGGCAGGCCCGCCAAGATGATGACGTATAGCCCTGCTGCAAAAACGAGTAACGCCGTTCCCAAGTCTGGTTGGCGTGCAATTAAAAAAACCGGTATAGCTAAGATTACGGCAGCAACACCATAGTCCCAAGATTTTTGAATGCCTTCCCGCTTTTGAAAGTACCAAGCAAGCATGAGTGGCATTGCAATCTTCATGATCTCGGATGGCTGAATGACGACTCCAATATTGAGCCAGCGACGAGCACCTTTTTTAATAAGTCCGAATGCGGCTACTGCGATTAAGAGGGCAACACCAAATCCATAAATCCAAACTGCACCCATCTCTAACCACTTAGGTGGGATGCGTGAAACCATCCACATCACTAAAAACGAGAGTGCGAGGTTGCGCAATTCATCTGCAATTTGTACGGGAGTATTTTGACTTGCAGATAGAAAAGTAAAAAAGCCAACGGCTGCTAAGCCAAGCAAAATAAGGCCTAGCTGGCGGTCTAAACCAGCGAAGATGCTGGAGAAAAATCCTTTAACTTTGATTAAGGGGCTCTTTTCCATTCAGGAACCTCCTTGGGCCACTTGCCCTCAATGTAGTAGTCCAATGCTTGACGTGCAATCGGAGCGGCATACTGTGCGCCGAAGCCTGCGTTCTCTACAACCATCGCAATTACTATGGTTGGCTTATCCGCTGGAGCAAATGCTATATACAAGGCATGGTCGCGTAAAAATTCTGCTGTGGATCCATGTTTGTAATCTTTGGAGTTCAAACTAAATACCTGCGCAGTTCCGGTTTTTCCGCCCACTTGATATCCAGTGCCCTTAAATGCTGTGGCAGATGTGCCAGAGTTATTAACCTCGACCATGGCCTTCTTGATTACTTCAATATTCTCAGCATTGAGATCGATGCGATAACTTTCTTTTGGGGTTGTCAGCACTCTGTTGCGAGTAAATGGATCTTCAATAGCTTTGACTAAGTGAGGCTTCATCACAATACCGTTATTAGCTACGTTTGCCATGGCATGAGCTAATTGCAAAATTGTGAAAGCGTTGTAACCCTGTCCAATGCCCAAGGAAATAGTTTCACCCTCGTACCACTTTTGCTGCTCAGGTTTTTTGAAAGTATTTTTCTTCCATTCGGTAGATGGTAAAACGCCCTTTGCTTCACCTTGTAAATCAATGCCGGTAATTTGACCAAAACCAAGAGGCTTCATAAAGTCATGCATCATGTTTACGCCCATGTCTCGGGCAAGCATGTAGTAATACGTGTCACAAGATTCAACAATCGACTTTTGCATATCGACAATTCCGTGACCACCTTTTTTATCGTCGCGGAAGGTATGGTTACCAAAGTCAAAGTAACCAGGATCCGAAATTGTTTGTGATGGTGTGCGCTTTTTATTTTCCAACGCCGCCAATGCCATGAAAGGTTTGTAAGTAGATCCGGGTGGATAGATTCCTTTCAATGGGCGGTTATAAAGCGGCTTCTGGGGGGAGTCATTGAGCTCTTTCCAGGTAACTGAATCAATGCCCTCCACAAAATCATTCGGATTGAAGTTGGGCTTAGAAACAAAAGCCAATACGTCACCCGTCTTCGGTTCAATCGCCACAAATGCACCGCGGAAATTTCCATACAGTTGCTCAACTAAATATTGGAGCTTGATATCAACTGAGAGAACTACATTTTTACCGGGAACTGAAGGAGAACTAGAAAGTGTACGCACTGGTTTACCGCCCGCAGTGATTTCTACTTGATCGTAACCAGGCACACCGCGCAATACAGTTTCATAACTTTGCTCTAAACCAATCTTGCCTACGTACTGAATGCCGGGTAAAAAAGAAGCCTGCAAAGCATCTGGATCATCGGCCTTGGCGCCCTCAATTTCAGTCTGCATGCGCTCTTTGTCGCGTTGCGAAACGCGGCCAATATAGCCAATCAGGTGGGAGGCTAATTCGTTGTATGGATACTCCCGAAAGCTTCTAGCTCGGATTTCTACCCCAGGAAAGCGGTAACGATTGGCCATAAACCGGGCAGTTTCGGTCTCGTTGAGCATAGAGCGCAGCGGAAAAGTACCCATATTGCGAGAATCCTCAAGGGAGCGCTTGAAATTGCGACGATCCCGAGGCGAAATGGCAACGATTTCAGAAAGATCATTTATGAGCTGATCTACGTTCCCTTTGACTTCTTCAGCATTCACATCCAAGGTAAGGGCAGAATAATTTCGACCAATAACGATGCCATTGCGATCAATAATGAGCCCGCGATTTGCCGGCGCTGGAACCAAGGCAATGCGATTGCTTTCAGCCAGCAGAGCATATTTTCCGTGGCTTACTAGTTGTAGCCATACAAGACGGGTGATGAGTAGTAAAAAGCAAAACGTGACAAATAGAGTCGCAATATGAATGCGCTCTTGAAAAGAGTCGAGATCCGGTTTTTTAAAAGAAACCATGCCGCTTCTTAAAGGGGTCGATTGTGATCAACATCTATAGGGCGACGTTGAGGCGCAAGCAAGATGCGTGTAGCTAGCGGCCAAAGCATTGCTTCAATCAAAGCCTGAATCGCGCCTGTTAAAGCCCACCAATAGAGTTCACCGCTGAGCAGCCAGTGTGCCAGCACAGGAAATAGCGATACCAATAAGAAAATAGGAAGCAGGTGCAGCGCTTGCGAGAGAACGGTGAGTGCCACAATGCGCCTGTGCCATGAGATAGCAAGGTATGCGACTAGGGAATAACTAAAAGCGTGCAACCCTAGTAAATCAGAATTATGTACATCCATCATCAAGCCCAAAATGAAGGCGATGAAGACGCTGACATAACGATGCTGATGAATATTCCAAAACACAATACACAGGATTAACCAATCTGGCACCCAGCCGAAATTGCCAATGGGTAATAGGTTTAATAGCAGCGCACAAAATAGGCTGAAATAAATAAAGACCGGATTAACCGGGCGCAGAATATAGCCGCTCTGGAAATCGATCATTGCATGCCTCGCGCGCGAGTTTGGCGTCTGCCAGGCGTATTGCTGAGTGGCGCATCAGAAGTCGATTTGTTGTTCACAGTTGCCGCTTTAGCGTCAAACTGCGGGTCATACAAAAATGCAAGCGCTTGACGATAGCGATTTACTGCTGCAACAGGAACACAAAATACGTTTGAGGAGTTCTTATCAACATTGCGCTCAATCTTGCTAATCACTGCCACTGCGAATCCTGGGGGATAAACACCATCAATGCCTGAGGTTAGCAAAATATCGCCAACTTCCAAATCGCTGGCTACCGGTAAATAGCGAAGTTCCAGTGGGTTGCCGCGCCCTGCGCCAAATACGGCTGCGCGAAGGCCATTGCGGGCCACTTGGACTGGAACCGCAAAATCACGGTCCTCCAACAGGGAAACCTCGGCAGAGCGCTCATAGAGACGGACCACTTGGCCCAAAATCCCGGAATCATTGGCAATCGGGTTGCCAAGCTTTAGGCCGTCATTACTGCCGCGATTGATTACGATGCGTTGTGAAATTGGATTGGGTGGGTTAAACAGAATTTCTACCGGCAATGTTTTGAATGGAACCTGTTTTTGCAAGGTCATAAGCTCGCGCAGGTTTTGGTTTTCCACCATCAAAAATTCAGATTGATTTGCCAGCAAAGAAAGCTCTGCTTGACGCACTTTCATTACTTGGTTTTCTTGATCAAGAGTCGATCTGGTTGTGAAATACTCAGACGTTGCTTCAAAGGCATTGCGCGGCGCCATCATGACATATTCAAGTGGACGCAAAATCCAATTGACGTTGTTGCGAATGGGGTCGAGTGCTTTGAAACGAAAATCGATCAGCATCAGAGCGATGCTGATCGACAGACAGACAATCAGTTTAAGTAAGGCCGGAATGCCCTGTCTGAAAAGTGGTGGAGCGCTATGTTGCAATTCCCTGGCCAACGTGTATGTCGCTTACTCGTGCGAGAACACTCCGCCTAACTTATCCATGCGCTCTAGTGCGATACCGCAACCACGAGCCACGCAAGTTAATGGATCTTCAGCAACATGAATTGGCAAGCTAGTTTCTTCTATCAAGAGACGGTCGAGGTCGCGCAATAAGGCGCCACCGCCTGTAAGCATCATGCCGCGCTCGGCAATATCTGACGCCAACTCAGGTGGAATCTGCTCAAGGGCTGCTTTAACTGCGGTCACAATCTGATTCAACGGATCAGTTAAAGCCTCCAGAATTTCATTGCTAGTCACAGTGAAGCTACGTGGAATACCTTCTGAAAGATTACGACCTTTTACTTCCATTTCGCGTGCTTCAGTGCCAGGAAAAGCAGAGCCAATTGTTTTCTTGATTAATTCAGCAGTTTGTTCGCCAATCAAGATGCCATAGTTACGGCGAATGTAATTGGTAATGGCTTCATCAAACTTATCACCACCAACCCGAACAGAGCCTTTGTAAACCATGCCGCCCAATGACATCACGCCGACTTCAGTTGTGCCACCGCCGATATCAACCACCATCGAACCAGCAGCCTCTGAAACTGGCAGGCCAGAACCAATTGCAGCAGCCATTGGTTCTTCAATTAAAAATACTTGTGATGCGCCAGCACCCAATGCAGATTCGCGAATCGCACGACGTTCAACTTGAGTAGAGCCACAAGGAACACAAATGATGATGCGTGGGCTAGGCTTTAATAATTTGCTTTCGTGCACAAGCTTGATAAATTGCTTGAGCATTTGTTCTGTAATTGTGAAGTCGGCGATAACGCCGTCTTTCATTGGGCGAATAGCCTCAATATTTCCCGGAACGCGCCCTAACATCGCTTTTGCCTCTTTACCAACTGCCAAAATGGTTTTTTTACCGTTTGGGCCGCCTTCTTGGCGAATTGCTACTACAGAGGGCTCGTCGAGGACAATGCCCCGGTCACGCATATAAATTAAGGTGTTAGCGGTTCCCAGGTCGATGGCTAGGTCATTGGAAAAGTAGCTGCGGAAAAAACTAAACATGATGTGATGTAGTTGTAAATAGAAAGTGTTAGTAAAAATATATAAGAATGATACTCTTGTCCCATGAAACTTGATGATGTCCAGCGCATTGCGCACCTATCTAGGCTTGAGTTAAACCAGGCAGAAGCTGAGGCAGTTTTGCCTCAATTGCAGGCCATTTTTTCCTTGGTTGAGGAAATGCAGGCCGTTGATACAACTGGTCTTGAGCCATTGGCTCACCCGATCCTCTTTTTGCGTGATTTGGCTCAACCCATGCGTGTTGACCAGGTTACGGAATCAGACCATCGAGCCGAAAACATGCAATCGGCCCCTGCAAAGCATGACGGCTATTTCTTGGTGCCAAAGGTGATCGAATGAGTTGGCACAACACCCCTATCGCTTTGATGGCAAAAGCATTGGCTGCAAAAGAGGTCTCCAGCAAGGAGTTAACCCAGTATTTTTTGGATCGTATTGAGGCTGGAAAACAGTGGAATGCATACCTTGATGTGAATGCTCACTTAAGCTTAGAGGAATCAAATAAAGCAGATCAGCTTATTTCATCTGGAAAAGCTGGCAAGTTGACGGGCATTCCCGTTGCCCACAAAGATGTCTTTGTAACGCGTGGCTGGAAGTCCACTGCGGCATCCAAAATTTTGGCTGGATATCAAAGTCCTTTTGATGCCACGGTGGTTGCCAATCTGGGAATTCCTGATGAAAACAATCCTCATGGCGCTGGCATGGTTTGTTTGGGTAAAACCAATATGGACGAGTTCGCGATGGGCTCGTCTAATGAGAACTCTGCCTATGGCCCTGTTCTAAATCCATGGAATTCTGCCCACGTGGCTGGCGGTTCATCGGGCGGCTCGGCTGCAGCTGTAGCCGCTGGTTTGGCTCCGATTGCGACTGGCTCAGATACAGGCGGCTCAATCCGTCAGCCAGCCGCATTTTGTGGATTAACCGGCATTAAGCCGAGTTATGGGCGCGTATCTCGTTACGGCATGATTGCCTACGCCTCTTCGCTCGATCAAGCTGGCCCGATGGGCAAGACAGCGGAAGATTGCGCACTGTTGCTATCCGCAATGTCTTCGCACGATCCGCGCGACTCCACCTCTTTGGCTGATTCGGGAGAAGACTATGGTCGCTACCTTAATCAGAATTGGAAAGAGGGCAATTCTGATTCTGCGAAACCATTAGAAGGTTTGCGTGTTGGTTTGCCAAAAGAATTCTTTGCTGAAGGTTTGGCGAGTGATGTAGCGAAATCTGTTAATGAAGCAGCCAAGCTTTTAGAAAACTTAGGTGCATCGTTAGTTGAAGTGAGTTTGCCAAAAACTAAGTTATCCATACCGGTGTATTACGTTTTAGCGCCAGCAGAAGCATCGAGTAACTTGAGTCGCTTTGATGGTGTGCGTTATGGGTATCGTGCCAATGAGTATCGTGATCTCAATGATATGTATGCCAAGTCACGTACCGAAGGTTTTGGTGCCGAAGTTAAGCGCCGAATCATGATTGGAACGTATGTTCTTTGCCATGGTTACTATGATGCTTATTACCTGCAGGCACAAAAAATTCGTCGCATTATTGCGGCAGACTTTCAAGCTGCATTCAATCAGTGCGATGTCATCCTGGGGCCTGTAGCCCCTGATGTGGCTTGGCGCTTGGGCGAAAAATCAAAAGATCCTGTGCAAATGTATCTAGAAGATATTTATACGCTTTCTACAAACTTGGCAGGTTTACCAGCGATGAGTATCCCATGTGGATTTAATGGAAATAATTTACCTATTGGCATGCAACTCATTGGCAATTATTTTTCTGAAGCGCGCTTGTTGCAAGTGGCACATCAATATCAGCAAGCCAGCGATTGGCATTTGCGTCCAGCAAGCGAGGTGGCATGATGCAATGGGAAGTTGTCATTGGTCTAGAGACCCACGCTCAGCTACAAACTCAATCCAAGATTTTTAGTGGGGCAAGTACACGCTTTGGTGCAGCCCCAAACACGCAAGCATGCGCAGTGGATTTAGCGCTACCTGGTGTTTTGCCCGTGCTTAATCGTCAGGCTGTTGAGCATGCCATTCGTTTTGGTGTGGCAGTGAATGCGAAGATTTCGCCAGCAAGTATCTTTGCCCGCAAAAATTATTTTTATCCCGATCTACCTAAGGGCTATCAAATCAGCCAGATGGAGATCCCGGTGGTTGTTGGCGGTCATCTTGAGATCTTGGTCGGGGATGAAATAAAAGTAGTTGAATTGACTCGCGCCCACATGGAAGAGGATGCTGGTAAATCCGTCCATGAAGAGGGCTTTACAGGCCCTCATGGCGAACCTTCTAGTGGGATTGATCTGAACCGCGCAGGTACACCACTCCTCGAGATCGTGACAGAGCCAGTCATGCGCAGCGCTGCTGAGGCCGTTGCTTATGCTAAGGCTTTGCATGGATTGGTTGTGTGGCTTGGGGTTTGTGACGGCAATATGCAAGAAGGCTCTTTCCGTTGTGATGCGAACGTTTCAGTTCGTCCCAAAGGCCAGGCTGAATTTGGTACCCGCTGCGAAATCAAAAACTTGAACTCCTTCCGCTTTTTGGAAGAGGCCATTCAGTACGAAGTGCGTCGTCAAATCGAATTGATTGAGGATGGTGGTACCGTTGTTCAAGAAACCCGACTTTACGATCCCGATCGGCAAGAAACCCGCAGTATGCGTAGTAAAGAAGATGCTAACGACTATCGCTACTTCCCCGATCCTGACTTATTGCCCGTTGTGATTGATGATGCATGGATTGCAGATGTCCGTAGCAAAATGCCTGCGCTGCCAGCACAATTACGCGAGCAGTGGCAAACCGAGTTTGGTTTAAGTGCTTACGATGCGCAGTTGCTCACGCAAGATCGTGATACCGCAAAAGTATTTGAAGAGCTATTAATAATCGTAGGTAAGCCATTGGCAAAAGCCGCAGCCAATTTAATTGCCGGAGAATTTGCTTCCTCCTTAAATCGTGCAGGTATTGCTGCAGCTGACGCGCCGTTAAAAGCGGAGCATTTAGCGCCAATACTAACGCGTGTGGCAGATGGCACTATTTCTAACAAGATTGCTAAAGATATCTTTGCCATTCTTTGGGAGGAGGCGATTGCAGGTAAAGCTATCAGTACCGTTGATCAAGTCATTGACGCCAAAGGGCTGAAACAGATTAGTGATAGCGGTGCTATTGAGGCCATCATTGATCAGGTGTTGGCTGCTAACCAGAAATCGGTTGAAGAGTTCCGCTCGGGCAAAGAGAAGGCATTTAACGCTCTCGTTGGCCAGATCATGAAAGCCTCGCAAGGCAAAGCAAACCCTAGTCAGGTAAACGAACTCTTGCGTAAAAAGCTTAGTTAACTAAAAAACATATTTAGAAAGAAATACATGAGTGCAATCGATCCAAAGCAAGCCGAACAAGAAGAATTGGTTGCAGAGTGGTTACGTGTAACCCCAGGCTTCTTTGAGCGTTACGCTGATCTCTTTAATGAGATTCGGGTTAAGCATCCACATGAGGATCGTGCGATCTCTTTGCAAGAGCGTCAGATGACGGTATTGCGTACACAAAATCAAGAGCTCAATCGTCGCTTAAGTGAGATGTTGCACTTTGGAAGTCGTAATGACAAAACCCAACAAAGTTTGGTTGCTTGGTTATTGCGTTTGATGAAGGCCAACAATAAGTCAGACGTGGAGGCTGCGATAACTTCGGGCTTAGCCGAAGTCTTTGAGGTGGAGTCTGCGCAATTGCTGTCGCCAAATTCTGCTTTTGGTCCTTGGGTAGACACCCCGTTATGTGGCTCTGCTAAAGAGTTGGCAGCAGCTAGCGTAGATTTGTTAGCAAGCCAGACAAGCATTGATCCTGAATGGCAAAGCATGGTGGCCATTGGGTTGCCATTGGGCAAAAGTATTGGCGCCGCTCAATCGCCCGCAGTATTGCTGTTAGCCAGCAAGGATGAATCCCGCTTTACGGCGGATATGGGCGCTTTCTATTTGCGTCAAATTGCCGAATTAACTGCTGCAGCTTTGGATCGTATCCAGGCTTATGAAATTAAAGTCGACTGAACTACATCCTCTCATGCAAGAGTATTTGCATGAGTTACATGTATTGCGTCAACTTTCGCCGCATACGCTCAAAGCGTACAGTATGGATCTGAGCGACCTGCAAAACTTTGCTCTTGAAGACAATATTGAGTTGTTAAGAGTGAGTAACGGCCATGTACGTCGTTGGGCAGGCCGCTTACATTCCAAAGGTAAATCCTCAAGAAGTATTGCGAGAGCCCTTTCTGCATGGCGTGGCTGGTATGACTGGCTTACCGAGAAAGATGCGCGACGCGATGCCCGTGTCGGCAAGGTAGCAAGCAATTTAATTGCCAATCCGGTTGACGATGTCAAGGCACCCAAGCGTCTGAAGTCTTTACCCAAGGCCTTATCCGTCGAACAGGCACTTTCCTTGGTAAACCAAGCAGTCAAAGAGGCCGAAGAAAAAAAGGATCTAGAATCGATACGCGATGCAGCCATTATTGATTTGCTATATTCCTCTGGCTTGCGCCTTTCGGAGCTTTTGGGGATTGATGTAATGCAAAGCAAAGATCGCCAACAGGAATCTGCTGGTTGGCTAGACTGGGATGCCGCTGAAGTAACTGTTTTAGGTAAGGGCGGCAAACGACGTTCGGTGCCCGTTGGTGTGCCTGCGATGAAATCACTTGCTGCGTGGCGAGAGCTGCGCGATGCTGGAACTTATCCAGCAGAATCCATCGCCTTGTTTTTGTCAGCAACAGGTAAGCGCTTATCGCCTCGTACGGTGCAAGCGAGATTGCGTACTTTAGCCATGCGCGCTGGTTTACCCACTCATGTACACCCTCATATGATGCGCCATAGCTTTGCGAGCCATGTGCTGCAATCCTCACAAGATTTAAGAGCGGTGCAGGAGATGCTGGGGCACGCCAGCATTGCTAGTACCCAGATTTATACGTCTTTAGATTTTCAGCACCTAGCTCAGGCATACGATAAAGCGCATCCCCGCGCAAAGGCTGGCAAAGGCTGAGGAACTCGGTAAGATAGAAGGTTTCCCGCTTTGGGAATTGTTGGCTTTTAGATTTTGATTGGATCATCCATGGCATTAATTCCAGTAACGATTTTGACGGGCTTCTTGGGAAGCGGCAAAACTACTTTGCTTAAACACATCTTGACTGAAGAGCATGGCAAAAAAATTGCCGTCATTGAGAATGAATTCGGTGAAGAGAATATTGATAACGACATCTTGGTGCAAGACAACCAAGAGAACATTGTGCAAATGAGTAATGGCTGCATTTGCTGCACCATTCGTGGCGATCTCGTAGATGCTTTAAATGAGCTTTGGGAGCAACGCAAAGATAAGAAGATTAGCTTTGATCGCGTTGTCATTGAAACCACAGGTGTTGCCAATCCTGGCCCCGTTGCCCAGACATTCTTTATGGATGATGATGTGGCAGACCATTATGTTTTAGATGCTGTAGTGACCCTGGTGGATGCCAAGCACGGTCAACAACAACTCAATGAGCATGAAGAGGCTCAGCGCCAAGTTGGCTTTGCCGACCAAATCTTTATTACTAAGACCGATTTAGTGACGCCTGCTGAAGTAGGTGCTTTGCGTAATCGCTTGATGCATATGAATCCAAGAGCGCCTATTGCAGGCATTTCTAAGGGTGTGGTGCCCTTGAATGCTGTCTTAGATCTTAAGGGCTTCAATCTCAATGCCAAGTTGGATATTGACCCCCATTTTTTGGAGCAGGACGACCATGACCATGCGGATTGCGGTCATGACCATAGTCACGACCATGATCACAGTACCTGTGGCCATGATCATAGTCACGACCACCAGCACCAACACCATGACCATGCTGGCCATACTGATCGCATTCAATCCTTTGTTTTTCGTAGTGATAAACCCTTTAATCACAAAAAGTTAGAAGACTTCCTGGGGGGCATTTTGGAGGTCTTTGGAGAGAAGATGTTGCGCTATAAAGGCGTGCTCTACGTGAAGGGAAGTAGCCGAAAAGTAGTGTTCCAGGGCGTTCACCAGATGATGGGCAGTGATTTGGCTGGCCCATGGGGCACGGAACCCAAGCAAACCCGTATGGTCTTCATAGGCATCGATTTGCCCAAGGACACCCTATTGGCAGGGCTTGAGGGCTGTTTGGCCTAGCAAGATTCGGGTACAATCCGCCGCCACGGCCCATATTGATGAATATTAATAAAAGGGCCGTAAAAGTTTGGCAGAATGAGGCAATAATGCTTCAAACCAGGAAAGAATGAGATGACGGTAAAAACAGCAACAAAACCAGCAACCGCTGCAAAAGCTAGTAGCAAGGCTGCGAGCGCTAAGGTTGCAAAAGGCGCTCCATTAACTGAGACAGAGTTGCTCAAGATGTCCGACAAGGACTACATGAGTGCTGCGCAGTTAGATTTTTTCCGTCAAAAACTGCTCACTCTGAAAAACGACATTTTGAAGAATGCCTCCGAGACAACAGAGCATCTGCGTGAAAATATTTTGGTTCCTGATCCTGCCGATCGTGCAACGATCGAAGAGGAGCATGCATTGGAATTGCGCACGCGTGATCGAGAGCGCAAGCTGCTCAAAAAAGTAGAGCAAGCATTGGTGCGCATTGAGTCTGGTGACTATGGATGGTGCGAAGAAACTGGTGAGCCAATCGGCTTGAACCGTTTAATTGCAAGGCCTACAGCCAATCTCTCTCTTGAGGCTCAAGAGCGTCGTGAACTCCGTCAAAAATTATTTGGCGAATAAATTTTAAGTAGCGATGACTAAGCATTTACCAACTATTAGTGATATTTCTCCTTTATTAAAGGCGGAGATTCTTGCTGAGGCTTTGCCTTACATTCGTGCTTATCACGGCAAGACTATTGTGATTAAGTACGGCGGAAACGCGATGGTGGAAGAGCGCCTCAAAGAAAGTTTTGCCCGTGACGTTATCTTGTTAAAACTGGTCGGCATGAATCCAGTGGTGGTTCATGGCGGAGGCCCGCAAATTGATGAGGCCTTAAAGAAGATTGGTAAGACCGGTACTTTTATTCAAGGTATGCGCGTAACCGATGAAGAAACCATGGAAGTAGTGGAGTGGGTTCTAGGTGGCGAGGTGCAGCAGGATATTGTGATGTTGATCAACCACTTTGGTGGCCAGGCTGTTGGCTTGACAGGTAAAGACGGCGGCTTGATTCATGCTAAGAAAATGAATATTCCTAGCGATACAGAGCCAGGCAAAATGGTCGATATCGGTTTTGTTGGTGAGATCGAAGCAATTAATCCTGCGGTGGTTAAAGCTTTGCAGGATGATGCATTTATTCCGGTGATTTCTCCTATTGGCTTTAGTGCAGAAGGTCAGGCTTACAACATTAACGCTGACTTGGTGGCTGGCAAGATGGCTGAAATTCTTCATGCAGAGAAGTTGGTCATGATGACTAACATTCCGGGCGTGATGGATAAAGACGGTAAGTTACTGACAGATTTAACTGCGCGAGAAATTGATGCACTCTTTGCTGATGGCACTATTTCTGGCGGCATGTTGCCGAAGATTTCTTCTGCATTAGATGCCGCTAAGAGCGGCGTGAATTCAGTACACATCATTGATGGCCGTATTGAGCACTCTTTATTATTAGAAATTCTGACCGAGCAAGCGTTCGGTACGATGATCCGCTCTAGATAAGTAGACAACCATGCGCGAATCTTTAGAGCCAGCAAACATCAACGACAGCAACGCTGACGCTGGTTTAGCTCGTAAGCGCCCTCGCCCTGGTGAACGCCGCTTACAAATTCTGCAAGTGCTTGCAGAGATGTTGCAAAACCCAAAGGGTGAGCGCGTTACTACGGCGGCTTTAGCAGCCAAGATTGAGGTTTCAGAAGCAGCCCTATATCGTCACTTCGCCAGTAAGGCGCAGATGTTCGAGGGCCTGATTTCTTTTATCGAGCAAACCGTCTTTGGGTTGATTAATCAAATTAATCAAAAAGAAGAGTCTGGTCTTGCTCAGGCGCGCGGTATCTTGCAAATGCTTTTATTCTTTGCTGAAAAGAATCCTGGCATGACTCGTGTTTTATTGGGTGATGCTTTATTGCAAGAAGATGATCGTCTTCAAGAGCGCATTACTCAAGTGCTCGATCGTGTCGAGGCATCTCTTAAGCAAGCTCTGCGTATCGCCCAAACCCAAGGTGGTAATTGGGCGCAGTTGGGTCAGGAAGAAGTCAGTATCCGTGCTGCCATGCTGATGAGTTTTGTTTTGGGTCGTTGGCATCGCTTTGCCCGTAGCGGATTTAAGAAGCTGCCAACTGAAGCCTCCGATGTTAGTCTGCGCCTTCTTCTGTCAGAATGAGCGAGCTACACCTCTCTAGAAATACCATTCATTTTGCCGAGCCCCTGCCTTTGCAGAGTGGCGCCATCTTGTCTGGCTATGATTTAGTCATTGAAACTTATGGCAAGCTCAACGCCGATAAAAGTAATGCTATTCTTGTTTGTCATGCACTCAATGCATCTCACCACGTAGCGGGACCAAGTCCAGAAGATCCAGAAGATATTGGTTGGTGGGACAACATGATTGGCCCGGGCAAGCCAGTGGATACCAATCATTTTTTTGTCATAGGCGTTAATAATTTAGGCTCTTGTTTTGGTTCTACTGGGCCAATGAGCATCAATCCCGCTACCGGCAAGCCATATGGCGCTGATTTCCCTGTAGTCACGGTTGAGGATTGGGTGAACACTCAGGCCCGCCTGGCTGATAAATTGGGCATTCGGAAGTTTGCTGCGGTGATGGGCGGAAGCTTGGGCGGCATGCAGGCTATGGCTTGGGCCATTCAGTTTCCTAAGCGCATAGATCACTGCGTGGTGGTGGCATCTACCCCGAGGCTGAGTGCACAAAACATTGCTTTCAATGAAGTGGCGCGTAATGCCATTCTGTCAGACCCCGACTTTCATGGTGGCAACTACTACGAGCATGGCGTGGTACCAAAACGGGGCTTACGTTTGGCGCGCATGGTTGGTCACATCACCTATTTGTCTGATGATGACATGGCAGAAAAATTTGGACGAGAGTTGCAGCGCCCTAATGGTGAGTCAAATGACTACCGCTTCAGCTTTGATGTTGAGTTTGAGGTTGAGAGTTATTTGCGTCATCAAGGTGATAAGTTTTCAACCTACTTTGACGCCAATACTTATTTGTTGATTACGCGCGCACTAGATTATTTTGATCCTGCACGTCGTTACGATGGCAGTCTGAATCGCGCCCTAGCGGAAGTACAAGCCAAGTTTTTGGTTGTCAGCTTTTCAACCGACTGGCGCTTCCCGCCTGATCGCAGTCGCGAGATTGTGCAATCTTTGCTGAGCAATAAGAGTGAAGTGACCTATGCTGAGATCGATGCGCCACATGGACATGATGCTTTCCTGTTAGATGACGAGCGTTATCACAACCTGGTCCGCGCTTACTTTAAGCAAATGCGTGAGGTTCAAGCATGAGCAATTTTAATAAGCGTGCCGACTTTGCTTCCATAGCTAATTGGATTGCACCCAATACTCAAGTCTTGGATCTCGGTTGTGGCGACGGTAGTTTCTTGGAGTTTTTACAGAAACAAAAACCGGTTCACGCTTATGGCGTTGAGATTGATGATTCACGCGTACTCTCTTGTGTGCAAAAGGGTTTGAATGTCATTCAGCAAGATTTAGAGGGTGGCTTAGCACTCTTTGAAGACAGAAGTTTTGACACAGTTGTGCTGTCACAAACCCTGCAAACCATTCATCAAACTGAAAAGATTTTGCGTGAGGTGGTCCGGGTAGGTAAAGAGTCGGTGATCTCCTTTCCAAACTTCGGACATTGGTCTCATCGATTGGCTGTTGGTCTTGGTCGCATGCCAGTTTCTAAGAGCTTGCCTTATCAGTGGTACAACACGCCTAACGTACGCGTACTTACGGTTGCTGACTTTGAGAAGTTAGCCTCAAGCCTTGGCCTGAAGGTAATTGATCAATGCATCTTGCATGAGGGTCGCCAGGTGACTTTGATGCCAAATTTATTTGGTAGCCTCGCTTTATTCCGCATTCGTCGTGCCTAACAAGCAACTTCATGTAGTCAAGTCCTGGCTTCAAGACTTTCGGGTTTATCTCGAATGGCCTTGTTTGCGTATGTTGTTCTTGGGCTTCTCCGCAGGGCTTCCTCTATTACTTATTCTAGGGACGCTGAGCTTTTGGCTACGTGAAGCTGGCATTGATCGCAGCACCATTGGTTACTTAACTTGGGTGGGTTTGATCTATGCTTTTAAGTGGGTTTGGGCTCCGCTTGTGGATCGCCTACAAATCCCGCTCTTAACTCAATTGTTTGGTCGCCGCCGCAGCTGGCTACTCTTTGCCCAAGCGCTCATCATTTTGGGTCTGGTCGGTATGTCGACTTTAGATCCAAAGCTGGCACTCAATTCCATTGTTTGGTGTGCGCTATTGGTGGCTTTTGGATCTGCCACTCAAGATATCGCATTAGATGCTTTTCGTATCGAGTCAGCTAATAGTGATCATCAAGCAGCTCTGGCAGCCACTTATCAAACGGGATATCGATTGGCTTTGATATGGGCTGGTGCTGGAGTTCTCTGGCTTGCTGCTAGGGCAGAAACAGGCAGTGGCTATGACGCAAGTGCATGGCAATTTGCCTATCTCTGTATGGCAGCCTCTATTGGTGTGGGTGTCATTACCACTCTCTTGAGCAAGGAGCCAGCAAGATATGAATTAGCAAAAGTTCGCACTGCTAAAGCATGGCTTTACCAAACCCTAGTTGAGCCATTTGCTGAATTTATTACGCGCTATCGCTGGCACGCCGTATTGATTCTGTCTTTAATTGCCATCTACCGTATAAGCGATGTCGTGATGGGCATCATGGCTAACCCGTTTTATGTCGATATGGGTTACACCAAAGATGAAGTCGCAGCTGTAAGCAAAGTATTTGGTGTGGTGATGACTTTAGTGGGCGCCTTTGTAGGCGGTGTGCTCACACTGCGCTTTGGTGTTTTACGAATTCTATTTGTGGGCGCGGTTCTCTCAGCTGTTAGTAATGTATTGTTTGCATGGCTAGCAACCCAAGGCCATGATTTGCATGGTTTGATTTGGGTGATATCTGCAGATAACTTAAGCTCGGGTATTGCCAGTGCAGCCTTTATTGCTTTCTTATCTTCATTAACCAATATCCGCTACTCCGCAACTCAGTACGCCTTATTTAGCTCTATGATGCTCCTCTTGCCTAAATGGCTAGCGGGCTTTTCCGGAGTATTTGTAGATAACTTTGGATACCAAGCATTCTTCTATGGAACCGCCATCATTGGCGCGCCAGTCCTACTGCTTATTTGGGCGACAATTCATTTCAAGATCGTCCAGATCAAAAAAGAAGGGGAGTAATCCCCCCTTTTTTTGCGGTGCGCTTAAAGTTTCCAGTCGTAATCCACTGTGAGTGGCGCATGGTCTGAGAATTTCTCCTCTTTGTATACGGCGGTTTTCTTGGCGGTACCAGCAATGCCAGGCGTAGTGATGTGATAGTCAATGCGCCAGCCAACATTCTTTGCATACGCCTGGCCTCGATTACTCCACCAGGTGTAGCAAGTCTCAGTTGCTTCTGGTTCGAGCTGTCGATAGACGTCTACGTAACCCACTTTGCTAAAGAGATTAGTAAGCCATGCACGCTCTTCAGGTAAGAAGCCAGAATTTTTGAGATTGCCTTTCCAATTCTTCAGATCAATTTCCTGGTGAGCAATATTGACGTCACCACAAAGAACAATTTCACGACCAGACTTTTTTAAGGAAACGAGATGTGGCAGAAAACTATCGAGATAGCGGTATTTAGCCTCTTGACGCTCTGGTGAGCTTGAGCCCGAGGGCATATAGACAGAAATGACAGAAAGCCCTTTAAAGCGTGCCTCTACATAGCGCCCTTCTGCATCAAACTCTTCATTGCCATAGCCGTACAAGACCTGATCTGGCTTATGGGGCGTATAAATACCGCAACCGCTGTAACCCTTTTTTTCGGCATGATGGAAAAAGCCATGCATACCATCAGGATTGAGGATGGCATCCTCCAGATCATCGCGTTGAGCTTTGAGCTCTTGCATACAAATGAAGTCTGCTTTTTGCTTAACGGCCCATGGCAGAAAGCCCTTTTTGACTGCGGAACGGATACCGTTGAGGTTCGCGGAAATGATGCGTAACATATAGGCCTATGAGCTCAAATAATTCAAATCAAGATAACTTTATTCGTTTTGCCTTAGAGGCAAAGGTTTTGTCCTTCGGGGAGTTTAAAACCAAAGCAGGAAGACTCTCTCCTTATTTCTTTAATGCTGGCGAATTTAATGACGGCGCACGTTTGAGCGCATTAGGCCGTTACTATGCCAAAGCCTTGCAAGAGTCAGGTATTAATTTCGATATGCTTTATGGCCCAGCATACAAGGGCATTACATTGGCGGCTGCTACAGCTATCGCCTTGGCAGATAACGGTATCAATGTGCCTTATGCCTACAACCGAAAAGAAGCAAAAGACCATGGTGAAGGCGGCATGCTGGTTGGCGCACCCGTCAAAGGCCGAGTGGTCATCATTGATGATGTGATTTCAGCGGGTACTTCAGTAAGAGAATCAGTTGATCTGATTCGTGGTGCTGGCGCAGAGCCGGCAGCCGTCCTTATTGCTCTAGATCGTATGGAGCGCTCAGGTAATGCGATTGATATTGGAGATAAGTCTGCAGTGCAAGCTGTAGAGCAAGAGTTTGGTTTGCCAGTCATTGCGATTGCTAACTTAGCTGGTTTGATGTCATTTTTGATGGCGTCAAGCGATACCCAACTAACAAATTATTTACCCGCAGTGAAAGCCTATCGCGATACATACGGCATTTAAGAGCAACAGCTTTTAGATTGTTGTTTCGCCTTCGAAGACGGTAACTGCTGGGCCAGTCATGATGACGGGTTGAGCAATATCATTGATGAAGCCACCCCACGCAATCTGAAGGTCACCGCCTCGCGTATGTACTTTCACAGGGGAATCTAACAGACCTCTGCGTATGCCGGAAACAACTGCTGCACAAGCGCCAGTACCGCAGGCTAAGGTTTCCCCAGCACCGCGTTCGAAGACGCGTAACTTGATTTCATGGCGATTGATCGCTTGCAGGTAACCGACGTTTACTTTTTTAGGAAACGCTTCAAACTTTTCAATCTCAGGTCCTTCTTCTAGAACGGGCGCACTATCGACATCTCCAACCACCTGCACAGCGTGTGGATTGCCCATGGAAAGAACACCAACCAAACTGTCATGGGTTGCTGGGTAATTGAGGGGAAGTGCGTACAGCGTTTCTTGAAACTCTTGTACGCTTGCCAAGCCATTGGCATTAAATGGAATACGACTGTGTTCAAAAATTGGCGCGCCCATATCTACCTCTACCTGGCCATCCTCATGAGACTTGAGAGTGAGAACCGTGTGGGCAACTTCGACACGTAAAGGGTTCTTATTGGATAGCCCTTGATCCAATACAAAGCGCACAAAGCAGCGAGAACCATTGCCGCACTGCTCAACTTCACCGCCGTCAGCATTAAAGATGCGATATCTAAAGTCGGCATCGGGACGAGTAGCTTTTTCAACCAAAAGAATTTGATCTGCACCAATTCCAAATTGACGATGGGCTAATGCTTGCCATTGCTCGCGGGTAATGTTGCTGAGATCTTGGTCGATGCCATTGAGCACAATAAAATCATTACCAGCACCATGCATTTTGGTGAAGCGAATTTTGCGTACGGGATTGCTGGTATTGATGCTCAAAATGATTCCGTTTAATCGTAAAGACTAGGTTCGCCTTCGGGTCTATGTTTAAAGCGCTTATGAACCCAATAGTACTCCGCCGGTCTTTCGCGAACAAGCTCCTCAATGTATTGATTTAAGCGAGCGGTATCTTTTTCAACATCATCACTAGGAAAGTTCGGCAATGGCTCGCTGATATGGCAGGTATAGCCTTTACGATCTTTATTTAAGGTAGTTGTCATAAGGCACACCTCAGCCCCGCTCAGCCTTGCTAGGCGGGAGACGGAAGTGATGGTATTGGTCTGTATGCCAAAGAAAGGCACAAAGACGGAGTCACGAGGGCCCAAGTCAATGTCGGGGGCAATAAAAATAAAGTTACCCGTTTGAATTTCTCGGATGAGATCACGTAAGCGACTTTGTCTCTCGATCGATTTGCCGCCAAAGCGATTTCTCCACTCAATCATTTTTTGATTGAAGAAAGGATTCTTCATGTTTTGGTACAGCCCTGCGCCGCGTGGCCAGTCGTGTTGGTTAGCCAATACTGAAAGTGCCATAAAGCCGCCTTCAAGCCCAACGAAGTGTGGATTAATCAGTAGGCGTGGCTTGCGATCTCCCAAAGTAATCGCTGATTCAATGGTGACGATATCGGTAATTTGTTTGCCACTACCTAGCCAGATACGACTTCTCTCTAATACGCTGCGGCCAAATAATTTCCAATGCTCAATCGCCAGATCATCAAGTTCTTTTTCACTGAGATTGGGAAAACACAAACGTAAATTAGTCTTCACTACATAGGTACGGCTATTTGGAATATGGGCTGCAAGCCAGCCCAGGCCATAGCCCACATGGACGGTAATCGTATAAGGCAGGAAGGCAAAGAGACGCAAAAGACTGAGCGCCAAGAAATTGAAGAGGTTTTGTAACCAGGTCATTTCAAAAATGATAACGAATTTTTTTAATTGCTTGGGGGCAATTCTGCACCGGCGGGATGCTTATAGCGGTTGTATGACCAAATGAATTGTTCTGGCGCCACCAGAACTGCATTTTCAATTGCAACGTTGAGTTCTGCAGCGGCAAGATTGGCATCTTCAGATAGAGGTGCAAGACGAGTAGCCTGCATGAGCCATCCTTGGCCAATACCTTTACGCTTAGCGGTAAACATGACTACTGGCGTGTTATTCCGATTGGCTAGACGCGCTGGTAATGGCGTTGTGTATGCAGGACGTCCAAAGAATGGGACCCAAACACCTTCGCCGCCACTAGGCACTTGATCTGGAAGAATGCCAATTGCTTCTCCTCGGGTGAGCGCTCTAGTCATTTGGCGCACGCCATTGAGGTTGGTCGGCACGAAATGCATATTCGGATAGGCGCGACCTTCTTCTACTTCTTCATTGAGCCATTCTTGGCGTGAAGGTCGATAGAGAATCGTTGCTGGGAAATGCTGTGCGAGAACACGTGGAATGATCTCAAAGCCACCAAGGTGAGGGGTCAGCATCACTAAGCCGTGCCCTTCGCCGATCGCCGCCTCAACCATATCCCAGTTTTGCACTTCTACTAATGAAAGGGCTTTTTGTGGATTTCTCCAAATCCACAGGCTGTCTGAAAACAACATTCCAGAGGCTCTTACTGCATCCCAAAGCTTGAATGGCAGGCCCCGTGCATTCACTACCGCTTCGTATTGGGGTTTAAAGAGTGAGCGATATTGCTTGGAGCCAAGGTAAGCCAGCATGCCTAAAAAGGCCCCAATCACTTGCACAAGCGCAAGGGGAAGCGCGGCAATCGCATTAAGGCAGAGCTTGAGAAGGAGTTTTCGCACCCCCTTATGATATTCAATGCCGCTCTCAGTGTGTGGATTTCAGCATGCCTTGCTGAATTAGGCATTTTTCGGATAGAATCCACTCATCGCTGAGTTAAGGCAACTTGCAGGGCGATTCATAAATTCTGCTAAAGCGTCGCCGTTGTAGTTCCTGGCACGTCGAGTTGTCCCAATGATCGTGTTAATTATTAAAGGAATATGCAATGGCAAATGATTACTTCTTTACCTCAGAATCCGTTTCTGAAGGTCACCCCGATAAAGTAGCAGACCAAATCTCTGATTCTATTCTTGATGCCATCTTGGCTCAAGATCCTACTGCACGTGTTGCAGCTGAAACTTTGTGCAACACCGGCTTAGTCGTTTTAGCTGGTGAAATTACTACTAACGCCAACGTTGACTACATTCAAGTTGCTCGCAACACTTTGCGTGAAATTGGTTACGACAACACTGACTACGGTATCGACTACAAAGGTTGTGCCGTATTGGTTGCTTACGACAAGCAAAGTCCTGATATTGCTCAAGGTGTTGATAAAGCCCATGATGACGGCTTGGATCAAGGCGCTGGTGATCAAGGCCTCATGTTTGGTTACGCTTGTGATGAAACCGCAGAGCTCATGCCTTTGCCAATTCACTTGTCACACCGCTTGGTTGAGCGCCAATCACAATTGCGTCGCGATGGCCGATTGAACTGGTTGCGCCCGGATGCGAAGTCACAAGTGACCTTGCGCTATGTGGATGGCAAGCCTGATTCTATCGATACTGTGGTGTTGTCTACTCAACATGATGAAGAAATCTCTCTCGAAAAATTACGTGAAGCAGTCATCGAAGAAATCATCAAACCAGTACTGCCTAAGCATTTGATCAAAGGCGCTATTAATTTCTTGGTAAACCCAACTGGACGTTTTGTTATCGGTGGCCCACAGGGTGATTGTGGTTTAACTGGTCGCAAAATTATTGTGGATACCTACGGTGGTGCAGCCCCTCACGGCGGCGGCGCTTTCTCTGGTAAAGATCCATCTAAGGTTGATCGTTCTGCTGCATACGCTGGACGTTATGTTGCGAAGAACGTGGTTGCTGCTGGTTTGGCAAGCAAGTGCTTGATTCAGATCTCCTATGCGATTGGTGTTGCTAAACCAACCTCAGTCATGGTGAGCACTTTTGGTACGGGCAAGATTTCGGATGAGAAGATTGCTCAATTAGTTTCTGAGCACTTTGACTTGCGTCCAAAAGGTATTGTGAAGATGTTGAACCTCTTGCGCCCAATTTATAAAAAGACTGCTGCTTATGGTCACTTTGGCCGTGAAGAGCCAGAATTTACTTGGGAGCAAACAGACAAAGCAGCTGTATTACGTGCCGCAGCAGGTCTGTAAGTAGGAAATACCCAGTTTGTAGGTGTATTGAGGCGAAATATGCCGTAATTGTTTACAATTACGGCATACCTTTAAGGAGCGTTGCAAGGAATGCTGAGACCCAGCACTTCCCCAGGCTTGAAGGGAGTGGGCTCTAAGGTAATTCTCGGAGTTTGCTAATTGCAACCGCGCTCGCTAACCCATGATTCAATGGCTAGCGAGTTTCTACTCCAGCATTGGATCGTATTTAGCTGGAGCATTAATGAATACCGTTTCTGATTTAAATAACTTTGTAGCAACTCGTTGCGCAATCGCTGATATCTCTTTGGCTGACTTTGGTCGCAAAGAAATTGCCATTGCTGAAACTGAAATGCCTGGCCTGATCGCCATTCGTGATGAATTTGCTGCACAACAGCCATTGCGTGGCGCACGCATTACTGGTTCATTACACATGACCATTCAAACTGCAGTATTGATCGAGACGCTAGAGGCACTCGGTGCTGAAGTTCAATGGGCGTCTTGCAATATATTCTCTACGCAAGACCATGCTGCTGCTGCCATTGCTGCTAACGGCACGCCAGTATTTGCTATTAAAGGCGAGACCCTAGAGCAATATTGGGACTTTACGCATCGCATTTTTGAGTGGGCTGATGGCGGCTACACCAATATGATTTTGGATGATGGTGGCGATGCTACTTTGTTATTGCACCTTGGCGCACGTGCTGAAAAAGACCAAGCTTGCTTGAACAATCCAACGAGCGAAGAAGAAACTATTTTGTTTGCTGCCATTAAGAATAAATTGGCGCAAGATCCAACTTGGTATTCAACTCGTTTAGAAAAAGTTAAAGGTGTTACAGAAGAAACCACCACTGGGGTACATCGCCTGTATCAAATGTTTGCTAAGGGCGAGTTAAAGTTCCCAGCTATCAACGTCAATGACTCAGTTACTAAGAGTAAATTCGATAACCTTTATGGTTGCCGTGAATCTTTGGTAGATGCAATTAAGCGTGCTACGGACGTAATGGTAGCCGGTAAGGTTGCAGTAGTTTGTGGTTACGGCGATGTGGGTAAAGGCTCAGCTCAAGCATTGCGTGCCTTGTCAGCTCAAGTTTGGGTGACTGAAGTAGACCCAATCTGCGCATTGCAAGCTGCGATGGAAGGCTACCGTGTTGTGACGATGGATTACGCTGCTGATAAAGCGGACATCTTTGTTTCTGCAACAGGTAACTACCATGTGATTACACATGACCACATGGCTAAGATGAAGAATCAAGCCATCGTTTGTAATATCGGGCACTTTGATAATGAGATCGATGTTGCTGGAATTGAGAAATACAAGTGGGAAGAAATCAAACCACAAGTTGATCACGTGATTTTCCCGGCCGCCAATGGCAAGCCTGAAAAGCGCATCATTATTTTGGCTAAAGGTCGTTTGGTGAACCTGGGTTGCGGCACAGGGCATCCTTCGTATGTCATGAGCTCTTCATTTGCAAACCAGGTGATTGCACAAATTGAATTGTGGAATGCAGTAGGTACAGATAAATACCCAATCGGTGTTTATACATTGCCTAAGCATTTGGATGAGAAGGTTGCACGTCTACAGCTCAAGACTCTCAATGCCGAGTTAACTGTCCTGTCTGATCAGCAAGCTTCTTACATTGGCGTAACGAAGCAAGGTCCATACAAGGCTGACCACTACCGTTATTAATCCAGTCACATAGAAACCTAGGCCCAAAATCATGGAATTAAGCGTCGAATTCTTTCCTCCAAAAACACCTGAAGGTGAGAGTAAGTTGCATCTGGTGCGCGAGCGTTTCAGTGAAACACTCAAGCCAGCGTTTTATTCCGTGACCTTTGGTGCCGGTGGCTCTACTCAGTCCGGTACTTTAAAAGTGGTGAGCGACATTCATGCTGCCGGTGCAGTAGTTGCCCCTCACTTATCTTGTGTTGGTAGCTCACGTGAAAGCGTGCGCGAGATGCTCAAGCAATATCAAGCTTTAGGTGTGAAGCGCATTGTGGCTTTGCGCGGTGACTTGCCATCTGGCATGGGTCAGTATGGCGAGTTTCATCATGCTAATGAGTTGGTTGAATTTATTCGCTCAGAAACGGGCGATTGGTTTCATATCGATGTAGCCGCTTATCCAGAAACGCACCCACAAGCGAAGTCGCCTGCTAGTGATATCGATTTCTTTGTGCAAAAGATGAAGGCGGGTGCAAACTCTGCCGTCACGCAGTATTTTTACAACAGCGATGCATACTTCCGCTTCGTAGACGAGGCTTATGAATTGGGCGTTACGCAGCCAATCATTGCCGGCATTATGCCGATTACCAATAGCAGCCAATTATTGCGATTCTCTGATGCCTGTGGCGCAGAAATCCCACGCTGGATTCGTTTACGCCTTCAATCCTACGGTGATGATATTGCGTCTATTCGTGCATTTGGTGAAGAAGTGGTGACAGACTTGTGTGATCAGTTGTTAACTGCTGGCGCACCTGGCATTCATTTCTACTCGCTAAATCAGGCCGATGCGGTTTTAGCGATTGCAGACAATTTAGACTTAACGAAGTAAATCAACTCAGTAAGCCAGACTCCGTCAACAGCATATCCAAGGGCTCGTCATGTGTTTGAGCGGCCCATTGAGAATCCTCTAATTTTTGCCAATCAAATCCAATCCCCATGCAAATGAGACTTGGATTGTCTTTTCGTAGCTGCGCCAGAGTTCGATCAAAATACCCGCCGCCATAGCCTAGTCGCCAATAGTGTGCTTTGTCGCTCACAATAGAGCTAGACCAGCCAACGCAGGGAATTAGGATGCAGTCAGGAATGAGTTGTGGCCTTGCAGTATTTTCTGGGCTGGGCTCAGGAACGCCGTGCTCGCTTGGAATTAATGTATCCCCCTCTTGCCACTCGTAAAAATCAAGGTGTTTATCAGGGCGCGCATAGGGCAGCGCTAAGCGACGCTGAGAGGCATTCTTCATCCAGCTTAATAAAGTTGGGCGTAAATCAATTTCATCCTGAATGGGCCAATAAAGGGCGATTGAGCGAATAGATTTGCCTTCATTGACTAAAAAATGATTGAGGCCTGCTATTAGGCCTACTTTTGCAGAAGCGTAGCTATTCCCGGCAGTAAATTCTTTGCGTTGTTTTAATAAATCTTGGCGAAGAGTTTTTGGTGAATTACCGTGCATATCGAACATTATCAGGCGAAAATTAAAGGATATAGTAATCAAGTACTGCAAGGCCTCTAGCCTTGCAAATAGAGATAGGGTTGGATCGGAAGAATGAAGTTTGTAATAGTAAACAGCAAATACCTTCAATGGGCCAAAATTCTGGTTTTGGGCCTATTACTAGGTGCGTCCAATTCCTATGCAGAAAAGCTGAAGAAGCCAAGCCTGCCCAAGTCTTATGAAAGCAAGGCTGCTCCAGCTGAAATTACCGATACCGATCGGATGTTTATCGATTTGCGCGAAGCTGCAAAAAAGAATGATGTTTTTCGTACCCAGCAACTTTCATCCAATTTGGTTAATTACCCATTTGATGACTATGTAGCCTACTTCCGCATCAAGCCGCAATTATTTGATAGTGCTGGCGGCGCACGTAATGACTATGGCGCAGACGCTCAAGTAGTCGCATTCTTAAATCAATATCAAGGCACAGCATTGGCTGACCGTATGCGCAATGATTGGTTATTGGTTTTGGGTAAGCGTAGGGACTGGGCACGTTTTGATGTGGAGTACGCTAAGTTTGTTTTAGATGACGATACACAAGTGAAGTGCTATTCCTTGCTGTCTAAATTATCTCAAGGTGAGAACCCAACTAAATTAGCGATTGATTCTCGAGCGGTGTTACTTGATCCAAGTTATTTTGGACAAGCATGCCAAGAGTTGGTTCCATCATTGGTTGCTGCGGGCGGCATGGCTCCAAGTGAAGCCAAGGCTATTGGGCGTGCGGCCAGCGAAAAAGGCTACGACACCATGGCGCGACGTATTGGTGGTGAAGACCCAATTGCAGATATTGTTAAAGTAGCAAAGGCTGATCCAGCAAAGGCCTATCGTGACTTTTCTCAAAACGCTTCACGCTATAGCAAAGAAAACCAAGCGGTTGCTTGGGGCGTGATTGGACAATTTTTAGCCAAGAAATTAGACCCCAATGCGGACGATGCGTATCGCTTACAGCAAGAGCTGGGCTTTAACGAACTCCTTTCAGTCGAGTCACAAGAATGGAAAGTGCGCGCAGGCTTGCGTGCCAAAGATTGGGTCCTGGTTAAAAATGCAATTGATGGTATGAACCCGGCGGTTCGCTCTAAGGACCCCGCGTGGACCTATTGGTATGGCCGCGCATTGAAGGCCGAAGGCCAAGATGTAAAGGCCAAAGACAGTTTTGAAATGATTGCGGATCAATATAACTTCTACGGCCAGCTTGCACGTGAGGAGCTAGGTAAATCCAATAATGCGCCCGCTAAAACGAAAGTGACTGAGCAGGAGATTGATGCGATGGCGAGCCGCAAGGGCTTTATTCGTGGTGAGCGCTTATATGCCATGAATCTTCGCTTTGAAGGTAATCGCGAGTGGAACTGGGAATTGCGCAATATGACTGACAAGCAGTTGCTTGCAGCTGCGGAGTATGCAAAGCGAATCAATTTATATGACCGCGTCGTTAACACTGCCGATCGTACCAAGCAAGAGCACGACTTTAGTTTGCGCTACCCAACTCCGTACAAAGAAGAACTATCTCCAATTGCGCGTCAAATAGATCTCAATCTTGCTTGGGCTTATGGCTTGATTCGTCAAGAGTCACGCTTCATTATGAATGCCGCCTCTTCTGTGGGTGCTTCTGGATTAATGCAGGTGATGCCAAATACTGCAAAGTACGTGGCTAAGAAGATTGGGATGGCCAATTACACCAATGACAAATTAAGCGATACGAATACCAATTTAACTTTAGGAAGTAATTATCTAAATATGGTTTTGATCGATTTAGATGGATCTTGGGTTTTGGCTTCCGCGGCCTATAACGCAGGCCCTTCGCGCTCAAAGGCTTGGCGGGAAAAATTATCTGGCCCTACAGAGGGCGCTATTTTTGCTGAAACTATTCCGTTTACTGAGACACGTGTGTATGTGAAGAATGTGCTCTCTAATGCAAATTACTATTCATCGGTGATGAATGGTCAGCCACAATCTTTAAAACAGCGCCTAGGTGTCATTACACCGAAGGCTGCTACTCAATCTGAGCTTCCTTAAACAATCAATCACCGAGCTAAGCAAAGAAAGCTTCCTATGAAATATGACATTCTTCTAATCGGTGGCAATGGATTTGTGGGGCGAGTCATTGCTGCGCAACTTCAACTAGCAGGTTATTCCGTATTGGTTCCAACAGGCCATTTAGGCGCTGCACGTGAATTACGCATGTTGCCCAAGGTACATGTCGAAGAGGCTGATGTTCATGAGTTTGATGAGCTGCAGAGCCTTTGTGAGCGCATTAAGCAAAATGGTGCCGTGATCAATTTGGTCGGAGTGCTACACGATAAGCCGGCTAAGCCTTATGGAAAGGTATTTAAAGCTGCGCATGTGGAGCTGCCTAAAAACATTATTACGGCAATGCAGCTCCATGGCTTAAAGCGCTATTTACATATGAGCGCATTGGGTGCCGACTCTCATGGCCCATCAATGTATCAGCGCAGCAAAGGTGATGGCGAGGCTGCAGTCAAGGCCAGCAATTTAGATTGGACTATCTTTAGGCCTTCAGTCATTTTTGGTGCGCAGGATCAATTCATTAATTTGTTTTCTAAGTTGACTAAGTTGTTTCCTGCTATGCCTTTAGCAAATTCCCAGGCGCAATTTCAGCCGGTGAGCGTAGATGATGTTGCAGGAGCATTTGTTAAATCCTTATCGATGCCTCAAACGATTCATCAATCCTATGACTTGGTTGGCCCAACGGCTTACACCATGAAAGAGATTGTTGAGTTTGCTGCACGTAAGGCTAAAACCTCGTGCCTCATCATTCCTGTGCCAGCTTTTGTGGGCTATCTACAGGCATTGGCATTTGAATTCTTGCCCGGTCCTACATTGATGTCTCGTGACAATATTGCCTCTATGCAAGTACCCAATACTTTGCCAGTGAATAGTGTTGATGCCTTGCCGGAAGTATTCAAAATGAGTCGTCGCAGCCTAGAGGGTATGCAGTAATGAAAATCTACGCAGTAGGCGGAGCCATTAGGGACACCCTCATGGGTTTGCCTGTGCACGACATTGATTATGTTGTGGTGGGCTCCAGCGTAGAAGAGATGGTTGCTAAGGGCTTTCGTCCTGTCGGCAAAGATTTTCCAGTGTTTTTGCATCCAGAGACGCAGGCTGAATATGCACTGGCGCGCACTGAGCGCAAGACTGGTAAAGGCTACAAAGGCTTTAACTTCTATGCTGACCCTTCTGTCACTCTGGAGCAAGACTTAGGGCGTCGTGATTTAACAATCAATGCGATGGCGCAAGAAGTGGGCGTTGATGGAAAGCAATTTGGACCTATTATTGATCCTTATAACGGCCAAGAAGATTTGGCTGCCAAAGTATTTCGTCATGTGTCAGATGCATTTGCAGAAGATCCATTGCGCCTCTTGCGCATTGCTCGCTTTGCTGCGCGCTTTCCTGAATTTAGTGTTGCTCCTGAAACGCTCAGTGCTCTTAAAGCCATTACTCAATCAGGCGAGTTAAATGCTTTATCGGCAGAACGCATTTGGCAAGAATTAGCCAGGGGCTTAGTTGCTGCTAAGCCGATGCGCTTATTTCAAGTCTTATTGGATGCTGACGCAGCCAGAACGATATTGGCGCCTTCATTGACCACCCAACTGTCTGAAGAGTCGTTTCGTGAAGAGCTCATCGCGTATTTTTCCTTAGCTGGAAATAGTATTGAAGAGCGCTGCGCAATTACGCTAATGAATTTACCTGCAAATGAAATTCGTTCATGGGCTGAATGTGTACGCATGCCAATTGATGTACGAGATTTCAG
Organism: Polynucleobacter sp. JS-Fieb-80-E5; assembly: GCF_018882015.1. Lineage (NCBI taxonomy): Bacteria > Pseudomonadati > Pseudomonadota > Betaproteobacteria > Burkholderiales > Burkholderiaceae > Polynucleobacter > Polynucleobacter sp. JS-Fieb-80-E5. The sequence goes on along the minus strand of NZ_JACVPH010000002.1, from coordinate 294,844 downwards.
TGAAATATTTAGTGATCTTAGGTTCTTAATAAACAAGTATCCCAATGCCTCTTATCAGGCGGTAGACGTTTTGAATTGGTTCAACCGTGCAGATGTTTGGCGTAAGCCAGATCGAGCACAAGCACTTTTGAATCTTGCGGATAAATTGGTAATGCCTGTTTCCCCTTTGATCAATGCAATGCGTACTACTCAAGCCATCAATACAGCCGAAATTATTGCTGGCGTAGCTGCAGAAGATCGATCCAACGGCGAGCGGATTGGCAGCGCATTTGAGTCTGCCAGGTTGTCTGCAATTACTATGGCTCTAGCTTCTTAAAACAAGCGTCTACAGCCTATTTCTGCCGCGTAGACCCGGCAGATCTTCGAGTACATATCCCGGCAGCAAACTTTCTAATTTCTTTGAAAATGCAAAAGCTTTAAAGAGCTCGCCCATCTCTGCTTCAGACAATAATTTTTGCAAAGAATTGGAGATCGGCAGGAAGGTTTCTGGATCACTTGGGTCGCCAATTTCTAAAGCAATATCACCAATGCCAGCATCTAATAGATATGCAGCCTGGTTGGTAAGGTATACATCATCCACATTTTCAGCCAACGCGCTACGAGCAATTTGGGACCATTCAACGTGCGTTGTTAAGTCGCAAAGACCGGGTAGATGAAATGGATCTTGAATCGCATGATGGCGATGGTGAGCCATTAAAGTGCCCCCAAGCCTTTGCGGGTGATAGTACTCGCTCTCAGGAAATCCATAGTCAAACGTGAGGAATAGGCCAGCATCTAAATGTTTTGCAATTTGTTGCATCCAGGCGTTTGCTGGCGTGTGTAGTTCAGTGACATAACCTTCTGAGAAGTTGCCGCTGAGAAGGCTTTCAGGAAGTAATTGTTGTTCGACTGGAGAGCCTACTTTCCAGATCAGTTTGTCATTCTCAAATGCAACACCGTACCAATACCAAAATCCATTTTGATAAATGATGGCATCACAAGGAATGGCATCAATCACTTCGTTGGCCAGAATGATGCCTTTGAAATTCTCAGGTAACCCCGTTAACCAATTGCATGGGGTCTTAAGATCGAGTTGTTCAACAGTATTTCTAATTCTTTCTTGTTGTCGCTGCGCTAAGTCTGGCGAAATTTCGATAATGTCGTAACGATCCAAATGAAAGCCAAGGTCATTCAGGCGGGTAAGTATTGAGGTAGCAAGCTTGCCTGTCCCAGCGCCAAACTCCAAGATTTGAGTGGGCAGACCTTTTTCCTTGAGCCCCTCAAGTACAGGTAGGAGAGTTGAGCAAATGGCTGCGCCAAAGAGAGGGCTTAATTCAGGGGCGGTAGTAAAGTCGCCACCAGCCCCGAGTTTGTGAGCGCCAGCGCTGTAATAGCCCATTCCTGGCTCATATAAAGCCATCTCCATATAGCGAGAGAATGGCAGCCAGCCGCCCTTTAAGGCGATTTGAGAGGCTATTTTGGCCTTTAGAAGGGCACTATGCTCCGTTTCAAGGCTGGTCAAGGTAATATCCATAGCTCGCTAGTCTAAGAGAATTTAATTGAACCCTAGTTCAACGCCCCCATCCCAGCAAGGAAAAGCAGTTTTAGTGACTGGCGCCGCCAAGCGCCTGGGCCGAGAAATTGCCTTGCAGTTTGCCCGTCAGGGCTGGGATGTTGCCGTTCATTATGGGCGATCCGAGCAAGAGGCCCAAGAAACCATCAGAGAAATCAAAATGATGGGTGTGAAAGCCCAAGCTTTCCAAGCAGACTTGGCTGATGAGGCTGCCACTAAAGATCTTTTCTTGGCTGTCAGCAAGGCATTCCCTAATTTGGCCTGCTTAGTTAATAGCGCGTCTATTTTTGAATATGACCGTGCGAATTCGAGTACCCCGTTAAGTGGAAAAAGTTTGCAAGACCATATGCAGGTCAATTTAACTGCGCCAATTTTGCTGTCTCAGCTGATGTTTGAGTTTCAAAAAAGTAAGCCAAATACACTCGGCGTCATTCCAGTAGTAATTCAACTGCTAGATCAAAAGTTGATTAACCCTAATCCAGATTATTTGTCTTACACATTGTCTAAGGCAGCGTTACTTTCTTCGGTTGAACTATTGGCAATGGATTTTGCGCCTCATCTGCGCGTAGTCGGATTAGCACCCGGAATCTCTTTGCCATCAGGCGATCAAACAATGGATGGTTTTTCCAAGGCCCATCAAATGACGCCGCTAGGTAGATCCTCATCGCCTGCAGATATTGCAAAGGCAGCCGTATTTTTGGCGGACTCTAGCGCCATCACCGGAACCACCTTATATGTGGACGGTGGGCAACATTTATTACCATCATCACGTGATGTGATGTTCAAAACCAATTAAGTATTTTTAAAAAGCAAATATACATGCACGCCATTCTTTCTCATCCCGCTCTTGTTGACTGTCGCCGTTTATTTCTCCGGGACTATGAGATTTATATCAACATCGGAGTTCATGACTTTGAGAAAAAAGCAGAGCAGCGCGTCATCCTCAATGTGGACTTATATATTCCCCTTGATATGAATACGCCAACTAACGATCAGTTGGATGAAGTAGTGGATTACGACTTCATGCGTGAAACCATTAAGGCTCGGGCCTCTCAGGGACATATTCATTTACAGGAAACCTTTTGCGATGACATCGTGACGGCAATGTTGTTGCACTCAAAGGTATTGGCTGCGCGTGTAAGCACGGCTAAGCCAGATGTCTATCCAGACTGTCATTCGGTGGGTGTTGAAGTATTCCGTATCAAGACTTCTTAAATAGAATTTAGAAAAGAACTCTTATGGGCGATATTCGTAAAGTTGTCTTTGAAGAAAACAAGCTAGAGAAGAAACTCTGCCGCTTGGTAGGTCAGGCCATTGGAGACTTTGGCATGATCGAAGAGAGCGATAAGGTCATGGTATGTGTTTCGGGTGGTAAAGATAGTTACGCCATGCTCGATATTCTGATGAAGCTGCGTGAGCGCGCGCCAATCAATTTTGAAATTGTTGCAGTGAACTTGGATCAGAAGCAGCCTAATTTCCCCGCCGAAATCTTGCCTAATTATTTGAAGAGTTTAGGTGTTCAGTATCACATTGAAGAGCAAGATACATATAGCATTGTGAAGCGTGTGATTCCTGAGGGTAAAACCACTTGTGGATTGTGCTCACGCTTGCGCCGAGGCATTTTGTATCGTGTTGCAGATGAGTTGGGCGCAACGAAGATTGCTTTAGGCCATCACCGTGATGACATTCTAGAAACCTTGATGCTCAATATGTTTTATGCGGGCAAGCTAAAAGGGATGCCGCCCAAGTTGCGCTCAGATGATGGCAAACATATCGTGATTCGCCCCTTGGCATATGTCCCTGAGAAGCTGCTTGAACGTTATGCGGCAGATATGAACTTCCCGATTATTCCTTGTGATTTATGTGGAAGTCAGCCCAATTTGCAGCGTCAGGTCATGAAAGAAATGTTGCGTGATTGGGAAAAGAAGCATCCAGGACGGGTAGAGAACTTATTTCGCTCGATGCATCACATCGTTCCATCTCATTTGATGGATGGCGAAGCCTTTGATTTCAAAAACTTGGAGATTTCCACCGAGTTGGCAGGGATTGCTGCTAGATCTTCTGGCGACAGGGCAATAGATGAGGCTGAATTGGATGAATTAGCCTGTGGAACCATGATTCAGGGGACTTATAATCCCCCTTTATGAATATCGTCATTTTGGCTGCTGGGCAAGGAAAGCGGATGAAATCCGCCCTCCCCAAGGTACTGCAAACTCTCGCAGGAAAACCCCTGCTCCAACACGTTCTCAATACCGCTCTTTCACTACAGGATAAGAAGGCTAAATCTGGCCCCGTAGTAGTGATTGGTCATGGCGCAGCAGATGTAAAAACATTCTTGCTAAATGCAAGCAAGGAAGATCCAAGCTTTGGCAAAGTAAGCACTGCGCTGCAAGCAGAACAAAAAGGAACGGGTCACGCGCTATTGCAAGCCCTGCCTAAATTAGATGTTCAAGAGCCAACTTTAGTTTTATATGGCGATGTTCCCCTTACTACAAAAAAGACGCTAGCCAAATTAGCAAAGTTAGCTGATGGTGTACGCGGTCAAGACAGTGCACTTGCGCTCCTCACGCAAAACCTTGTCAATCCAACTGGATACGGCCGGATTGTTCGTGATGCAGATGGTTCTGTGAAAGAGATCGTCGAAGAGAAGGATGCGACGCCAGCGCAAAAGTCGATTCAAGAAATTAATACCGGCATCATGGTATTGCCAACGAACTCATTGAAGAAATGGCTTAAGTCTTTACGTGCCAGCAATGCACAAGGCGAGTACTACTTGACTGATGTGATTGCCATGGCTGTTAAAGACGGCGTGCCGATTCGCACAACGCAAGCTGATGATGAGTTCGAGACGATTGGTGTCAATAGTCGTGATCAACTCGCTGCACTAGAGCGTGTGCACCAACTTAATATTGCCAATCAATTAATGGATGCAGGTGTATCCCTTGCTGATCCTGCGCGTATTGATGTACGTGGCACCTTAGAGTGCGGCACTGATGTGTCTATTGATGTGGGGTGCGTATTCGAAGGTTGTGTCACATTAGATGCGGGCACAAAGATTGGGCCATATTGCGTCATTCGCAATAGCGTGATTGGTAAAGGCGTTTCTATTCATGCATATAGCCATGTGGACGGCGCAAAAGTGGGTAATCAATCATTAATTGGCCCTTATGCTCGTTTGCGTCCTGGCGCAGATTTATCAAACGATGTGCATATTGGTAATTTCGTAGAAGTGAAGAACAGCAAAATTGCTGCTAATAGCAAAGCAAATCATTTGGCTTATGTTGGCGACTCTATTGTTGGCTCACGAGTCAATATTGGTGCCGGCACCATTACTTGCAACTTCGATGGCGTTAACAAACACCAGACCATTATTGAAGATGACGTTTTCATTGGTTCGGATACTCAATTGGTTGCACCAGTGCGCGTTGGTCGTGGTGCCACATTGGGGGCTGGTACAACTCTGACTAAAGATGCGCCTGCCAATCAGCTCACAGTATCCAGAGCGAAACAAATTTCCTTGCAGTGGCAGCGCCCTGTCAAGCAAGAAAAGAAACCAGTCAAAAAAGTTGCTGCCAAGAAAGCAAGCCCTAAAAAAGTAACCGTAAAGACAGCTGTGAAGAAGGCCGTCAAGAAGACGATTAAGAAAACTGCAAAGGGTAAAAAATAATGTGCGGTATTGTTGGCGCGGCCTCCCAAAAAAATATTGTTGATGTTTTGGTTGAGGGCTTGCGTCGCTTAGAGTATCGCGGCTATGACTCTTGTGGCTTTGCTCTGATTAATGGCGATGATGCTAAGCACCCAATCGAGCGTGCCCGCACCACTGCACGTGTTTCTGAGTTGGCCGAGCAAGGCAAAGATTTCTTTGGCACCTTGGGCATTGCGCATACACGTTGGGCTACTCACGGCAAGCCAGATACCCAAAATGCCCATCCTCATATTTCCAATGATTTGGTCGCTGTTGTTCATAACGGCATTATTGAGAATTATGAAGTTCTGCGTTCAGATTTAAAAGCCGCTGGATATGTATTTACTTCTGAAACAGATACTGAAGTTATCGCCCATTTAATTCACCAGCAATATGTGGCTAGTGGTCAAAAAGATATTGCGGCATCGGTAAGAGCGGCGCTTCCTAAATTACATGGCGCATACGCTATTGGCGTTATCTCTCAAGATAACCCGAGTACTTTAGTGGGCGCTCGTGTTGGTTCTCCTCTAGTGGTTGCCATTGGCGATCATGAGCACTTTTTGGCTTCTGATGCTTTGGCATTGGCAGGACGCGCTCATTCCATGATGTATTTGGAAGAGGGTGATGTTGCTGTTCTCAAGGCTGATTCCGTTGATATAGTTGATCAAGCTGGTAAGGTCGCTCAAAGAAATCTGAAGCCTATGCCAGCACAAGCTGACTCAGTTGATCTCGGCCCTTATCAGCATTACATGCAAAAAGAAATTTTTGAGCAGCCCAGGGCAATTGGCGACACGCTTGCTAATATCGCCGACTTTGGTCCTGAGCTATTTGAAGCAAAGCCAGAAGATTGGAAAGCTTTTGAGCAGATTTTAATATTGGCATGCGGCACAAGTTATTACTCCGCATGTGTTGCTAAATATTGGCTAGAAGATATTGCTGGTATTCCAACTCAAGTAGAAATTGCGAGTGAGTATCGCTACCGCACCACTGTACCCAATCCAAAAACACTCATTGTGGTGGTTTCACAATCTGGTGAGACGGCAGATACTTTGGCAGCATTACGTCATGCCAAGGGTTTAGGTCACCGGTTCACATTAGCAATTTGTAACGTAGCCAGTAGCGCAATGGTTCGTGAAACCGATTGGCATTTCTTGACCAAGGCTGGTGCTGAAATTGGAGTGGCTTCAACAAAGGCATTTACTACGCAGCTTTTAGCGCTCTATCTCTTAGCGGTTTCGATTGCTAAGCGCGATGGCAAAATTTCTCCTGAAAAAGAAAAAGAGTTACTTCGTGACTTACGTCACCTACCGAAAGCGCTTCATGCAGTACTAGCGCTTGAGCCACAAATCATTGCCTGGAGTGATGCTTTTTCTAAGTGTGAAAATGCCCTATTCCTTGGTCGTGGAATGCACTACCCAATTGCACTTGAAGGCGCATTAAAACTCAAAGAGATTTCTTATATTCATGCTGAAGCTTATCCAGCAGGTGAGTTAAAGCATGGTCCGCTTGCTCTAGTTACAGACAAGATGCCGGTTGTTACCGTTGCGCCAAATGACGTCTTATTGGAGAAGCTTAAATCCAATATGCAAGAAGTCAAAGCACGCGGTGGCAAGTTATATGTTTTTGCTGATCAAGATACCCATATCTCTAGCAGCGACGGCATCAATGTCATCAAGCTGCCTGAGCACTATGGCAACCTCTCACCTATCCTTCATGTAGTACCTCTTCAACTGTTGGCTTATCACACAGCCTGTGCGCGTGGTACAGACGTTGATAAGCCCAGAAATCTGGCAAAGAGCGTTACGGTCGAATAATTTTTCGCCTGTTTGACATTCATCTAAAGGTATGAAAAAAATTCAGCAGATAAATCAGGGCTTTACGAAGCCCTGATTGCATTTCTGTGTTCAAATAACTCTTGTAAAAGAGGATATTTGTTGCAACCCATGTTTCTATCGATGCCCCGTCTTTCAGGTTTGAAATTGCTTCCGCTAATTTGTGCGCTAGCTCTCTCTGCATGCGCAGTCGGCCCAGACTTCAAGCAACCTAAAGCACCTAAGACCTCTTCCTATACAGAAACCCCTGTCGCTAAGAAACTCACCACGGCACCTGGAGTGCCAGGTGGCACCGATCAAGAGTTTGTTGAGGGCGCAGATATAGAAGCGCAGTGGTGGGAACTTTATAAATCTCCTGAGCTTGATGCGCTGATTAAAAAAGCGCTTGAGCAAAATCCAAATTTAGGTGCAGCTGATGCAGCATTGCGTGCTGCCCAAGAAAATGCCAATGCACAGATTGGCGGCCAATATTTTCCAGCAATTGGTGTTGGTGCAAACGCCATAAGACAGAAGCAGCCATCTGCCGTCTACGGCATGAATTATGGGACTGATACCTATAACTTGTACAACGCTACAGTCAACGTAACATATAAGTTGGATGTTTTTGGTGGAGCTCGGAGAGCAGTTGAGGGTGCGCGCGCACAAGCAGAGGTTGCGCAGTTTCAATTAGAGGGTGCTTATCTTTCACTAACAGCTAATGTAGTGACGAGCGCTGTTAAAGAGGCCGCACTGCGAGCGCAGATGCAAGCTACAGAAGAAATCCTAAAAGCTCAAACGAATCTTGCCGAAGTAACTGAGAAGCAGTTAGTCATTGGTACAGTTTCTAAGGTAGACGTCACATCCCAGCGAACCTTGGTATCGAACTCTCAAGTGGATCTTTTTAATTACGAACGAAATCTGGCATTTGCGCGCAATCAATTAGCAGTGCTAGTAGGTGAGATTCCCAGCAATGCCAATATTGCCAAGTTTGATTTGGCCAATTTGCATTTGCCAGAGAAGCTACCTCTATCGGTACCTTCCAGCCTAGTACGGCAACGTCCTGATGTGCGGGCGGCTGAAGCCCAGTTAAAAGCTCAAAATGCTTTCGTAGGTGTAGCAACGGCGAACTTATTGCCGCAATTTAATATCACGGGATCTATTGGTGCTGCCGCACTGACATCCAATGGACTGTTTGGTCCGAACTCTGCGTTATGGACTTTGGGTGGAGGCATCTTGCAGCCATTGTTTCAGGGTGGTCAGCTTTTGGCACAGCGTCGTGGTGCGATTGCTAATTATGAGCAAGCTGCTTTTCAATACCAAGCAACTGTCTTAAATGCATTCCAAGAAGTAGCCAATGCATTGCGCGCATTAGAGACTGGTGCGCAAGCACTCAAGGCAGCATCGGACGCAGAGCGTTATGCCTACGAAACTCTGGATTTAGTGCAGCAACAGTACAAACTCGGTACAGCCAGTTATTTAGCAGTGCTCTATTACCAAAATCAGTATCAGCAAGCAAAAGTGAAATCAGTTGCAGCACAAGCAACCCGCTTCTCAGATACCGCAGCTTTATTTGCAGCATTAGGTGGTGGCTGGTGGAATCGTGAGGGCCCTGCTTTTAAACCAAAAGACATAGCGAACAAAGATCAAAATGAAACTTCTGGAACAAATTAAGAACAAGCTCATTGCTTTGGTTCTTGCCTTGTGGGCATGGATGCAACGTAAAGCAATTAAATGGAAATTGCGTGAGAGAGCAATTGCTCTTTGGGAAAAGACCAAAGCCTTTTGGGCGCGCATGGGTCAGAAATGGCGCGGTACCAAGGCCCATGAAAAGCTCATGGCAATGGAGCCCTTGCAGCGCCGTATGACCATCATGCTTTGCGGTGTATTTTTATTATTGGGATTGATCTTCGCTTTCAATCAGCTCAAGACTTTCATGATTAAGCATTTCATCGCGGGCATGGGATTGCCTCCTGCAACGGTATCCACCATGGTGATTGCAAATACAGAATGGCAGCCTAAGTTAACTAGCGTTGGTAATGTGCGTGCATTTAGGGGTGTTGAGCTCAGCACGGAGATTGGCGGTTTAGTACAGACTGTGCCTATTAAGTCAGGTCAAGACGTTAAAGAAGGCGAACTCCTCATTAAATTAAATGATGCATCTGATGTAGCCCAGTTGAACTCTTTAAAGGCAGTGGCCGATCTAGCTAAAGTCATTAATGAGCGTGATAGACAGCAGTTAGCAATTCAGGCAATTAGTAAGAATGTATTTGATACGAGCGCTGCTGATTCCAAATCAAAACAAGCGCAGGTTGAGCAGCAAACTGCTTTAGTGGCCAAGAAAAATCTCAAAGCGCCATTTAGTGGCCGGGTAGGTATTGTTTCTATCAATCCAGGACAGTATGTAAATCCTGGCGATAAGCTGCTAACGTTACAAACCTTAGATCCTATTTTTGTAGATTTCAACTTACCGCAAAACAATGCTGAACTCATTCAGGTTGGGCAGGAGGTTGTTGTGACCACAGATGCATTTAAGGATGCGAGTTTTACAGGCAAGATTACTGCTGTTAGTCCAAAGGTTGATACCAATACCCGCAATATTCAGGTTGAGGCGCAACTCGCTAATCCGGATAAGAAAATTCTGCCGGGCATGTTTGCTAATGTGAATATCAAGCTGGGTGATCAAGTGAAATACCTGACCCTACCTCAGACGGCAGTTACTTATAACCCGTATGGTTCGACCATCTTTATTGCTAAACCTACTGGCAAGAAAGATAAGCAAGGCAATCCAGCCCTTGAGGCACAACAGGTATTTGTAACGACTGGATTAACTCGTGGTGATCAAGTGGCCATTTTGAAGGGTGTTGATGAAGGCGCAACGGTGGTTACTAGCGGTCAGCTGAAGCTCAAGAATGGCACACCACTAATTATTAATAACAAGGTGCAGCCAGCTAACTCACCTGATCCAAAGCCGCAGGAATAAATAGCAGATGAATTGGACTGACATATTCATCCGCAGACCAGTGCTCTCCATGGTAGTGAGTGCTCTTGTATTGATTTTTGGTTTGAAGGCAATTGGTTCTTTGCCTGTAAATCAATATCCGCAAACGCAAAATGCGGTTGTGACCATCACTACGGCATACTATGGTGCTGATCCTGAAACGATTGCTGGGTTTATTACTCAGCCTCTTGAGGCATCTATAGCTCAGGCGCAAGGTATTGATTACTTATCTTCTGCCAGCGTGAGTGGAGTCTCCACTATTACTGCAACTTTGAAGTTGAACTATGACTCAAACGCGGCATTAACGCAGATACAGACTCAAATTAGTGCGGTAAAAAATCAGTTGCCACCGCAGGCACAGCAACCTATCTTGACAGTACAGGTTGGCCAATCTACTGCTGCGATGTATATGGGTTTCTATAGTGATGACATCCCCAACAATGCCATCACTGACTATTTATTGCGTGTTGTAAAGCCAAAGCTGGATTCTGTTGAAGGGGTTCAGAATGCAGAGATCACTGGTGGACGTAAATTCGCCTTACGTGCCTGGTTGGATCGAGAGAAGATGGCCGGTCTTGGTGTGGGCGCCGATGATGTTTATAGTGCCATGTCAGCCAACAACTACTTATCAGCAGTTGGAAGCACTAAAGGCGAAATGGTCTCGGTCGACTTGGTTGCCGGTACCGACTTACATACTCTGGATGAGTTTCGCAAATTAGTCATTAAAAAAGATGGCGTGAATATTGTGTACTTAGACCAAGTGGCCAATGTCACTATGGGTTCTGAGGACTACAACACGAACGTTGCCTTTAGCGGTAAGAAGTCGGTGTTTATTGCCATTAAGGTTGCTCCGCAGGCCAATCTATTAGATGTGGCGCAACGTGTTCGGGATGTGGTGCCAGATATTCAGAAGCAATTACCCATTGGCATGACGGGCAAGATTGTTTATGACTCTACTAAATTTATTACCAGCTCCATTGATGAAGTGGTAACTACTTTAATAGAGGCCTTGGTGATTGTGACTGTGGTGATCTACCTTTTCTTGGGTAGTGCTCGTGCGGTTGCTGTTCCAGTAATTGCAATGCCTTTATCGCTCATTGGCACTTTCTTCCTCATGCAAGTGCTGGGTTATTCAATTAATTTGCTTACACTTCTCGCTCTGGTCTTGGCAATTGGGTTGGTAGTGGACGACGCCATCATCGTGGTGGAAAACGTTGATCGTCACATGAAAGAAGGTAAGTCACCACTAGAGGCATCTTTAATTGCTGCTCGCGAATTAGGCGGTCCTATTTTGGCAATGACGGTAGTGCTGATTGCAGTGTATATCCCGATTGGCTTTCAGGGCGGTCTGACGGGCGCACTGTTTACTGAGTTTGCCTTTACTTTGGCTAGCGCTGTAGCTGTTTCAGGATTAATTGCCTTAACACTCTCGCCCATGATGTGTTCTCGTATCTTTACAGAAGAGCAAGAGGCGTCACCTTTTGTGCAGAAGATTGATCGCATATTTGAGAAGGTGCATCACAGCTATCAAACTACACTGCGTGACTTGCTAAGCACTTGGCAGGTCATCATCGTGATGGGAGTTATCTTGCTAGGTGGCGTAGCTTATTTATATTCAACTGCGCGTGCTGAATTGGCGCCAACCGAAGACCAAGGCATTGTTTTGATGCAAGCATCAGGACCTCCTAATAGTACGGTGACGCAAATGCAGACCTATGCAGATCAAATCTACGCAATTGCAGCTGCAGAACCAGAGTACGAACAGGCTTTCCAGATCACGAGCCCAACTTCGAGCTTTGGCGGTATCTTGCTGAAAGACTGGAGTGAGCGCAGTCGTAATGCAACCAAGTTCCAAGAAGATATGCAGCAAAAGTGGAACTCCATTGCTGGCGCACGCGTTGCCGCCTTCCAGTTTCCAGCCTTACCAGGAGCACAAGGCTTGCCTGTGCAGGTTGTTATTAATACAACAGAATCTTATGCAGCGTTAAATGAAGTCTCACAAGCAGTGCTTGATAAAGCGCGCCGCAGTGGCAATTTTTTCTTCGTGGATTCTGATCTTAAGATTGATAAGCCACAAGATGTTTTAGAGATTGATCGAGAAAAAGTTGCTGCCCTAGGTATGACTCAGCAACAAGTCGGTTCAGCCTTATCTGCTGCTTTAGGCGGTGGATATGTAAATTACTTCTCAGTAGCCGGACGCTCTTATCGTGTGATTCCACAAGTAAAGCAAGTGGATCGTCTCAATCCAGATCAAATATTGGATTACTACATTCGTACGCCAAGTGGCGCGATGGTTCAAGCGCGCACTATCGCAACGATTAAACAAAGAGTGGTGCCGCAGTCTATTAATCATTTCCAGCAATTAAATTCAGCAACCATCTCGGGTGTAAGCACACCATTTATTTCGCAAGCGGATTTATTGGAGTACATGCGTCAGACTCTGAAAGAGGTTGCGCCGAACGGTTACACCATGGACTACGCAGGCCCGTCACGCCAATTTATGGCTGAATCTGGTGGATTCTTGGTCACCATGTTCTTTGCGATTCTGATTGTGTTCTTGGTGCTTGCGGCACAGTTTGAAAGTTTCCGCGATCCGATTGTAATTTTGGTTTCTGTGCCGCTAGCCTTATTTGGCGCCTTGATATTTATTAATTTGGGATTCACGACCTTAAACGTCTACACCCAAGTTGGTCTAGTCACACTCATGGGCTTGATTAGTAAGCACGGTATTTTGATCGTGGAGTTTGCGAATGAACTTCAGGAAGCGGGGCGCAGTAAGCTCGATGCCATCGTTGAAGCAAGTAGCGTTCGTTTGCGCCCGATTTTGATGACAACTGCAGCAATGGTTTTAGGTGTATTACCTTTGGTGATTGCTTCTGGCGCGGGTGCCGCAGGACGCAAATCCATGGGCATTGTCATTTTCACTGGCCTATCAATTGGTACGCTGTTTACACTCTTTGTAGTGCCAGCAATGTACTTATTTATTGGTGCCGATCACCATGCCAAGAAATTTAAGCAGCAGTAAAAATGAAAGACAGAAAAACTATTTAACGATATTGAGTTCTTTTTCAACAATATCGTTAAAGCAAGTTTCATTTTCTAGGCGTTGCATCCAGGCATCGATATTCTTAAGGGGTGCACGCTCGCCAGTGTGCTTTGGGAAGGTCTGATTTAGAAGAATCCAACGGCTGACACACAGAGCTAGAACAATATCTCCAGTCTGAAATTGATTGCCTGCACAATAGCTTTGCTTGGACAATGTTTGATCTAGCAATCCAAGCAGCCGATTAGTTTCTTGGTATCCCTTGAGAATCGATTCGTATTGACGCTCTGCCTCTGGTGTTCTGGTGAGACCCAGAAATGCTATGCGCAGCGCTGGCCACATTGTGCCCAATTGCCAATCCATCCATTTCTCGGATTCGTACTGAGTCTTAATGTCTGCTGTAAAGCGCCCAGCCTGATCATGCTGACGGGCTAAGTAGCGCATGATGGTATTGGATTCCCAAAGTACCACTTCACCATCTTCCAGTGTAGGTACTAAGCCATTTGGGTTGAGATTTAAAAACTCTGGAGTGTTATTGATACCAAATTGTAGGCCAGCATCGATGCGCTCAAATTTTTTGCCTTCCTTTAATCCAAGCTCAGCAAGGCACCACAATACTTTTTGAACGTTAATAGAACTTTTACGACCCCATAAACGCATCATGGCATTTCCTTGCAAAGATGAGTTGGTATTAGCTAGCTTTAGTTTCTGTGAAATCGAGGCCAACAAATTGGCTGCGCGCAAAAATGAGGGGCTCTCGTTCAGGATGATTTTTTAAGTTAATCACTTTGGCAACAATGATGTTGTGATCACCGCCAATATGAACACAAACAGTTTCACATTCGTAATAAGCTACACAATGATCAATCTGCGTAAGTCCGCTAGCAGCTAGCTTGTGATCAATTCCCTTGAATTGATCGGTCTTCACATTAGCGAAATGCATTGCCAAATTCTCTTGCGAGCGCTCTAGTACATGAATCAAATGTTTCTTGCCAAGCTCAACCCAAGGCATCAGACGTGAATGCTTCTTGAGGCTCCAAAGAATAAGTGGCGGCTCGAGTGAGACGGTGTTGAAGGAGCTGATCGTAATGCCATGAGAATTATTTTCCTCATCTAGGCAAGTGATAACAGTGACCCCAGTTGCAAATGATGCGAAACCTTTACGTAACTCTTGTGAAGTAAATGGGGTCATTAGTCTTTGCTTATTTAGCTTCAGCTTTTGCTGTAGCGGTCAGTGTTGTGCCGGGAATGGGATTTAAAACCTCATTCTCTTCAGCTTTTACGCACTTGAAGCGATATTCTTTGCCTGCCTTGGATAGAAAGCTGGCGCCTTCATAGAAATCATCTTTACAGGTCTTAGTAGCAAAGTCCATGACATCCTGTGGTGCAGCGCTAGAGGTGATCAGGCGCATATTACCCATGGACATATTAATTTGGGTGGAATAGCAGCCAGATAGCGCCAAGCCAGAAATCGTAGTTAATAGTAGAATTTTTTTCATGGAAACCTCCATAATCAGCAATGCTCGTTAGGATAAACCTATTAAGCAATTGCTGCGGGGAAATACCTCGTTCTAAAAGGAAGAGACATGTTTAAAGCAATATTGGTAAATAAGGATGATCAAGGGTATCGCGCAGAATTAGCCCAAGTCGATGAGGCCAAGCTCCCAGAAGGCGATGTTCGCGTAAAGGTCCTTTATTCCACCCTCAATTACAAGGATGGCCTGGCTATCACCGGCAAAGGCCCGGTGGTTCGCAGCTTCCCAATGGTGCCTGGCATCGATTTTGCTGGTGAAGTAATGGAGAGCACCAGTTCCGACTTCAAGACTGGCGATATGGTGCTTCTCAACGGCTGGGGAGTTGGGGAAGGGCATTGGGGTGGCTTAGGCCAGCAGGCCCGTGTGAAGGCCGATTGGTTGATTCCGCTGCCCAAGGGGTTTACTGCTAAACAAGCATTAGCCATTGGCACCGCAGGTTATACCGCCATGCTCTGCGTCATGGCGCTACAAAAGCATGGGCTTAAGCCAAGTGATGGTGAGGTTTTGGTCACCGGTGCTGCAGGCGGGGTTGGCAGCTTTGCCATCACCCTTCTCAGCAAGCTAGGGTTTACTGTTGTCGCGAGTACTGGCCGTATGGCTGAAGCGGATTACCTAAAGAAATTGGGTGCAACTGAAGTAATTGATCGCGCTACCTTATCTGCTCCTGGCAAGCCATTGGCAAAAGAGCGTTGGGCTGCAGTAGTTGATAGCGTAGGTAGCCATACTTTGGCTAATGCTTGTGCACAGACCAAGAGCGATGGTGCAGTTGCTGCTTGTGGACTGGCTCAAGGCATGGATTTTCCTTCAAGTGTTGCACCATTTATTTTGCGCGGAGTGACTTTGTACGGCATTAATAGTGTGACTGTGCCACGTGCAAAACGCATTGCTGCCTATGAGCAATTGAGTCAGTTAGTAGATCTGAAAACCTTAGATGAAATCTCTCATGAGATCACGCTTGAGGAGTCGATCAAATACGCGCAAGAATTAATGGCAGGTAATGTACGTGGACGGTTGATTGTCGACGTCAATAAATGAAAAAGAAATAAAGATTGGTATTACTGCGGTGCTTGGGGTTTGCGACTTGGAAGTTGCGTCCAAACCTCAAGCTTCTCAGGATTCGTAAGATCTGACCAATCAGCAATTTCAGTCAAGGTACGATAGCAGCCACGACAGTAGCCATTTTCAGGATTAATGTCACACCAATTAATGCAAGGCGATGGAACTGTTGTCAAAGCAAACCTAGAAGTAAAAAAATCAATCAATAACACTAAGCCATGAATACTCAAAACAAAGCAAGCGCTGAAGCTGCAATTCATTATCCCTTAGGAGACGCTCTTCCGGAAGTGGGTAGCAGCATAGAGGTTGCGCCGGGTGTTCGCTGGATCAGAATGCGCCTGCCCTTTGCTTTAGATCACATCAATCTTTGGCTGCTGCGTGATGAAATTGATCATGTTGCGGGTTGGACGATTGTGGACTGCGGTATTGCTAATGATGAGACAAGAGCCTCATGGGAGCAGGTGTTTGCTACTCAGCTTGACGGCTTACCAGTCTTGCGCGTGATAGTGACGCATATGCATCCTGACCATGTGGGTCTTTCGCAATGGCTCTGTGAAAAATGGCATGTCCCTATGTGGATTTCCATGACAGATTATTTAACTGCCCAATGGTTAAGTTGCAAAGAGGGTGGTGCTGCGGTTGGTTCACGTGCTGGTAGTGGTGGTTCTGCAGATCACTTTCAAAGACATGGTTTAACGGGCTCAGAAGATTTAGAAAAAATTCGCGGGCGCTCCAATTACTACAGCAATATGGTTCCTGGAGTGACTCGTCAATATCGCCGCATTATTGATGGTGAATTAATTGCAATAGGTGGTCGTACGTGGCAAGTCATTATGGGTTATGGGCATGCGCCTGAGCATGCTTCGCTGTTTTGTAAAGATCTTGGGGTGTTGATTTCTGGGGATATGTTGTTGCCCCGCATTTCTACTAACGTGAGTGTTTATGATGCTGACCCAGATGCAGATCCGCTAGGCTTATATCTTGAATCTATTGAAAAATATTTAGCGTTGCCTGAGGATGCATTGGTGCTTCCTTCACACGGCAAACCATTTACTGGAATTAGGCCGCGTGTTGCGCAACTCAAAGCGCATCATGATGATCGCTTGGCGGATACTTTGGCCGCATGTAAAAAACCGGCACATGCTAGAGAGATTGTGCCGGTCTTGTTTAAACGTGAATTAGATATTCATCAACTCACATTTGCAATGGGTGAGGCTATTGCTCATCTGAATTACCTACTTCGTCGAGGAAAGTTGCGTCGCCAGCTTTGCGAGGACGGCGTGTTGCGGTTTTCCGTGGTTTAGCACTAGTCGTTTTGGTCTTAGATTCTTCTTTGGGGGCGCTTGTTGAGCTGGCCGCAGAGCCGGCTGCTGAGACAGCATCACCAAAGGATTTGAGCGCCATCATGGTGGCATGTTGAACTTCAAGACCCTGAATAGTCGATTTGAGGATGTTGAGGTTCAAATTGAGCCAGTTTTCAACGCTTTTAAGGTCTTTAATGCGCTTTTCTAGCTCATCTACATCCAAGCCAGGAAAAGCTGAAGCAAAGCCACCAGCAGCCTTAGAGGCGTCTGCCGTAAAGGGGAACTGCCCAGCCTGACCTGCGGCACCTTGCCCCCACATGGTTTTAAACATATCTAGGCTTTGATTGAATTCTGGAATGGTTCCAAACATAGGGGCTCCGGGGTAAATGAAAAGTGGCTTTTCCAATAGAATAAGGGATTCTAGAGATTATCCCCGGTTTAACAATGCAATCTAATGGTTTGTCCCAGCCCTATACCCGCGGTCAAAAGCTTCCCGAGCTATTAAAGCAGCGCATCCTGATTTTGGATGGCGCCATGGGCACCATGATTCAGCAATACAAGTTAACCGAGGCTGACTATCGCGGTTTGCCGGAAAATACCCGATTTGCCGATCATCCCGGCGACATCAAAGGCAACAACGAGCTGCTAGTTCTGACGCAACCACAAATTATTAGCAAGATCCATGAGCAGTATTTGGATGCTGGCGCAGACATTATTGAAACTAATACTTTCGGTGCCACCTCAGTCGCTCAAGAAGATTACAAAATGGCCGGCTTGGCACACGAGATGAATGAAGTCTCCGCCAGATTAGCGCGCGCAGCTTGTGAAAAATACAGCACCCCAGAAAGACCGCGTTTTGCTGCGGGTGCGATTGGGCCTACACCAAAGACGGCAAGTATTTCACCAGATGTTAATGATCCAGGTGCGCGCAATGTAACCTTTGATGCATTGCGTGCTTCGTATCGTGAGCAGATTGAAGGATTGTTTGCGGGTGGCGTCGACTTATTTTTAGTTGAAACCATTTTCGATACGCTCAATGCCAAAGCGGCATTGTTTGCGCTCGATGAATTTTTTGAAGAGACCGGTGAGCGTTTGCCGGTAATGATTTCTGGAACAGTGACCGATGCATCTGGCCGTATTTTGTCTGGTCAAACAGTTGAGGCCTTCTGGAATAGTTTGCGTCACATCAAGCCACTCACCTTTGGTTTGAACTGCGCATTAGGTGCTGCTTTAATGCGCCCTTATATTGCAGAGCTAGCAAGAATTTGCGATGCGGCAGTGTCTTGTTACCCGAATGCGGGCTTGCCTAATCCGATGAGTGATACGGGCTTTGATGAGACCCCAGAAATCACTTCTAGCCTAGTAGATGGTTTTGCTAAAGATGGCTTGGTTAATTTAGTAGGTGGCTGCTGCGGCACGACACCTGATCACATTCGCGCAATTGCTAATGCGGTTGCCAAACGGAAGCCACGCGCTTTCTATCGTGAGAATGCGGAGGTATCAGCATGAGCACGATAGAGAAAAAAGCGATGCCAGCAATGAAGCTTTCTGGTCTTGAGCCATTTAACGTTACTGCTGATGTTGGCTTCGTCAATATTGGGGAGCGCACTAATGTCACTGGCTCCAAAGCATTTTCTAGAATGATTTTGAATAATCAATTTGATGAAGCGCTAGTTGTAGCGCGTCAGCAGGTTGAGAATGGCGCACAAGTCATCGACATCAATATGGATGAAGCGATGTTGGATTCTGAAGCGGCGATGACACGCTTCCTCAATTTGATCGCCTCTGAGCCTGATATTGCACGCGTTCCCATCATGATCGACTCCTCCAAGTGGAGTGTGATTGAAGCGGGTCTGAAGTGTATTCAAGGTAAGCCAATTGTTAACTCGATCTCCTTAAAAGAGGGTGAAGAGTCTTTTAGAAAACAAGCACGTCTAATTCGTCGTTATGGTGCTGCTTCTGTAGTGATGGCTTTTGATGAGGTAGGGCAAGCCGATACCTTTAAGCGTAAGACGGAGATCTGTCAGCGCTGCTATGAGATCTTGGTAAACGAGATTGGCTTCCCAGCAGAAGACATTATTTTTGATCCGAATATTTTTGCAATTGCTACCGGCATTGAAGAGCACGACAACTATGCGGTCGACTTTATTAATGCCACCCGCTGGATTAAAGAAAACCTACCGGGTGCTAAGGTTAGCGGCGGCGTTTCCAACGTGAGCTTCTCGTTCCGCGGTAATGACCGTGTGCGCGAAGCGATTCATACGGTGTTCTTGTATCACGCCATTCAGGCTGGCATGGACATGGGTATTGTGAACGCTGGTCAGTTGGGTGTTTACGCTGATTTGGATCCTGAGTTGCGTGAGCGTGTTGAGGATGTTGTCCTCAATCGCTTTAAAGAAAAGGATGGCAAAACACCTACCGAGCGATTGCTCGATATTGCTGACCAATTTAAGGGTGGTGGCGCTAAGCAGGTCGAGAACCTAGTGTGGCGTGAAGCCCCTGTACGTGAGCGTCTAACGCATGCCCTAGTGCATGGCATCACTACCTTTATTGAAGAAGACACCGAAGAGTTGCGCGCAGAAATTATGGGCGCTGGCGGCAGGCCGATTGAGGTCATTGAAGGCCCGCTGATGGATGGTATGAATGTCGTGGGCGACTTGTTTGGTGCGGGCAAGATGTTCTTACCTCAAGTGGTTAAGAGTGCGCGTGTGATGAAGCAAGCAGTTGCCATCTTGATTCCGTATATCGAAGAAGAAAAGCGCCAACATATTGCAGCAGGCGGTGAAGCCAAAGCTAAGGGCAAGATTGTCATGGCAACCGTGAAGGGCGACGTACACGATATCGGTAAAAATATTGTGACTGTTGTTCTGCAATGTAATAACTTTGAAGTAGCCAATATGGGTGTGATGGTTCCTTGTGCAGAGATTCTCAAGCGTGCCAAAGAAGAGAATGCAGATATTGTTGGTTTATCTGGATTGATTACACCTTCGCTAGAAGAGATGACTTATGTTGCGCAAGAGATGCAACGCGATGATTGGTTCCGCGAACGCCAAATTCCGCTGATGATTGGTGGCGCAACGACTTCGCGCGTTCATACAGCGGTAAAGATTGCCCCACACTACGATGGCCCTGTGGTGTATGTGCCTGACGCATCTCGTTCAGTTTCAGTGGCTTCTAGCTTGCTGTCTGATGAAAGTGCCAAGAAATTTATTCAAGATTTGCGCGATGACTATGTACGTATTCGTGAACAGCATGCCAATAAGAAGGCGGCGCCAACGATTTCTTTAGAAGCGGCGCGCAAGAATCGCGAGATGATCGACTGGGCTGCTTATGTTCCAGAGAAGCCGAAGTTCATTGGCCGTCGTGTATTTAAAAACTTTGCACTGAGCGATATTGCTAAATATATTGACTGGACACCATTCTTTCAGACTTGGGACCTTGCAGGTAAATTCCCAGCAATTCTGGATGATGAAGTTGTTGGCATAGAGGCTCGTAAGGTATTTGCAGATGCTCAAGCATTACTCGATAAGTTGATTAAAGGCCAATGGCTACAAGCCGATGCAGTAGTGGCTTTCTATCCTGCTAATACCGTTGGCGACGATATCGTTTTATATAGCGATGAAGCACGCGAGCACCCTTTGTTTGTTTGGCATAACTTGCGTCAACAATCCGAGCGTCCAGTTGTAGAGGGTGTGCGCAGACCTAATCGTTGTCTGGCTGATTACGTTGCGCCAAAAGATTCTGGCGTTGCTGATTACCTGGGTTGTTTTGCAGTGACCACCGGTCATGGTGTTGAAAAGAAAGTGGCTGAGTTTCAGGCAAAGCACGATGACTACAGCGCCATTATGTTGAAGGCCTTGGCTGACCGCTTGGCTGAAGCGTTTGCTGAGCTGATGCACCATCGGGTGCGTACAGACTTATGGGGCTATGCAACAGATGAGATTTTGACAAATGATCAAATGATCAATGAAGAGTACCGCGGTATTCGTCCGGCACCTGGTTATCCAGCCTGCCCTGCACATGAAGTTAAAGAGGATTTATTACGAGTCATTGGCTCTGAAGATATTGGCATGACTCTGACCGAGTCAATGGCCATGAATCCAGCTTCAAGCGTGAGTGGTTTCTATCTGGCCCATCCGGATGCGCGCTACTTTAATGTAGGCAAGCTATCCGATGATCAGGTTGAAGACTTAGCCAAACGCCGCGGTCAAAGTATTGAAGATACCCGTCGCCAGCTAGCGAGCTTGATAGATTAAACGCCCCACATAACGGGTTCGTCCTTGGCTTTGGACTGCTTCATCAGCTCCAGGAATGGGTAGGCTCTCTGTCCAAGGCGATCGGCCAGCTTAGGCTTCTCAGCGCCCTTCTCGGACTCGTCATTTGCTTTAGCCCGCTCCTCAAGATCTTTGAGGATGGCAGTTTCCAGAGCAGTGATGAGGTCTGGCAGTTGCTCAACGGTCAAAATTCCGCGGGGCTCCAGGGGGCGCCCCAAAATATCAAAAATTCGTTTAGTCAGATCCGCCAGCATGATGACATCTGGACCGGCCTTTGAGCGAAATTGATAGATCATTTCGATAGCTTACCACCTGATAAACTCACTTATCTATGTTGTTAACCAATAAAAATCGTTTAATTGAAATGCTAAGTGCTGCACTTGCAGGCTTGGCTAAAGAACGCGACCTAGGGGAGGCTCCTGCCCCCCGTTTGGAGCGTCCTAAGGCTGTTGATCATGGGGATGTCGCTTGTAATATCGCCCTTCAGCTAGCAAAGGCTTGGAAGCTGAACCCGCGCGAGCTGGCACAGGCTTTGGTGGAGCGCTTGCAGCAGCAAGCAGGCTTTAATGAGCTGATTACATCCTGTGACATCGCTGGCCCTGGCTTTATTAATTTCTGCCTTAGCAATACTGCTAAGACTGCTGTAGTTCAGGAGATCCTTTCTGCAGGAACTCATTTTGGTGAGTCTGTGCAGGACGGTCTGTCTGCGCCAAGCGCCATGATTGAGTTTGTCTCTGCCAATCCAACTGGCCCATTGCATGTTGGCCACGGTAGACAAGCAGCGCTGGGTGATGCCTTAGCTAATCTACTGGCTACCCAGGGAATCAAAGTTCATCGTGAGTTTTATTACAACGATGCCGGTGTACAAATTGCGAATTTAGCCTTATCTGTTCAAGCTCGCTTACAGGGATTAAAGCCTGGTGATGCCAAGTGGCCTGAACAGGCATATAACGGTGAATATATTGCGGAGATTGCTAGCGCATTTAAAGTCTCTCCAGAATTTAAAGATGATCTTGAAGCCATTCGCCAATTCGCGGTTGCTTATTTGCGCAACGAACAGGACATTGATTTAAAAACTTTTGGTGTGAAATTTGATTGCTATTACTTAGAGTCTTCTTTATATACCGACGGTAGCGTTGCACAAATCGTTGGCGACTTACAAAGCATTGGCAAGACCTATGAATCCGAAGGTGCGCTCTGGTTGAAGAGTACGGATGATGGTGACGATAAAGATCGTGTGATGCGTAAGTCAGATGGTAGCTTTACCTACTTTGTGCCTGATGTGGCGTATCACACCAGCAAGTGGAATCGCGGCTTTCAGAAAGTGATTAATGTACAGGGCAGCGATCACCACGGCACTATTGCCCGTGTCCGCTCAGGCCTGCAAGGCGTAGCGCAGAAGCGCGGCTGGGATATTCCTAAAACGTATCCAGAGTATGTGCTGCATAAGATGGTTACTGTTATGCGCCATGGCGAAGAAGTCAAAATTTCTAAGCGTGCCGGCTCATATGTCACTGTGCGTGATTTAGTGGAATGGTCTGGTGGCGTTACTCCAGAGATGACTTCTGAAGAGCGGGAATTAGCTTTGCAGCGTGGTCGCGATGCAGTGCGCTTTTTCTTGATCTCACGTAAAGCAGATACCGAGTTTGTTTTTGATATTGATTTAGCATTACAGCAAAACGATGAGAACCCGGTGTTCTACGTTCAGTATGCGCATGCACGGATTAATTCAATCTTGCAACAGTGGGGTGGGCAAATATCCGATTTGGCTACGGCCGATTTATCGCTCTTACAAAGCAAGGCATCGGATCATTTGTTGCGTCGTTTGGCAGAATACCCAGAAGTTCTGACCGCTGCTGCCGAAGAATTAGCACCGCATGCTTTGGCTTTTTACCTGCGTGACTTAGCGGGTGATTTCCATACTTTCTATAACGCGGATCGCGTCTTGGTTGACGACCAAAACTTAAAGCAAGCGCGTCTTGCATTGCTACTGGCAACCCGCCAGGTTCTGCAAAATGGCCTAAAAGTACTCGGGGTATCAGCGCCAATAAAGATGTAATGGCGAGGTATGAAGTGAAGATGTAAGATGAGGAAATGATGAAAACACCGAATCAACAAAACTCCCAATACGGCGGTACTATTCTCGGCTTTATTTTGGGTTTGGGCGTCGGTCTTGGAATCGCCTTTGTCATTGCCTTTTACCTTTCTAAAAATACCCCTCAAGAAAGACCGGGGATGCGTGCCCCAAGTCTGCCTTTGATCATTAAACCTTCTACAGCACCTGCTGAAGGTGAAGCAGGTGCTCCTGCTGAGCCAATTGATTTAAATAAGCCCCTCCAGGGTAAATCACCAGCCCCTGCATCAACCGATCCGATTGGAGATTTGGTAAACGGCAAGAAAACTGCTGATAAGCCAGTGGATGCAGCTCCTGGAAGCAAATCAGACGCTATTTATTTCTTGCAAGTGGGTGCGTTTACAAAGCGTGCTGATGCAGATGCGCAAAAAGCGAATTTAGCAATCCAGGGAATTCAGGCTCAGCTTAGCGAAGTAACAAGTGACGGCAATACTCTCTGGCGCGTGCGTATAGGTCCCTACAACAGTGTTGATGAGAGCAACTCAGTACGAGATAAATTGAGTGGCATAGGACTTAAACCAACTTTAATTAAATCTAGCAAATCATGATTTCATACAGCAAAAGATTCATTACTTTATTAGCACTGCTTTTCTTAAGTGGCTTTGCTAGTGCACAAGCTCAAAAAATCGAAGAAGGCTTTGATTACCGCATACTGCCTGTTGCACAGCCGGTCGAAACCAAAGGAAAAGTAGAGGTTATTGAATTCTTTTGGTACGGATGCCCCCATTGCTATGACTTTGAGCCAGAGCTCAGTAGCTGGGTAAAGCGCCAACCTAAGGATGTTGTCTTCAAAAGAGTCCCCGTAGCTTTCCGTGATGACTTCTTGCCCCATAGCCAAATGTATTACGCGCTCGAATCGATGGGCAAAGCTGATGCTTTAAATGAAAAAGTAATGTATGCAATGCATAAGGAAAATAAGCGCCTCTTAACGGAGACGGAGATTGCAGATTGGGTTGCGTCTCAAGGCATTGATCGTAATACCTTCTTGGCAACCTATCGCTCTTTTGCAGTGGTGTCTAAAGCGCGTGCCGCTAAGCAATTAACCGAAGCCTATCGTATTGATGGCGTGCCGACGATTGTGATGCAAGGCAAGTATGTGACATCACCATCTATTGCTGGGTCTAAAGCTAAAGCAATTGCAGTAATGGATTATTTAGAAGAGAAAATTCGTAAAGACAAATACAAGCAGTAACCTCAAAATAGGTTGCTGCGTAATGCTTTAGCGCAGCTTAAATTTTGACGAAGCGGCGCACAATCCAAAAGTAGATTGGGTAAGGCAAGATTCTCAGAAACTTTAAGAATCTTGTGAATCGTTTGGGGAAGTGAATATCGAATTCCCCCTTCTGAATACCGGTCAATATTTCGTTGGCTGCTTCCTCGGCACTAATTAAGGCTGGCATCTCAAAGTCATTTTTTGCAGTAGCCTCAGTAGCCACAAATCCTGGCGAGATCATGTGCACGCTGACTCCTGTCGGCAGCAAGTCGTAATATAAATTCTCGCAAAAGTTAATGATGGCAGCCTTACTTGGGCCATATGCCAAAGCTTTTGGCAGGCCGCTATACCCTGCAACGCTACCCACGATAGCAATATGTCCCGAGTGAGCCTTGAGCATCTCTGGCATCACTAATGCAACTGCTCTCATAGGCCCCAGAAGATTTGCATCGATTGTTTTTTCAGCAATCTTGAAATCAAAATAAGCTGCTCGCAATGGGGTGTATACGCCCGATACAAAGAGCAGGAGATCAATTCCGCCCCAAGCGTTCAAAATCGTTTTATAGCCATCCTGGAGTTGCGCATCATCGGTAACGTCGATAGGAATGACTAGGCTTTGATCAATCGTTCCAGTGAGGGCAATTTCATTTAATCGTTCGGCTCTTCGGCTGGAAAGCGCTACTTTAGCGCCCTTGAGAAGAAGGGCTTGCGCACAAGCTTCGCCAATGCCGCTGGATGCGCCTATGACCCAGACTCTTTTGCCTGAGAAGTGATCTATTCCGCTTTGTTTCATACGCCTAGCGCATCAGAAGATGCTGGTGATGGTTGATGACTCAGAGTGAATTGCACTACGTCGATATTACGCTCTGTAAAGCCGGCGGCGCAATACATGAGGTAGAAGTTCCAAAGACGTATGAATGCTTCATCAAAGCCAAGTTGACGTATTTCTTGCAGTTTTTGATTAAAGCTATCGCGCCATAAGCAAAGAGTTCTTGCGTAATCTACGCCAAAGGCGAATTCATCATCTATTTGTAATCCAGCCTTAGCAGCGCTTGCTTTAAAGCTTGCTCTAGAGGGCAGCATGCCTCCAGGAAATACATACTGCTGAATAAAGTCAGTGTTGCGTCTGTAGCGATCAAAAAGATCCTCGGCAATTACAATCGTCTGGATGCAAGCTTTGCCGCCTGCCTTGAGGCAATGGGCAATTGTTTCAAAATATTCTGGCCAATGTTTCTCACCAACTGCTTCAAACATTTCGACGGAAGCAATGCCATCAAATTTATCTTGGCAATCACGATAGTCCTGAAGGCGTACTTCAAATCCAGGAGGGTTAGCAATTTGACCTTGTACTGCTAATAAACGTTTCTCTGCAAATACTTTTTGCTCTGTAGATAGAGTTAGCCCAGTAATGGCTCTCTTGTTACGAAGAGACTCCTCCATAACGCCACCCCAGCCACAACCAATTTCAAGTATGTGCTCTCCTGGCGCAGTCTTTAAGGAGTCCAGAATGCGCCCAATTTTTGCGCGCTGTGCTCCAGCTAAGACTTGCTGATCACCTTCAGAAAACCAGGCGCTCGAGTAGCTCATCGTGGGATCAAGCCACAGCGTATAAAAAGCATTGCCTAGGTCATAGTGCGCATGAATATTCTTGCGGCTTCCCGCTTTGCTGTTATCTCGCAACCAGTGTTTTAGACGGTAAAAAATCGACCCATACCAATTACCGTAAATGGCTTTTTCTAAGATAGTTCGGTTGCGTATGGCTAACTCAAGCAGTGCTTTGAGGTCTGGAGTATTCCATTTACCTTGAATATAGCTCTCGGCAAAACCAATATCACCATGGGACATGATCTCTTTAAATACAGACCATTCCAAGATATGAATTTCAGCATGTAATTGATCACTTTGTATGCCGAACTCGCGCTTCTCGCCATTGGGAAGGGTAAGTTTTAAATGGCCACTGCTTAGCTTTGTCAGTAGAGTTAGGAGTGCCTTAGCCTTAATTTGTTGTTGTGGCGAAGCGCTATCCCGCCCTTGCGGACGAGAAAAATTGAGTCTAGAGAGAAGGGATTGTCCTGGGCGATTCATCTGCTAACTTCAAGTTCTGGTGGTTTAGGCTTTGAGTGAAAGGGTACACCTTTTACCCATAATTTTATTGCTTGCCAATGTATACGGAAAATGACACCCAAGCTCATTAATGGGTAGCGTAGTAGTGCCAGCATGATATTGGCGCGACTGAGTGGGCGGCTGGTGCCGCTAATGCTGGTGTTAATAAGGGGTTGGCCGTCCTCATGAAGCTCAATGCGACAGACATTATTCTTGCCGCTACTACTATCTTGCGAAAATAAGAAGCGGAAATGGTAATCACCACGTACCGCACAAAATGGTGAAACGTGAAATACCTTTTTACTACTAAGTGTTTCGCCCGAGTGCAACGCTTCACCCGAATCTTTGTGCAGTAAATAGCAATGACGCTCACCAAAGGTATTGTTAACCTCAGCCAGTACCGCTTGTACTTTGCCATCAGCGCGTGTGCAGATCCAAAAGCTCACGGGATTAAAGACATAACCCAATACCCTTGGAAAAGTCTGAAGCCAAATTTCTCCATCGACAAGTTGCACATGATTGTCTGCAAGAATCTTTTCGATCCAAGCAAGGCTATTCGATTCCCCTTGGCCATGGTCCTTATCAAAAAATGCACAGAGGCCCCAACGGTTATCGCTTAAGCCGTTCTGATCCAGTAAATTCGGGTTGACACTGCGAGCGCGCATAGGAATGGAGATGGTAAACACTCCATAACCAAAGGCATTCTTAGCGGGCCTTAAGCGCTGGTGTTTTACTACTCCAAAGTTAATCTTAGCGCCTGACATCAACTACACATCTTGTTTGGTTTTAATCGGTTGTCGAATGCTTTCAATTAAGGCTTCTGCCACTAATTCGCCGGAGCGCAAACCATCTTCATGAAACCCAAATCCTGTCCAGGCGCCGCAATACCAAATGGAGGATGTGCCTTGGATTAATGGAAGTTCCTTCTGGGCTTGAATCGCACTCATATCAAAGACGGGGTGTGAATAGTGAATCTCTTGATGCACAAGTTTTGGATCTGGCTCTTCCGAGGGATTTAAGCTCACAATAATTTGGGTGTCTTGAAGTTGAGCTGGTAGAGGTTGCAGACGATTAATTAAGTAGTTAACGCTGACGTGTTGTTTTGTATTGGGTTTAGCATCGGATTGAGCGGTGTAATTCCACGCAGCCCAACAACGTTTTGCATCTGGCAAGAAACGAATATCGGTATGCAATATTGCTCGATTCTTTTGGTATGGAACTGATGCCAGGATATTTCTTGATTGCTGGTCAATGCCATGAACTAAATCTAATGTTTGGTCACTATGACAAGCCATGATGACTTCATCGAAATGGGCCGAGCCAGCCTGACTAATAACCTCAACTGGTCCACCATCATGACCTGTATTCACTCTCAGGACGCACTCCCTTTTAATGGCCACTCCATATTTTTCTAGCGCTGTCACAAGGCGTTTTACATATTCTCGTGAGCCACCCTTGATGGTCAACCATTGCGGGCGATTTTGGATTTGCAAAAGGCCGTGGTTATGGCAGAAGCGCACCATGGTTTGAATAGGGAACTCGAGCATTTGTTCGACTGAACAAGACCAGATGGCGCCGATCATAGGTAGAAAGTAATTCTCTTTAAAGCTTTGGCTAAAGCGGTGACGTTTTAAAAAATCGGCAATTTTTTCATCAGGCTCTTTGTATTGATGCCCAGCTTCAATTTGGTCATGCGCTAACTGAGTGGCCAAACGATTAAAACGCATGATGTCATAGGCCATTCTCCAAAATGATGGAGACAGGAGATTAGATCTTTGTCCAAAAAAAGAATTGATGTCGTTACCAGCCCATTCAATCTTTTTCCCCGCCCCAGATTTGCTAGCGGTATCAATCGATACCGAAAACGACATTTCTGAGGGGGCTACTGGTGCTTGAATTTCTTCGAATAAACGAACGAGACGTGGATAAGTCTTACGGTTAAATACGAGAAACCCAGTGTCTACACCGTGTGTGATTTCATTTCCACCGATATTACAAGTGATGTCAACAGTATTGCTGTGGCCACCAATGTGATCGCCAGCTTCATATAAGGTAATTTCAAATTCAGGATGTTGTCTTAAGGCGTAGGCACAGCCTAATCCAGAGATGCCTGCGCCAATAATGGCAATTCTTTTTTTACTCACTGAGCTTTTTCTCCTAAAAGCTTTTCAATTTCATTTGTAATGCTGCTACTGGTGGGTTTGGTAACGCTTCCAAACGAATCCACTACATTACCATTTCGATCGATTAAGTACTTATAAAAATTCCACTTTGGAGTTGTGCCAGTCTTGGCAATCAACATCTTAAATAGGGGGTTTGGGTTGCTACCAGAAACCATGCTCTTAGCAAACATTGGAAATTTTACGTCATAGGTGTTCTTGCAGAAATCGGCAATCTCTTTATTGCTACCAGGTTCCTGTTGTCCAAAGTCATTCGAGGGAAAGCCCAGAATGACAAAGCCTTGATCTTTGTATTTGGCGTAAATCTTCTCAAGACCTTCATATTGGCTTGTAAAGCCGCAAAAGCTGGCTGTATTTACTGCCAATATGACTTTCCCTTGATATTGGCAAAGGTTTTGCGGCGCTTCATCCTGTAAGCGAGGAAAAGTATGGGAGAGCAGAGGGCTACAAGTGGGCGCAGCATTGGCTAGCTGAAATCCAGACAAGAATGCAAATAGCCCAAATAGGCAGTTCATTACAAAACGGGGCATATTGCACCTTTTTTATTCACGAGTGAGAAGCCAAGTCTAAGACATTCTGGCTAATATCGCTGGCCTCGCAAGAATGCCATTAATATTGGGTTATGAGTCATTTGCCACCCCCCGCTTTTGAAGCAAAAGTCTGCTCACCAGAACAGCTTGCTACTCGCCTGGAAAATCTTCCTAGACCATTGGTATTTACTAATGGGGTCTTCGATATCCTGCACCGTGGCCATGCCAGTTATTTGGCCCAAGCCCGTGCTCTGGGGGCTAGCTTGGTGGTGGGTGTGAATTCTGATGCCTCAGTGAAGATGTTGGGTAAAGGCGATGACAGACCCATTAATTCAGAGGCTGATCGCCAGGCTTTATTGGCTGCATTGGAAAGTGTGGATATGACTGTGTTGTTTACCGAACAAACGCCAGTCAATTTGATTGAAAAAATTCGTCCTGATATTTACGTCAAGGGCGGTGATTACGATATTGACACTTTGGCAGAAACCCACCTGGTTAAAAGTTGGGGTGGTAAAGCAGTTGCGATACCTTTCCTATATGAGCGCTCAACTACAAGCCTGTTGGGTAAGATCCGCTCTTAAAGGTTTTGCAGTAACCACGCCCAGGTACCGCGTAGTACTAATCCTTCGCTTACTTCCACGGCTTGCTTGATTGGTAAATTAGTTTTTGTAATTTCTTGCGCTAGGACTTTGGCATTTCCGCCATCAAGCCAAATTTTTTCGATGGGAAGATTTAATTCTTTTGCATGCTGTACGCCATACAGAATTGCGCCAACTTGCGCTGCATCACAACCTCCAATGATTGCGTCATTAGTGGAGGATCCAAACCCATGAT
This sequence comes from Polynucleobacter sp. JS-Fieb-80-E5, assembly GCF_018882015.1. NCBI lineage: Bacteria > Pseudomonadati > Pseudomonadota > Betaproteobacteria > Burkholderiales > Burkholderiaceae > Polynucleobacter > Polynucleobacter sp. JS-Fieb-80-E5. Next base: position 264,592 of record NZ_JACVPH010000002.1, on the reverse strand, counting down.
GTTCTGCGCGTGTAGCCAAGCCTAGCTGCGCAGTATTGTTTGCTAGACTTTCTTGCATTAATCCAAGACCAGGCAAAATCCATCCGCCGTAATGTACGCCGTTAGAACCCAGTAAATCAATGGTAGTGGCAGTACCGGCATTCACAAGCAAAGTATTTTTATTCGATAAGACGCGCGCCCCAATCAGTGCCGCCCAGCGATCTGCGCCGAGCTTGCTAGGATCTTGATACAGGCTACGCATCCCTACATAAGCACTATCCCCTTTGAGTTGCTTCCAGTCTAAATCACTCCATTGTGGAAATAGTGATTTGAGGTTAGTCATTGCCTCTTGGCCAGCAACGCAGGCAAAGCCAATAGCTGCAGGCTTCGGTAAGGTTTTAGCAATATAGTCAGCCAACTCAGCTCGATGTTCTGCTGATTGCAAAGACTTACTGCTAATAGATCCTGAGTATGCCCACAACTTTTTTTGTTGAGCGCTAGGATTTTGTGTTGACTCCACAGCTGCCCACTTCAGGCGCGTATTACCAACATCAAAAAATAAATAAAGGCTCATGATTGAATCCGCAATGAAACATCACCCGCATGAATGGCGATGATTTTGTTTTCTTGTTGCAATAGTAATGCCCCTACCTCATCCACACCTTTTGCAATGCCATGAATAGGATCCTGACCAGCGCCCGAAATACACACCGCTTGATCTCGATACGCATCCCAGTCCATCCAACGTTCTTTACAAACCTTAAATCCATGCAGGTCAAATTCGGCAAGACTCTGTTCTAGTGAGGCGATCAGTTTAAGCCAGAGATATTCGGTATCAGGAAGTGATTGCGTCAGTTGAGCAAGTGAGCCCACTTTCTGGCCAGTATCTAGATTTGCTTCAATTGCTTCTGGATTGCGCAAGTTAATGCCAACCCCAATAATCATCCAAGTAGGATCACCTGCTTTTGCTTGGCCGCCTTCAATGAGGATGCCGCCGAGTTTGTGCTTGTTCAGCAATAAGTCATTGGGCCATTTCAGTTGCAGGCCGGCCTCTTGAAGCTCTTTCTCACTCAGATTGCAAGCTTGTGAAATACCTTCTATGACTGCAAGACCAACTAATAAGCTGAGTCCGCTGAGTCCGGTTGGAGTTCTTTTAAGTGGAAATGCGAGAGAGAAGCAAAGTGAGTCCTCAGGGTTGGCTAGCCATGCTCGGCCTGCCCTGCCTTTGCCCGCAGTTTGCTTGTGGGCAGTCCGAGCCACTGGATCAATGAGTTCCCCTGCACGCCAGCGACTCATCAGATCGTCATTGGTGGATCTAGTCTCAGTAACGCGCTCAAGTATGCAATTTGCAGTCATTCCGCCATTGTAGAAAGGTCTGACCTAGAATTGTGGGATGGATCAAAAAGATCAACGACCTCGGAAGCTGGTATGGCCACTACAGGCTATGCCCTTAGCGAGGGCTATGAGCTTAAGCTACGCGCTTTTGATCATCTATGTCAGCCTGAACCCCTTTGACTTTGATTTTCAGAATGGGATCTCTGCTTGGGCGTGGTTGGATGCTCCACTACCTCGCTTTATGACCCTATTTGATGTGTCGGTCAATATCTTGGCTTACATTCCATTTGGATTTTTGGTGATGTTTGCTGCCTATCCCCGTTGGCGTAACTACGTAGCTCTTGGAATTGCCCTTAGCTTGAGTGCGGCCCTGGCGCTAGGTGTAGAAACATTGCAGTCTTGGCTGCCTACTCGCATCCCGAGTCAGATGGACTGGTGGGCCAATATATTAGGAGGATTGCTAGGGGGCTTATTAGCCATTCCCCTAGGACCACAATGGCTTTCTGGAAGCGCAATTCGTCGGCGCTTTGATCAATGGTTTGGCCTTAATTGGGCAGCGTGTGCTCTATTTTTATTGTTTCCCTGGTCACAAATTTATCCACAAAGCTCTTGGCTTGGGACGGGCGTATGGGGGCATGCCATATTTGGCTCAATTGATTGGGGTACTGTGGTGATCAATCAGGTCATTCAAGAGGCGGTAATCACCTCGCTATGCTGGCTTGGGGTGGCCTTGTTGCTCTCTCTGGGGTTGCGCACTAAAGCCCCCCAGTGGCGCATTCTCAATGGACTGCTTGGGCTAACTGTGATGGTGAAGACTCTATTTACCGCCCTTCAATTTGGCGCTGAGTTTAGTTTGATCTGGCTTACGGCTGGAGCTCTATGGGGAATGGTACTGGGCAGCATCTTATTAAGATGGACGTTAAGGCTCAATCAAATGACTAAGTTTTGGTTAGCTTTGATTTGCTTACTGGGAACCACAATAGCGGTCAATGTTTTGCCAGACAATCCATATTTCATTCTGACGCTCAGACACTGGTATCAAGGGCGCCTATTGCACTTTAATGAGTTGATGCAATGGGTTTCCGTAGTATGGTTACCTCTGGCACTGACTTGGATGGTTCGCAGTGCTGTTGAATTTAAACCAAAACATTGATGAATATATTTTTTCTATGAGTTTTTCACATCACCTATTTTTTTGCCTCAATCAGCGTGCCAATGGTGAAGATTGTTGCGATCAGCACAATGCTTTTGCCTTGTTTGACTATGCTAAGAAGAGAGTAAAAGAGCTTGGCCTTGCGGGTCCAGGAAAAATTCGGGTGAATAAGGCGGGATGCTTGGATCGCTGTGCTGACGGTCCTGTGATGGTTGTCTACCCAGAGGGTGTTTGGTACACCATGGTTGATGTAGATGATGTTGAAGAAATTATTCAGTCTCATTTGATCGAAGGGCGTCCAGTAGAACGCTTGCAATTAGCTTAGCCATTACAGAGAGTTGAAAGTTTTTTATGAATAGCCGTACAAAAGTAATACAGATTGAAGGCATTGTTGGATCAATGGAAATGTCTATTGATCTGCCAGATGAATTAAAAAATGATCCTGCATTTGCTGTGCGTGGCTTGGCCCTCGTGGCACATCCCCATCCTTTGATGGGCGGCACGATGGATAACAAGGTGGCCCAAACCATGGCACGTGCTTTTAACCAGTTGGGTTACGTCAGCGTGCGCCCAAACTTTCGCGGTGTAGGTGGAACTGAGGGTATTCATGATGATGGTGTTGGGGAGTTAGAGGACTTGCTTCATGTAACTGATTGGATGCGTACACCATCAAGTTGGAGTCAATTTGAAGCAACTGCGAATCAATCCTGGGTAGGAGATGCCAATACCCTGCCGCTAGTAGTTTCAGGTTTTTCTTTTGGAAGTTTTGTTGGTAGTCACTTAGTGCAGAGACTTTCAGACTTGGGTCGTCCAGCTGAGCGACTGGTGATGGTGGGTAGCGCCGCAGGCAAATGGACTCTGGCTCCAGTCCCCGCGGATACGATTTTGATTCATGGGGAACTGGATGAAACCATTCCCTTGATTGACGTTTTAGATTGGGCGCGTCCGCAAGAGTTGACTGTGCAAGTAGTGCCTGGCGCAGATCACTTTTTCCATCGCCGCTTGCATTGCATTCGCAACATCATTACTGGCGCATGGTTGGGCATGCCAGACCATCGTAAGTAATTAGAAATAGAAAGACTATATGGCCGAAGAAAAATCATTAATCGAGTACCCATCATTATTTCCTATCAAGGTCATGGGTAAAGCAAACCCAGAGTATCTTCCAGCGATAGTGCATATTGCCAAACAATTTGATCCTACGTTTGACGAGAGCAAAGTGGAGCAACGTCCTTCTAAGGATGGAAATTACCTCGGCATTACTTTACCAATTACTGCGACTAGCCGTGAACAGTTAGATGAGTTGTATAGAACCTTGTCCACTCATCCATTGGTTAGTATTGTTCTGTAATTGAATTCATGTCGGTTTTAGTAAAACAATTGGGTTTAGCAGATTACGCCTCTACGTATGAGGCGATGAAACTCTTTACTAAAGAGCGTAACAGTGAAACGCCCGATGAAATTTGGGTCTTAGAACATCCCCCTGTTTTCACTTTAGGTTTGGCAGGCGATGTGGGTAACTTGCATTCACCCAGCAATCAAATTCCACTCGTGCAAGTGGATCGGGGTGGAGAGATTACCTATCACGGGCCAGGCCAAATCGTGGTTTACCTTTTGCTAGATTTAAAGCGTCTAGGGATCTTTGTAAAAGAATTGGTCTCTCGTATAGAGCAAGCGCTGATAGATACTCTGGCCGATTTTGGGATTAAGGCTGAAAGGCATCCGGGGGCTCCGGGAATTTACGTCTCTCAGCAGTCAGGAGTGCCATCAGAATGGATTGGTGCTAAGGTGGCGGCCTTGGGCCTTAAAGTCTCCAAAAGCTGCTCCTATCATGGTCTAGCCCTGAATGTCGCTACCGATTTAGAGGCCTTTCAGCGTATCCACCCCTGTGGGTATGAGGGTTTAAAGACAGTCGACATGCAAACCCTTGGGATCAAGGACAATATAGACACTATTAGCCAAAGGCTTTTGCAGCATTTACAAAAGCAACTGATGCCATCATGACCACAAATAAGCCTGACACTAAGACACCTATCGAGGCGCGCCAAGACCTCAATTACGACGCATCACGTAAACAAAAATCGAGCGAGAAGACTGCGCGCATTCCGATCAAAATCATTCCTTTAACAGAGGTATTGAAAAAGCCTGACTGGATTCGGGTGAAGGCGGCCTCTAATAATTCTCGCTTTTCTGAAATCAAAAAGATTTTGCGCGAGAACGAGTTAGTGACTGTTTGTGAAGAAGCCAGCTGCCCCAATATAGGTGAATGCTTTGGTAAAGGGACTGCCACTTTCATGATCATGGGTGACAAGTGCACTCGTCGTTGCCCATTTTGTGATGTAGGTCACGGTAGACCAGATCCTCTTGATGCAAAAGAGCCTGCTAATTTAGCGCGCACTATTGCTGCGCTTAAATTGAACTATGTCGTTATCACTAGCGTGGATCGTGATGATCTGCGTGATGGCGGTGCAATGCACTATGTCGATTGCATTTCTCAATCACGCGGACTCTCCCCGAATACCCGTATTGAAGTGTTAGTGCCAGATTTCCGTGGTCGTCTAGATAAAGCCTTAGATATTTTTGCTGAGCATGCGCCTAGTGGTTTGCCTGATGTGATGAATCACAACCTCGAAACAGTGCCACGTTTATACAAACAGGCTAGACCAGGTGCAGATTATTTGCATTCCTTAAAGCTCTTGAAAGATTTTAAAGAGCGCTTTCCTCATGTCCCTACTAAAAGCGGCTTAATGGTAGGTCTGGGTGAAACGGATGAAGAGATTTTGGAAGTCATGCGAGATATGCGTGAGCACAATATCGACATGCTCACTATTGGTCAGTATCTCGCCCCGTCAGGACATCATTTACCCGTTACGCGTTATGTTCATCCCGACGTCTTTAAGATGTTTGAGGAAAAGGCGTATGAAATGGGCTTCTCTCATGCGGCAGTAGGTGCCATGGTGCGCTCAAGCTATCACGCAGATCAACAGGCACTCGGAGCTGGGGTTGTTTAGAGGGGCTTCTAAAGTCGCTACTTTGCTAGCGGCTTTAGCCCTTCTTATTGCATGTAGCCCTAGGTTGGATTGGCGTACAGTTCAATCCCCGCAAGAAAGATATACCGCTTTATTTCCTGGTAAACCAGACAAATTAGAGCGCCGCATTCCTTATCTTGATCAAGAACTTTTACAGACGCTTGAAGCGGTAAAAATTGATGATGATATTTACTCGGTCAGCACCATCCGGTTGCCGGCCAATCAAAGTACCTCACTAAGTAAGTTACTTTCGCAATTACAGGCTAATTTAATTGATAGGACAAAAGCATCTGGTGGTGATGTCACTGTTGAGGACGCTTTTTATAGAACAGCAGATCGACAGCGCTTGCCGACTAAAGATTATTTTTTAGATTTGAAGGTAAATGGAAAGTCGCAGCAATTGATGCGCGTTCGTTGGATTAATCGAGTAGGCCCAACTGGCGATACTTGGATTTATCAGATTTCTGTCCTGCATACCAATGCAGGTAATGAGAATGCGAAAACTTTTTTATCTGCAGAAGAGTACGAAAACTTCTTTAGTGATTTCTCTCCAGAGTAGCCTGAAGAGAAGATCATTTAATTATTGTTTTTCTAGTGCGGCAACTTTAGCCTCAAGCGCCTCTAACTTTTCACGTGTCTTAGCAAGTACTTTGCTTTGAAGATCAAACTCTTCGCGCGTTACTAAATCCATTTTCTGAAATCCTTGATTCATCATGGCGCGCACATTCTTTTCAATTTCTTGAGCTGGCGAATTGCGGATCGCATCACCAACTTTGTTTTGCATATCGTTAGCGATACGTTGGATTTGTTCGAGGATTTCGCCTGGTTTTTGCATGATGAGGGTTCGCAGTTCTATTGAGAGTTGCAGAAAAGATACACATTCGTATTTTAAGTTGTATGCGTAAAACTGCCCAAAAAGGGGTTAAAACCCGAAAAATGCCCTATATTCACTCATTCGGTGCAATATTTAGCACCAAAAATGGGCATTTGCCTTATTTGGGGGATTTGTGACAAAGCCATGAGCCCCTGGGGATTCAATATCACCCCATGCATTAAGCATTCAACCCATTTTTTTATTACAACCAGTAAGGAGTAGTTCATGAAAACTTTGCAAAAGACAGCAATCTCTGCAGCAGCAGTAGCTTTGTTGGCAGGCCTTTCAACTGTAGCATTCGCGGCTGATGAGCCAGCAGCGGCTGAAGTTAGCCCAATCACTGCTAACGTAACTGTTGCAAGCAACTATATCTATCGTGGTTTGACACAAACCAATAACAAGCCAGCAATTCAAGGCGGCTTTGATTACGCACATGAGAGCGGTTTCTATGTAGGTAACTGGAACTCAAACATTAGCTGGATCAGCGACAGCTACGGTGGTAATGGCGGTAGCGGTACAGGTGCTGTTACTGCGCCAATCGAAATGGACTTCTATGCTGGTTTCAAGAAGGACTTGATCGCTGAAGGTTTTGCTAGCGACTTTGGTGTATTACAGTACTACTACCCAGTTTCTGGAATGATGCCAAATGCTCCAACTGGCTCACAGTTACAAAAATACCCAACTGCCCGTCAGTCTTCTGGTGCTGCACCTAGCACTACAGAGATTTATGCAGCCCAAAACTTTACTGCTGGCCCTGTAACTGGTTTCTTAAAAGTATCTTATGCATTAAGCAACCTCTTCGGCATCTACAACTCTAAGGGTTCTTTCTACCCAGACTTAACTGCTAACTACGACACTGGTTTCTATGGGGTCGGATTGGTTGGCCACGTTGGTTATCAGTATGTTCCTAACAACATTGTTACTACTTCAGCTTTAGCTGGTACTAACATGGGCGGCACATATAACTTAAGCTACGCTGACTGGAAGTTTGGCTTCACCAAGGACTTTGGTGGTGGCTTGTCAGGTACTGCTTACTACACTGGTACAACAGTACAAAAAGTTGGCTCTAACTACATGTATACAACACCTAACGGCGGCAACCAAGGTCGTGCTAACGCAGTTGTAGCGTTGACAAAAACTTTCTAATTTCCACTCTGAACGGAGAAACACATGAAATTAATTACCGCAATCATCAAGCCCTTCAAGCTTGACGAAGTGCGCGAAGCTCTCTCAGAAGTGGGAGTTTCGGGCATTACCGTCACTGAAGTTAAAGGCTTTGGTCGTCAAAAAGGTCACACCGAGTTGTATCGTGGTGCTGAGTATGTTGTCGACTTTTTACCTAAAGTAAAAATTGAAGCTGCTGTTGAAGATGGCATCTTGGAGCGTGCGATTGAAGCAATTGAAAAATCAGCACGTACTGGCAAGATTGGCGATGGCAAGATTTTTGTCTCTCCAGTTGAGCACGTCATTCGTATTCGTACCGGTGAAACCGGCGCGTCAGCACTTTAAAGAGAGGTTCAAAATGTTAACTTGGATGAAACGACTCGTTGCTGGTGGTGCTATGGCTTTGGCCATTGGTGCTACTGGTGTAATGGTTACTTCGCCAGCGCATGCTGATGAAGTTAAAAAACCAGCTGTAACAGCTCCAGCTGCTACTCCTGCAGCTGCAGAACCTGCTCCTGTTCTTTGCTCTGAAAAGTGCAATAAAGGTGACACTGCTTGGATGATGGTCTGTACAGCATTAGTGCTGTTGATGACTCTGCCTGGCTTGGCGTTGTTCTACGGCGGTTTGACGCGTAGCAAGAACATCTTGTCTATCTGTATGCAATGTTTCATGGTCTTCTCTTTGATTTCAGTGCTATGGGCGATTTATGGCTATAGCTTTGCATTCACGGAAGGCGGAGCATTCATCGGTGGATTAGATCGTCTCTTCTTGGGCGGCATGAATCCAGACTCAGTAGCAGCAACCTTTAGTAAGGGTGTTGTGATTCCTGAGTATGTATTTATGGCTTTCCAAGCAGTGTTCGCAACGATCACTTGCTGCTTGATCATTGGCTCTTTTGCTGAGCGCGCTAAGTTCTCTGCAATCCTGGTATTCATGGTGATTTGGTTCACTTTGAGCTACCTGCCAATCGCTCACATGGTCTGGTTCTGGCCTGGTCCAGATGACATCAAAGATGCTGCATCACTCGAAGCAATTACTGCTCGTGCTGGTTGGTTGTGGCAAAAAGGTGTTCTCGACTTTGCTGGTGGTACCGTTGTGCATATCAATGCTGCGATCGCTGGTTTAGTGGGTTCCTTTGTAATCGGCAAGCGCATTGGTTACGGCAAAGAAGCAATGAAGCCACATAACTTAGTTTATGTAATGACTGGTGCTGCTTTATTGTGGTTCGGCTGGTTTGGTTTCAATGCTGGTTCAGCTCTTGAAGCAAACGGTAGCGCTGCCTTGGCATTCGTGAATACTTATTTAGCTACTGCTGCTGCTGTATTGGGTTGGTCAGTTGCTGAGTGGGTTCTCAAAGGCAAGCCATCAATGTTGGGCGCTGCATCTGGTTGCGTAGCTGGTTTGGTTGCAATTACTCCTGCTGCTGGTTTCGTTGGCCCAATGGGCGCAATCGTAATCGGTGTCATCGCTGGCGTAATCTGCCTCTGGGGTGTTACTGGTCTCAAGAAGATTTTGGGTTCAGACGACAGCTTGGACGTGTTTGGTGTTCACGGCGTAGGTGGTATTACTGGTGCATTGTTGACTGGTGTATTCGCTGACCCAGCTTTGGGTGGAACAGGTATCTGGGATTATGTAGCTAATGCAGTTGCTCCTGATTACTCTGTTGCTAGCCAATTGTGGATCCAAGCTCAAGGCGTAATTACCACTGTAATTTGGTCTGGCGTAGTTTCTTTCGTAGCCTTCAAATTGATCGATATCGTGATTGGTTTGCGCGTTAAGGAAGAAGAAGAGCGCGAAGGCTTGGATATCAGCTCACACGGCGAGACCGCTTACGAGTCTTAATCGGTAGATTTACCCCTCACTGGGCGGCCCTGGTTGGTTGCCTAGTTTTAAGCGCGGGATCCTCGGATCCCGCGTCTTTCTTTTAATAATCTTACAATGGTGGAATGGTTCCACATCTCATTACTGCACTCACCGGCCCTTTGCTCGAATTAGAGTCAAAGGTTCTAGAAGCGACCCCAACCATTGAGCGTTGGTTCAGGCTAGAGTGGCAAGAACATACTCCGCCTTTCTACTGTTCAGTCGATTTACGCAATTCTGGCTTTAAGTTAGCCCCAGTTGATACCAATCTTTTTCCTGGAGGGTTTAATAACCTTTCACCGCAGATGTTGCCGCTTGCCGTTCAAGCTGCCATGGCTGCCATTGAAAAGATTTGCCCTGAGGCTAAAAACTTATTACTGATCCCAGAGCGTCATACACGCAATACTTTCTATTTGCAGAACATTGCGCGCTTGTCTTCGATTTTGCGTCAAGCCGGCTTGAATGTTCGGCTGGGTACTTTCTCCGAAGAAATTAAGAAGCCAACCTGGATTGATTTGCCTGATGGCAATCGCTTATTGATGGAGCCGCTTTCTCGATTGGGTCTCAAGAAGCAACGCTTAGGTCTAAAAGATTTTGATCCTTGCTCGATTCTATTAAATAACGACTTATCCGCAGGCATCCCTCCGATTCTGGAGAATATTTATGAGCAGTACTTACTGCCAGGCTTGCACGCTGGCTGGCATGTGCGTCGTAAATCAAATCACTTTGCCGCATATGAAGAAGTGGCGAAGAAATTTGCCAAAGTAGTTGATATCGATCCATGGATGATCAACCCTTACTTTACTAGTTGCTCTAATATTAATTTCCATGAGCGCAAGGGCGAAGACGAACTTCAAACTGCTGTAGAGCAAGTCTTAAAAAAGACTGCCAAGAAGTACCGTGAATACGGTATTAAAGAGAAGCCTTATGTCGTAGTAAAAGCTGATGCCGGCACTTATGGCATGGGCGTGATGGTAGTCAATGATCCCGCGCAGCTAAAGGGCTTGAATCGTAAAGACCGCAACAAGATGAGTGTAGTTAAGGAAGGCCTTGAGGTCAGCGATGTATTGATTCAGGAGGGTGTGTATACCTTCGAGAAGGTCAATGAAGCGGTTGCTGAGCCCGTGGTTTACATGATTGATCGTTACGTCATTGGCGGCTTCTATCGCGTTCATACTGACCGCGGTCCGGATGAGAATCTCAATGCTCCTGGCATGCACTTTGTGCCTCTAGCCTTTGAGCAAAACTCGATGCCCGATCTAGGGGCTAAGCCAGGTAGCGCCGCTCCAAATCGCTTCTATCTGTATGGTGTAGTTGCTCGCTTAGCGCTGCTTGCTGCATCATTGGAGCTAGAGCGAACCGATCCCAATGCTGAAGCCGCATAAATAAATCACCAATCTCTCAATAGAAATAATGAACCTTCTTTTTATTGCAGACCCCCTTGAATCTTTTAAGATTCAAAAAGATTCCACACTCGCAATGATGCGAGCAGCGCAAGAGGCGGGACACCACTTGTGGTTTTGTCAAAGTCGCAATGTGTTGTGGAGAGATAATTTTGTGGTGGCTGATTGCCAGTCTTTGGTCATTAAGCCCAGCTCCACGAACTGGTTTGAGTTGGGTGAGATTGAGTCTCGAACACTCAAGTCTTTTTCTGCTGTGCTTATGCGCACAGACCCTCCTTTTGATATTGAATACCTTAATACCACTTGGTTGTTATCTGCTGCAGTACGTCAGGGCGCGAAAGTATTTAACGAGCCGAGTGCTGTTCGAGATCATTCAGAAAAACTGTCTATTACAGAGTTTCCAGAACTGATTCCGCCTACCTTGGTCACGCGTGAATTAGCTGCGGTAGAGCTTTTTCATCAGGAACATCGCGATATCGTGATTAAGCCTTTAGATGGCATGGGCGGAATGGGTGTATTTAGGGTTGGGGCTGATGGCTTAAATCTTGCTAGCATCGTAGAAACGCTTGGTGAGAATGGCGCAAGAACCCTGATGGTTCAACGCTTTCTGCCAGAAATTGCCCAGGGCGACAAACGGGTGCTTTTAATTGGCGGAGAGGTAGTGCCATTTGCTCTAGCTCGCATTCCGCAGGGTAGCGAAATTCGGGGTAATTTAGCTGCGGGTGGCAAAGGCGTAGCGATGCCTTTAACTGAGACCGAAAAAAGGATTGCTGAAAAATTAGCCCCTGTTTTAAATCAGCGTGGATTATTCTTAGTTGGGTTGGATTTAATCGGCGGTTATCTTACTGAAATTAATGTGACGAGCCCTACTTGTTTTGTAGAAATTACTGACCAAAGCAACTTTAATGTTGCGCAATTTTGGTTGGCAGCTTTAGAGAAAGCATTGGCATAAATATGACTGGAATTGTCATCGTTGCTCACACACCGGTTGCCAGCGCAATGCTGGGGTTTGCTGAGCATACTTTTGGTGTATTGCCTGAGCGTGTTCGAGCAGTGGATATTCCTCCTCATGAAGATACCAAGGCAAGCTTTGATCGCGTGATGAAGGCTGCTTATGGTGTGAATACAGGCAACGGCGTTTTAATCCTGACAGATGTGATGGGCGCAACCCCTGCTAATGTGGCTTGCAAGCTAGAGGCCTTGGGCCCTTTATCGGGATTGAATGCGCCTGTCATTGTGCTGGCTGGATTAAACCTACCTATGCTGATGCGTTGCATTTCTCATCGTGGAGAAAATCTGGAAGAGTTGGCGCAAAAAGCGCTTGCTGGTGGACAGAATGGCATCTTGCGCTTAGGTGCAAAAGTAAATCAAGAATAGATAAGGGCCAGCACACTATGCCTTCGGTAGAAATCGAAATCATCAATAAATTAGGCTTGCATGCGCGCGCCTCTGCCAAGCTATCTCAATTAGCTGCTCAGTTTCCTTGTGAAATATTTTTGTCACGTAATGGGCGTCAAATTAATGCGAAAAGCATTATGGGTGTGATGATGTTAGCGGCCGGTATCGGAAGCACTGTGACTCTCGAGACTGTTGGAGAAAAAGCAGATGAAGCTATGCAGGCACTCACCGCCTTAATTAATGACCGATTTGGCGAGGGCGAGTAAATAGTATGACTTTTGCATTGCACGGCATTCCAGTATCGAAAGGCATTGCCATTGGCAAGGCGGTACTGATTTCTCGTGCGGCATTAGAAGTCAGTCATCACTTGATTGAAGCTGGCAAAGAAGAGGCTGAAGCACAAAAGCTATTAGATGCATTTGATCAGGTTCGCCTAGAGCTTGAGCAATTGCGTCAAGGATTGCCAAAAGATGCGCCGCAAGAGATGGCGGCATTCTTAGATGTGCACGGCATGATATTGGCGGACCCAGCATTAGCTGAGAAGCCCATTAAACTCATTCGCACGCAACGCTTAAATGCGGCATGGGCTTTAACCACTGAGCTCAATGATCTTCTGGAGCAGTTTGCAGATATTGAGGATGCGTATTTAAAAGAGCGCGCCAATGATATTCGGCAAGTTGCTGAACGCGTGATTAAGGCTTTAAATGCACAGAAAAAAGATCCATTAAACGATGCCAATTTTTTGCCAACCAGCGATATTGGTGTTGAGTCAATTATTGTTGCTCACGATATTGCACCACACGACATGCTGCGTTTTAAAGAGCATGCTTTTACTGGATTCGTAACGGATCTGGGGGGCAAGACCTCTCATACGGCTATCGTGGCGCGCAGCATGGAAATACCTGCGGTAGTTGGTGTGCGCCATGCCAGCGAAATGATTCGTCATGGCGATTGGTTGGTGCTAGATGGCGATCGAGGAGTTGTAGTAGTTGCCCCAGATGAGCAGCTGCTAGCCGAATATCGCAAACTACAAACTCAGGTGCTTAAAGAAGCCCGTAAGCTCCAACAGTTGAAGCATGCAAAAACAGAAACAGCCGACCGTGTTGAGATTGAGTTGTTTGCCAATATTGAATTGCCAGAAGATGCTATTCAGGCGGTGAAGTTGGGTGCTGTAGGGGTTGGTTTATTCCGTTCTGAATTTTTATTCATGGACCGTAAGCAGGCTTTGCCAGATGAAGAACAGCAATATCAAGAATATCGTCGCGTAGTCGATTTAATGCATGGCTTACCTGTCAACATCAGAACGATTGACGTTGGTGCAGATAAGGCATTGGGCGGCGGTGGCGATATTTCTCAAACAGGCACATCACCACTGGGCTTGCGGGCGATCCGCTGGTCTTTAACAGAGCCTGAAATATTTTTAACGCAGCTCAGAGCAATCTTGCGTGCATCAGCCCATGGTCAAGCGCGCATCATGATTCCCATGTTGGCGCATGCTAAAGAGATCGATGAAACATTTAGACTGATTGAAAAAGCCAAACAACAATTGCATCAGCGTGGCAAAGCATTTAATCCGAATATTCAAGTTGGCGCAATGATTGAGATTCCGGCCGCTGCTTTAGTCTTGCCTTTGTTTATTAATCGATTCGATTTTCTTTCTATTGGAACGAATGATTTAATTCAGTACACGCTGGCGATTGATCGCGCAGATCATGCAGTTGCCCATTTATATGACCCATTGCATCCAGCGATATTGAATTTATTGGCCAATATCATTGAGCAAGCTAAACGTGCCAATGTACCTGTGGCTGTTTGTGGCGAGATGGCTGGTGATCCTGCATTAACCAGGCTATTGCTTGCCTTGGGCTTAACGGATTTCTCAATGCACTTCAGCCAGTTATTGCTGGTCAAGCGGGAAATTCTTCAGGCCAATGTCGGCTTGTTAAAAGCCCGCGTTGCTAGGGTCTTGAAAGCATACGAGCCAGAAGAGCAGGCAAAGGCTCTAGAGCGACTGCTGTCTTAATTATTTAGTGCGTTGCCTAGTGGGCTGAGCCGCATACCGAGCACTCGGAATTACGGCTAATACGGATTTCATCGATTTGGGTCGTGCGCCCATTCCAGAGCAACATGCGGCCCACCAAGGACTCTCCAAAACCAATTAATACCTGCAGCGCTTGAGCGGCTTGCATGGCTCCAATGATCCCTACTAGAGGCGAGAAGATGCCCATGCTGGAGCAACTGACTTCTTCAAATACTTCATCTGGAGAAAAGATGCAGGCATAGCATGGTGAGCTTGGATTTCGCAGATCAAAGACGCTCACTTGACCATCAAACTTGAGAGCAGAGCCTGAAACCAATGGAATTTGATGTTTAACGCAGGCAGCATTAATCAGGTGTCTGGTTGAAAAGTTATCTGTGCAATCGAGAACAACATCAACGCTTGGCAGTAGTTCAGCTAATAACGAAGCTGTGGCTTTAGCCTGAATAGTTTCAATCTGAATACTGGAGTTAAGACCTTGTAAAAATTCTTTTCCTGACGCCACTTTGCTTTTCCCAATACTACTTTCGGTGTGCATGATTTGGCGCTGCAAATTGGTGAGTTCTACCTCATCGTGATCCATCAGGGTAATGTGGCCTACTCCTGCTGACGCTAAATAGGGTGCTGCAGCGCTGCCTAAGCCGCCGCCGCCGATGACTAATGCATGTGATTGGAGAAGCTTCTCTTGGCCAGCAACATCAATCTCGTCAAGCAGCAAGTGCCTTGAGTATCGAAGTAACTGCTCGTCATTCATGTGCCAGCCGCAGAGATTAAAAGATTATTCGAGCTTGGATGAAGAGCGCTTCACAGGCTGGCCATTAATAAAGGCTACTGCCTGAGAAAGCATGAAGTCATCTGCACTACCTAGTTCAGGCGGTTTCTTATTTTTATCCTTCTCTTTTTCTTCAGGAGTCTTCTTGGCATTTTTCTCTTCAATGCGCTGCAACTCTTCGAGGCGACGTTGTTCACGATCTTTAATCAACTTATCTTCAGCAGATTGCTTATTGCGTAAGTGTTTCTCGCTATCGATCTCGCGAGTGATTAAGACATCATCTGGATCGCCATCTTTATTTTGATCAACTGGAATATCTGGTTTCACACCAAAAGCCTGAATCGACTTGCCACTTGGGGTGTAGTAATAAGCGGTAGTAATCTTC
Organism: Polynucleobacter sp. JS-Fieb-80-E5; assembly: GCF_018882015.1. Lineage (NCBI taxonomy): Bacteria > Pseudomonadati > Pseudomonadota > Betaproteobacteria > Burkholderiales > Burkholderiaceae > Polynucleobacter > Polynucleobacter sp. JS-Fieb-80-E5. The sequence continues at coordinate 249,201 of NZ_JACVPH010000002.1, read as the reverse complement.
AGTGCTGAATCATTGGTCAAAGGACGAACGGTTTGGACAGAGCCCTTACCAAAGGTCGTTTTTCCAATAATGGTTGCGCGTTTATAGTCCTGGAGTGCGCCAGCCACAATCTCAGAGGCTGATGCGGAATAAGCGTTAACCAAGACCACCATAGGCAATTTCTTAAACATCGCCGGAACACCCGCCAAAGGATCGCCAGACTCATTTAGACGGTACATCGCTGGGTTTGCATTAAATACCTGTTTTGAATCTGGGGACTGGCCTTTAGTAGAGACAATGACTGCATCAGCAGGCAAGAATGCTGCAGCTACACCCACAGCTCCTTGTAATAGACCGCCGCCATTGTTGCGCAGGTCAAGAATGATGCCTTTGAGCTTTGGATCTTGATTGGCGATATCAGTCAATTTTTTAGCAAGATCAGGAACGGTGCGCTCTTGAAAGCTAGTGATGCGTACCCAAGCAATATCGTTATCCAGAATTTTTGTTTTGACGGATTGAACTTTAATTTCTGCACGCGTGATCGTTACTGGAAAGCTACGCTCTTCACTCTTACGAAATACTGTCAACGTAATTTTGGTTCCAGGAGTGCCGCGCATAGTGCGCACAGCTTTGTCTAGAGACATGCCGCGTACTGGTTTGTCATCAAGGCGTGTGATGAGATCTCCAGCTTGAAGGCCTGCGCGAGCAGCAGGACTATCTTCAATTGGATTGAGTACTTTAACTACACCATCTTCAGAAGTGATTTCAATGCCAAGTCCAGCAAACTTTCCAGAAGTCATCTCTTGCATCTCTGCAAAATCTTTTTTATCTAAGAAAGTGGAATGTGGATCAAGACTGCTCACCATTCCTTTAACAGCATCTGTTAGTAGTTGCTTATCTTCTATGGGCTCAACATATTCACGCTTAATTTGGGCAAAGACATTGGAGAGCGTACGCAGCTCATCCAGTGGGAGCTGGGCGCCTTGCTGGGCAGTCGCGGAGAGCTGGATCGTGGCTGCTACGCCGGCAATAAGGCCAACGGTTATTAGGGCGAAATTCTTTAGAAATTGGCGCATATCTCTTTTGCTTTAATCCAAATAAAAGTGTTGAATAGGTTTGAGGTTGTCATCTAACTCATAAACAAGTGGCACACCATTAGGTACGTTCACTTCCATGATGTCTTCGTCAGACATTTGATCTAAATACTTCATGAGTGAACGAATACTGTTGCCGTGTGCTACTAGTAAAACGCGTTTGCCAGCCTTGAGCGCGGGTGCAATAGATTCATTCCACAAGGGTAATACTCGCTCAACGTTATCTTTTAAGCATTCACCCAAAGGAATGTCGGAAGGATTGAGCTTTGAATAACGGAGATCATTTTTAGGATGACGTTCATCATCATGCTCAAGTAGCGGTGGACGCACGTTATAGGAGCGACGCCAAATATGAACTTGTTCATCGCCATATTTAGTTGCTGTTTCAGCTTTATTCAATCCAGTGAGCGCGCCATAGTGACGTTCATTTAAACGCCAACTATGAACAACAGGAAGCCACATCAAATCCATGGCATCTTGAACGTGCCAAAGAGTGCGAATTGCACGCCTTAAAACGGAGGTATAGGCGATATCAAATTCATAACCTGCTTTTTTGAGGTTTGCGCCTGCTGCAATGGCCTGTTCTGCGCCTTTAGGGGTTAAGTCGACGTCCGCCCAGCCAGTGAAGCGGTTTTCAAGGTTCCAGGCAGATTCGCCATGACGAATAAGGACAAGTTGTTTCATAGAGCCATTCTATAATCCGGTGATGAACTTTCTCACGCAAATTGATAATTTAGCGCTTATTGCCCTGTTGTTGGTTTCAGGCATAGCGCTTTTCCTACCCTCATTATCTACGCTTATTGGCGGAAAAGGCTTATCGCCTACCGAAGCGACGATTTGGATTAATCGTCGCAAAGCCTATGTTTTGGACCTGCGCTCGGAGGAGGCCTTCAAAGTTGGTCATCTGCCTGGTGCCAAATTGGCCAATGCCGCTGGTTTGACCGCGGCTATTGAAAAGCTCAAGCTCGATCGCAAGCACCCAGTGGTCTTGGTTTGTGAAACTGGCACCCAGTCACGCAAACTCGTGGCCGAAGCTCAAAAGCTGGGCTTTGCCGAAGTAGGCGCCTTAGATGGCGGTGTCCAGGCTTGGAAAGCAGCAGCGCTGCCTTTAGTGAAATAAGGAAAAATCGATGCCTCCAGTAACAATGTATAGCACCCAAGTTTGCCCTTACTGCGTCATGGCGGAAAAGTTGCTGACTAAAAAAGGCGTTGCTAATCTCGAAAAGATTTTGATTGATCGTGATCCGGCCCAGCGCGAAATAATGATGACACGCACTGGCCGCCGCACTGTTCCACAAATCTATATAGGTGACACGCATGTTGGTGGTTATGACGACTTAGTGGCATTAGATCGTGCTGGAAAGCTTGATCCCTTATTAGCTTAATAGATTAAACATACAAAGAAAGTTAGCAATGACTGAAAAATCCCCAGCACATCAGGCAAGTGCCGAGCAAGCTAAAGAACCTGGATTTCGTATTCAGCGAATTTACTTAAAAGATGTATCTCTTGAGCAACCAAATGCTCCGCAGATTTTGTTGGTTGCGTCTGAGCCACAAGTGCAGGTTGAGATTGATATCTCCGTTGCACCCTTAAGTGAAGGTATCTTTGAGGTGGCCCTTAGTTCCACTGTGACTGCGAAAGTCGACACCAAAGTACTGTTCTTGGTAGAAGCAAAACAAGCCGGCATCTTTGAATTTAGCAATATTCCGGTGGAGCAAATTGACCCCATGCTTGGTATTGCTTGCCCAACGATTCTGTATCCGTATTTGCGTTCAAATATTGCCGACATTATTAGTCGCGCAGGCTTCCAGCCAATTCATTTGAATGAGATTAATTTCCACGCCATGTACGAACATCGTTTGATGCAAGCTCAACAAGAAGCTGCCGCTAAGGATAGCGCTGCCGCTGAGAGCAAGCCTCACTAAGCTCAACGAGCGAGCCCACAGATCATGAAAGTGACACTGCTTGGTGCTGGCGCCTGGGGAACGGCGATGGCTGCACAAGCAGCTCGCTTTCTCCAAGAAGGTGATGTTGTTTTATGGTCTCGTAGTAAACAACAGTTAAAAGAAATCGAAGAGAGCGCTGAAAATCGCGCTTATCTTTCAGGGATTCAGTTGCCTGCAAACCTCAAGTTTGAAAGCGACTTCTCTACTGCTATCAAAAGACTTTCTAGCGATGATTTATTAGTCATTGCTACACCAATGTCAGGGCTTTCAGAAACAATCGACCAAGCTTTAAAGATTGCTGAGCACCCACTCAATATTATTTGGCTTTGCAAAGGGCTTGAGCCGAATACCGCCTTATTGCCCCATCAGGTAGTAGAGCGTGAGAGCAAGATGCATTCTCATGGAATAACGCATTCATATGGCGCCTTATCTGGCCCAAGCTTTGCGCGTGAGGTTGGTGAAGGTATGCCTTGCGCTTTAACCGTTGCTAGCAAATCTCCCAAGTTATGTGAAGCAGTGCAGACCGCTTTCCATCACGGCAATATGCGCGTGTATTCAAGCGATGATTTAATTGGTGTGGAATTGGGTGGGGCAATTAAGAATGTCTTGGCGATTGCTGCAGGTATTGGTGATGGCTTAGATTTAGGTCTGAACGCACGCGCTGCTGTTCTCACACGCGGTTTAGCAGAGATGATGCGCATTGTGAAAGCCGCAGGCGGTAAATCCGAAACTTGTATGGGTCTAACTGGGGTTGGGGACTTGATCTTGACTGCCACTGGAGATCTATCGCGTAATCGGCGCGTTGGCCTTGAGCTTGCTGCTGGTAAGTCGCTGCCTGAGGTTCTTGCCAGTCTTGGTCATGTTGCTGAGGGTGTACTTTGTGCAGAGGCGGTTGGCGACTTAGCAAAACGCCTAGGAGTTGACATGCCGATTACTGCGATGATGGGTGAAGTGCTCTCTGGAAAATTGAACCCGCATGATGCTGTTAAAAAACTCATGGGGCGCGATCCTAAAATCGAATCGTAATTACAGCATCTGGGTCAATTTGTTATTGACCACCAGCAAGGCCATTCTGCCGCCATGCTTCATACACAACGATTGCTACAGTATTTGATAAGTTAAGACTGCGACTGCTATCTTGCATCGCTAGGCGCATACGATTCTCATTCGGAATGGAGTCTCTGACTTCATCCGTAATGCCTTTAGTTTCAGAACCAAATACGAAGTAATCATCGGGCGCGTATTTGCCTTCATGAAACTTTCCTGAGCCCTTGGTGGTCAATGCAAAGAGATGTTGAGGATCGGGTTGCTCATCCTTTAAAAACTCTTCCCAATTTTTATGGACTTTGACTCGTGCAAACTCGTGATAGTCCAAGCCCGCTCTACGCAACTTGGCATCTTCCATTGGAAATCCAAGCGGCTCAATTAAATGTAGCCTTGCTCCGGTATTGGCGCACAAACGAATAATGTTGCCTGTGTTGGGCGGGATTTCTGGTTCGAATAAAACGATATTAAACATGTAGCATTCTTTAGATTGGTCGCGCAGCTCTGAGTAGGACCCAGTTTATTACGCGAGATACACCATTGTCCTTCAGAACGCGCGCAATTTCATTAAGAGTTGCGCCGCTTGTCATTACATCATCAAACACAATCACAGTCTTGTTAGCGAGCTGCTGAATATAACGATCTTCAACGTAAAACATTCCCTGAATGGCTAGCTGGCGATTACTCAAGGTGCTTCCGGCTTGGTGCTTTGCATAATGATGACGCTGCAGCATATAAGGTGATTTTTGAATATGCCCTCCACACCGAATCTGTTTAGCTATTTCCCAACTTTGATTGAAACCACGCTGTGCTAACTTCTCAATACTGAGCGGCACTGGCAGTAAATAATCAGCAGAGATATCTTCAAGCTCCTTACTAAGAAGTAAGTTCCATGTTCTGCCAAGGGCATTAGCAAATGCAATGCGTTTTTGATACTTCAATTCATGTAGTGGAGTTTGTAGCAATCCATCGTAGCGATCTAAGCAATAAGTTTCATCAAAGTAGGGCCTCAAGGTTTGGCATTGCATGCAGCGTTGCTGTGCAATTTCTGAAGCCTGAAGTGTTATGCCGCATTGGTAGCAGCATTGATAGTTCAATAAACCTTCATCTCGTAATTGATTGAGACAACGATCGCATAGGGATGATTGCTGGAACCCCTGACAAGCAATACATGCTGTGGGCAAAAGTTGTTCACAAATGGCTTGAAAAATGGTCTCAGGAAATCCCATGGGGCGCTGAGTATACTGAGCCAATGACCCAGCCCCTTAGATGGTTACAAGACGAAATTGCAGATCGCATGCTGCAGAAATTAGACATCGTTAAGCTTGATGTAAAAGATATCTTAGTGGTGCCCGATTTTGCTGGTAAGCATTTGGATACGCTCGCTCAGCGCTATCCAAAGGCGCGCATTTTTAGCATCACCGAAAAAGGTGTCTCAGGATTTCAAATGTGGCGTACTAAGGCGATGAGCAATTGGCGATCTGCATTTTCTAGTAATGCTAGCCCCTTGGCCAGTTACACCTCATCTGGAAGATTCGATATTCCTGACAATTCTGTTGATTTAGTGTTTAGCGATCTTTTGTTGCAGGATTTGCCTGATCCTAAGCATTTCTTGCAGGAGTGTTGGCGCGTCCTGCGTGAGGGCGGTTTAATCACATTTAGCTATTTGGGCCCCGATACCGGAAAAGAGTTGCGCGCCTTAGAGCTTCCGGACGTAAAGCTGAAGAATTTATTAAGCCCTTGGGATATGCACGATATGGGAGATGCTTTGCTTGGGGGGCGGTTTTCTGATCCTGTAATGGACATGGAGTACCTCACTTTGGATTACGAGAAGCCTGCTTTATTGCTGGCTGATATGAGTGCGCTGAAATTGATACATTCCATCCCTCCCAGAGCGATTGAAAAAGAGGTTTTGTCCCAAAAAATCACCTTAGAGATAGTTTATGGACATGCCTGGGCCCTTGGAAAGCACCTTGCAAAGGCAAAGGACAACATAGCCTATTTTGATGCAAATCAAATTGTGCGCAAGACTAGGTCAGATTCTGCCTAAGTGTAAGTGCTTACTATCATTTAAACCTCGACCAAGATTGGTTCAAGCTGAGTTATCCCTGTTTGTTCTTGTGCCTAATTAACCCTATAATCACGGCTGGATGTATTGGCTTGAGACCGTTTTTTGGGCATTTTGTGGCATTTTTGCTGCTTTGCTCACGACAATAAACAGAGAATAAGATGAATTTATTTGGAAAAGTCACTAGGGCTTCGCTCTATTTCGTAGTTGCTTTTGGCACTGCTTTTGCTCATGCAGCAGAGAATATGCCTGGTGGCCCAGCTGTTAATCAGCTAAATTTCGCGCCTCCTGCTACTAAAATCATGCAAGAGATCCATTGGTTGCATTGGATGATGTTGGTCATTTGCGCAGTGATTTTTATTGGCGTTTTTGGGGTGATGTTTTATTCCATCTTGAAGCACCGTAAATCGTTAGGTCACAAATCAGCCTCTTTTCACGAGAGCACTACTGTTGAAATTATTTGGACAGTTATTCCATTGTTGATTGTTATCGGCATGGCATTGCCAGCAACAAAAACTGTTGTGGCGATGAAAGACACTACCAACTCTGACATCACTATTAAGACCACCGGCTATCAGTGGAAGTGGGGTTACGACTACATCAAGGGTGAGGGTGAAGGCATCAATTTTATTTCTACTTTGGCTACATCCCGAGAGGCAATCAATAACTTAGCACCTAAGTCAGATACTTATCTGATGGAAGTAGATAACGAAATGGTTGTGCCAGTTGGCAAAAAAATTCGTTTGATCACTACTGCTAACGACGTTATTCATGCTTGGACTATCCCAGCGTTTGGCGTAAAGCAAGATGCGATACCAGGCTTTGTTCGTGACACCTGGTTTAGAGCCGACAAGATTGGTACTTTTCGCGGTCAGTGTTCTGAGCTTTGCGGTGCAGAGCATGCCTTCATGCCTATCGTTGTGAGAGTAGTTTCACAAGAGGATTACACCGCTTGGGTTGCTGAGAAGAAAAAAGCAATGGGTACAGGTGGTGATGATCCGTCTAAGGTTTACACCCTGGAAGAGCAAAAAGAGCGTGGCGCAAAAGTATATGCAGCTAATTGCGCAGCTTGTCACCAGCCGAATGGTAAAGGTGCTGGGGCATTCCCTGCATTGGATGGCAGCAAAGTGGTTAATGGACCTAAAGCAGGCCAATTTAATATTTTGCTGAACGGTAAAAATGCAATGCCGAAGTGGGCAGGCGTACTTTCCGACGGAGATATCGCAGCCGTAATTACTTATACCCGCAATTCGTGGGGTAATAAAACCGGCGAAGTGATTCAGACCCAAGAAATTATTACCGCACGCGGCCAGTAAATCAGATTAACTAATACAGATAAAACGAAACCGGAGTAATCCATGAGCACAGTCTCTACTACCCACGACCACGCACACGACCACGCGCATGATGATCACACGCCACACGGATGGCGTCGTTGGTTATTTGCAACCAACCACAAAGACATCGGTACGATGTATTTGATCTTCTCGTTTATTAGCCTGTTAGCCGGCGGCACGATGGCCTTAGGAATTCGTCTGGAATTATTCCAGCCTGGTTTGCAATTCTTCCGCCCTGAGTTCTTTAATCAGCTAACCACTATGCATGGTTTGGTAATGGTGTTCGGCGCGATCATGCCGGCATTCGTTGGCTTCGCAAACTGGATGGTGCCTTTGCAAATTGGCGCATCTGATATGGCGTTTGCTCGTATGAATAACTTTAGCTTCTGGATTCTTCCAGTGGCTGCAACATTGCTTTTAAGTTCATTCTTAGTTCCTGGCGGCGCGCCTGCTGGCGGTTGGACAATCTACGCTCCATTGACCTCGCAAATGGGCCCTGGTATGGACATGGCTATTTTTGCCCTCCATTTATTAGGTGCGTCTTCCATCATGGGTTCGATCAACATCATCGTGACCATTTTGAATATGCGCGCTCCTGGTATGACTTTGATGAAGATGCCAATGTTCTGCTGGACTTGGTTGATCACTGCTTACTTATTGATTGCGGTAATGCCTGTATTGGCTGGCGCAATTACGATGGTTTTAACTGACCGTCACTTTGGTACTTCATTCTTCTCTGCAGTTGGCGGCGGTGATCCGGTTATGTTCCAGCATATTTTCTGGTTCTTTGGGCACCCAGAGGTTTACATCATGATTCTTCCAGCATTTGGAATCGTGAGTGAAATCGTTCCTGCTTTCTCCAGAAAAACATTGTTTGGTTACAGCTCAATGGTTTACGCAACATCGTCTATTGCGATCTTGTCATTCATTGTTTGGGCTCACCATATGTTTGCAACTGGTATGCCGGTAACTGGCCAGTTGTTCTTCATGTACGCAACGATGTTGATCGCTGTACCAACTGGTGTAAAGATTTTTAACTGGGTTGCAACCATGTGGAAAGGTTCAATGACCTTTGAAACTCCAATGTTGTGGGCTATTGGCTTCATCTTCGTATTTACGATGGGTGGCTTTACTGGCTTGATCCTGGCATTGGCGCCAATCGATATTGGTTTGCAAGATACCTACTATGTTGTAGCGCACTTCCACTATGTGTTGGTAGCGGGTTCATTGTTTGCTATGTTCGCCGGCTTCTACTACTGGTGTCCTAAGTGGACCGGTCGCATGGCTAATGAAACTCGCGGCAAGATCCACTTTTGGACTTCCATGATTTTCTTTAACATCACATTCTTCCCAATGCACTTCTTGGGCTTAGCAGGCATGCCACGTCGTTATGCCGACTACCCTACTCAGTTTGCTGATTTCAATTTAATTGCTTCAATCGGCGCTCTAGGCTTTGGATTATCGCAAGTGTACTTCTTGTTCTGTGTAGCATTACCTGCTTACCGTGGTCATGGTGAGAAGGCTCCAGCCAAGCCTTGGGACGGTGCTAAGGGTTTAGAGTGGACTGTGCCTTCACCAGCTCCACACCACACCTTTGAAACTCCTCCAAGTGCTGAGCAGTTACGTGAAGCAGGAATTTAATACGTCCCCTAAACAAGCCCTAGCTGCGAATAATCGTCGCTTAGGGCTGATTCTTTTGAGCGTTGCCGTAGTCTTTTTTATTGGCATTGTGATGAAGTGGAGCGTTTTGGGTTAATCCCACTTTGCCTATATGACCGTGACTTATTCTGCAAATCGCCAAATCTTATTGAAGCTACTTATTGCTTCAGTCATGATGTTTGGCTTTGGTTATGCCTTGGTCCCTATGTATAAAGCCTTGTGTGAGGTTACTGGGATTAACGTAGTAACAAGTAAGAATGATTATGGCGTTAGAGCTTTTAGTCCTAACAAAGTTGGTAACACTCAAATTAACTATGCCCGTACGGTGACGATTGAGTTTGACTCCAATAGTCGTGGCCCGTTTACTTTCAAACCAGTAAAGAATTTTTTAGAAGTGCATCCTGGTGAAATGACTGAGATTGTTTATGAGGTTACCAACAATCAGAATCGCCCAGTGCGAGCACAGGCAATACCAAGTTATGCGCCTAAAAGTGCTACAGAGTTTTTTACAAAGTTAGAGTGTTTTTGTTTTCAAGAGCAAACCCTAGCGGCAAATGAAACAAAGAAGATGCCGGTAGTTTTTGTGATCGATGCGGGTTTACCAGATGATGTGAAAACCATTACTTTGTCGTATACCTTCTTTGAGCTGGGCATGGGTGGTACACCACCTGCACCAAAGTCAAAGGTGGTGTCGTGAAGAAAAAAAGTAGTTTTATGCAGTCTATGAAAGCCGTGATGTGGGGCTTTTTGGGCGTGCGTAAACAATCAGGTTTGCAGGAAGATGTAGCTTCACTCAGTTTTGTTCACATTATCATTGCAGGTGTTGTTGGCGCCTTGATTTTTATGGGTGTTCTCCTGTTGATAGTGAAAGCAGTTGTGTCCCATTGATTATTTTTTGATTGAATAGAGAGAATAAGATGTCATCCAATTCAACCCCATACTATTTCGTCCCTGGACTATCTAGGCATCCTGCCATGGCCGCCGTCGGCTTAATTGCATTTGGCGCTGGTATGTCTGGCTGGGTAAATCACACTTCTTGGGGCGGCGCCCTGAGCTTGGTTGGTGTGGCATGGATTTTATTTGTGCTCTATCACTGGTTCGGCGATACGATTGCTGAATCCAATGCTGGTAAAAATGGTGTCAACGTTGATATTTCTTATCGCTGGTCAATGGCTTGGTTCATCTTCTCAGAAATCATGTTCTTTGGCGCATTCTTTGCGGCTCTCTTTTACGCACGCAATATTGCAATGCCTTGGATGGGTGACGTTACGAGCAAATTACTTTGGCCTAATTTCCAGGCTGTCTGGCCAAATGATGGTCCTGCTGGATTGGTTGAGAAATTCACAACCATGGGCCCTTGGCCGGTTCCAACCATCAACACATTGTTGTTGCTAAGCTCTGGTGTGACTATTACTATTGCTCACCATGCATTGGTAGAGAACCACATGAAGAAAGCCATTATTGGCTTGGCTGCAACTGTTGGCCTGGGCTTTATCTTCTTGTGTTTCCAAGGCTACGAGTACTACCATGCCTACCATGAGCTTAATTTGAAGCTCACATCAGGTATCTACGGCTCTACATTCTTTATGTTGACTGGCTTCCATGGTTTCCACGTATTCCTTGGTGGCACTATGCTGGCGATCGTATTGCGCCGTATGATTCGTGGCGACTTTACTGCTAAACACCACTTTGCTTTTGAAGGCGCTGCTTGGTACTGGCACTTCGTTGACGTAGTCTGGCTTGGTTTGTACATCGCTGTTTACTGGATGTAAGTTGAATAAAAATCGGGGCTTTAAAGCCCCGATTTGTTTTAGCACTCTTGTTGTGTGCGGTAACGGTTAGTTTGTTCCCACCCTGATGCCAGTAGCCTCAATGAGGCCAAAGTAGTGGGCTAGCAGAATTCCTAAAAATAGCGCGACGGATAACCCAATGCGTAGCATCAGTGAATGAACCATGCGGGAACTATTTCCCCTATCTTTCATCATGTAATACAGAGCCGATCCTAAGCTAAAAACAATCATTAGTAGGACAATAGGAATAATCCACTTCATCTCAAATCCCTCAATTGAATAAGCTGTTTTTTGCCCTCGTTGCCAAGCGCATAGTTGCTACTTTATCAGCCTTGCTGGTGATTGCGATCGGCTATGGCGCTGGGGTCTGGCAACTGAGCAGGGCTAACACCAAAATTGCCTTAGCAGCAAATTTACAGGCCCGCCAACAAATGCCCATCTTAAGTGCCAATGCAACACCATGGACTTTGGAAGAGGCTAGTGAACGTCGTATGATTGCTCGTGGGCGATATGTTCCCGAGGCAGCAGTTTGGCTGGATAACAGGCCAAGACCTATTCCTCCTGTTGGTAGCGCCACTGCACAGTCCGGCTTTTACTTGATGATGCCTTTGAGGCTGGAGGGGAAGGATGAGGTTCTTTGGGTGAATCGGGGTTGGGCGCCGCGTAACAATGAAAATCGCGAAACCCTCCCACCCGTGCAAACTCCAAACAAGGTAGTCAATATTGAAGGCGTTGTATTTGCTCATCCCGGGAAAGTCTATGAGCTTGGGAGTAGCAAGATTTCTGCCGATGTAAACAAACCAAGAATTGAACAAAATTTTGATTTAACAGCTGAAGGCAAGTTACATGGTTGGAGTCAAGCGCCCTTTATCTTGCGTGAGATTGAGGTTGGCATAGAGGATGGCTTAATCCGTGATTGGGCGCCTCTGACAACTGGGGTCGATCGCCATTATGCTTATGCATTCCAGTGGTTTGCTTTGGCTCTTGCTGGGTTTTTATTTTGGTTGCTAAGTGGCCTGCGGCAATATAAACGTCAGGGATTGGTGAATGGGGATCAAGAGTGAGTGATAAAGAGTTATTAATTCCAGCTTCACAGGTGGATGCATCTGCGATTAATGCGCGTACGCGTCGCGGCCGCATTCAGATGCTGCTGTTATTGCTTGCCTGTGCCTCACCAGTTCTCGCTTCTTACTTTGCTTATTACGTGATTAAACCTGAGGGCGGAAAAACCAATTTCGGAACACTCGTATATCCAGCGCAAGAGTTCAATGCGGCGTGGCTTGATGCCCCACTTCAGGGTAAATGGACTCTCTTGGTAGCTCGTCCAGCTGGCGAATGTCACATCAAAGATGAGAAATGTATTGAAGCTTTATTTCTGATGCGCCAAACCAAAGTTGCTATGGGTAGAGAAAGTGGACGCTTGCAGTTGATCTGGGTGAATACCGATGGCAAGCCTGTTGACCCTGAAGTCCTAAAGATTTATGACGAAAAGACGGCGGGGCTTAAGGTGCTTACATTGCCTTCCGACCCAAAGCAAAGGACTGAATTTGAGGCTTGGTTAAATAAAGAGGGTGTAGGACAGGAAATTCAGTTGATTGACCCAAGTCCTGCCAAGATGATGTATTTCCCAGTGACAAATTCTCCTAAAGAATTTTCTAGTATGAAGAAAGACTTGGAAAAGCTTCTGAAGTTAAATCACAAGGGCGAAAGTTTGTAATGCCCAGTCTGATTTTATTTCTGGAGCTGGCGGCCATCGCTATTGTTTTTGCTGGCCTACCGCTCTTCTTCATTTGGAAAAAGCCTGGCTATAGCTTGTTGCAAAAACTTAATTGGGTTTTGGTCTTTATGACCTTTGACCTAATTGTATTTGGTGCATTTACACGTCTCACTGACTCTGGGCTGGGCTGCCCTGATTGGCCTGGATGCTACGGTACTTCGAATCCTTTTCATGCACTTGGCGACATTCAGCAAGCTGAGAGCGCCTTGCCGACTGGGCCTGTAACGGTCATTAAGGCTTGGATCGAAATGATTCATCGCTACTTAGCTATGACAGTAGGTACATTGATTTTAGTGCAAGTGGCTATTGCATTTTCTGAACTGAAGTCCTTAGGAAAAAAGCCTTTGTTCGGTAGCTTGGGATTGCTCTTATTAGTTTGTGTTCAAGGCGCCTTTGGTGCTTGGACTGTCACCCTGAAGTTGCAGCCAATCATCGTTTCGATTCATTTGATGTTGGCCTTAGTGTTATTGGCCTGCTTAACAGCGTATGCGCAGCAGTCATGGGAGACCAAGTCCTCTGCTATTCGCACCATTCGGGTACGACCGCTTTCTGCGCAACTCCTCACCCTTTCTTTTATAGTTTTATTCATCCAGGTTTTCCTAGGCGCATGGGTGAGTACCAATTACGCAGTACTAGCCTGTCCTGATTTCCCAACCTGTTTGGGAAGTGCTTGGCCTGAGACTAATTGGAGTGAGGGCTTTACTCTCTGGCGTCAATTGGGGCTCAATGCTCAGGGAGAATTTATCTCCCCTGCGGCCCTGCAAACAATCCACTGGGCACATCGCCTCTTTGCCATGCTGGTATTGCTTGTACTTGGGACCCTGGGCTGGAGAGCGCTTGCGCTGGCAACCCCAGTTCTAGCAGGCCTTAGTCAAGTGGCTAAGCTATTGCTCGGAGTGCTTTTATTGCAAGTCATCACTGGTATTTCTAATGTGGTGTTTCAGTGGCCGTTATTGGCGGCTTTATTGCACACTGCTGGCTCTGCGGCTTTGGTATTCTGTTTGGTCAGAATGAGCTATTGGGCATCTTGGAAGCCTTTCATTCAAAAGAAGATGGCGTAAATATGAGCGACTCTAAAACAAACCCATCAGTGGCTATGCCACGTTGGCGTCAATATTGGGTTTTAACTAAACCCAGAGTGACTCAGCTCGCCGTTTTTTGTGCAGTGATTGGTATGTTCTTGGCGACGCCTGGCATGGTTCCGTATCCAGTGCTATTTGGTGGCATTGTAGGTATCTGGCTTTTAGCTAGCGCTGCATTTGCAGTGAACTGTTTGATTGAGCAAGCCGTTGATGCCAAGATGAAGCGCACTGCTTGGCGTCCATCAGCCACCGGCGAAGTCACACCTTTTCACATCATTATTTTCTCAATTGTTCTGGGTTCACTTGGAATGGTTATTTTGTGGAATTTCTGTAACCCATTAACAATGTGGCTAACGCTTGCTACCTTTGTTGGTTATGCAGTCATCTATACCTGGTTACTAAAGCCTGCCACGCCGCAGAATATTGTGATTGGCGGTTTATCCGGTGCGATGCCACCAGCCTTGGGTTGGGCTGCAGTGACTAATACGCTTTCTGCAGAAGCCTGGCTTTTGGTTCTGATTATTTTTGTGTGGACTCCTCCACATTTCTGGGCACTGGCTTTGTATCGTCGCGATGACTATGTTCAATCGGGCTTACCAATGTTGCCAGTGACTCATGGAGAGCGTTTTACACTTCTGAATATCGTTCTCTATACCCTCATATTGATTGCAGCTACGATGCTGCCTTATATCTATGGCATGAGCGGTATGGTGTATTTAGTTTCGGCAATCATCCTGGGCTTAATGTTCCTGGCCTATGTCATTGCTTTGTTTATTTCCTATAGCGATGCTTTAGCCAAAAAGACCTTCCGCTTTTCTATTACCTATCTTTCGCTTCTGTTTGCAGCGCTTTTGATAGACCATTATTTCCTCTGAGAGTCATATGAATTTTTTGCGCATTTGCTTTTTAGCAATTCTTTGTTTTGTATTGACTGCTTGCAGCCCAAAGCCAGAGTTTAAAAATATTGATATCACTGGCAGCACTGCTTTTGGCAAAGACTTTAGTTTGGTGGACCCTGATGGCAAGGTCAGGACCTTGGCAGACTTTAAGGGCAAAGTAGTAGTGATGTTTTTTGGTTATACCCAGTGCCCTGATATTTGCCCCACCACCTTAACTGAAATGCAGCAAGTCATGACGCTCTTGGGGCCTCAGTCCGATAAGGTGCAGGTGCTTTTTGTCACCGTAGATCCTGAGCGCGATACCGCAGAGATTCTCAAGCAGTACGTCCCTGCATTTGATCCTCGTTTCTTGGGTTTGCGTCCCGCAGATGAGGCAGCTTTGGAGAAGGTGGCTAAAGACTTCAAGATTTATTACAAGAAAGTTCCAGGATCTAAGCCAGGCTCTTACACCATGGATCACACCGCGGGTAGCTATGCATTTGATCCTGAGAGTCATCTACGTTTATATATCAAGCACTCTCAAGGTCCAGAGACCTTGGCGCATGATTTGAAAGAACTGCTGAAGTAAAAAGTTTGCAGCTTAAGCTAATTAAGCTGCTTGCAACAGGCCGCGCATCTTTTTGAGAGCAGCCGTTTCAATTTGGCGAACACGTTCTGCTGAGATGCCATATTCATCGGCTAGGTCATGCAGTGTTTTAGTGCCATTGCCTTCGGCATCCATAGCTAGCCAACGAGATTGCACAATATTGCGACTACGCTCATCTAAAGCCATCAGTGCTTGGTCTAGTTTGGGACCTTGCAAGGCATCTGCTTCGGCGCTGGCAATGCGAGCAGTAGGCTCTTGTGAGTTATCCGCCAACCATTGAATAGGGGCGTAAGCAGATTCATCATCGCTGTCATCACCTTCTAAAGCGACATCACCACCAGCAAGGCGCATTTCCATTTCTTTAACATCAGAACCTTTGACATCCAGTGCTTTAGCCAAGGCTTCAACTTCACTAGGTGTAAGTGCACTTAATGTAGGTTTATTGCTACGTAAGTTAAAGAATAATTTGCGTTGTGCTTTAGTAGTTGCGGTTTTTACTAAGCGCCAATTCTTGAGAATGTACTCGTGAATCTCTGCTTTGATCCAGTGGATTGCATACGACACTAAACGTGCACCATTATTTGGGTCATAGCGTTTAACGGCTTTCATCAAGCCAATATTGCCTTCTTGAATTAAGTCAGCATGCGGGATTCCATAGCCAAGATATTGGCGAGCAACAGAAACTACTAAGCGTAAATGAGAGAGCACTAAGGTTTTAGCGGCATCGACATTTTCAGTACGACGAAATTCCTGCGCAAGATGTAACTCTTCTGCAGCACTAAGCATTGGCACGCGATTAACGTACGAAATGTATGAATCGAGAGTGCCAACCCCAAGTGTTGGCAACATCGGAAATGCAGACGCCGACGCAGTCTGCGCGACTGGCAGCGTTTGCAAATTCGGATTGTCGGATTTCTTTTGAACCATTTTTTGTATAAATTAGGTGTTAATAGAGATCCATTTTAGCACTCTTGTCAAGAGAGTGCTAATGGTTTTAATGACCTGTAAGCTATTGATTTAATTGAACAATTCAGATGAATATTGCCCTGCTGTGAAGGGGGCTAAATCTTCAATCCCTTCGCCCTTACCTAGGGCTAGGACAGCGGGTTTTGGGTCATCTTGTAGGGTGTGGGCTAGAGCGCAGATCACGCCCCCCTTGGCGGTGCCATCAAGCTTGGTAACGATGATTCCAGTGAGGCCAAGAGCGGCATGGAAGGCCTTTACCTGGCTTAAGCCGTTCTGCCCGGTATTACCATCCAAAACAAGCAGAGTGTGGTGAGGCGCCCCAGGAAGCGCTTTACCAATGACACGTTTTACTTTCTTGAGCTCTTCCATGAGGTTGTCCTGGGTAGCAAGACGCCCTGCAGTGTCAATGATGAGAATATCGTTCTTGCGGGAAATGGCAGCATGAATGGCATCGTGAGCAACAGCGGCTGCATCACCACCTTCTTGAGTAATAACGTCAACCTGATTGCGTCCACCCCACTCCTGAAGCTGGTTACGTGCCGCAGCTCTGAAGGTATCACCGGCAGCTAAAAGAACTGACTTACCTTGAGACTGAAAGAGTCGGCAGAGCTTGCCAATGGTCGTAGTCTTGCCGGCTCCATTTACTCCTACAACTAACCACACCTCTGGGGTGTTAGGCTTATCACTTGTAAACAGTGGGTTTGGTGAAGGTTCAATAGCAGTTAATAGGGCGCTGACTTCTTGAATGAGCAGAGCTTGTAACTCCTCTGGACTAGAAGCCTTTTCGGATTTTGCTGCTTTACGTAGTTTGGTGATGAGTTGTTCAGTCGTAGGTAGACCCACATCACTTTGAATAAGTGATTCTTCTAAAGTTTCAAACCATGATTCATCAATCTTGCTTGATTTGAAAAGAGATCCGAGGGTTTTACGTAAGCTGAACATAATCGATACAATTTAAAACTTGCATCTTATCAATTTAATTATAGGGATATGGTGATTTAGCAGATGCTTTCCAATTTACTCCGAATTTCCTTTTTATTCTTCGTATTTAGCCAACTTACTTGGGCTGCTGTTCCTGATTCAGGGGATACGCATGAGTATCAGTTGAGCAACGGCCTCAAATTGATTGTCAGGGAAGACCATCGTGCGCCAACGGTAGCTCATATGGCTTGGTATCGTGCTGGATCCATGGATGAGGTCAATGGCAAGACTGGAGTAGCTCATGTGCTTGAGCACATGATGTTTAAAGGCACTGACAAAGTAAAGGCAGGCGAATTTTCTCGCTTGGTAGCTGCGGTCGGTGGGCGCGAGAATGCATTTACCTCGCGGGGTTACACGGCTTACTTTCAGCAAATTGAAAAATCAAAATTAGAAGACGTGATCAAGCTTGAAGCCGATCGCATGTCTAACCTCAATTTTGACGATGCAGAATTCTTAAAAGAAATTCAGGTCATCATGGAAGAGCGCCGCTTACGAACAGAAGACAATCCTAGTAGTTTGCTCAACGAATCATTAATGGCAACCGCTTATATGAGTTCACCATATCGCCACCCCGTTATTGGTTGGATGAATGACTTAGAGAATATGAAAGCATCCGATGCGCGAGATTGGTATCGCAGTTGGTATAAACCAAACAATGCAACCGTAGTCATCAGCGGTGATGTGGATGCTAAAAAAGTGTTGAATATGGCGGAGAAGTATTACGGCGCTGCCTCTGCTCATGAGTTGCCAGTGCGTAAGCCACAAATTGAGCCGCCTCAAAAAGGGATAAAGCAGGTTCAGGTAAAGGCGCCAGCTGATAGCGCTCAATTAGCCATGGCTTGGAAGGTGCCCCGCCTTGAGCCTGGCAAGCTAGATGACCCCGAGCCATATGCTTTAGAGCTCCTCACAGCAGTGCTGGATGGCTATGACAATGCCCGCTTAAATCGCACTCTCGTTAAGCAGGAAAAAGTAGTAAATGATGTGGGTGTGGGCTACGACATGATTTCTCGTGGACCAGAGCTATTTTTAATTAGCGCCACGATGGCTAAAGGAAAAACAGTCGATCAGGCTCAGGCAAGCATCCGCAAGGCGCTTGACGAATTAAAGCAAAAAGGGATTCTGGAGTCTGAGCTCAAGAGAATCAAGGTGCGCATTCTGTCTGAGCAAATCTATAAGCGCGACTCTATCTTTGGTCAAGCAATGGAAATTGGCAGCACAGAGATGGCAGGATTTTCTTGGAAGGACATCGATTACATGTTAGAAAAAATGCAATCCATTACCCCCGCACAAGTTCAAGCTGTTGCTAAGAAGTATCTAGTTGATGAAGGTCTCACGATTGCGGTATTAGATCCTCAGGTGCGTCAAGCTGCTGGTAAGGAGGGCAAGTGATGAATTTCTTCGTTAAGAGTATTTCAGTTTGCCTCTTTACTATTGGCTTGCTTAGTAATGCCAACGCTATCTTGCCTATCGAGAAGTTAGATTCTTATAAGGGCGCCAAGGCATATTTAGTGCAAACCAAAGCGCTGCCGATGGTAGACATTGAAGTGAGCATTGATGCAGGCGATCGCTATGACCCTGCCGGCAAAAGCGGCCTAGCTGATATGGTTGCAGGCCTGATGAATTATGGGGTGAAGGGCGAAAAAGGGGTTCTCACTGAAGCTCAAATAGCTGATGAAATTGCTGATCTTGGAGCTAATATTGGCTTATCTGTGAGCGGTGAGCGAGCAATCTTGCGCATTCGCAGTTTGAGCCGAAAAGACTTGCGCGATAGAGCAGTACAACTAGCCGCTGCTATGTTGAGCGCGCCGACTTACGATTCAAAAATTGTTGAGCGTGAGAAACAAAGAACGATAACGAGTTTGCTTGAGGCGGAAACTAAACCCGAGTTTGTTCTCGAACGTCGTTTTAAAAAATCAGTGTATGGAAACTATCCCCTAGCTGATTCACCAACAGTGAAATCAGTTGCTGCTGTAAGCGTGAATGACTTAGTGCAATTTCATAAGCAGTTTTATCGCGGTGATCGCATGATTGTGAGTATTGTTGGCGATGTTGACCGTGCTCAAGCAGAAGAAATCATCAAAGCTTTGTTAAAGCAGATTCCTGCTTCAGGACAGCCCATCGCAAAGTTGCCTGAACTCCAGCGCTCTCCTGTGGAGCCTCTGGCGCAAAGAGAAATTCAAATTCCTTTTGACTCTCAGCAGGCCCACATTGCTATGGGGATGACGGCGGTTGCTCGCAACAACCCTGATTACTTCCCCTTGCTAGTTGGTAACTATGTTTTGGGCGGCGGCGGTTTCGTCTCTCGCTTGATGGCTGAGGTGCGCGAGAAGCGCGGTCTGGCATACAGCGTGTTTAGTTACTTTATTCCTGGAAAAGAGAATGGCATTTTTCAAGCGGGCCTACAAACCAAGAGTGATCAGGCTGCGCTGGCTTTAGAGGTGATGAGTTCTACCACTGCTCAATTTATTGCTGATGGACCCACTCCATCTGAGCTTGTGGCTGCTAAAGCAAACTTAGTGAATGGTTACCCATTGCGGATTGATAACAATCGCAAGTTGTTGGACAACGTGTCTTCAATTGCATGGAATGACCTGCCGCTCGATACGATGGATCTATGGACTAAGCAAGTTGAGGCGGTAACTTTAGAGCAGGTAAATGCTGCATTCAAAAAATATCTTGCAATGGATCGTATGAAGATTGTTGTATTGGGAGCAAAAAATAAATAAGCTCAATAAAGCAAACAAGCCTCTAAAGACTGAGCCGCCGAAGAAGGTGCGGATTATTGGCGGCAATTGGAGAAGTCGTTTGCTAACGGTTTTGGACCTTCCTGGATTGCGTCCTACAACTGATCGTATTCGGGAAACCCTATTTAATTGGTTAGGACAAGATTTAACCGGTTTGCGTTGCCTGGATCTATTTGCGGGTACCGGCGCTTTGGGTTTTGAAGCCGCATCAAGGGGTGCTACCTTGGTAGTGTTGCTGGAGAAAGAAAAAAGGGCTTGCGCAAATTTAACGGCCAATTTTGCTTTATTGCAGTCTTCGCCAGCCACTGGCCTGGTAGAAATTTTGCAACGAGATAGTCTTGAGTTTCTGAAGCAGCAGGCAGATCGTTCCAGCAACTTAATTTTTATTGATCCACCATTCAAAGATTCGAGTCTATTGGAACGCGCGGTTATTGAGGCTGGTAGAGTATGTGATGACTCTGCGGGTGGTGGTATTTATGTGGAATTTCCCTCTAGCCGCCCACGCGAGGAGGTAGAAGCCCTGTTACCAGGCTGGCATTGTGGAAAATACTTAGAGGCTGGACAGGTAAAAGCTTGTCTATTTCGGAGTGGAAGGGACTAAACTCTTGCCTGTAGCCGATAAAGCCTTAGGAACGTTATGACAGTTGCCGTATACCCTGGAACATTTGATCCATTTACTCGTGGTCACGAGGACTTGGTACGCCGTGCATCGAGTATTTTTACAGAGTTGATTGTTGGCGTTGCGGACAGCCGTAGCAAGCGCCCCTTCTTTACATTGCAAGAGCGTATTGATATTGCCAAGGAAGTTCTTGGCCACTACCCGAATGTAAAAGTCGTTGGCTTCACTGGTTTATTAAAAGATTTTGCACGCGAGCATCAAGCGCGCGTGATTGTGCGCGGTTTACGTGCGGTATCTGATTTTGAGTATGAGTTCCAAATGGCAGGCATGAATCGTTATCTGCTTCCTGATGTCGAAACGCTGTTCTTAACCCCATCCGATCAGTATCAATTTATCTCGGGCACTTTTGTACGTGAGATTGCTTCAATGGGTGGTGATGTGAGTAAATTTGTTTTTCCTTCAGTGGAAAAATGGCTCGTCAAAAAAATTGCATCAGGCACTCAGAATAGAGAGTGACCAAATGAAATTTGGCGAGTAAATCATGGCATTAATGATTACGGACGAATGCATCAACTGTGATGTCTGCGAGCCAGAATGTCCGAATGATGCCATTTACATGGGTCTGGAGATTTATGAAATCAATCCTGATAAATGCACTGAATGCGTAGGTCACTATGATGCCCCCCAATGTCGCCAGGTCTGTCCAGTCGACTGCATTCCATTTAATCCTGAGCACACCGAAACCCAAGATCAATTAATGGTGAAGTTCACGCTCTTAACTGCTGCTAAAAAAGTCAATACAGCTTAAGTAGCCTAGCCCTTGGAGTGCAACTCCAGCATGGCGGTTTGAGTGTCGCCTTTTAAAAAGAGCGGCAAAATTTGTAGACCATTTTCAATGCTGGCATCAATGAGTTTTTGCTCAGCCAATTGAGGTCTACGTAATACATAATCTGCCACATCCATAGGACGTCCATCACCAGCCACATCTCTGGGGTGGCCAATGCCCAGGCGTAAGCGCCAATAATCCGGGGTACTTAAATGCGCTTGGATATCTTTCAAGCCATTGTGACCACCAGTGCCTCCACCTAGCTTTAAGCGTGCAGTACCAGGCCTTAAATCAAGCTCATCCTGCACCACCAATATATCTGCAGGAGTTATTTTGTGAAAGCGGCACAGCGCGCCTACAGATTGACCGCTGAGATTCATATAAGTGCTGGGCTTTAGCAAGTAAAGATCTTCACCTTCCCATTTAGCTTTAGCCACTTTGCCATGAAAGCGTTTTTCGGATTCAAAGCGAGTGCTTAGTTGTTTTGCCAGGGCGTCAACAAACCAGAAGCCAGCATTGTGCCGATCTTCTACGTGCTCATCTCCAGGATTGCCTAGGCCAACAATTAATTTAGTCATGCTGAGAGTTTAAAGATATAAAAGCATTTCGCCAAAAAAGAATGCAAACTTGGGGCAATAAAAAAGGCCCGCTTGCGCAGGCCTTCTTGTACAAGCGATTGAGCTAAATAATTAAGCTTTATCCTTTGGTGCTTCAGCTGCAGGAGCTGCCGCTGCTGGTGCAGCAGGCGCATCAGTAGGCTCAGCAGATTTAGCTGCAGGGATACGTGCGTTTGCAAGTACTGGGTTTTCTTGCTCAACATGCAATACCAAAGTAACGCCTTTTGGTAATGCGAGGTCTTTAGCGTGAATACCGTGACCAACTTCAATCTTCGCCAAGTCCACTTCGATGAACTCTGGCAAGTCTGCTGGTAAGCAAGAAACTTCGAGTTCAGTCATGATGTGGCTAACTACTGCGCCTTGCAATTTCACAGCAGCTGAAGTGTCAGCATTAGTGAAGTGCAATGGAACGCGCATATGAACTTTCTCAGTCGCAGATACGCGCTGGAAGTCAATGTGCAATACCAATGGCTTGAATGGATGCATTTGGTAATCGCGCAACAACACTTTTTGTGTCTTGCCGCTAATTTCCAAATCCAAAATGGATGAGTGGAATGCTTCCTTGCGGAGAGCATGGAACAACGCGTTGTGGTCTAACTCGATGACTAAGGCTGGATCTTTACTACCGTAAACGATTCCCGGAGTTTTTCCGGAATTGCGCAGACGGCGGCTCGCACCCGTTCCCTGTACGCTTCTTTCAAAGGCAACTACTTTCATGATGAATTTCCTAGTTAAGGTTAATTTCCGTTCGCGACCAAACAGAAAAGCCTTCGATTATATCGTGGGAAAGGATATTTTTGCCTACAAAAGGCTTAAAACTGCCAAAAACCGGGGTAAAGACGTGATTTTTGGCTTATTCAGCAAACATCGACATTACTGAATCACCTTTACTAATGCGGGAAAGGGTTTCAGCTAGTAGCGGGGCTACGGTCAATTGGCGAATTTTGGATACTTTCATTGCCTCTGCGGTTAGGGGGATGGTATCGGTGACAACGAGCTCATCCAATTCAGAGGCAGCAATACGGGCTACAGCACCGCCTGAGAGCACGGCATGAGTACAGTAGGCGGTAACACCCTTAGCGCCACGCTCTTTAAGCGCTTCAGCGGCTTTACAGAGGGTTCCACCGGTATCAATGATGTCATCCATGATGACGCAATGGCGGCCTTCTACTTCGCCAATGAGGTGCATTACTTCGGATACATTTGCCTTAGGGCGGCGTTTATCGATAATCGCCAAATCAGTGCCTAGTTGCTTAGCCATTGCACGGGCACGAACTACGCCGCCAATGTCTGGAGACACAATGATCAGGTCTTTTTTGGTTTTTTGCGCTTCCAGGTCAGCTAAAAGAACAGGGGAGGCATAGATGTTATCTACCGGGATATCAAAGAAACCCTGAATTTGGTCGGCATGCAGATCCATAGTCAAAACACGCTCAATGCCAGCTACTGACTGAAGCATGTTGGCCACAATGCGAGCGGAAATAGCTACGCGAGCAGAACGAGGGCGGCGGTCTTGACGGGCATAACCAAAGTAAGGAATCACTGCGGTTATGCGGCTTGCAGATGCTCGTTTCAGAGCATCAATCATGATCATGAGCTCCATCAAGCTGTCATTTGTAGGTGCGCAGGTTGATTGGATCACCACGACATTTTTGCCGCGGACGTTCTCTTGAATTTCTACTTGAATCTCGCCATCAGAGAATCGGCCAACAAAGGCTTTTCCCATTGGGAGGTTGAGTTCTTTGGCTACAGCCTCAGCCAAAACGGGATTTGCGTTGCCTGTGAAAAGAGTCAATAAATCTGCGTTTGTGGAGGACATAGTCTTATGGGTTTTGTCGGGTCAAAAGGTTATCTTTATCGTTTCTACAGCACTTGGCAGGGGAAGAAGGATTCGAACCTTCGCATGCTGGAATCAAAATCCAGTGCCTTAACCAGCTTGGCGATTCCCCTACAGGTCAATCTGAAGAAATCAAATTGTAAGCGGGATTTTTATTTAGCCCCCGAACAACCCGACCTACCCACCCTTCAGGAAGATTTTGTAGAAGATTTTCTAGTTTTGCGTTATCAGTCTTAGGGTCTAAGGCTGCGAAAACGCTACTACCAGAACCAGACATTCGGGGCTGTGAGCCCGGTACTGCCTGGGTAATCCAATCCAAAGCTTGCTTCACTTCTGGGCAAATCCGCATCGCTACGGCCTGACAATCATTCGATTGATATAACAATGGCGATGCAAGAAAGCCATCAATTGTAATCTGAGCATGATCTCGGGTCAATTCCGGGTCTTGAAAAATGCTTGCTGTTGAGATGCCTTGATTGGGAAATATCACCAAAAAATCAGGGGTTTGGAGGGAAATTGCTTGAATTTTCTCCCCAATGCCTTCAACAAATGCATTTTGACCAAAAATGAAGAAGGGGACATCGGCACCGAGCTGAAGCCCTAGGGTGCAAAGCGTTTCTTTGGAGAGATTGAGATTCCAAAGGACGTTCAGACCAATCAATGTAGTTGCGGCATCAGAGGATCCGCCCCCCATGCCTGCACCCATCGGGATTTCTTTGTGAAGATTAATTTCAACACCAACCTCAATCTTGCAAAAATCTTTTAGTAGATTAGCTGCGCGAACTACCAAATCTTGTTCGGGCAGCACTCCTGGAATGGGATTAATGCGGCGCACTTCATTTTCAGAAATGCGTTTTAAGTGGATGGTGTCACACCAGTCAATCAGTTGAAAGACGGATTGGAGCAGGTGATAACCGTCTGCTCTTCGTCCGACGATGTGTAAAAAAAGATTGAGCTTAGCCGGCGAACGAAGAGATAAAAAATCGTGTTTCGCCATTGTTCTTTTACTTAGTCATTCGGGCGGTCAAACACGAGGCGTATATCAATCGATCCGATATTCGAGCTGCGGGTCATTGTGAGCTTTTCGAGACGATTGGTATTGCTCCAGGTGTAAACCAAGTCCCAACCATCCTGACTAATTTTGCTTACTTGACCATTAGCATTTCTATCAACACTTGCCTCGCTTCCAGGACGCACTTCGCCTCTTAACCAGTTTGATAATCCGCGCGCTGGTAGTGGTAGGCCTAATGTGTTTTGCAATAAGGTATCTGCATCAACTGCAGTAACTACTTTGCCATCACTTTCGAGGGTGGCTTCACCCGGCGTAATAGTAATTTTGGCAATCGAGCCACCCATGGGATTGCGTATTTCTAAAACATCCTTTAATGCTTCTTGGGTCAAGGTAAAGCCACCAGAGCCACCTTGGTTTTGTGACTCAGTTAAGCCAATGACTTTGACGGCAAAGCGCCCATCCCATGATCCCTTAGATGCTTGGTCATCTCTTGCCCAGTCTGGCTTTAGACGTTGTAAGGTTTCTTTCAGGGTTGGATTATTGGCGTCTATTTTTTGTCCCTGGCGCCACATCTCTTCTGCTTCCGCACGGCGATTCATAGCCCACAACACTTCACCGGTATGAGCCGCAATATCCGCTTCTGGTTTCATAGCAAATGCTTGTTGTAATTGCTCTAATGCAAGGGCGTTTTTACCGAGACGAAAATTGACCCAGCCCAAGCTGTCCAAAATAAAACTATCTTTTGGAGATAGTTGATGCGCTTTACTGATGAGCGCATATGCCTCAGGTAACTTCATATTGCGGTCGGCTAAAGAATAGCCAAGAGCATTAAGAGAATTTACATCGTTTGGGTTCTTGCGCAAAATATCACGCAAGGTTTTTTCCATCACATCCATGCGACCTACTTTTTCAGCAGACATGGCATAGGTATAAAGTAGGCCGGGATCTTTGGGTGGAATCTTGACAGTAGATGCGATTTCATAAAAAGCACGCAAAGCATCTGACTCATCTTTCGCTTTAGCAAGCAATGCTTGCAATTGCAAAAGAGTGTTTTCTTGTTGGGCAGGAGTTTGTTGGCGCAATATGGTAATTGCTGGCTTGACGGCATCAGACCAACGATTGCTTAAGATCAACAGTGTTACCAGGACTTCTTTAGGTTTGGTATCTGAGACTGGAGAGAGTTCATCCCAAGTTTTGGCAGCTTGCATGGCTAAATCTGGGGAGCCGCCTGCAATTGCAATTTCCATCGCTCTTTGGGCAAGCCTGGGGTCCTGGTATTGGCGCGCCATCTCCAGATAGGTGTTGTAAGCCAAGCCAGCCTCACCCCGCTGAAGGGCGATTTCGGAGGCGAGCACCTCAAAGACCGCTTCGCCAGATTGCAATCCATTTGCCTGGGTTTGGGCATGGGCTGATGAAATGACTCCACCAGTGAGGGCCGCCAGGAATAAACCCTTTAAAAGGGGTTTCAGTGTGAATTTACTCATAAGCACATTCTAATATGCGAATCTACAATCCATTTATGCCAGAACTTCCAGAAGTAGAAGTCACCCGATTAGGAATCGCCCCCCATCTTGAGGGGCGCAAGGTCAGCGCCGTCAAGATTATTGATGGACGCTTGCGTTGGCCAGTGCCCGCCAACCTCTCTAAAAGCTTGCCTGGGCAAACAGTGCATGCCATTGAGAGGCGTGGGAAGTATCTTCTATTACAAATGGATACGGGCTATTTGCTGATTCATTTGGGGATGACGGGAACTTTGCGCGTGCTCCCAAGCTCGGACCCCCTCAAGATTCATGATCGCGTGACGCTAGAGTTCGGTAAGTTCAGTTTGCGTTTACATGATCCACGAAAATTCGGCGCAGTCTTATGGCATCCCAAATCAAAAGGCCCCATTGAAACATTTGCGCTTTTGCAAAAGTTAGGAGTTGAGCCATTTTCTCCAGAGTTTGCCGGTGAGCTGGGTGCGGATATTTTGTATCAAAAATCCCGCAAACGCAGTGTTGCTGTGAAGCAGTTTCTTTTGGCAGGACAAGCGGTTGTCGGTGTCGGCAATATTTATTGTTCTGAAAGTTTATTTGAGGCGGGTATTCATCCAGCTAAAGCTGCAGGAAAACTCACACGTCCGCAATGCTCTCGTTTGGCTGAAGCGGTGAGATTGATTTTGAAAAAGGCTATTGCAGCTGGCGGCAGTAGTTTGAAAGATTTTGTAAATAGCGATGGTGATCCGGGGCACTTTATGGTCCAAACCAAAGTCTATGACCGCAAAGGCTTGCCGTGTAAGGTGTGTAAGTCGCCTATTAGTCAGATAGTGCAGGGCCAACGCTCCACTTATTTTTGTACTCAATGTCAAAAACGCTGATTAACACATTTGCATCAAAGCTTGTTGCTTGGCATGTGATCAGTGGGCGCTCAGGCTTGCCTTGGCAAGGTAATCGAGATCCTTATGCAGTGTGGGTTTCAGAAATCATGTTGCAACAAACTCAAGTAGCCACTGTACTTGAGCGCTACCCACGTTTTATGAAACGCTTTCCAACAGTTAAAAAATTAGCCGCTGCTGATATCGACGAGGTATTGGCCGAGTGGGCGGGATTAGGATATTACTCGCGCGCTAGAAATCTACACGCGTGTGCAAAGCAAGTCATGACAGAGTTCGGCGGTAAGTTTCCAAGTGACCCCATTTTGCTTGAGCAATTAAAAGGGATTGGGCGATCTACAGCTGGCGCAATCGCTGCATTTGCTTTTCATGAGCGAGCACCTATTTTGGATGCAAATGTGAAACGCATTCTGGCACGTTTATTTGCGATTGAAGGTGCGATACAAGATAAGAAGATCAACGATCGACTATGGGATTTAGCAATAGATTTACTACCAACTAAACCTGCAGATATGCCGGTCTATACCCAGGCGCTGATGGACTTTGGCGCTACTTGGTGTACGTCACGCAAACCAGTATGTTTAGCATCTGAAAAAAAATGCCCATTCGCAAAAGACTGCCAAGCCAATTTAAGCGATCAAGTTCTTTTGCTTCCACAAAAAACCAAGAAGACCAAATCCCCAGAATTTGATTGCAATATGTTGTTGATGCGTTCGGGTAACTCTATCCTCTTGCAAAAGCGCCCAAGTAAAGCTATCTGGGGCGGTCTGTGGTCTTTGCCTGAGGGGCCGTGGACTCCTAGGGTAGCTCGAACAAAAGTTATTGAGATAAGCCCACAGGAATTATTTACAGCTACATTGCCTGAAGAAAAATTGGCGGCCCTTACAAAAGCTTGTAAAGCCATAAAGCAGACCGAAGAAATTAAGCATGTCTTTACGCACAGACGCTTGTGGATGCAGATATGGCAGGTAAGCGCTCCAAAAGAGTTGGCCTTCTTAAATCCAGATCTGAAGTGGGTGCCGTTGGCTCAGCTAGGGCGCCATGGTCTGCCGCAGCCGATTAAGCTTTTGCTGCAGGAATTGAATCTAGTTCGCGGTGACGATCTAAAAAATTAAGCTGCAAGTCAATGAGGTCCTTTTGGGCGCGGAAGTGTTCGCTCAAGCGGCCTACGAGATAGACGGACCGATGTTGGCCACCAGTACAACCAATGGCAACCGTTAAATAACTGCGACCATCAGCAATGTAATGGGGCAGCCACTTGTTAATGAATTGGGTGATGTCGGATTCCATGCTCATGACTTCTGGAATTTTTCCCAGAAATTCCTTAACGGGCTTGTCATTGCCGGTCAGTGGTCTGAGCGCTTTGTCATAGTGTGGGTTTGGTAGACAACGCACATCAAAAACTAAGTCCGCTTCGCTGGGCACACCCTTTTTAAAGCCAAATGATTCAAAAACTACTGTGAGACTTACCGGTTTATCTTTGAGGAGATCTTGAATCCAGGAACGCAGTGCATGAGCAGGTAGGTTGCTAGTATCGATGCTGTGCGCTTGTGCGCGTAAGGGCTCGAGCAAATTACGCTCTTTATAAATTGCTTCAATCAGAGTTGCCGATTGAGATTGTTTGCCATTAGTAGATAAGGGATGGCGACGACGGGTTTCTGAGAAGCGTTGCACCAAAGTATTGGTATCGGCATTCAGGAATACCACTCTGACCTGATGATTTTTTCGTAGGTTCTCGAGAATGGACGGCAAGTTTGCAATAGATTGTCCGCGACGAGCATCTATAGCGACTGCAACTTGCTCACACTTTTCATTTTCAAGAGTGGAGATGAGGCTTTCGAGAAGCGAGACAGGAAGGTTATCTACGCAGTCATAGCCAGCATCTTCAAAAGCCCTCAGGGCTACTGATTTACCTGAGCCTGAGATTCCGGTAATCAGATTGATCTGCATAGCTTAGAGTAGGCGTCCTTGGGACTTTGAGGATTCTGACTCGGCATTCATCTGAATACGTTGACGCTCGATAAATTCTTTTAAGGTATCGATACCGCGCAATTGCAAAATGGTATTGCGTACAGCAGCTTCAACTAGTACTGCTAAATTTCGCCCTGCAGCCACCTGAATTTTGACCGTACGAATAGGAACCCCTAATACATCAATGTGTTGTGCTTCAAGGGGTAGGCGCTCAAATTCGCCATCAGTTCTGCGAACAAGCTGAACAATGAGTCGTAGTTTTAATTTACGACGCACTGCGGTTTCACCAAAGATCGTCCGAATGTCGAGCAATCCTAATCCACGTACCTCAAGTAGGTTACGCAAGATGACAGGGCAGCGTCCCTCAATGTAATCAGGCCCAAGTCGCGCAAAGTCAACCGCATCATCGGCTACCAATCCATGCCCGCGAGAAATGAGTTCGAGACCTAATTCACTTTTACCTAGGCCGGATTCGCCAGTAAGAAGCACACCCAAGCCCAGAATGTCCATGAAGACACCATGCATTGTGATTTGAGGGGCACCAATTTTGGTTAAGTAAGTGCGTAAATGATCAATCACTTCCGCAGCAGAAATAGTGGTGGTGAATAGTGGCGTTGAGGAGCGCTGGCAGAATAGTTGCAGATCTGGATCTGCACTCTTACCATCAGCCACAATGACACAAGGAGGCATCTTGGAGATCAAACTGGCAATTTGCTCTTGCCTTTGTTTTGGCTCTAGAGCTGCGTGATATTCAACCTCTTGCTCGCCGAAGATTTGAATACGACTCGGGTGAATAAGGTTTAAGTGACCTACTAAGTCGGAGCTGGCTGCAGCTATTTTTACAGCTTCTGGCGGGAAGGTGCGGTCGGCACCTTCAAGACCGCCAATCCAAGACAGCTTTAATTCTGAAACATTGTCATCAAAAATCTGCTGAGCAGTTACTCCCTCTAGGAGTAATGGCTGAGTCATTTTGCTGTACCCCAGTGTTGTAAGAGTTCGCAAACCTTTAAGGGGTCTGCAGTAGACGATAAGTACTCGCGAGCGTCGGCATCCGATAGCAGCTGAGCAATCGAAGACAAAATTTCTAAATGTTGTTGGGTTGCTTTTTCTGGCACCAGCAAGAAAATTAAGATGGAAACCGCTTCACCATCCGGAGCTGCAAACTCAATGGGGTTTTGCAGTCTCATAAAAGCGGCGCTTGGCTGCTTTAAGCCTTTCACACGTCCGTGAGGGATGGCTACACCAGCGCCGAGGGCGGTAGAACCTAAATCTTCACGAGCATTGAGAAACTCAACAACGGAGTTTGCTGTTATTCCTGTTTGTTTAGAAAACAGTTCTCCAGCGGCTGCAAATGCATCAGCCCTGCTTGTGGCGGGGATATCTAATGCAATGCAGTCGGGAGTAAAAAGATTGGTCAGGGCATTCATGTGAATTGATTATAGGTGTCCTGACGTACTAGATCACTCAAAATGCTTTTCGTGGTGATGATCTTGAATCTTTTCTTTGTGTTTAACAACTTGACGCTCTAACTTATCAACCACTGCATCCATGGCGTGATAGAGGTCGGCATTGTGTGCTTCAGCGAACAGATCTTTCCCCTTAAGGTGAATGGTGATCTCGGCGCTTTGACGTAGATCCTTCTCTTTGGCTTTATCTACTACCAGGAAGGCAGACGCATCAATGACGTGATCGAAGTGCTTACGAATTTTGGCTAGACCCGCCTCAAGATGAGAGCGCATGGCAGGGGTAACTTCCACGTGACGGCTATTAATTTTCAAATTCATTAGCGACTCCTTTTATAGATGCGTGCGCATAGTCATGCCCGGGGTGCGCAGCAAGCCCCTGAAATTTTTTGTGCTGTTTTTTTTGGAAAATAAACCATGAGCCTCCAGCGTATCAGCGAATTTGCCGAAAACCAAGAGGGAAGTGCAATTTTTATTACTTTAAAAGTAGGAGGCCTTGTCTGGCTTACATCCGGAAGTTTTCGCCCAGATAGACTCTGCGGACAGCATCATTCTGAATAATCTGATCAGGCTTACCTTCGGCCAATACGCTACCTTCGCTGATGATGTAAGCGTGGTCACAGATACCCAGGGTTTCGCGGACGTTGTGGTCGGTAATGAGCACCCCAATTTGGCGGTCCCGCAGGAAGCGCACAATGCGCTGGATTTCCCCAACAGCAATAGGGTCAACACCGGCAAAGGGCTCATCTAGCAAGATGAATTTTGGCTGGGAAGCAAGCGCTCTCGCAATTTCTACCCGTCTACGTTCACCACCCGATAGGGAAAGGGCTGGATTATTGCGCAGATGACTGATTTGGAGTTCGCCTAAGAGCTCATCAAGGCGGTTGGCAATTTCGGCCTTAGTTAGGGGTTTGCCGCCTTGAGCTTGAAGCTCTAAGACTGCCTGAATATTTTCAGCTACATTGAGCTTTCTAAATACAGAGGCTTCTTGTGGCAAATAGGAGAGACCCATTCGTGCGCGTTCATGAATCGGTAAATGCGTAATATCCGCGCCATCTAAAACGATATTTCCACCATCGAGTGGGACTAGTCCAACAATCATGTAGAACGAAGTTGTTTTGCCTGCTCCATTTGGGCCGAGTAGTCCTACCACTTCACCGCATCTAACTTGTACGGATACATCACGAACCACGGTTCTTGAGCCATACCGTTTTTTTAGGTTATGGGCGCTTAGTGTGGGAGCATTATCGATGTGGGCTAAATCCGCTGTCATTTCTCTAGGGTTGCTTTTCGTCTTGGTGAAAGGATAGCTCTTGCTAAGGGCAGATCATCTGGTTTTGCATCTTTAGGAGGCGTGACATGATAGTACTGCTTTACGTCATCGTACTCAATTTTCCAGCCCTTTAATTGATCAAGCATTTGCATATTGAGCAAGCGCTTCAAGCTGGCATCGCCTGTCAACGTTAGAAACTCAGTCTTAGCGTCATAGGTAACCTGGGCACCACGGCCTTGCATGAATTCATCTGCAAGGCCTTCGCGACGTTGTCTAAAGCTCGCAACTGCTTCTGGAGTGCCCACGACATCGACAAACTCATAACCCTGAGGATCCACTTCAATGTGGCCATCCTCACCAGTAACAATAATGCTGCCTTTGATCAGCAGTACCTGACCATTGAGGTCATAGATTTGCTTAACGTCGTTTACAGAAACTTTTTCCGCTTCCAGAATGACGGGTTTGTCTTGGTCTGCTTTTTCTGCGAACGACAAAGATGCGTGGGAGAGCCCAAAGCTCAGGAGCGCAAGGCGAACAAATAAAATTTTCACTGATACCATTTTATTGGTGGCTCCGTGGGGCGCGCTCGATACGTCCTTTAACTTGACCGCTGAGCACCATACTTTGTTCGACGTTGTTAAACACGCCACCTTCAGTGGAGTTCATGATCGACATGCCCTGCTCAAGGGTAATTGGTCGATCGGTTTCAATAATGTCATCGTTAATGAGCACTTTGAAATAGCTTGAGCTGGCCAACATTCTTAAAGTCGCTGGCTGTGATGCAGTCGCTTCTTGAGCTGGGCGATAGATACTGGCGTTATCGTATAAATCGAGGATGGTGAGATCACCATCGATATGCCCCGTATCTGACTTCACAGTTACAGGTGCTTTCTCAGCTTGGAACAGGCGCATGCGCGGTGTCAGGATGTCGATAGAGGCATCGTCATCATAATGAGTGACTTTCACGCCCAGCACTCGGTATTTGGTATTGCCTAATTCATTTAAGGCTGACAGTGCGCCATCTTTGATGGTGTAGTCAGGCTCATGCAGGCGCACGCGTTCTAAAGGAGATTTTTCTGGTGGAGTGTTTTTTTGGACCAACCAAAAAGTTGCTAGTGTGAGCGCCCCCATCAAAATCAAGGGCAGCAGGCGCAATAGACCACGCCCGATGCCGACCTTAATTTGCTGAGGCTTTAACTGCATTGCTTAGCTACGAGCCTTAAGAAGTAATTCTTCGTAGCGATTCTGTGCTTTGAGAATCAGGTCACATACTTCACGTACCGCACTATTACCGCCATTGCGTGTTGTCACCAAGTGGGAAAATTCTTGGACAGCTTCGTGACCTTGTGCCGGGCAAATTCGAAAGCCTGCATTTTTCATCATTTGCATATCTGGCCAATCATCACCCATAACGGCGCAGTCGGCCGCAGTCAGCCCCAGAGATTGAAGAACTTCTTTCAGGGCAACAGCTTTGTTTTCAACACCCATGTGAACATGTTTAATACCAAGCTCTTCGCAGCGCGCCAAAACCATTTTGGAATTTCTGCCGGTAATGATGGCAGTCGGAATGCCGCATTGCTCTAATAATTTGATGCCTAAACCATCTTGAATATCAAAAGCTTTTAACGATTCTTTTCCATCGACGCCAATCCAAACTTGTCCATTTGTTAATACGCCATCAACATCCAATACCAAAAGCTTCACTTTGCCTGCACGCTCCCAGGCCTGTGGATATTGAGCTAATGGGTTGGTGTTATGGGTATTGAAGGCGCTAGGCATAAAAAAGGGCTCGATTACTAATGGAGATTAAATAACTTTGGCTGCAAATAAATCATGCAGATTTAATGCGCCTAATAAATGGCCTTGGTTATCTGTCACTACTAAATGATTGATACGATGTTTCTCCATCATCTCGATCGCTTCTTCAGCAAGTAACTCTGCTGGAATGGTACGAGGATCGGCAGTGGTTGCACTCTTCAGTTTGATGCCGCCAAGGTCGGTAGTTTTTTCCAGAAGGCGACGCAAGTCACCGTCAGTCAATATGCCAAATACTTTTTTGTAGGCATCTAGGATCACGACCATACCCATGCGTTTTGAGGTCATCTCTAACAGGGCATCTTGTAGGGATGCATCAATGGAGATCTTTGGCGTGTCTGCAAGGCTACGCATTACTTCGCTGACATGCATTAATTGCTTGCGACCCAGTCTGCCACCAGGATGAGAGCGAATGAAGTCTTCAGCTTCAAAGCCGCGTGCATCTAGTAAGGCAACGGCTAGAGCATCACCCATGGCTAGTGCAGCAGTAGTGCTGGTTGTAGGCGCTAGATTCAATGGGCACGCCTCTTTTTCAACACTAGTATCTAAATGCGCGTCTGCCAATTTGGCAAGAGAAGAATTTGGAGCGCCAGTGAGAGCAATGAGTTTTGCACCAGTGCGTTTCACGATTGGCACGATAGTCAAAAGCTCATCGGTCTCGCCGGAATTGGAAAGTGCAACAAAAACATCATCTCTAGTAACCATGCCTAAGTCACCGTGGCTGGCTTCAGCGGGATGAACAAAAAATGCAGGGGAACCTGTGGAAGCAAAAGTAGCGGCAATTTTGCGAGCAATATGACCCGATTTGCCGATTCCAGAAACGACGATTCTGCCTTTGCAGCCATGTAAAAGCTCAACCGCCAGGACGAGAGCATCAGCATTTGCGCCCTCAAGGCGATCACGCATGGTTTGCAGTGCAGCAGCCTCTATAGTGAGGGTGTCGCGCGCAAGCTTTAGGGTACGTTCACGAGTCTTAGCTATCATCAAGTAAGTATATGCCGTCAGTCCTTCAATTAACCCTCATTCTCCTGGCCTCGGGTGTGGCCGGAGTGGTTATTTTCCGCTATTTTGGCTTACCCCCTATTTTGGGCTATTTGGCCATTGGCGTCCTCATTGGGCCTAACGCCTTGGGCTTGGCAAATGACTCGGCCACAGTGAAGTATTTGGCTGAATTTGGCGTAGTTTTCTTGATGTTCTCGATTGGCTTGGAATTTAACCTGCATAAATTAAGGGCAATGCGATCGATCGTATTTGGCCTTGGTGGCAGCCAAGTCATCCTGACAATGCTTTTAGCAATCCCCGCCAGTTTGCTAATGAATTGGATTTATCCCATCTCTTGGCATGCTGCGATCGCTTTAGGTGGTGCGCTGGCAATGTCATCAACCGCAATTGTGACCAAATTGATTTCTGATCGCGCTGAATTAGAGACCGAGCATGGTCGCAATGTCGTGGGTATTTTGTTGTTCCAGGATTTAGCAGTGGTCTTTCTGTTGATTTTATTGCCGTCCCTTGGGAAAAATCCTTCCGACTTGTTCGTTGCGTTAACTGCAGCGTCCATCAAAATCACCGTTGCCTTGGTATTGATTTTCTTCATTGGCCAAAGCTTGATGAGTCATTGGTTTAAGTTGGTTGCTAAATTGCGTTCACAAGAGTTATTCATGCTCAATCTGTTGTTGATTGTTTTGGGTATGGCAGCGCTTACCGAGCACTTTGGTTTGTCGCTAGCGCTTGGTGCGTTCTTAGCTGGCATGTTGATTTCTGAAACGCCTTATCGCCATCAAGTGGAAGAGGATATCAAGCCGTTTCGCGATGTTTTGCTCGGCCTCTTCTTTGTGACGATTGGCATGTTGCTGGATTTCAACGTCATTCGTGAGCAGTGGTTATTGGTTTTGGTTTTGCTGGTTGGCCCACTCATCTTTAAGTTTGCCCTTATGGCTTTGCTATCACGGGTCTTTGGCTCTAGTCCTGGCATCTCCATTAGAACGGGCTTGTGCTTAGCTCAAGCGGGTGAATTCGGCTTTGTGTTACTCAATCAAATTGATGGCCTAGATTTAATTGACCCCACCTTGAGTCAAGCAGTATTGGCAGCGATGTTGATCTCCATGTTCTGCGCGCCATTCCTCATTGAATATAGCGATCGCATTGCAATGCGTTTCTCTAGCAATGAATGGCTGCTGCAATCGCTTGCATTAACTCGTGTTGCTGCCAAGAGTGTTCGTAATGAAAACCATGTGGTCATTTGTGGCTTCGGTCGTTCAGGTCAAAGTTTGGCCCGCATGCTTGATCAAGAAAAAATTCCATACATTGCCTTGGATTTAGATCCTGATCGCGTTAAAGAGGCTGCGGCTGCTGGAGATAATGTGGTTTATGGCGACGCTAGTCGTGAAAACTATTTAGTAGCTGCTGGCCTTTCAAGGGCAAAGGCAGTCGTGATTACGTATGCCGACACCGCAGCAAGTATGCGAGTGTTGCGTCAGGTAGAGCGCTTACGTCCTGGTATGACGGTATTAGTGCGTACTAGAGATGATGCAGATATAGCCAAGTTGCAAGCAGCTGGAGCTACTGAGGTCGTGCCCGAACTCATTGAAGGCAGCTTGATGATTGCTTCCCATGTTCTGCTAATCATGGGTGTGCCAATGCGTAAGGTAGTACGACGCATCACAACAGCAAGGGAGGAGCGTTATAGCTTGCTGAGGGGCTACTTCCGCGGATCTGCAGACGATGATTTTGGTTCCAATGAGTCTTGGCGTTTACATGCCATTACGCTGCTACCTAATTCAAAAGCGATTGGTAAAACCCTTGGTGAGCTTGATCTAGAAAAAGAAGGCGTCAATGTTCAGGCAGTACGTCGCAAAGGTCGAAACGCAGATTATGTAAAGTTGGACCCCATTCCGGATCTCAAGCTTGAGGCCAACGACATTTTAGTGATCTCAGGCAATTCAGAGGCAACCGATTTGGCTGAAGCCAAATTACTCTGAGATCAATCTAATAGCGCTGCGCGCTTTTATTGCTTTACTTACTTTTCTTTTTACCGGCTAAAGGAGTAGGCGCTTTGCGAGTTAGTAAT
Organism: Polynucleobacter sp. JS-Fieb-80-E5; assembly: GCF_018882015.1. Lineage (NCBI taxonomy): Bacteria > Pseudomonadati > Pseudomonadota > Betaproteobacteria > Burkholderiales > Burkholderiaceae > Polynucleobacter > Polynucleobacter sp. JS-Fieb-80-E5. The sequence goes on along the minus strand of NZ_JACVPH010000002.1, from coordinate 212,377 downwards.
GGCGCTAAGTAGTGACCTGTAAAACTCAACTCATTTTTCGCTACATCTTCTGGTGTGCCAGTAGCAATGATTTGCCCACCACCGGCGCCGCCCTTAGGCCCTAAGTCAATAATCCAATCCGCAGTCTTAATCACATCAAGGTTGTGCTCAATGATGACAATCGTATTTCCTTGTTTCTTGAGCGTCTGAATCACAGTTAGCAACAACTGAATATCGTGGAAATGCAAGCCAGTAGTAGGTTCATCCAGGATATATAAGGTTCTGCCGGTGTCGCGCTTAGAAAGCTCAAGAGAGAGTTTCACGCGTTGCGCTTCTCCACCAGAAAGCGTTGTCGCGCTTTGTCCAAGCTTTACATAACCTAGACCAACATCAAGCAGTGTTTTTAGTTTGCGTTTTACAACGGGCACCGCTTCAAAGAACTCATGGGCTTGTTCGATTGTCATCGAGAGTACTTCATGAATATTCTTGCCCTTGTAGCGAATATCTAAAGTTTCACGGTTGTAACGCTTTCCATGACAAACATCGCAAGGTACATAAACATCAGGCAAGAAGTGCATCTCTACTTTGAGAACGCCATCGCCTTCGCAAGAGTCACAGCGACCGCCCTTAACGTTAAAGGAGAAGCGACCGGCTTCATAGCCACGCTCGCGTGAGGCAGGAACACCGGCAAAGAGTTCTCTAATCGGGGTAAATAGTCCCGTGTAGGTAGCTGGGTTAGAGCGCGGTGTTCTACCAATAGGAGATTGGTCAACGCTAATGACTTTATCGAAATGCTCTAAACCCTTCATTGCATCGTGCGCTGCAGGCTCTGCATTGGAGCCATAGAGGTGCTGAGCAACTGCATGATGCAGGGTGTCGTTAATTAAGGTGGATTTACCGGAGCCTGATACACCAGTAACGCAAGTTAACAAACCAACGGGGATTTTTGCATGAACAGATTGCAAGTTATTGCCGCGCGCACCAATGATTTCTAAAAAGCGATCATTTACAGGAATACGTTTTTCTGGAACCGCAATTGCTTCACGGCCTGCAAGGTAAGCACCTGTTAAGGAATTTGGGTTTGCCTCAACTTCAGCAGGCGTACCTTGGGCAACTACTTCGCCACCATGAACACCAGCACCAGGACCGATATCAATCACCCAGTCAGAGGCGCGAATCATATCTTCATCATGCTCAACAACTAAAACACTATTACCTAAATCACGCAGGTGCTTCAGGGTGCCAATCAGGCGATCGTTATCGCGTTGATGCAGGCCAATAGAGGGTTCATCCAATACATACATCACTCCCGTTAAGCCAGAGCCAATCTGACTTGCCAGGCGAATACGTTGGGCTTCTCCACCAGAAAGAGTGTCGGCACTACGCTCGAGTGAAAGATAGTCTAGGCCTACGTCATTTAAGAAGCGTAAACGTGCGCCAATCTCTTTGACGATCTTGTCAGCGATTTCTCGTTTGGCGCCTTTGAGTTCCAGTGTTTCAAAATATTCTTTGGCTTCTTTGAGTGGTAAGGCGCTAATTTCATAGATGGCACGCGATTGTTTCTTCTCACCCACTTTGACAAAGCGAGCTTCTTTTCGTAAACGGCTGCCATTACATTCGGGGCAGGTTTGAACATTTTGATAGCGCGATAGTTCTTCACGAACTGTCATGGAGTCAGTTTCGCGATAGCGTCTTTCAAAGTTGGCAACAATGCCTTCGAAAGCATGTTCGCGAATGCTGTTCTTGCCACGCTCATTGATGTACTCGAAAGGAATAGTGACATCGCCAGAGCCCAAGAGAATCAGATCTTGTTGTTTCTTGTTGAGGGTCTCAAATGGCTTCTCCACATCAAATCCGCCATGTTTGGCAAGGGTCTGAAGGAGTTTGAAGTAGAACTGATTGCGGCGATCCCAGCCTTTAATAGCGCCTGAAGCGAGTGATAAATCAGGATGGGCGACAATACGTTTTGGATCAAAGAAGGATTGATGGCCAAGACCGTCACAGGATGGGCACGCACCCATCGGGTTATTAAAGGAGAAGAGGCGTGGCTCTAATTCTTGTAATGAGTATGAGCAAACTGGGCAAGCAAACTTACTAGAGAAAATCATCTCTTTGCCAGTATCCATATCGACGATCATGGCTTTGCCATCCGCCAAACGTAAGGCTGTCTCAAAAGATTCTGCCAAACGTTGCTGAATATCAGGGCGCACTTTAATGCGATCCACTACTACTTCAATAGAGTGCTTATCATTCTTTTTGAGAGTTGGTAATTGATCCACTTCAAAAATCTCGGCTTTTGCTGCGTTTGCTGTGCCGCCACCAGAGCGAACGCGAAATCGCACAAACCCTTGTGCCTGCAGGTCTTGAAAGAGATCAACGAATTCACCTTTGCGCTCGCTCACGACTGGAGCCAAAATCATCAACTTCGTATCTTCAGGCATCGACAACACGGTATCGACCATCTGAGAGACACTTTGCGCCTCTAAAGGCAGATCATGGTCTGGGCAATGCGGCGTGCCTGCGCGTGCAAATAACAAACGCAAGTAATCATGAATTTCTGTAACGGTACCTACCGTAGAGCGTGGGTTATGGCTCGTTGCTTTTTGCTCAATCGAGATTGCAGGTGATAAACCTTCAATCGTATCGACATCTGGCTTTTCCATGAGTTGCAAAAATTGACGGGCATAAGCTGAGAGAGATTCTACGTAGCGGCGTTGGCCTTCTGCATACAGCGTGTCAAAAGCCAATGAGCTTTTGCCTGAGCCAGATAAGCCAGTCAGGACGACGAGTTTCTCTCTAGGGATGTCTAGATTGATGTTTTTGAGGTTGTGGGTGCGGGCACCGCGGATCTTGATTTCGTTATTCATGATTTTTTAGCGTAACTTGTTAATATAGCTCTTTCCCATGAATCCTTCTGAACTTCGCTCCACTCTGGCCTTGGCAGGCATATTTGGCCTCCGTATGCTGGGTCTGTTCTTGCTATTGCCCATATTTAGTATTCACGCGCGTGGTTTGCCTGGTGGTGAACAGGCCTTTTTGGTGGGTTTGACCCTCGGAATCTTCAATATTGTTCAGGCCTGTTTTCACATCCCTTTGGGGCGTTTATCCGATCGAATTGGCCGTAAACCAGTGGTTTTATGGGGTCTTTCATTGTTTATTGCTGGTGCTTTGATCTCTGCCACTAAGGATGATTTATTGTGGATTGCTATTGGGCGAGGTGTTATGGGTGCAGGAGCGATATCTGCCGCTGTTTCTGCATGGGTTGCCGATCTCACGCGTGAACAAGTACGAACCCGTGCCATGGCTATAGTGGGGGGAAGTATTGCACTGTCATTCGCCCTATCTTTAGTGATTGCCGCACCCATTTACCGAGTGATTAGCTTAAGTGGAATGTTTGTAGTGTTGGCGATTCTTGGGGCGATAGCAATGTTGGTGACGTATTACGTTTTGCCGAGCACTCATCCTGAAGTCGAAGTTCAACAAGCTTCCTTGAAGGAGGTATTCTTTCGTCCGGAGTTGATGCGTTTAAATGTTGGTGTATTTGTATTAAATGCAACCCAGGTGGCAATGTTCTTAGTGGTGCCGCGATTGCTGGTCGATGCAGGTTTGCCACTTTCCTCCCATTGGGAAATTTATCTTCCTATAGTGCTGTTGTCATTTGTTTTGATGGCCCCTGCAATTATTTATGGTGAGAAGAAGCAAAAGTTAAGAACAGTGTTGTTGGCGGCAATAGTTTTACTCTTGATAGCAGAGTGGATTTTTACTCAAGCAAATTCAGTAATGACTATTGCTACTGCATTATTAGTTTATTTTGTTGGCTTTAATTTACTTGAAGCTTTGCAACCCTCTTTGGTGTCGCGTTTTGCTAAAGAATCTAAAGGCACCGCATTGGGCATTTACAACACTACACAATCCATTGGCTTGTTCTCAGGGGCAGTTATTGGGGGTTATTTAATGGATAGCCATGGTGATTTATCGGTCTTTGTGGTGGGTGCTGCACTCCTAGTTTGCTGGCTTATAATTGCTTGGTCGATGGGTGAAATGCCAACGAGAGCAACAGATTCCAAGGGTGTAAGCACAACGACATAAGCGCAGCTTCATTGATTAAATTAAAGCGAGCAATTTATTTTTTAGCAGTAATAACAGTAGTATTTTTCTTCGGGAGACAACATGGCTTCGGTAAATAAGGTCATCATCGTAGGTAACGTAGGGCGTGATCCAGAGACGCGTTATATGCCAAGTGGCGACGCAGTGACAAATATCTCAGTAGCAACATCTGACCGCTATAAAGATAAACAAACCAACGAAATGAAAGAAACCACAGAATGGCACCGTGTTGCATTCTTTGGCAAGCTTGCAGAAATCGCTGGTCAGTACCTCAAAAAAGGTTCACAAGTTTATGTTGAAGGTCGTTTGCGTACACGCAAATGGACTGACGCTAGTGGCCAAGAAAAGTATTCCACAGAGATCGTTGCAGAAACTATGCAAATGCTTGGTGGTAAGCCAGTAGGCGGAAGCGGTGATGGCGGTGAAAGCTATAGTCGCTCAAAGCCGGCTGAGCAGTCTGCTCCAGCAGCATCAAACGCTGCATCATTAGGTGCAATGGACGACGATATTCCGTTTTAAGTAATTGCAACTAGTGCGGTAATTACCGTAATAGCAAAAACCCCTTCTAGGATTTCCTACAAGGGGTTTTTATTTGCCTACATGTCAATAAAGCTACTGTCTTGCGTGCCGAATATTATCTGGCCAGGGTGAATTGTGATCGGTGCGGAAAGGATTAATGTCTAGGCCACCGCGCCGTGTATAGCGCGCATATACAGATAGCTTCTCCGGTTTGCACTGACGCTTGATATCGGTGAAGATGGTTTCCACGCAATGCTCGTGGAACTCGCCTAACTGCCTAAAGCCAATGAGGTAGCGTAATAAACCCTCTTCAAGAATCGGTCTGCCTTGGTAACGAATTTGCACGCTCGCCCAGTCTGGTTGACCGGTAACTGGGCAATTGGACTTAAGAAGATGTGAGACAAGACACTGCTCTATTGGGCCAAAGGATTCATTGACTCCGAGTAGGCCTGGGTCTGCGGGTAGGTTTGGATCTACTTCAATGTCTAATCTGTCCATCAAAATGCCACCCATTTCTTGCATCCCTTTTTTAGAGACTGCCTCTGTTGGGTTAATGCGGGTGGCGATCTTGCTGCCAGCAACTGCAGATAAATCAGTAATGAGTCGCTCCTTAACTTCATTCTCATCCTCAAAGCGTGCGCTGTTAAGGCTGTTGAGATAAAGCTTGAATGACTTGGACTCAATCATGTTCGGTGAGTCTGCAGGAATCTGAAACTCTGCCAAAGCAATTTGTGGTTTACCCTTTTGATTGAGCCAGCCCAGTTCAAAGGCGTTCCAAATATCAACACCAACAAAAGGTAGGGCTTGACCTTCTTTAAGGCCTAACTTCTTTCTGTTCTCAGTTCTGGGGATGGGAAACAGCAAACTCGGATCATATTGATCTGGATATTGCGTTGATTGTCCGAGGGTTAAGGTTGCCATTACAGTATTTCGCTTACTTCTTAGGATTATTTGATACGCCAGATACCACATGGCCTGTTGGTGCAACAGAGGCTGCTGATTGGCAATGACCGGTTTGATCATCAAAGAAAAAGTCGGGTTCGAATTCTCGTAAGAACTCGCTCTTCGAGAGGCCGCCTAAAAACATTGCTTCATCTACATCAATACCCCATGCCATCAGCGTGCGAATGGCTCGTTCATGGGCGGGTGCAGAGCGTGCTGTCACTAAGGCTGTGCGAATGCGCATACCGTTTTCACTAGTGGAGCGTTGCAGTCTGTGTAGGGCTTCTAGCAATGGTTTGAATGGGCCGGGAGGCAAGGGAATATCGACCTTCTTGCTTTCGTGATCCACAAAAGCTTCAAGACCTTTTTTCTGAAAGACTTGTTCGGCTTCATCAGAGAAAAGGACAGCGTCTCCGTCAAATGCAATACGGATTTCATTAGGATGAGACTCCGCGGTTTTGCTGGACTCTGGATACACACGAGCCGCAGGAAAGCCTGCATCAATCGTTGCTCGTACGTCATCTTCATTTGCAGATAAGAAGAGGTTGGCATGTAGAGAGCGCAGATAGTGATACGGAGGTCTGCCCCTGGTAAATACGCCACGCTCTAAATGTAAGCCATGATGCTCGGCGGAGCGGAATACACGCAGGCCACTTACTGGATCATTGCGAGAAAGAATCACTACTTCAACACGTTGCTCACCCTCATCATTAAAAGCGAGGAGTTTCTTTACCAAAGGGAATGCCACCCCTTTTTGAGCAGCCTCACTCAAGCGCTCTAACTGCAACTTCATATAAGCGCTGTCATCAGTTGATTCGAAGATGCGATTTTCTTCCTCGAAATCAAACAGGGCACGCGAAGAGATCGCGACGACGAGTTTTCCGGTGAGTGTGTATGACATTAAATTGGACTTATTTTAGGAACAAGCGATACGCAGGGTTATTGGTTTCATCCCAGTGTGGGTAACCCAAGGTTGCCAAGAAGGTTTGGAATTTCTTCTGCTCATTTTTCGGTACTTGAATACCAATCAGAATGCGGCCATAGTCAGCACCATGATTGCGGTAATGAAATAGGCTGATATTCCAGTTAGGAGCCATACTGGTTAAGAACTTCATCAAAGCACCTGGGCGCTCTGGGAACTCAAAGCGATAGAGCAATTCATCTTTAGCCAGTGCAGAATGCCCGCCAACCATATGACGTAAATGCGATTTTGCTAGCTCGTCATGCGTGAGATCAATCGTTGCAAACTTGGCTTTGCGGAAATGCTTTGCAATCGCTTCGCTATCACCCGATTTTTGTGTGCTGATGCCAACAAAAATATGCGCTTCACTTTGATCACCGATACGATAGTTAAATTCAGTAACGTTACGTTTGCCGAGTAATTCGCAGAAGCGTTTGAAAGAGCCGCGTTCTTCAGGAATGGTGACTGCAAACACCGCCTCACGGAACTCACCAACGTCTGCTCGTTCAGCTACAAAGCGGAGGCGGCTAAAGTTCATGTTTGCCCCGCAAGCCACAGCCACTAGGGTTTTCTTCTTGATACGTTTTTTCTCGACATACTTCTTCATGCCTGCTATTGCGAGTGCGCCAGCGGGCTCAAGAATGCTGCGGGTGTCGGTAAACACATCATTAATAGCTGCACAGATTTCATCTGTGTCAACGGTGACAATTTCGTCTACTACTTTCTTGCAAATACGAAATGTTTCTTTGCCAACGAATTTCACAGCAGTGCCATCTGAGAACAAACCCACGTCTTTCATCTCAATACGTTTATTCGCTTTGAGCGATTGATTCATGGCATCGGAGTCAGAGGCTTGAACGCCAATCACTTTTGTTTTAGGGCTAACAGCTTTGATGTATTCGCCAATGCCGGAAATCAAACCACCACCACCAATAGCTACAAATACTGCATCGATGGGTTTTTCGTATTGAGTAAAAATTTCGTGGGCAATCGTTCCTTGACCTGCGATGACATCAGGATCATCAAAGGGGTGAACGAAAGTTAAGCCCCGTTTTTTGCCGAGAATCTCAGAATGTTTAAAGGCGTCACTATAGGATTCACCATGAAGAATGATCTCCACCCAGGATCCGCCCCTTGCCTTGACTGCGTCAATTTTGACGCTAGGGGTCGTGACCGGCATCACGATGACGGCTTTGCACTTCATTTTGGCTGCCGATAGGGCTACGCCCTGAGCATGATTGCCTGCGGAAGCTGTAATAACCCCGCGTTTTAAGGATTCCGGGGGTAAATGGGCCATTTTGTTATAGGCGCCACGGAGTTTGAAGGAGAAAACCGGCTGGTTATCTTCTCTTTTGAGTAAGACCTGGTTGCCCAAACGCTTAGTCAGTTCTGGGGCGAGCTGAAGTTCGGTTTCTCTGGCTACGTCATAGACGCGAGCCGATAAAATTTTCTTTAAATAGTTCGTTGCCATCCGATGAGCGTACCACGGATGGCTCCTAAGCCCTTAGATTTGCAAGGGTTTATCCCTTTGAGGAGCAACTTTCTCGGAATCCTGCCACTATCAGGTTCACTCAATTAAAATGCTTATTTATCAAATATGTCGCTATGAACGCACCATTAGCTTTGAACCAGTTGTTGGATGCTGAGGCGGGCTCCCCCCGTCTTCGCGAAATTCCCTACAACTACACCTCCTTTTCCGATCGAGAGATTGTGATTCGCCTATTGGGCGAGGAATCATGGCGTGTTCTCAATAACTTGCGTGGCGTTCGCCGTACAGGCCGTTCCGCTCGCATGTTATTTGAAATTCTGGGTGATATCTGGGTGGTGCAGCGCAATCCTTTTTTGCAAGATGATTTGCTGGACAGTCCCGACCGCCGCAAACAATTAATCGATGCTCTTTGGCATCGCTTGGGTGAAGTCAAGAAGCGTAATAGTGGCGATTCTGCTGACCAAGTAGAAATTCTATTAAGTGCCGCTTATCGCGCAATCGAAAATTTCGAAAACGGATTTAAAGAAGTTGAAGTGATTCGTAAGCGTGCCCGTAAGGAGTTAGGCCGCCACACTGCTGCAGACAATATTTGTTTTGATGGTGTGTCTCGTGCAGCTCACGTTACTGATGCAACAGACTGGCGTGTTGAGTTTCCACTCGTTGTTCTAAAGCCGGATTACGAATCTGAAATTCCCGGTTTGGTGAAAGCTTGTATTGAGTTAGGTCTGACCATCATTCCTCGTGGAGGTGGTACTGGTTATACCGGTGGTGCTATTCCGCTGTATGCAATGTCTGCAGTGATTAACACTGAAAAGTTGCAAGATATCGGCGGCGTAAAAGCTAAAAAACTACCAGGCTTAAATCGCGAAGTATCTACCATCTTTACTGGCGCAGGCGTTGTGACCCGTCGCGTATCTGATGCTGCAGAGCATGCTGGTCTTGTGTTTGCGGTTGATCCTACTTCTGCCGATGCAAGCTGCATTGGCGGCAATATTGCCATGAATGCGGGTGGTAAGAAAGCGGTTCTTTGGGGAACGGCTTTAGATAATCTTGCTAGCTGGCGCATGGTAGATCCGCAAGGCAATTGGTTGGACATCGAGCGTCTTGAACACAATATTGGCAAGATCCATGATGTGGCAACTGTCCGTTTTCAGCTCACTTGGTCTGATGGCAATAGCGAGCCTGGTCAACGCATTCTAAAAACAGAATTATTAGAAGTTGAAGGCAGACGTTTCCGCAAAGAAGGTTTAGGTAAAGACGTTACTGATAAATTTTTATCGGGCTTACCAGGTGTGCAAAAAGAAGGTTGCGATGGTTTGATTACTAGCGCAACTTGGGTATTGCATCGCATGCCGAAATTCATGCGCACGGTTTGCTTGGAGTTTTTTGGTCAAGCACGTGAAGCTATTCCAAGCATTGTCGAGATTAAAGCTTACTTAGATGGTTTAAGCAAGCAAGGTGGCCCAATCTTGGCCGGCCTCGAGCACTTGGATGATCGCTATTTAAGAGCAGTGGGTTACTCCACCAAATCAAAGCGCAATAGCCTGCCGAAGATGGTGTTGATTGGCGACATTGCTGGCGATGATGAAGAAGCTGTTGCTGCAGCTTCGAGTGAAGTAGTACGGATGGCGAACTTACGAGTTGGCGAAGGCTTTGTTGCAGTCAGCGCTGAAGCTCGTAAGAAATTCTGGCTTGATCGTGCCCGCACTGCTGCGATTGCCCGTCATACAAATGCTTTTAAGATTAATGAAGACGTCGTGATTCCTTTGCCACGTATGGGCGAGTACACCGACGGTATCGATCGCATCAATATTGAGCTCTCTCTTAAAAACAAGTTGCAAGTACTTGATGGTCTTGAGACTTTCTTGAAAAAGAGCGCATTACCGCTAGGTAAGAGTGATGCTGAGTATGAGATTCCTACAGCAGAAATCTTGGGAGATCGTGTTCAGCAAGCCTTAGAACTCATCGCCAAGGTACGCGGACGTTGGGCTGAGTGGCTCATTGAGATGGACTCTTATTTCCCGCGTCTGCAGGATTACAGTCTGCGCGCTTCCTGGAAAGAGGAAGTGCGTTCAGAGTTGCGCATCATCTTTGGTGGTCTGGCGTTTGAGCCGATTCTGGCCGAGTTAGAAGCAATTCACAAAAACATTTTGCGTAAGCGTGTATTCGTGGCCTTGCACATGCATGCTGGCGACGGAAACGTGCACACCAATATTCCGGTGAACTCAGATGACTACGAGATGTTGCAGGATGCGCATCGCGCCGTAGATCGGATCATGAAATTAGCCCGCTCACTAGATGGTGTGATTTCTGGTGAGCATGGTATTGGTATTACTAAATTAGAGTATTTAACAGAAGCTGAACTCAAAGATTTCCGCAGCTATAAGAATCGCGTTGATCCAGAAGGTCGCTTTAATAAAGGCAAGTTGATGCCACATGCTGACCTGAGCATGGCCTACACGCCTAGCTTTGGTTTGATGGGCCATGAGTCGATCATCATGCAGCAAAGCGATATTGGTGCGATTGCCGATAGCGTAAAAGATTGTTTACGTTGCGGTAAATGTAAACCTGTTTGCTCAACCCATGTACCACGCGCAAACTTGCTCTACAGCCCACGCGACAAAATCCTGGCAACATCACTGTTGATTGAAGCCTTCCTATATGAAGAGCAAACTCGACGTGGTGTTTCGATTCGCCATTGGGAAATGTTTGATGATGTCGCAGCGCATTGCACGGTTTGCCACAAGTGCTTAACACCATGCCCGGTCAATATCGACTTTGGTGATGTGACCATGAACATGCGTAATCTCTTGCGCAAGATGGGGCAGCAGCGCTTTAACCCTGGCACAGCAGCATCCATGTTCTTCTTGAATGCCACCAGCCCAGAATCCATTAATCTCGCTCGCAAGACCATGATTGGTTGGGGTTATAAGTTGCAACGCCTGGGTAATGATGTCTTACGGAAGTTTGCGAAACAACAAACTGCCCATCCGCCTGCAACAGTAGGAAAGCCGAGCGTTAAAGAGCAGGTGATCTTCTTTGTAAATAAGAAGATGCCTGGCAATCTACCCAAGAAAACAGCGCGTGCTTTGTTGGATATTGAGGATGCGAACTACGTACCAATTATTCGTGATCCTAAGACAACTTCTGCGGATACTGAGGCAGTGTTTTACTTCCCGGGTTGTGGATCTGAGCGTTTGTTCTCTCAAGTTGGCCTAGCTACTCAAGCGATGTTGTGGAATGTTGGCGTTCAAACTGTTCTGCCACCAGGCTATCTCTGTTGCGGCTACCCACAGCGTGGTAATGGCGACTTTGATAAAGCAGAGAAGATGATCACAGATAACCGTGTGTTATTCCATCGTGTTGCCAATACCCTCAATTACTTAGATATCAAGACCGTGGTTGTTTCTTGTGGCACTTGCTATGACCAGTTAGCAGGCTACCAGTTCGAGCAGATTTTCCCTGGCTGCCGCATTATTGATATTCATGAGTTCTTGGCAGAGAAGGGCGTGAAGCTCTCTGGCGTAACGGGCGTGAAGTATATGTATCACGATCCTTGTCACTCCCCGATGAAGCTGCAAGATCCGTTGAAGACAGTGAATGAGTTAATTCAGCTCGAAGATGGCAAAGCAATAGCAAAGAATGATCGTTGCTGCGGTGAATCTGGCACGTTGGCCGTCACACGTCCTGATATTTCTACTCAAGTGCGTTTCCGTAAGCAGATTGAGATGGAAAAAGCGGCGACTGAATTGCGCAAAGATGATTTCACTGGCGAAGTCAAAGTATTAACCAGCTGCCCATCATGCTTACAAGGCCTGACACGTTTTGATGCAGATAGCGACACTACAGCCGATTACATCGTTGTTGAAATGGCTCAGAAGCTACTTGGTAAAGACTGGATGCAGGACTATGTAGCCAAGGCTAACCAAGGTGGCATTGAGAGGGTCCTCGTTTAATGATTCCAAGCAATATTGTTGTGCATCAGCAATCCAAGGTCCTGGAGCTCTCATATGAGAATAACAATACCTATCGTTTGCCTTTTGAGTTGTTAAGGGTTTTATCTCCTTCTGCTGAAGTTCAGGGCCATGGGCCAGGGCAGGAAACATTGCAGACTGGTAAGCGCGATGTTTTGATTGCCAACATTGAACCTGTTGGGCACTATGCACTCAAGCCTAGCTTTTCTGATGGGCATGATTCGGGCCTGTTTACGTGGGACTACCTATTGTTTCTGTGTGAGAACCAGGAGCAGTTATGGAAAGAGCATTTGGATAAATTGGCTGCTGCCGGTTTAGATCGCGATACACCGATGAATCAGCCAGGCGGTGCATCAGGCCATTCTTGTGGAAGTCACTAATGAGTAAAACGCACTTCGGGTATCAAAGTGTTGATGAAGCTGAAAAAGCCGGCAAGGTTGCTGAAGTATTTCATTCGGTAGCTAGCAAGTACGACGTCATGAATGACCTGATGTCATTCGGGCTACATCGTGTTTGGAAAAAAGTGACGATTGCTCGTGCAAATGTTCGTCCTGGTCAAAAGATCTTGGATATTGCTGGTGGCACTGGTGATCTAGCCGCGGCTTTTGCAAAAGCTGCCGATTGGGGGCGCAACCCAGATGCTCAAGTTTGGTTAAGTGATATCAACGCTTCTATGTTGGGTGTTGGGTGTGACCGTCTATTGGATCGCGGTATGGCTTTGCCCTGCGTACAGTTTGATGCTGAAAAAATACCTTTTCCGAATAATCATTTTGACGTGGTGACCGTTGCTTTTGGTTTACGTAACATGACGCATAAAGAGATTGCTTTAGGTGAAATGTGCCGTGTGATCAAACCAGGTGGCCGCGTTTTGGTGCTGGAGTTTTCCAAGCCTGATGCCTTTTTGCAACCCGTATATGACACTTATTCATTTAAGGTTTTGCCATGGCTGGGCGAGAAGATTGCGCAAGATTCAGAAAGTTATCGCTATTTAGCGGAATCTATCCGCATGCATCCCGATGCGGAAACCCTTAAAGAAATGATGTTGGGGGTTGGTTTTGATGAAGTGGAAACCCACAGGATGACTGGGGGTATCGTTGCCTTACATATTGGTATTAAATACTGATGGTTGTATAGTTTTTAAGCTCTTAAAAACTAAAGAAGTTCAGTAGTTAAAAGAAGGGGTAAATATAAAAATGAATAAACATTTTTTTAAAGCAGTTCTCTTGAGTTTTACTTTGATTATTGCAATGGTTGGTCAGGTTGATGCTGCTCGCTTAGGCGGTGGAAGAAGTTTTGGACGCGCGCCAAGTGCACCAATGCAACGTCAGGCTACTCCTATGCAAAAGCCAGTTCAGCAAGCACAACCGACTGCTCCCGCCCCAGCTCCTCAAGCACCTGCGCCTAGTCGTTTTGGTGGCATGGGTGGTATTTTGGGTGGCTTAGCTGCGGGTCTGGGAATTGGTTACCTCTTATCGCATTTTGGTTTAGGTGAAGCAGCTTCTTCATTGATTACTGGTTTGCTGATCGCAATGTTGGCTGGCTTTGTCATTATGTTTGTGATTCGTAGATTATTGCCAGCGATGTCTGGTGCTGGTCAAAACTCAAATGCGCCATCTCAAGGCATGCAGCGCAATAGCGTTGAGATGCCAAGACAAGAACCTGCCTTCACTCCTGCTGCAAATGCATTCGGTGGGGTGAGTGCAGAGCCTGAGGTATTTCAGTCAACCTTGCCCCCTGGTTTCGATCAGCAAACATTTTTGGAAAATGCAAAACAATATTTTGTAACTTTGCAAAAAGCTTGGGACCAAGGTGATCTTTCATCCTTGCGTGAATTTACAACTCCCGATATGTTTGCCACGATTCAGCAAGATTTAGCTGGTAGAACTGATGGCAGTAATCAAACAGATGTCGTGACCATTAATGCTCAGCTCTTAGGGGTTGAGACGGCAGATGCCCATTATTTCTGTAGCGTTCAGTTCAGCGGCATGATTCGTGAGCAACAAGGCGCTCCAGCGAGCGACTTCTCCGAAATCTGGAATTTAAGCAAGCCTGTGGATGGTCCTGGCGGCTGGGTACTGGCGGGTATTTCCCAGTTGGTTTAAGCTTTAGGTACTTTCCGTCGGAAAACCCGCACTAGTGCGGGTTTTTTACACTCATGAACAGACATTTTTCGACTACCCATACGATTGCTTCTGGCGCAGCCTGCCGGGGGATTAATCACGTGTTGGGTAGCGAGCCTTGGGCGTCTGCTGAATTGGCTCGCCATGCCAACAAAACAATATTGTTACAACTTCCGCTAGGTAATCTGTGTTTTGAGATCAAGCCAGATGGTTTATTGGCTAGCTTAAAAGAGATTGAGGCGCCATCGCTCACTTTGGAGGTTTCTGCCAAGGCATTGAGCGACTTGGTAGGTAGTACAGGTTCTTTGCGAGAGCAGGCTTTTAAAGCGGTCAAAATTACTGGTGATGCAGACTTAGCCCAATTATTGGGTCGTCTTGCTGGGCAGCTGCGCTGGGAATACGAGGAAGATTTAGCTCGCCTAGTGGGAGATGCACCTGCAAACTTTGCTGTACGACAGGGTAAAAAGTTTGTCTCTGCCACTCGGTCTGCCGCATCCGATTTGCTGGACAATGTAGTGGAGTATGTCAGTGAAGAAAAGAAAGTGCTTTTAAATAAACGAGACTTTATGGTTCGTAAATCCGAATTAAGCGAATTGCGCGAGTCATTAGACCGTATGGAAAAGCGCATTCAACTTCTAGAGCAAAAGGCTAAATAAATCGTGCGTCGAATTGCTCGTCTCTTTTTCATTTTCTTTACCGCATGGCGTTATGGTTTATTGCCACTTCTGCGTGATCTTCTAAAGCCGGGCATTCGTCGCGGATTCTTAACCATGCTTTGCTGGATGTCTCCAGGTAGTCATCTGCCTAGAGGTGAGCGTATTCGATTAACGCTCGAGGCACTAGGTCCTATTTTTGTGAAGTTTGGTCAGGTGCTGTCTACGCGCCGCGATTTATTGCCAGAGGATATTGCGAATGAGTTAGCTAAATTACAAGATCAGGTACCACCATTCTCAAACGAAGAATCTCGTCGTTTGATTGAAGCCGATCTAGGTCAGCCAATTGAGGAAGTGTTTATTAGTTTTGATGCAACACCTGTTGCTAGCGCTTCAGTGGCGCAGGTGCACTTCGGAGTCTTGCGTGGCACAGATAAACACCCTGAATGGGAAGGTTGTTCAGTAGCGATTAAGGTCTTGCGCCCCGGTATTCTGCCGGTGATTGAGGGTGACCTGGCCTTGATGTACGACCTAGCTAAGGTGATTGAAAAAAGTTCAGAAGATGGCCGTCGTTTAAAGCCGCGTGAGAATGTTTCGGAGTTTGATACCTATTTGCATGATGAGCTTGATCTTATGCGCGAAGCCGCTAATGCGAGTCAGCTACGTAGGCAGTTTGCGGATTCGAGTAAGTTAATGATTCCGGAGATGTACTGGGATTTATGTCACACCAATGTGATTGTCATGGAGAGGATGTATGGCATCTCGATTGGTAAGACGGCGGCACTCAGAGAGGCAGGAGTTGACTTTAAGAAGTTGGCTTCAGATGGCGTAGAAATATTCTTTACTCAAGTATTTGAGTATGGCTTCTTCCATGCGGATATGCATCCCGGTAACATCATGATTAGCTTAGAGCCAGAAACATTTGGTCGTTTCATTTCTCTAGATTTTGGAATCGTTGGCGCGTTAAGCGAATCTGATAAAAATTATTTAGCCTTGAATTTCTTGGCATTCTTTAATCGCGATTACCGTCGCGTTGCTGAGTTACACATCGAGTCAGGTTGGGTTCCAGCGAATACCCGCGTTGAAGAATTAGAGGGTGCGGTGCGTTCAGTTTGTGAACCGTATTTCGATCGTCCTCTGAAAGAAATTTCCTTGGGCATTGTGCTGATGCGTTTGTTCCAGACCTCCCGTCGTTTTAAGGTGGAAATCCAGCCGCAGCTCACTTTGCTACAAAAAACCCTCTTGAATGTTGAAGGCCTGGCTCGTCAACTGGATCCTGATCTAGACCTTTGGAAAACAGCTAAGCCGATTCTGGAGAAATGGGTAAGCAAGCAGTTGGGGTGGCGTGGTCTCATTGATGGCATCAAGGAAGAGGCGCCTACTTGGGCCAAAATTCTGCCAACATTGCCCCGTTTGATTGCAGATAGCTTGGCACAGGCCCGCACCCCCATAAAAGACCAAAATGGGGAATTAGAGGTCTTAAAGGCCCTTTTATTGCAAGAAAGACGTACACACCGCCTGTTGGCGGGTGCTTTACTCTTTGCCGGCGGGTTTTTGGCTGGAATTTTGATCATCAGCCTAGGTATTTATTAGTCTCTCGCTGATTGGCTGCTAACCCGCTAAAATAGCGGGTTAGGCAGAACACATGAAAAAATACTTTATCGCTGGCATCCTCGTTTGGGCACCATTGTCGATCACCATTTGGGTGATTGCTTGGGGCTTGGGTCTGCTCGACGGTGTTTTTGGTTCTGTAATGCACGCCATTATTGTGGTTCTCCCTGAAGATGCTGCGAGAGATCTACAGCATTTCCGCGATCTCCCAGGCGTTGGAATATTGATTGTGATTGTGGTCATCCTGCTCACCGGATTGACTGCGATTAATTTTGCAGGACAGTGGTGGTTAAAGGTCTGGGATAAATTTGTTAATCGCATACCGATTGTTCGTTCCATTTATTCCAGCGTTCAGCAAGTCTCATCGACTTTATTTTCTGGAAGTGGACAGGCTTTTAGCAAAGCCTTGCTGATTCGCTATCCCCATGCTGATTCTTGGGTAATTGCTTTTCAAACTGGTATTCCAGCTAAAGAAGTAACTGCCAAATTAGGTGAAGATTACGTCAACGTATTTCTGCCTACAACCCCAAATCCAACCTCTGGTTTTTTCATGATCGTGCCACGTGCACAAACGATTGAATTAGAGATGAGTGTAGAAGAGGCTCTGAAACACATTGTTTCAATGGGCTCTGTTCCCCCCAATAGTTCTAGTGGTTTAACTGCATCCCAGTTGCCACGCCATTTTTGATTTATAGGAAATTGTTATGTCAATGCGAAGCCATACCTGCGGCCAGGTAACCGATTCACTGATTGGTCAAGAAGTCACTCTTGCTGGATGGGTTAATCGCCGTCGTGACCACGGAGGCGTGATTTTTATTGACTTGCGTGACCGCGAAGGTTTTGTACAGGTTGTTTGCGATCCTGATCGCCCAGAAATGTTTGCTCTTGCTGAGCAAGTTCGTAGCGAGTTCTGTATTCAGATTAAAGGCCTTGTCCGTGCACGTCCTGCCGGCACTGAGAACACCGATTTAGTTAGTGGAAAAGTAGAGATCCTCTGCCATAGCTTGGTGATTCTGAATGCATCTGTAACTCCGCCATTCCAGATTGATGATGAGAATTTGTCCGAAACCACTCGATTGACTCATCGTGTCTTGGATTTGCGTCGCCCACAAATGCAGAAGAATTTACGTTTGCGTTACAACGTGGCGATGGAGTGTCGTCGTTATTTAGATGATGCTGGCTTTATCGATATCGAAACACCGATGTTGACTAAGAGCACCCCAGAAGGCGCACGCGATTATTTAGTACCATCCCGTGTGCATGACGGTCAGTTCTTTGCATTGCCACAGTCTCCACAGTTATTCAAGCAGTTGTTAATGGTCGCTGGCTTTGATCGCTACTATCAAATTACCAAGTGTTTCCGTGACGAAGATTTGCGCGCAGATCGTCAACCTGAATTTACTCAGATCGACTGTGAAACTGCCTTCTTAAGTGAATTAGAAATTCGTGATTTGTTTGAAAACATGATTCGTCATATTTTCAAGAAGACCATGAATGTTGAGTTGCCTAATCCATTCCCGACCATGCCTTACTCAGAGGGTATGGCGCGTTTTGGCTCCGATAAGCCAGATTTGCGCGTGAACTTTGAATTCACCGAATTGACCGATTTAATGAAAGACGTTGATTTCAAGGTGTTCTCAGGAGCCGCTAACCAAGTTGGTGGACGAGTAGTGGGCTTGTGCGTACCTGGTGGCGCTGAAATTAGCCGTAGCGAAATCGATGACTACACTCAGTTCGTCAGTATTTATGGCGCCAAAGGCTTGGCTTGGATCAAAGTCAACTCTGTTGCTGAAGGCCGCAATGGCTTGCAGTCACCAATCGTGAAGAATTTGCATGATGCAGCGATCGAAGGCATCTTGAAGCGTACTGGTGCAAAAGATGGCGACATCATTTTCTTTGGCGCTGATAAAGAAAAAGTAGTAAACGATGCGATTGGTAATTTACGTTTACGTATTGGTCAGTCTGCTTGGGGCAAAGCGCATGGTCTCTTTACCGAAGGTTGGAAGCCGTTGTGGGTAGTGGATTTCCCAATGTTTGACTACGATGAAGGCGAGGCCCGTTGGGTTGCCTGCCATCATCCGTTTACCAGTCCTAAAGATGAGCACATGAAGTATCTGGAGTCTGATCCAGGTAAGTGCTTAGCTAAAGCGTATGACATGGTGTTGAACGGTAGTGAAATTGGTGGCGGCTCAGTCCGTATTCACCAAGAGGCTGTTCAAAGCCAGGTATTCCGTGCATTGAAAATTGATGCAGAAGAAGCGCAAGCGAAGTTTGGCTTTTTGTTAGATGCACTTCAGTATGGCGCGCCTCCTCACGGCGGTATTGCGTTCGGCCTGGATCGCATTGTAACGATGATGACTGGTGCAGAATCCATTCGCGATGTGATTGCTTTCCCTAAAACACAACGTGCGCAGTGCTTGTTAACTCAGGCTCCAAGCCCAGTAGATGAGCGTCAGCTGCGTGAACTGCATATCCGTTTGCGTCAAGCTACTCCTGCCGCATAAAGCAACTTCAGTAATACCATCTTGAAAATCCCTATTTCGGTTTTAGTCGTCATCTACAAATTGAATAGGGATGTTTTATTGATAGAGCGTGCTGACCGCTCGGGTTTTTGGCAATCCGTCACCGGTAGTCTCGATGCTCTCGATGAGAATCTAGCCTTTGCAGCTACCCGAGAAGTGTTTGAAGAGACGGGCATTGCAGTGGATCACCTACCAAAAGATGCATTGCAAAACATGCATCATCAAATCGAGTATGAAATCTATCCTGAATGGCGCTTTCGCTATGCTCCGGGGGTTACTAGTAATATCGAACATTGGTTTGCACTGCAAGTGCCTGATGACACACAAGTTAAGCTGTCACCAAGAGAGCACGTAGCTTACGAGTGGTTACCGTTTGTAGAGGCCGCTAAAAAATGTTTCTCCCCTAGCAATGGAGAGGCTATTCTCAAAGTATTCTCAGAGAAGAAGGAATAAGATAGAGCGATGAGACATTCATCGGGACATCATCACGGTAGCGCAGATTCCAAGCCTTCACAGGGAAGCGATTGGAAGGTCATTCGCGATTTAATTCCCTACCTACTGGAATACAAATTTAGAGTTGCGATTGCTCTAGCTTGCTTGGTTGCTGCTAAGGTTACCAATCTAGGCATCCCTATTTTGCTGAAGCGTTTAATTGATGATTTAGACATCAAGCCAGACTCCCCACAAGTTTTGCTTGTAGTTCCAGTAGCGCTCATTGTGGCGTATGGGCTTCTTCGAATGGCTGCTTCCTTGTTTGCTGAATTACGCGAGTTTCTCTTTGCTAGAGTGACCCAAAATGCTGTTCGTAAAGTGGCTCTTCAAGTCTTCGAACATTTACATGCCTTAGCACTGAGCTTTCATCTAGCTCGTCAAACCGGAGGTGTTAGTCGGGACATTGAGCGTGGCACTCGTGGCATTCAATCACTGATTGCTTATTCGCTATATAGCATCCTACCAACGCTTGTTGAGTTCATTTTGGTATTGGGCTATTTAGCTTACTCATATGATATTTGGTTTGCAGCAATTACCTTATGCGCCTTAGTTTTCTATATTGTATTTACTGTGGTGGTAACAGAGTGGCGCACCCATTTTCGCAAGACTATGAATGAAATGGATTCAAGGGCGAATCAGAAAGCAATTGATTCTTTATTAAATTTTGAGACTGTAAAGTATTTTGGTAATGAGGCCTTTGAAGCTAGTCGTTACGATAAAAACTTAGTACGCTATCAGGCCGCTGCCATTAAGTCGCAAAAATCTTTAGCTGTTCTTAATTTTGGACAGCAAACCATCATCGCTATTGGCCTAGTCTTAATTTTATGGCGCGCTACGCTTGGTGTAGTGGATGGCACCATGACTCTTGGCGACCTTGTGCTAGTTAATACTTTAATGATCCAGTTGTATATTCCACTCAATTTTTTGGGTGTGATTTATCGCGAGATCAAGCAGTCTCTAACAGATATGGAGCGCATGTTCTCTTTACTGAATACCGATAAAGAAATTGCAGACTCACCAAATGCTAAGCTACTACATATTGAAAACTATGGCCATGGTCCTGATGTTCGTTTTGAGCATGTATCGTTTCACTATGAAGCTAAGCGTGAAATTCTTCATGATGTGAGTTTTGCTATTCCAGCAGGAACAATCACTGCAGTGGTTGGGCAAAGTGGAGCGGGTAAGAGCACTTTGGCAAGATTATTATTTCGTTTTTACGATGTTCAATCAGGCAAGATTCTGATTGATGGACAAAATATTCAAGATGTTACGCAGGCCAGTTTACGCAAGGCAATTGGGATCGTGCCGCAAGATACAGTGCTATTTAATGACACGATTGGCTATAACATTGCCTATGGAGATCCCTCTGCGAGCATTGAGGGTGTACATGAGGCTGCTAGGGCGGCACAGATCGACAGCTTTATTAAACGTTTGCCAGATGGTTATGACACCCAAGTCGGCGAGAGGGGTTTAAAGCTATCTGGTGGAGAGAAACAACGGGTAGCTATAGCTAGAACCCTTCTCAAGAGGCCTGCTATGCTCATCTTTGATGAGGCTACTTCAGCCTTAGACTCTAAAACCGAGCGCGCTTTCCAGGAGGAGCTGCTGACTTTGGCTAAGAACCGTACAACACTTATCATTGCCCATCGTCTTTCAACCATCGTTCATGCTGATCAGATCTTAGTAATGGATCATGGGCAAATTGTGGAGCGTGGAACCCATGAGGAGCTACTTTCAGTTAAAGGTAAATATACAGAAATGTGGCAAATGCAAGAACGTGCTGCTCTTGATTAGAATAGCTGGATGATCCAAAATATTTCCTCAACTTCTATGGCGGCAAACAAAGACGCGATCCTTAAAAATGCTTTTGCAACTGCTGTCGCTGTTGCTGATCCGCAGGTGATTGTTCCACAATATTTAGCTAAGATATTTCCAGCTGGACAAGGGCCACGGGGAAGATGTCTAGTGGTCGGCGCTGGGAAAGCTAGTGCTTCGATGGCGAGTGCTTTAGAAGCTTATGCAAAAGTGCATTGGCCAGAAGTGACATTAGAAGGTGTAGTGCTGACACGTTATGGTCATAACTCACCAACGTCCCAAATCAAAATTATTGAAGCTGGACATCCGGTGCCTGATCAAGCTGGTATGGACGGAGCAAAAGAGATTTTTGCGCTCACGAATCAACTTTCGCAAGGTGATGTATTGATCGCCTTAGTGTCTGGGGGTGGCTCAAGCCTGCTCACTCTACCGCAAGCAGGTATCTCGATTGAGGATATGCGCAAGACCACAGAAGCGTTGCTACGTAGTGGTGCCCCTATTGAGGAGATGAATGTGGTACGTAAGCATTTGTCTGCAATCTTAGGTGGTAACTTAGCTAGGGCAGCCATTTCGCGTGGTGCACGAGTAGAGGCCTTATTAATTTCTGATGTCACAGGCGATTCACCAGCAGATATTGCTAGTGGCCCATGTGCTGCTGACTACTCCACGTATTTAGATGCACTCAATATTTTGCAAAAATATGACTTAGATGCATCTTCCATTCCTGCATCAGTATTAAATCATCTCAAGCAAGGCCTAGTTGGAGAAAAGCCAGAGACTTTGAAAGATTCTGATTTAATCTCCGCTCAAGTGGCCAACCATGTGATTGCAACTGCCTATAAAAGTTTAGAGGCTGCCGCTGACTATGTTCGTACACAAGGCTATGAGCCAATCGTTTTGGGTGACACGATTACTGGTGAAGCCCAAGAGGTTGGAATTGAGCAGGCTGTTTTAGTTCGTGATCATGTGTCAAGGGGATTTGATAAACCGCTTGCTCTGATTTCTGGTGGCGAGTGTACAGTGACTATTCCAGCCGGTGTTAAGGGTCGTGGTGGTCGCTGTAGCGAATATCTGCTCTCTCTTTTTGCTGCCTCTAAAGACCTCCCTCAATTAGCTGCATTGGCAGCGGATACCGATGGCATTGATGGCAGCGAAAAGAATGCTGGAGCCTGGTTTGATGGCGCCGTTCGCCAAGCTAGCCAGACTGCAGGTCTGCTTCCAGAGAAATTCTTATCAACACATGATTGTTATGGCTTCTTTGCAGAATTAGGCGCTTTAGTGGAAACTGGACCTACACTTACCAATGTGAATGATTTCCGCATCATCTTGCTCGATAAATAATATGTCTAATAGTCCTACACAAATTCAACTGATTCAGCCGGACGATTGGCACTTGCATATTCGTGATGGCGAAGTGATGAAAGATGTGTTGGCAGACACTGCGCGTCAATTTGCTCGCGCGATCATCATGCCCAATCTCAAGCCACCAGTAACTACTGTGGATTTGGCTAAAGCCTATCAATCTCGCATTGAATCGAATTTAAAGTCTTTGGGTGTCAGTGACTTTACGCCTTTAATGACCTTATATCTCACTGACAATACTTCTGCAGATGAAGTTCGTAAGGCTAAGACTGCAGGCATCGCCGCATTTAAGCTATACCCCGCAGGTGCAACGACGAATAGTGATGCTGGTGTCAGTGATCTTAAACATTGCCATGCGGCATTAGAAGCGATGCAAGCTGTTGGTATGCCGCTCTTAGTGCATGGTGAAGTAACCAGATCTGAAATCGATATCTTTGATCGTGAGGCGGTCTTTATTGATACGGTGTTGGAGCCTCTACGTCAACAGTTTCCTGAGCTCAAAATCGTCTTTGAACATATCACTACCAAGCAGGCTGCTCACTACGTGCGTGATGCGGCGACGGGTGGAAAGAATACGATTGCAGCTACGATTACTCCGCAGCATCTGCTCATGAATCGCAATGCTATTTTTGCTGGTGGCATTCGTCCACACAATTATTGTTTGCCAGTTTTAAAGCGTGAAGAACATCGCATTGCTTTATTGGAAGCGGCAACTAGTGGAAATGCTCGTTTCTTCTTGGGCACTGACAGTGCGCCTCATGCTAAGGGTGCCAAAGAGGCAGCTTGTGGCTGTGCGGGTTGCTATAGTGCCTTTAATGCTTTAGGTTTATATGCCGAAGCATTTGAGAGTGTTGGCAAACTGGATAAGTTAGAAGGCTTTGCTAGTTTCTTTGGTCCTGATTTTTATTCTCTGCCACGGAATAGCAAAAAAATTACTCTTATAAAGCAGGCGCAAAGTATCCCTACTGAATTGCCATTGGGTGATGCCACTATCGTTCCGCTGCGTGCTGGTGAAACCATCGCCTGGTCACTCGTTTAAAAAATACAAATCATTACTTTCTTAGCCAAATTGGCCTGACTGCGTTAGACTGCAGGCGCAGAGTCAATTGGGCAATCGCCGCCTCTTTATTGAGGGGGAGGAAAGTCCGGACTCCATAGGGAAGGGTGATGGCTAACGGCCATCCACGGCGACGTGAGGAATAGGGCCACAGAGACGAGCGTATTTAGTTACGGTGAAACGCGGTAACCTCCACCTGGAGCAATCCCAAGTAAGCAGGCGATGAGGCGTCCCGCTGAGTCTGCGGGTAGGGAGCTTGAGCCGTCAGGTAACTGCCGGCCTAGAGGAATGATTGCCCCTAGATGCAAATCTAGGCGACAGAATCCGGCTTATCGATTGACTCTGCACTTATTCCGCAATGATTTTTACGCTGTAGGTCAGCTCTGCAGTTTTAGCTAACATGGTCGTAGCTGAGCAATATTTTTCATGTGAGAGCTTTACGGCGCGATCCACCTTTGCCTGATCTAAGTCTTTCCCTTTGACCGTAAAGTGCAAATTGATCTTTGTGAAGACTTTAGGGTCTTCTGTTGCTCGCTCAGCCTGGAGGGCTACTTCACAGCCGCTTATGGCCTGACGGGCCTTTTGTAGGATTAAAACCACATCAAATGCAGAGCAGCCGCCGGCACCGGCCAAAAGCAGCTCCATTGGCCTTGGGGCTAAGTTTTTACCGCCAGCTTCAGGGGCGCCATCCATGTTGACGAGGTGGCCGCTGCCAGTTTCTGCAGAAAAAGCCATGCCGCCATTACCCAACCAACTTACTCGACATTCCATTATTAGTGACCCCTAACTTACTAAATTAATCAATATTATCAATAGTTTACCTATTTTATGGGAAATCAAGTTGCTGCACAGCAACATAAAAAAATTGATTTTGGTCAATTTTCTTGCATCGCACCATACATATGGATACAATAACCATATTGGTAGTCAGTCTTGTATAAGACTGCGACTTACCTCCCAGTGTCTCCTCCACCCAAACATAGGTGGATTCCAACCCAGGACTCGTTCCTGGGTTTTTTTTAGGTTACAATTCAAGGCTTTACTGAATTACCGAGCCGGTCAGCGGTAATTTGTTATACCAGTTGAATTGCAGAATCTGCGAGCTTGCAAACATAAGCAGGGCCAAGGTGGACGTAATTTGGTTGGAGTAATTTTTTTGACCATAACAATTTGAGAAATCATGAAAACTTTTTCTGCAAAATCCCATGAGGTAGTGCATGAATGGTTCGTGATTGACGCTACGGACAAAGTCCTCGGTCGTGTCGCCAGTGAAGTGGCACTCCGTCTACGCGGCAAGCACAAGCCTGAATACACCCCACACGTTGATACTGGCGACTTTATCGTTGTCATCAATTCATCTAAGCTCCGTGTCACAGGCACAAAAGGCTTGAACAAAATTTATTACCGTCACAGCGGATACCCAGGTGGTATTAGCTCGACCAACTTCGACAAGATGCAAGACCGTTTCCCAGGTCGCGCTTTGGAGAAGGCTGTGAAGGGTATGTTGCCAAAAGGCCCACTAGGCTATGCCATGATCAAGAAATTGAAAGTTTATGGCGACGCTAATCATCCGCACACGGCTCAACAGCCTAAAGCGTTAGAGATTTAAGGAACCCAAATGGCTATTAATTACGGAAATTGGAATTACGGTACTGGTCGTCGCAAGAGTTCTGTGGCGCGTGTATTCATTAAATCTGGCAAAGGCGAAATCATTGTTAATGGTAAGCCTATCGATGCCTATTTTGCTCGTGAAACATCACGCATGATCGCTCGTCAGCCTTTGGCTCTCACAGCCCACTTAACGACCTTTGATATCAAAGTAAACGTTTCTGGTGGCGGTGAAACTGGCCAAGCTGGTGCAGTTCGTCACGGTGTTACTCGTGCATTGATCGACTACGACAACGCCTTGAAGCCAGCCCTGTCTAAAGCAGGTTTGGTAACTCGCGATGCTCGTGAAGTTGAGCGTAAAAAAGTTGGTCTGCACGGCGCGCGTCGTCGTAAGCAGTTCAGCAAGCGCTAATTCTTTCAGTCGCTTAAGTTTTATCGAAAGGGTCGCGCAAGCGGCCCTTTTTGTTTCTACAATTAAGACAATCGTAAGAATCAAGTAGTAAGCTCTATACGATAATTTCGATATAGCGCATTTTGGAGAGTGACATGATTAAAGTTGGTATCGTAGGCGGCACTGGATATACCGGAGTGGAGTTGTTGCGTTTATTGGCGCAGCATCCCGAGGTAGAGCTCACTGCAATTACTTCTCGCACAGAAGCTGGCATGCCAGTGGCTGAGATGTTTCCATCTTTGCGTGGCCGTGTTGCTCTCAAATTTACAACGCCTGATGAAGCCAAACTGAATGAATGTGATGTGGTGTTCTTCGCAACTCCACATGGTGTTGCAATGGCACAAGCAAAAGAATTGCTCGCTAACAATGTGAAGATTTTGGATCTTGCCGCAGACTTTCGTTTGAAGGATGTCAAAGAATTTGCCAAGTGGTATGGCATGGAGCACACCTGCCCAGAAATTTTGGCTGAGGCTGTTTATGGTTTAGCAGAGATTAATCGTGAGGCCATTAAGAAAGCGCGCGTAGTTGGTTTGGCGGGTTGCTACCCAACGTCTGTACAGCTAGGTCTAGCACCTTTACTGTCACCTAAGTCGACTGGCGGCAAACACCTTATCGATGGCACCCATATTATTTCTGACTCAAAGTCAGGCACTTCTGGTGCTGGCCGTAAAGCAGAGATCGGCACACTATTGTCTGAATCAAGCGATAACTTCAAGGCTTACAGCGTGAAGGGACACCGTCATTTACCGGAAATTGAGCAGGGCTTAAAGGCAATTGCTGGCCATGATCAGATCGGTTTGACCTTCGTACCGCATTTAACGCCCATGATTAGAGGTATCCATTCGACTTTGTATGTCCGTTTGACTGAGGCTGGTAAAGATGTGGATTACCAAAAGCTTTATGAGAATTTCTATCAGGATGAGCCGTTTGTTGATGTTATGCCAGCGGGCAGTCATCCGGAGACGCGTTCTGTGCGGGGTAGCAATGGCATTCGGATTGCGATCCATCGTCCAGGCGGTGGTGACACTTTAGTTATTTTGGTAGTTGAGGACAATTTGGTGAAAGGTGCTTCAGGGCAGGGCGTGCAGTGTATGAACTTGATGTTTGGGTTGCCAGAGACCATGGGTCTTACCCAGATCGCCGTTTCCCCATAATGACCCTTCAGCAAACTGGGCATTAAAAGCCTAAAATAAGACATTGCCTTTTGAATTGGGAGTAAATCATGACCGAATTAGCTACACAAACTGCACAAGATTTAGCCGAGCCGCCAACCCCATTGGTGTTCACGGATAGTGCTGCTGCGAAAGTGGCGGACTTGATTGCTGAAGAAGGTAATCCAGAGTTGAAATTGCGCGTATTCGTACAAGGTGGCGGTTGCTCAGGATTTCAGTATGGCTTCACATTTGATGATGCTGTAAATGAAGATGACAC
Source organism: Polynucleobacter sp. JS-Fieb-80-E5 (assembly GCF_018882015.1). Classification (NCBI taxonomy): domain Bacteria; kingdom Pseudomonadati; phylum Pseudomonadota; class Betaproteobacteria; order Burkholderiales; family Burkholderiaceae; genus Polynucleobacter; species Polynucleobacter sp. JS-Fieb-80-E5. The sequence continues at coordinate 185,284 of NZ_JACVPH010000002.1, read as the reverse complement.
ACTCTTTGAAAAGAATGGCGTTACTTTGTTGGTGGACTCAATGAGTTTCCAATATTTAGTTGGCGCTGAGATTGATTACAAAGAAGACATCAACGGCTCACAGTTTGTGATTAAGAACCCAAATGCCCAAACTACTTGTGGCTGCGGATCTTCTTTCTCCGCTTAAATAAAAACGAGCTTAATTAATATTTAATTAAGCAGCGAAGTTAAGCTGGGTAACAAGCCCCTAGAATTCTAGGACCCTTCGCTCCCGTAACGGCTGGCAAATTTGCTGGCCGTTTTTCTTTATGGGCCCACGCAAGCCATGCAAAAGCAAGGCCTTCCACAAGCTGCGGATCAATTCCTGCCGACTCACTTGTAGTAATTTCTAATTGCTTTTTGAAGAATTGCTGCGACTTCACTTTGAATAAATTCATCAAGGCACTGTTTCTGGCGCCACCTCCACAGATAATCAGCTTCTGGGTTTGCGGGGCATGACGTGCTAAAGCTTCGAGGGCTGAGTGTGCTGTGAGATGCAATAAAGTAGCCTGTACATCTTCACAAAGATGATTTTCACCATTTAATTTTTCTTGTAACCAAGCAAGATGAAAGTCGTCTCTACCAGTACTCTTGGGCGGAGCTTTTGCAAAGAAAGAATCAGACAACATTTTTGTAAGTAGTGCTTCATTAACTTTTCCTTGTAACGCCCAGTTGCCATTCTCATCAAATGCGTTTCCTTGATGCTCTTGAATCCAGACATCCATCAACATATTTCCTGGCCCGCAATCAAAGCCGGTAACTTCACCATTCTTTGGAAGCAGTGTGAGATTAGCAATGCCACCAATATTGAGAATGGCTAAATGTTTATCTTCTACAAATTGCTGCGCATGAAATGCAGGAACTAAAGGCGCACCATGCCCACCCGCAGCTAAATCCCGACTTCTAAAATCGGCAATGACATCAATGCCCGTTTTTTCTGCCAAGAGAGCTGGATTGAGCGTTTGATGTGTATAAGCCATGTCCCCAAGATGCGGTTGGTGGCGAATCGTTTGTCCATGTGCGCCTATGGCGGTGATTTCAGAGGGCTGTAGATTTGCCTTTTTGAGTAGCCGGCTAACGGCTTCTGCGTAGGCCAAGGCCAGGGCATTGCCTGCCTGTTTTTCCCGGTGGAGCTCATTTGGGCCAGGGCTTTGGAGCTCAGATAGGGCGTTACGGAGCTCCGCTGAGAAAGGGGTGCCAATGGCCTCTAGTGCACTAGCTTCCCCATTAGGCCCTATCTTGGCTAGAACAGCATCTATCCCATCTAGGCTGGTGCCAGACATCAGGCCGATATAGAGGGAATGGGGTTTGTTCATGGGGCTCTCAGGAATGCGACAATAATGCTTTAGCAATTTAACTACTAATTTAACTGAATCAGCAATCCGAATCAGCATGACGGCTAAACCAGAACAAAAATATCCTTTGACCCCCGAAGTCTTTGCAGCGCTCGAAGTCACCAAACGTGGCTGCGATGAGCTATTAGTTGAAGCGGACTGGGTTCAGAAACTGGCTCGTAGCCAAGCTACTAAGACGCCACTCAGGATTAAATTAGGTTTAGATCCTACGGCTCCTGATATTCATTTGGGGCATACCGTTGTTCTGAATAAGTTGCGCCAGTTACAGGATTTAGGTCATACCGTTATTTTCTTGATTGGTGACTTTACGAGCATGATTGGTGATCCATCGGGTCGTAATGCAACTCGCCCTCCATTGACCGCAGAAGAAATCGCCGTCAATGCAGAGACTTACTATCGTCAAGCGAGTATGGTGCTCGATCCCTCTAAGACTGAAGTGCGTTACAACAGCGAGTGGTGCGATCCATTAGGTGCGCGCGGCATGATTCAGTTGGCTGCTAAACATACTGTTGCCCGTATGTTGGAACGTGATGACTTTACTAAGCGCTATCGTAATGGTGTACCCATTTCGATTCATGAGTTTTTATATCCACTTATGCAAGGCTATGACTCTGTTGCACTGAAGAGTGATTTAGAGTTGGGTGGCACAGATCAGAAGTTTAATCTTCTAGTTGGTCGTGAACTCCAACGTGAATATGGCCAAGAGCCTCAATGTATTTTGACGATGCCACTCCTTGTTGGTCTTGATGGCGTTGAGAAGATGAGTAAGTCCAAAGGCAATTACATTGGCATCAGCGAGCCTGCTGGCGATATGTTTGGCAAGCTTCTCAGCATTTCGGATGATTTGATGTGGGACTACTTCACATTGCTCTCATTCCGTCCAATGGCTGAGATTGATTTGATGAAGCAAGAAGTTGCTGCAGGGCGTAATCCAAAGGATTGCAAAGTACTGCTCGCTCAAGAAATCGTGGCACGCTTCCACTCGCAAGCTGCAGCAGAAAAAGCCTTAGAGGACTTTAATCACCGTGCTAAAGGTGGCGTACCTGACGACATTCCAGAAGTTAATCTCTCTGGTGCGCCTATGGCAATCGCCAATCTTTTGAAGGCCGCAGGCCTTGCCCCATCAACATCTGAAGCGATGCGCAATATCGAACAAAACGGCGTAAAGATTGATGGTGTAACCGTTGCTGATAAGCAATTAAAGGTTGAAGCTGGAACTTACGTAGTGCAGGTTGGTAAGCGTAAGTTTGCGAAAGTCACGCTAGCTTAAATATCTAAGCTAGCACTTCCGCTAGGCGGGGTTAATCCAAAGTGCTCATAGGCTTGACGGGTTGCCACTCTCCCTCTTGAGGTTCTTTGTAAGTAGCCCTGTTGAATCAAATAGGGTTCAAGAACATCTTCAATGGTGTCGCGCTCTTCACCAATCGCTGCTGCCAAGTTATCGATACCTACTGGGCCACCATCAAACTTGTGCAAGATGGCTTCTAATAACTTTCTGTCCATCACATCAAAGCCACTTGGATCTACATCCAGCATCTTCAATGCTGCATCCGCCATAGCCTTAGTAATGGTGCCGGTGCCTTTAACTTCTGCATAGTCGCGCACTCTTCGTAGTAAGCGGTTAGCGATACGTGGCGTGCCGCGAGCCCGCTTTGCAATTTCTACGGAGCCTTCTGGATCGATATCAGCCTTAAGCAAGCTAGCTGAGCGATTAATGATTTTGGTGAGCTCTTCAGTCGTGTAGAACTCGAGTCTGGCCACAATACCAAAGCGATCGCGCAATGGGTTTGTGAGCATTCCGGCACGAGTAGTTGCGCCGATCAGGGTAAATGGTTTGAGATCAATCTTCACGCTGCGCGCTGCAGGGCCTTCGCCAATCATGATGTCTAGGCTGTAGTCTTCAAGTGCGGGGTAAAGAATCTCTTCCACAACTGGAGATAAGCGATGAATCTCATCAATGAAGAGAACATCGTTTTCTTCTAAATTGGTAAGCAAGGCAGCAAGATCGCCTGGCCTATCCAGAACAGGGCCGCTAGTCTGACGTAAGTTCACACCAAGCTCTCTGGCAATGATGTGGGCTAAGGTGGTTTTACCAAGTCCAGGAGGCCCAAACAACAGAACGTGATCTAAAGCTTCTTGGCGTGCTCTCGTAGCGCTGATAAAAATCTCTAATTGAGCACGAGCTTTGGTTTGGCCAACATACTCATCGAGTTGTTTAGGGCGAAGGGCTCTTTCAAAGACGGCTTCAGTATTGCCTGCTGCACCACTTACAATGCGGGCATTACCTTCCGGTAAATCTTCAGGAATAGAGCTGAGGTCGTCTGTATGTATTGCCATGCTGAGAGTTTAGTGCTCTTTGGCTATTAGGCTTTAGATAGATACTTCAAGCCCATTCGAATGCCATCAGAAACACTGGTATCGGGTGGAATTTGCTTGAGTGCCAAAAGCGCTTCTTTTTCTGAATAGCCCAGGGCAAGGAGGGCTTGCAACACTTCGCTGCTTGCTTCAATCGCTTGAGGCTTACCTCCTGTGATGCCAAGATCTGGAGCTAGCTTGCCTTTGAGCTCTAGGCAGAGACGCTCAGCAGTTTTCTTGCCAATGCCAGGTACCTGAGTGAGGCGCCCGGCTTCTTGAAGTGCAATGGCTTGGGCTAGTTCATTAACACTCATGCCCGAGAGGACAGCTAATGCTGTGCGCGAACCGACGCCACTAATTTTGATGAGCTGCCTAAATGCTTCACGCTCAGTTTCTGTGGCAAATCCGAAGAGCTGTTGTGCATCTTCACGAACCTGGAAATGTGTCAATAGGGTAATTTTTTGACCAGCCTGAGGTAGCTGATACAAAGTGCTCATAGGTACATCAACCTCATAACCAATGCCTTGGCAATCGACCAAAAGGCGAGGAGGGTGAACGGAAACGAGAGTACCTTGAATGCGACCAATCATGTAGAGATCTTAACCTGTGATGTGTATTTTTACTTGTTGCGTTTCTTGGGAGCTAAGGCAGCAGTGGCTGCAGTTATAGCTTTTGGTATTTGTGCATGGTGGGCGGCGCAGATGGCAACGCCTAGTGCATCAGAGGCATCAGTCCCTGGGGCGCGGCTCAGTCTGAGAAGACGCTTAACCATCTCCTGTACCTGTGGCTTGGCTGCACGACCTGTGCCAACAATGGACTGCTTGACTCTTAAGGCGCTGTACTCAGCTACCGGAAGTTTTTCTGAAACGAGAGCGGCAATAACAGCACCCCGTGCCTGACCCAACATGAGTGTGGAACGAGGATTGACGTTTAAGAAGACTTCTTCGATCGCAGCAGACTCTGGTCGATAGGTCTCCAGAACTTCCTTAACACCGGCATAGAGGGTACCCAAGCGTTCAGGTAGGCCTTTAGCTGGATCACCACTTTCAATCGTCCCCGAGGCTACGTAGGTCAGTTTTTGGCCATCGACATCGATGACTCCAAAACCGGTAGTCCGTAAACCTGGGTCGATTCCAATCCAGCGCATGAGTTTGTTTATAGCTTCTTGTTTTCTTAGTGACGGAAGTGACGTGTGCCAGTAAAGATCATGGCAATACCATGCTCATTTGCTGCCGCAATGATTTCATCATCACGCATACTGCCACCGGGCTGAATTGCGCAGCTAGCACCACCATTCACAACGACATCTAAGCCATCACGGAACGGGAAGAAGGCATCACTTGCTACTGCAGAGCCTTTGAGGCTTAAGCCAGCATTCTCAGCCTTGATGCTAGCCATGCGCGCAGAGTCTACGCGGCTCATTTGACCGGCACCGATACCAAGAGTCATCCCATTGGCGCAATATACGATGGCATTAGATTTCACAAACTTCGCAACTCGCCATGCAAACATCATGTCGTGCATTTCGCTTGGAGTTGGCAGGCGCTTGCTGACAACGCGCATTTCACTTTCAAGAACATTCTTGGCATCAGGAGACTGCACAAGCAAACCACCACCAACGCGTTTGAAATCAAAGGTATTAAATGCAGTCCCTAATGGGATTTCCAACAGGCGTACGTTTTGTTTTGCAGCAAAGATCGCTTTGGCTTCGTCACTAAAGCTCGGGGCAATCAATACTTCTACAAATTGCTTAGAGATGGCTTCAGCTGCAGCACCATCGCATGGCACGTTGAAGGCAATGATGCCGCCAAAGGCGGAGCTCGGATCAGTCTTGAAGGCTTTTTGATAGGCCTCAAGCGCAGTAGCACCAACAGCTACGCCGCACGGGTTAGCGTGTTTGATGATGACACAAGCTGCTGCACCTCCGGCATTGCCAGTAAAGCTCTTGACGCATTCCCAGGCAGAATCTGCATCGGCAATATTGTTATAAGAAAGCTCTTTCCCTTGCAACTGCTTGTAATTGGCTAGCGCACCATCGACAGGGTAAATATCTTTATAGAACGCTGCAGATTGGTGTGGATTCTCGCCGTAACGCATCTCTTGGACTTTTTCAAAGGCAAGGTGTAAAGTCTCTGGATAAGAAGAACGTGCTTTGTGATCAAGATCATCACCTAATGCTGAGAGATAGTTAGCAATCGCGCCATCGTATTGCGCAGTATGGGCAAATACTTTTTTAGCTAAATCCAAATTGGTTTTGTAAGAAACAACATTCTTGTTGGCCTTCATTTCGGCTAAGACAGGAGCGTAATCTTCTGGTGAGATCAGCACAGTGACATCTTGGTGATTTTTAGCTGCTGCACGAAGCATTGCTGGGCCGCCGATATCAATGTTTTCAACGGCATCTTCGAATGAGCAGCTTTCCTTAGCAACAGTCTCATTAAAGGGGTAAAGATTGATTACCAGCATATCAATCGTGTCGATACCATGCTCTTTCAAAGCCGCCATATGCTCTGGAAAATCTCTACGAGCTAATAAGCCGCCATGCACCATCGGGTGGAGGGTCTTGACACGGCCATCGAGCATCTCCGGAAATTTCGTTAAAGAAGAAACTTCCACAACAGGCAAATTATTTTCAGCTAAGAGTTTTGCAGTGCCGCCCGTGGAAATGAGCTTAATACCCTGTTCGTGGAGGGCTTTAGCAAAAGGCACGATGCCATTTTTATCGGAGACGGAGAGTAGGGCTGTACGGATCATGGTTTTCAGAGCTTAATTTAATAATAGCTTTGTTATTGGTAAGGTTTGCGTTACTTCAGAAGTTGATGTTCAACCAACTTCTTGTGCAGGGTGTTGCGATTAATGCCCAGATACTGCGCTGCCAGTGATTGATTTTGCTTGGCATGCTGCATCACTAATTCCAGCATCGGTTTTTCAACAACAGCCAATACCATGTCATAGATATCAGTTGGCGCAGTTCCTTTGAGGTCATTTAGGTAACCCTGCAATTGGGTTTCAATACATTCGGTAATCGGGTGCTTATTGGTCATAACAATCTATCAATGCAAAAACAAAAAAATAAATAAAGAAACTAAATTAAGCTAGAACTATGCCGCTTCCAAAAATAACAAGCGGTCAGAATGGAATTTCATCTCGTCAAAATAATCATTGACCATTTGCAGTTGGGTTTTGCAATCGTCTGCAGTATTCATACGCTGACGGAAGGCATGGGAGTCACGCAGCCCTTTACAGTACCAGCCAATATGCTTACGAGCAGTGCGCAGGCCAATATGCTCACCATAAAACTCGTAGTGGTCTAAGAGGTGTGCATTCATAATGCCCTGAATCTCATTGATCTCCGGGGTTGGTAGCTTGCCACCAGTTTCAAGATAATGGTTGATTTCACGAAAGATCCAAGGGCGACCTTGAGCGGCTCGTCCAATCATGATGGCATCAGCACCAGTGAGCTTTAAAACTTGCTCTGCCTTTTCTGGGCTGGTGATATCTCCATTAGCCACTACTGGAATGCCCACACTATTTTTGACTGCAGTAATCGTTTCGTACTCTGCTTCACCGTGATAGAGATCTGCTCTCGTGCGACCATGAACGGTGAGCATGGAGATGCCGGATGTTTCTGCAAGACGTGCAATCTCAATGGCATTCTTGTGCTCGCGATCCCAGCCTGTCCGAATCTTTAAAGTCACCGGCACTGCATCAGGTCCAATTCCAACCGCATTTACAACTGCTTCTAGAATTTGCTGCACTAAGGGCTCATCGCGCAATAGTGCGGAGCCAGCCGCCACATTGCAAACTTTCTTAGCAGGGCATCCCATATTGATATCAATAATTTGGGCGCCATGATCTACGTTGATTTTTGCCGCTGCCGCCATCATCGCTGGATCAGCCCCTGCAATTTGGACTGCAATGGGCTTAAATTCACCAACATGGTTGGCACGACGCTGCGTTTTTTCGCTTTTCCAAAGCAGTGCATTTGAGGCCACCATTTCAGAAACCGCATACCCGGCACCCAATTTCTTACAAAGCTGTCTAAATGGGCGGTCCGTTACCCCAGCCATAGGGGCTACAAATAATTTATTTGCGAGGAGGTGAGGACCAATGTTCATCTGAAAGGGCTTGGGCGGAGAGCATGACACTTTAGCACATTCAGACCCTTATATGCCTATTTTTTAGGCAGAATAATTAGTAAATGTGTGTTTCAGATCAAACGGGGAATGCTTATATTTTGGGGCAATTTAAGCCCTTTAGCGCCTACCAAACATCATCTGGCGAGCTAAGGCTGTCTTGAATGGCGGAAGCCACTGCAGGGCACTTAAAGCCAATCCACGGGCTACAACCACTGGGGCTAAATTAGATGTAAATACTCTGGCCATAAAGTCTGTCAGTCCGATGGTTGTCGTTCTATCGGCTTTGCGGCTTTGAGCATAGCCCTGGAGTGCATTTTGGATTTCTGCTGGAGATTGTTTCTCTGCGGACCCAGAAAATACTTCAACTAACTTCTCTGACAGCAAGAAAGCATCTCGCAATCCTAAGTTCAAACCTTGGCCCGCTACTGGGTGCAAAGTTTGAGCAGCATTGCCAATCCAAACCTCCTTGTCGTGAATAATCTCTTTGCGATAGTTCAAGCCAAGTTCATATAAACGACGATCTTGAATTTTCAGAAAGCGGCCAATCCGTGAACCAAATTCTTTTTGTAGTTCGATTAAGAAGTCTGCATCACTCAGTTGTAAACGATGCTGCGAGGATTCTGGTGAGCCACACCAAACCAGATTCAAAATATTATGTCCGTAGTGACTTGGCAAAACGGCTAACGGTCCTTCAGCAGTAAAACGTTCCCAAGCTTGATGGGGCTCTGCATTTTCAACTTCAACTAAGCCTACTAAGGCTGACTGCCCATAGTCGCGACCAGATTCAACCCAGTCTTGCGTCTTAAATAAACCACCTTCAGCATGTACAACGCATTTGGCGTGGATGCTATTTTCCTCAGCATCTTTATTGATATGCTCCCAAACAAAGTTAGGGCTTTTTGCTTGAATGGCCCGCAAGGCGTGACGCAGAGCCATATGAATGTCGCGATAACGAATGATGTGCCCTAGCGCATCTTGCTTAAGTTCTTCACGCGTCATCAGTGCGCGGCCAAAGCGGCCCGCTTGTGAAACATGCACTCGATGAATTTCTGCGAACTCCTTTGGCCAAGCATTAATCGTATTGAGTAAGAGTTTGCTACCGTGTGAGAGGGCAATGCCTCGGCTGTCGGCACTTGCAAGATCGTCGTCGTTTACGGGGTTGCGATCAAGCAAGATCATTTTTGCTTCGGGGAATTTCTGCAAGGTCCATGCAGCGCAAGCGAGCCCAACAGGGCCACCACCCTGAATCAAGATATCGCAACGAGATGAATTCATTGTTAGCGGGGTAGCCTTAAGTGTTCTTCATGAGCGCTTCAATCTCATCAGCCTTGACAGGCACACCACGAGAAATCAACTCACACCCAGAATCATTGATGACAGCGTCATCTTCAATGCGAATACCAATATTCCAAAATGCCTCGTCTATATCAGCAGCAGGTCTGACATAGAGGCCTGGTTCCACCGTAATCACCATACCGTTTTTGAGGATGCGCCAAGGCTTTTCTTCACTTGATGAATTTTGGCTAGCTTCACGGTAGGAGCCCACATCGTGGACATCCATGCCCAGCCAGTGGGACGTGCGATGCATATAGAAACGACGATAGGCGCCAGTCTCAATAGCATTTTCTAAAGAGCCTAACTCCGCAAGTTTAAGAAGCTTTTCATCCAGCAGACCTTGGGTAAGCACCTTAAGTGCCGCCTCATGTGGCTGCATAAATGTATTGCCAGGCTTGGTCATCGCAATCGCAGCCTCTTGTGCGGCTAATGTGATGTCATACAAGGCTCGTTGCGGTCCCGTAAATTTCCCATTAACTGGAAAGGTGCGTGTAATGTCTGATGCATAACCATCGAGTTCACAACCCGCATCAATTAGGCAAAGCTCGCCACTACGTAATTCAGTTGAGCCAGCGCGATAGTGAAGAATGCAAGAATTTGCGCCGCCAGCAACAATGCTGTTGTATGCAACACTTTGTGCGCCACTATTGCGGAACTCATGCAGTATTTCAGCTTCTAGTTGGTATTCACGCATGCCAGGCTTGCAGATTTGCATGGCGCGGATATGTGCACGAGCAGAGATCGCTGCAGCACGACGCATGATGTCAATTTCATGTGCATCTTTAAACAAACGCATTTCATGAATCAGTGTTTCAACATCATGAAATTCTGATGGTGGATTTACGCCAGAACGTGCTTGTCCACGCACCTGTTTCATCCAGTGACGTAGGCGTCTATCGGCTTCAGCGCTCTCAGCAAGGCGAATGTATACCGCATCTTGATCAGCCAATAAGTCACTCAGTTTTTGGTCTAACTCTTGATTGCTGTGTGCATAGTCAATACCTAAAGCGTCTGGTGCTGCGTCAGGTCCAAGGCGAATGCCATCCCAGATTTCTCGTTCAGAATCTTTAGGTCTACAAAATAAGTGGGATTGCAGTTGGAAGTTTTTTCCATTGCTGCCAACCTTCATTACCAGCGTTGCGCCCGGCTCTTCGAAACCCGTCAAGTAATAAAAGTCGCTGTCGTGACGATAAGGAAATTCACTGTCACGGTTACGAGCAAGTTCAGGGGCAGTTGAGATGACGGCAATGCCTCCGCCAGTCTTGGCAAAGATTTGTTCTGCTAATTGGTTTCTACGAAGCCGATAAATATTCGTTTTATTCATATGCTGCATTAAGCTCTTGTAAGCGTTGTGGTGTGCCTACATCGTGCCATGGACCGAGATATTTTTCACCAGACACTTTATTTTGCTCCATTGCAGTCCTCAATAGAGGTGCGAGCTTGGCTGGAGCTCCGAATTCCAGGTCTTTAAAGAGGTCTTTGTGATAAATCCCAATTCCAGAGAAAGTGAGCTTTTCTGCTCCAGGTGATTGGGTGTTTCCAACCACTGAATCTTGGAGGTAAAAATCTCCCTCAGGATGCTGGACCGGGTTAGGGACCATTAATAGATGGGCCAAAGGCTTGCTGGCGTCCATGCGCATTTTGGAGGCTGTTTCCAAAAGCTGGGTAATCGGTAGGTTGGGGCTAAATACGTCCCCATTGATGACTAAGAAGTAGTCTTCGGGCGCAATGATGGGGAGCGCCTTGCAAATGCCCCCAGCAGTTTCTAGGGCATTGCCCTCTGGGGAGTATTGAATATGAAGACCAAATTGCGATCCATTACCCAAAGCCCCCTCAATTTTTTCACCCAACCAAGCATGGTTAATAACGACATCCTGAATCTTTGCCCTTGCCAGTACTTCCAAATGCCACTCCAGCAAAGATTTGTTCTGAATGCTGAGTAAAGGCTTCGGTAAATCATCCGTCAGGGGGCGCATGCGCTCGCCGCGTCCAGCCGCTAGTAAGAAACAAGGTATGGGTTTAAGCTGACTCATGGCTGATGAATTACGCTTGATTGACGCGAGTAGATTCCAGAATCCGTGCCAATGGTTTGAGTTCAATATAACGGTTCGCTGTCACAATCGCGTATTCCAGCACGAGTGGAATATCTTTAATGTAGCCATCCTTGCCGTCACGATGAAAGAGTCTTGCAAAAATGCCCAAGATTTTAAGGTGCCGTTGTAAACCCATCCATTCAAAATCACGATAGAACTGCCCAAAATCATTTGGCATTGGTAGCCCTGCCTTACGGCCATCTTCCCAAAATTTAATAACCCAATCAATCACACATTCTTCAGGCCACGCAATATAAGCATCACGCCATAGTGAAGAAGCATCATAGGTAATGGGTCCGTAAACCGCATCCTGAAAGTCAATCACTCCTGGGTTATTTCTTTCAGTCACCATCAGGTTACGAGAATGGTAATCACGATGCACATACACCTTAGCTTGCGCTAAATTATTTTCGATAATGAGCTCAAAAGCTTTTTTGAGTTGCTCTGTTTGTTGTTCACTCAGATTGATATTGAGATGCTTCCTTAAATACCACTCTGGAAATAAATCTAATTCTCGTTGTAATAGCGCTTCATCATAATTTGGTAAAACCCCTGGTTTGCTTGCTAGTTGCATGAGAACTAGGGCATGAGTTGCATCTTTGTAGAGATGGTCAGCTGTTTCAGTATTCAGTTCCGCAAGGTAGTTTTTTGTGCCTAAATCATTTAATAGCAAGAAGCCTTCAGCAAGATTTTGCTCTAGGATTTTTGGCACATTTAAACCAGCCTCTGTGAGTAATAAATCGACCTTTATGAAGGCGTCCAAAGGCTCATGTTGGGGCGGGGCATCCATCACGATCAAAGTCCCAAATTTGGGGTTTTTGGACTCAATTCGGAAATAGCGTCGAAAGCTGGCATCAGCCGAGGCCGGTACCAAAGAGTCGAGATCTAATTGCCAGCTAGCTTCTAGGGCTTTTAGCCAGTTACGGAGGGTGTTTAAGCGTGAGTCAGTCATGGTCGATTCGTATAATAAGGCGGGTCTGGATCTATGAGTCATTATCGCCGTCGCGCCGGCCTTTGCGCCCCTCTTTTTTTGCATGTAACCCTGCGCGTTTTGATGGGGGTGGCATTGCTTCAATTTGCCCTCTGTGCACGCGCTCAAGCACCTGCTCCATTAACCCCAAATGCACAAGCGAATGCTAATACGGTTTTGTTGCCAGATCGTGGCAACGTCACCGTTTTAAAGTTGGATGATCAGCTGCGAGTTGGACTTCCCCTTGATGATAGTAAGGCACTTACTTTTACTTCAAGTGATTCTATTGATGGCGTCGTTGACCGTAAAATGAAGTTGAAAGGCCGCGCACAAATGCGACGCAATGGCGGGGTCATTAAAGCGGATGAAATTATTTATGACCCTGATACTGACATTGCTGATCTCGTAGGTAACGCTGAGTTGACTAAAGGTAATACTACTTTTAAGGGACCAACTGCCAAATTTAAAGTAGATGCGCGTGAAGGCGAAATGGAAACACCTTCATACGAACTGCGAGATACGCGCGGAAATGGTACGGCTAAAAAACTCACTATTGAAAATTCAGATATTTTTGTTTTTGATAAAGCAACCTACACAACATGTACGCCGCAGAATATGGACTGGTATTTTTCAGCCAGTACTTTAGAGATTGATAACGAGCAAAAAGAAATGGTTGGAACGCATGGCGTGATGCGCTTCTTTGATGTGCCTATTGCATATGTTCCTTACTTCACTGCCCCAACCTCTAATCAGCGGCGTTCGGGTATCTTGGCGCCAGTTGCTGGGTACAACTCCAATAATGGCTTTGACATTACTCAGCCTTATTACGTCAACATAGCCCCCAATAGGGACTTATTAATTCTTCCGCGTTACATGAGCGAGCGCGGCCTGCAGGTTGGCGCAAACTACCGCTTTCTGGAAAGTAAGTACAGCGGTACTTTAGGCGGTGATTACCTTGCCCATGACAATAAAACGGGAACCGATCGCTGGCGCTATGACTGGCAGCAGCGACAAGTATTTAGTGGTGGCGTCGCTCCAGGTGGAATACCGCTCCCAGGCTCTTGGACTGGTTACGCCAATATGTCGCGAGTTTCAGATAATTTATACCCCACTGACTTCTCACAGAGTATTGCTGGAGCAGTTACTAGTCAGTTTCGTCAAGAGGTTGGTACTACGAAAGGCTTGACGGGAAGTTTAAGTAACTGGGTAGTGTCAGCTAGAGCGTTAACGTTTCAAACTCTGCAGCCGGACCCAACCGCTTTAGTTCAAGCCCCTTACAACGTGTTACCAAACATTACCGCTGCGTATAACAACCGCCTGACTCCTGCAGTAGCTGATACCAGTGGTAAGTACGTTACTTTGCCTACTGGACCAGCAACTACGTTCTCTACAGATTACACAAGATTCTCATACAACATTGGTGGCAACTTAGCCGCTACTGCGCCGGGTGTTTACAGTCAGGCCGATCGAACGGTCGTTAAGGGTGCGCTGGCTTTGCCTCAGGTAACACCCGGCTATTACATCACCCCAAAGATGAGCTTTCAGTCGAACACGTATAACGCCACTCCTTTTGCAACTGGTGGCGCGCCTGTTGCACAAGGCTTCACCATCCCTACATTCAGTTTGGATTCTGGATTGGCATTTGAAAGAGATGCCGCTGAATTGAAGGGTTTTTACGGCCGCGATATGTTGTTAACTATGGAGCCCCGTGCTTTTTATGTTTACACGCCTTATCAAAATCAATCGCAAACACCTTTGTTTGATACTGCGGATGCGGGCTTTGGTGTTTCGCAGATCTTTAGTGAAAATACTTTTATTGGTAATGACCGTGTGGCAGATAACAATGCGGCCACACTTGGCCTAACCAGTCGCATGATTGAAGCTAGTACTGGTGCAGAGCGTGCCACTGTGACTCTTGCGCAGAAGCAACAGTTCACTGGTCAGCGGGTTGGCTTGAATGGCACGATTGCGAACCCAACTACTTACTCAGATACCCTGGGTTCTGGGTCGGTGCGCTTACTTGGTAATTTCAGTGCAGATGTATTCGGTCAATACAACACTCAGCTCAATCGTTTAGTTCAAACTACCGTGGGTGGTAGTTGGCGCCCGACTCCGGGCAGAAGTTTGAATTTTGGATACCGTAATGTATGGTCGCCACCGGTACAAGCATCAGTCCAAAACAATCAGCCTTTTGTGCCCGCTACCACCACGACCGATCAATACAATATTTCTGGGCAGTGGCCAATTACTCGAGAAATTTCCGTTCTGGGTCGCTGGGGATACGATGCCTTGACTACCAAGACTTTGAACACCTTGGTGGCTTTGGAGTGGAGCAGGGATTGCTGGACTTTCCGTGGCGCGTACTCTCAAGTCTTGAATACTTCTCAAATAACCACCACTCAGGTGCTCTTTCAGGTCGAATTTAGGGGCTTTGGTAGCGCTGGAAGCAATCCAGTTGATATCATGAAGCTAAATGTTCCTGGATATATGCCTACCTCTAAGCCTATACCACCTTCAACATACGAGAACTATCAATAATGCTTTGTATGAAACGTTTTAAACAAATGAGTGTTCATGCCATTTTCATTGGCATTGGATTATTCGCGAATGTTGCATTTGCTCAGGATTCAGCAAAAGCGAATGCTATTGCAGAAAGCAAAATTCGTAATATCGATGGTGTAGCTGCAGTCGTTAACACGGGTTACGTAACACGCAAAGAAATTGATGACCGAATTGCCGCACTTAAAAAACAAGGCGTGAAATTGCCGGAAGATGGTACGGTTCGTAAAACTATTCTTGACAGACTCATTCTTGAAAAAATTCAACTGCAAAATGCCGAGCAAGAAGGTGTTGTCGTAAGTAATAAAGAATTAGATAAGATCATTGGCGATATTGCAGCAAAAAATAAGCTATCAGTTGCTGAGTTCAAGGCAAAAGTAACTGCCTCCGGAACCACCTTTGAGCGCTATAAGCAGTTATTGCGAGATGACGTCATGATCACCCGCTATCGCGAAAGGGAAGTAGAAGCTAAGCTTAAAATTTCAGATGCTGAAATTGATAACTTTATTGCTGAACGTACGCGGGCAATTTCTGGCGCTGGAACTCCGAGATCGGCACCCGCTGCCAAAGGCGAACCCGAAGAAATCAACCTGGCTCAAATTTTTATTCCTGTTGATGCTGGTGCTGGCGCTGGAGCTCAGGCTGAAGCAAAAAAGAAGGCGGACGCTCTATTAAAGGATGCTCGTGGAGATGTTGATTTTATGCAGCTGGGCGCAATGGCTGCAAAAGATAATCCAAAGATTAAGTTTCAAGAATTAGGCTATCGCACCCCTGATCGTTTGCCGCAATTATTTTATGAAGCAGTTCGCAATACTGGTGGTGGACAGGTTGCTAATACGGTTGTGAAAAGTCCTGCTGGATACCATGTACTTAAAGTTTTGGATCGCCGTGCTACTGGCGCTAGCGCTCCTCCACAGCAGGCTTCTACACCTGATGCTGGTTCACCTGCCCCGCAAAATATCCCGATTACACAAACCCTCTCTCGTCATATTTTATTGCGTAGTCGTGCTGGCTTAAGCGATCAAGATGCAGAGAGACGTTTGCAGGGCTACCGCGATCAGGTGCGAGTAAAGACTGCTGACTTTGCAGAGCTGGCAAAAAAGTATTCAGAAGATGGATCCGCGCCAAATGGCGGTGAGCTAGGTTGGATGAGTCCTGGAGATTTGGTTCCTGAATTTGAGCAAGCTATGAATCGATTGCAAATTGGTGAGATTAGTAACCCTGTTAAAACTGAATTTGGCTGGCACTTAATTCAGGTATTAGAGCGTCGCGAAGGTCAACTCACTGTTGAGAAGCAGCGTCAATTTGCGCGAGCAGCAATTCGTGAAAGAAAGTTTGACCAAGCTTATCAAGAGTGGATGCGTGAGCTGCGCGATAACGCAACTGTAAAAATTCTGAACGTGGAAGATGAAGCAAGCAGCGCACCTCGTTAATCTCGTTGTTACTACCGGTGAACCAGCCGGTGTTGGGCCAGAAGTTTCTTTAGCTGCCTCGCTTGAGTTTCTACGTTCACATGCAGATACTCACATCACTTTATTAGGTAACGATAAGTTATTGACAATACCTAAGGGCCTTAGCTCAGATCTATCTAGTCGATTACAAATCCAATCTATTCCCCTGGTGGCTCCTGTTGTTTTGGGGAGTTTGAATTCTCAAAACGCCCAATATGTAGTAAATCTTTTAGATCAGGCGATTGATGGTTGTCAGGAAGGGCGCTTTGATGCCATGGTGACCGCACCCCTTCAAAAAAGTATTATTAATGAGGCTGGTACGCCATTTACAGGGCATACGGAATACTTAGCACAGCGCTGCAAGGTCTCTCATGTGGTGATGATGTTATGTGCGCCCTTACCCATCGGTTTTTTGGGGCTCAAGGCACCCAGAGATTTACGTGTTGCCCTAGTCACAACCCATCTTCCCTTAAAGAATGTGCCGCAAGCACTGAGTTATGACTTGATATTGGAAACGATTCAAATCGTCAATCAAGATTTGCAGCAGCAATTCGGAATCGCTAAGCCCATCATTCGGATGGCGGGTTTAAATCCACATGCAGGAGAGTCTGGTTATTTGGGCCGAGAAGAAATTGAAATCATCTCTCCGGCAATTGAAGCAGCCAAGAAGATGGGAATCCATGTTTCTGGTCCTTATCCTGGCGACACCATGTTTGAACCAGAATCTGTTGCGCAAGTAGATGCTTTCATTGCGATGTATCACGATCAAGGACTCGCGCCGTTTAAATTCGTTACTTTTGGTAATGGGGTCAATGTCACTTTAGGATTACCCATTATTCGAACTTCAGTAGATCACGGAACCGCTTTAGATATTGCTGGTAAAAGTGTGGCGGACTCTGGGAGCATGCTTGAGGCTTTGCGTTTGGCTTATGAGTTAGCGCTGAACCAACGAAAGCAAGGCTAAAACATGCACCGCGCTCGCAAACGATTTGGCCAAAACTTTTTGCAGGACAACGGAATTATTTATTCCATTGTTGCGCTTATCAATCCTAGTGCGGATATGCATGTCATTGAGATTGGTCCTGGCCTAGGTGCGTTAACACTCCCTTTGTTGAGTAATCTTGATCACCTAGACCTTTTGGAGATTGACCGTGATTTGGTAGCTTTTTGGAATGAGAAAAATCTCAAAGGTCTCACAGTGATTGAGGGCGATGCGCTCAAGTTTGACTTTTTGACATGGGCTCAGAATAGATCGACCAAGCAAGGCTTATGTAAAGTGGTTGGCAATCTGCCATACAACATTTCATCACCCCTGCTATTTCATTTGGTTTCTGCGGCAGCCTCAATTGATGAGCAGGTATTTATGTTGCAAGCAGAAGTAGTAGAAAGAATGGTTGCGAAGGCCGGAAGCTCTGATTTCAGTCGTCTGTCGGTCATGCTGCAAGCTCGTTACGATATGGAGTTGGTATTAGAGGTTCCCCCGGAAGCTTTTGACCCTCAGCCTAAGGTGAACTCGGCTGTAGTTCGAATGATCCCCAGAAGGGATTTCACGTTGACTGATGCTCAATGGAATTCATTGGAAAAAGTAGTTGCCGCCGCTTTCTCTCAAAGAAGAAAAATGTTGCGGACTAACTTGAGTGCTTTTTCAGACAGATTAAGTCTCACGGAGATAGAGCTTAAGGCGAGAGCCCAGGACATTTCTGTTGACCGCTACATTGAGTGGTCTAAAGTTCTAGCCTCATAAATCAATATTCAGTCCTGACTCAGCACTGAATTGCTACTTTCTAGTGAATTATTGATAAGCGCTGGGGTCAATCACACGCATTTCAGCTTCAATCCAGCCTTCTACTTCGCGCTGGAGCTCTTCTGCTGATTTGTTTGTTGAGCTAATCGCGGGACCAATTGAAAAGATGACTGTGCCTGGTTCCTTGATAAAGCTATTTTTCGGCCAGCAACGACCAGCGTTGTGCGCAATCGGAATTACTAGTGCATCTGTAGCACTCGCAAGACGTGCTCCACCTTTGCGATAAGGCTTAGTTGATCCAATAGGAGTTCTAGTGCCTTCCGGAAAGAGCATGATCCATTTGCCTTCACTTAAGCGTTTACGGCCTTGAGTCGCTACAGAGTGGGCTGCTGTCTGCTTATTGGAACGATTAATGTGGATCATCTTCAGAAGCGCTAGGGCCCAACCAAAGAAAGGAATCCAGAGAAGTTCACGCTTAAAGACAAAGCAAAGTTGTTTTGGTAGCAGTGCTATATACGCAATAGTTTCGTAAGCGGACTGATGCTTACTTAAGATGATGACGCGCTCATTGAGTACTGCCCGCATGTTTTCCATGCCGCGGATTTCATAATGAATGCCGCACAATGGCTTTAATAAGGCGATAACGATTTTGTTCCAGAGTCCAATAAAGGTATAGCGGTTTTCAGGACTCAGAAATAGAAAGGCTAGCATGCATAGCACTGACCAAATGGGTGTGAAGATCACTAAAAATATGGCAAAGAGGGTGGAGCGAATCAATTTCACGATGGGTCTAAGCCTTATTTTCTAAAAGTGCATTTGCAAAAGCCAGTAGATCAGCATGAATTTGCGTGCCTTCAGGTAGGTCACCTTTTGTAAGCGTCTTTTCACCCTTGCCGGTGAGCACTAGGTGAGGTGAAGCTCCTAAGGCTACTCCAGCTTGAAGATCTCGTAAAGAATCCCCTACTATAGGAACGCCTGTCAGTGGTTTGGTGCTATCTGTCCTCTTATAGCGCAATGCAATTTCTTTCATCATGCCTGGTGCGGGTTTACGGCAATCACATTGATGTGAATCTTGATGAGGGCAAAAGAAGATGCTGTCGATATGACCGCCTAATGGCTTTAATAAAGTTTCCATTTTGCTATGCATAGCATGTAAATCATTAATTGTGAAGTAGCCTCTGGAGAGGCCTGATTGATTGGTTGCCAAAGCAATTTGATAGCCTGCTTGATTGAGTAAGGCTATCGCTTCTAAGCTTCCTGGAATGGGAATCCATTCATCTACTGACTTCACATAGTCATCGCGATCTTCATTGATCACGCCATCGCGATCAAGAATGACTAATTTAGTAGAGCTGGTGCTCATGCTAATTTGCCGAGATCGGCAACGAGATTCATTTTCTGGTGAAGTTGTTGCAGGAGAGCGAGGCGATTATCACGTAGCTCAGGATTGGGATCCATGACCATCACATCCGCAAAGAACTGATCAATTGGTCCGCTCAAAGCGACCAGCGCTCTTAAGAATTCAACAAATTGACGCTTCTCATAAGCAGCATTGAGGGCAGGGGTCACCGCTTCCAATGCATTGTGTAACGCTGCCTCTGCTGGAATTTGCAGTAATTTGACTGAACACGTTGTAGGAATAGCGGTAGTGGTTTTCTTCAGAATATTGCTGATGCGCTTATTGGCGGCAGCTAATTGAGCCGCTTCTGCTAGAGCATTAAATTCGCGCAGGGCAGTTAATCGCTCGATCAAGTCATTAATTTGTGCTGGGTCTTGGCTCAGGACAGCGTCAATCTCCGCACTAGTAAACGCTTTACCAGCAACTGATTGATCGCGCAAATAGGCGCGTAAGCGATCAATAATGAAGGCATAGATATCAGCAGCTTTTGCTTTTTCTTGCACATCAGCCTGGGGAAACTGCGCACGGGCTAATTCGATTAATTCAGGCAAATTCAGCGAAAGATTTTTTTCTAAGAGCAAGCGGCAAATACCTAGGGCATGACGACGTAGGGCATACGGGTCTTTATCGCCAGTAGGGGCAAGCCCAACACCCCAAATGCCAACTAAGGTTTCTAGTTTGTCGGCAATGGCTAAGATCGTGCCAGTTTGGGTTTGCGGCAATGCGTCACCTGCAAAGCGCGGCATATAGTGTTCGCTGCAAGCACTAGCAACATCAGCATTCTCGCCATCATGCGTGGCGTAATAACGCCCCATGATGCCTTGTAACTCCGGGAACTCGCCAACCATATCAGTTAGTAAGTCTGTCTTAGCAATTTCTGCAGCGCGTGAAGCTAGCTTTTCATCGGCACCCAGTTTCTTGGCGATACCTACAGCTAACCCTTGAACGCGCTTAGTTCGATCTAGCTGATTGCCTAGTTGATTGTGATAAACGACCTTGCCAAGATCTGCCACTCGAGAAGCCAAAGGGCGCTTTTGATCTTGCTGGAAGAAGAAGCGGGCATCAGATAAGCGGGGACGTACAACACGCTCATTGCCTGAAATAATGGCATCGGGCTTACTTGTTTCAATGTTAGAAGCAATCAAGAAGCGATTACGTAATTTGCCTTGCTTGTCTGTCAATGCAAAATACTTTTGATTGGTTTGCATGGTCAAAATCAAGCATTCTTGAGGTACCTCTAAGAACTCTTGATCAAAATGGCATTCATAGATGGCCGGCCACTCAACAAGGGCTGTTACTTCATCTAGAAGGCTATCTGGCATCAATACCAAATCATCGCCAGCCGCTTTTAATAGGGCAGCTTCAATTTGCGCCCGCCGCTGATTAAAGCTAGCAATAATCTTTGCTTTGGACTGGAGCTCGGTCTCGTATTGGTCTGCATTCGTAATGGTAATGAGGCCAGGAGCTAAAAAACGATGGCCTTCAGTTTGATTGGCTGCATCAATACCTAAAGCACTGATGTTTAAAGTAGTAGCACTATGTAGTGCGATGATGCGGTGGGCAGGACGAGCAAATTGCACGTCAGCCAATCGACCATCCTTTTGTAACACTTGGTAGTGCATCATTTTTGCAATGGGCAGCTTGCTCAATGTTTGCTCAAGCGCAGCCTGCGCTGTTTGCTCAAGAGATGCACCTTTAGCAATGACATTAAGGTACAGGGCTTCATTCTTACCCTCACCCGCTTTTTCTAAAGTCGCAAGATCAATATCTCCATACCCTAGAGCACCCAATTTTTTGAGTAGTGGTGGGGTTGCTTTACCTTCAGCGTCAAATGCAATGCTAGTAGGTAATAATTTTTCCCGCACAGGGTAGTTCGGCGCTTGATTAAGAACGTTAGTGACTTGTACGGCTAAACGACGCGGGGTTGCAAAGCCGGTCATTTTGGATGATTCGGATGCAAGGCCGGCTGTTTTGAGTGCTGCAAAGATGCCTTCGCTAAATGCATCGCCCAAGCGACGCAGAGTCTTAGGTGGCAGTTCTTCGGTAAATACCTCGATCAATAAAGTCGCTGATTGAGGATTTGAATTAGATTTGCTCATAAGTGGAATGCAGAAATCTCGATGCGCTTAAGCCTGAGCTTTAGCTTGACGTTGACACATGGGGAAGTCCAGTTTTTCTCTAGACTCAAAGTAGGCCTGAGCCACTGCGCGAGAAAGATTGCGAATGCGGCCTATATAGGCTGCGCGCTCAGTAACCGAGATAGCGCCACGCGCATCCAGCAAATTAAATGTGTGCGCCGCTTTAAGAACCATCTCGTAAGCAGGTAGTGCTAGTGGAACTTCCATCAAACGCTTTGCTTCACTTTCATAGTTTGTGAAGTTGGCAAAGAGTAAATCAGTATTGGAGTGTTCAAAGTTGTAGCAAGATTGCTCCACTTCATTCTGGTGATATACATCACCATAAGAGATGCCGTCGGCCCATACTAAGTCGTAGACGTTAGAGCAGTTTTGGATATACATTGCCAAACGTTCAATGCCGTAGGTAATCTCACCAAGAACAGGCTTGCAATCTAAGCCACCTACTTGTTGGAAGTAAGTGAACTGGGTCACTTCCATGCCGTTGAGCCAAACTTCCCAACCAAGGCCCCATGCACCTAATGTTGGGTTTTCCCAATCGTCCTCTACAAAACGAACGTCATTCTCTTTAAGGTCTAAGCCCAAAGCGGCAAGAGATCCCAAGTAAAGATCAAGAATGTTTTCAGGCGCTGGTTTGAGAACTACTTGATATTGATAGTAGTGTTGTAAGCGATTTGGATTTTCACCATAGCGACCATCTTTAGGTCGGCGGGATGGCTGAACATAAGCTGCTTTCCAAGGCTCAGGTCCAATGGCGCGTAAGAAGGTTGCGGTATGGGATGTACCGGCACCAACCTCGAGGTCGATAGGTTGCAATAGGGCGCAACCTTGTTGGTCCCAATAATCTTGAAGTTTGAGAATGATTTGCTGAAAAGTAAGCATGATTAACCTGGCTAAGCCTTTGATTTTACATGGCTAGAGCGCTCGGGAGTTAAAAAAGCTTAAAAACGCCCGTGACGAATCAGACCCCAAAGCAAGAGCAGGCAAGAAATACCCAAAATCGGTAAATTGCCCCAAATGACATAAGGTGTTTTTCCAGAATAAGCCTGGACTTGGGTGCTGAGGGTTGTTTGGGTAAATTCTGGGAGCACTTTAATTACTTTGCCATCAGGACCAAGAACTGCAGTAATTCCTGTATTGGTGGCACGCAAGGCAGGAAGCCCAGTTTCCAGGGAGCGCAATTGTGAAAGCCTGAGTTGTTGAGTGGATGCTTGAGAATCCCCAAACCAGGCTAGATTGGTCATATTGATGAGTAGGTTGACTGGCTGATCGCTGTGTTGAATGCGAGAGGCAAGTTCACCACCAAAGACGTCTTCATAGCAAATCGTAATTGCCGCATGAAGATCATCTTGATCCTTGCGCACAATCGCAAAAGGGGGTTGATCTAGCTTTCCTCTTGCAAAGTCGCTCATGGGTACATGAAAGGCTTTGACGAACCACTGAAAACCTAGAGGAATAAATTCTCCAAAGGGAACGAGATGGGCTTTATCGTATTGATAGGGCAATGCATTGGGCGAAAGTCCAGTAGCGCGATTCGAATACTGCATACCACCTTCTCCAGGCACTTCGCCGATCAAGCCAAGCAGAATGTTGCTACTGCTCTTATTAGAAAAGTTTTGCAAGTAATCCAATAGGCCAATGGGTAAATTAGGAAGTGGCCATGGAAACGCAGTCTCAGGAATGATGATGAGGTTAGCTGCCTCTTTGGTAATTTCTCCGGCATAGAAATCAATTTGCCTACCAATAGCTTGAGGATTGAATTTCAGACTTTGTTCAAAGTTGCCTTGAATTAAGCGAACGCTAATTAGCTCTCCAACTGGCTTGGTAAAGGTAATCAATCCAGCACTTTGAGAGATGCCAACAGCAATCAAGATGAGTAGCGCGCTAGAAATGACATGCTTACGGGCTTGGTAAATTTCCCAGGAGGCCCACACCGCCAAAAAGGTGCATGCTAGCCCACCAAAGAAGGGGGCGACGGGCGCAAATGGGCCGTTGAACTGGGTTTCCGCAAAACCCATCCAAGGAAATCCAGTGAAGATGTAGCCCCGTAGAAATTCCGCAAGAACCCAACTCGCTGCCAGCAGCATGCCAAATAAGCGATTCTGTTTAAACAGTGGAATAGCAAGTGTTGCCAATGAGAAATAGAGAGCCACATAAGCAGAGAGTAGAAATACACCCATACAAGCGAGTGGCGCACTCATGCCACCAACATCATGCAGACTGATGTAAAGCCACCATAGACCAACAACAAAATACGCAATGCCGAATGAGAGGCCTAAGAAAAATTGTTTTTTTAAGGATATGGACTTTTGATCAAGACGCCACCAGAGAAGGCTGAGAACGGGGATCTGAATCCAGCCACCATAAGGTAACTCAGCAACGGCAGCAAGGGCAGCTCCTAATACAAGCAGAATGCATACCGAAAAGATTTTGATGCTCATACCCGAATGATTGGAGTGCTGATCAAGCAATGTAAATCTCAGTCTGATTTTTTATTGGATTGTCGTGCAAGCAGAATATGAATTTGTCTTGGGTCGGCGCGCTGCACTTCAAATTCAATGCCGCCTATTTCAATGAGCTCACCCATTTTAGGGACGCGGCCTAAATGCTGGATCACCAAGCCCGCCACAGTCTCAATATCTTCCACTTCAAAATGAGTGCCAAGCCTTTCATTAAATTGCTCAAGCTCGGTAATACCTTTAACGCGGATATCGCCATTATCTAAAGCGATGAGGTTGTCTGCTTCTTCATCGACATCATGCTCATCCTCAATATCGCCAACGATCTGCTCGAGCACATCTTCAATGGTAATGATGCCGGCAACGCCGCTATATTCGTCAACTACGATAGCTAAATGGTTACGGTTATCTTTAAAGTCTCGCAATAAGACGCTAAGACGTTTAGATTCTGGAATGAATACTGCAGGTCGCAACCAGTCGCGCACCTGAAAATCTTTTTCAGTAGCGTGACGTAATAAATCTTTTGCCAACAAAATGCCAATGACGTTATCTCGACTGCCTTCGAATACGGGAAAGCGTGAGTGAGCTGCTTCAATAACGCTCTTAATGATTTCAGAGAGAGGCTGGCCGATATCGATCCAATCAATTTGGGCGCGAGGCACAAGGATGTCGCGAGCGCATAACTGCCCTACTTGAAAAACACCCTCAATCATGGAGAGAGCATCCGCATCAATTAATCCCTCAGCCTGAGCTTCCCGAAGGGTATCAATCAGTTCTTGACGGCGCTCACTGGGTTCAGTTGGCTGCGGAGTTAAAAAATCAGCCAAGCGGTCTAAAAGGGATTTATTGGGGTCAGGCATATAGCAAGAATAGCGTAGAAATATGGCAAATCAAGAATAGGGGTTAGCAAAGCCCAATTTTTGGAGAATTTGGATTTCCAGGGCCTCCATTTTTTTAGCATCCCGGCCCACCTCGTGATCATGACCTTGAGCATGAAGGCAGCCGTGCACAATTAAATGGGCCAAATGGGCTTTTAGTAATTTACTTTGCTCTTTGGCTTCTTTTTGCAGAACCGGTAGGCAAAAAATAATATCTGCTACTACAGCTTCTTTTGAAAGCTCGTAAGGAAAAGTTAAAACATTGGTGGCGTAATCTTTTTGACGAAAAGCAAAATTTAGCTTTTTACCTTCCGCAGCATTCACAAAGCGAAGGGTAATTAAGCCACCAAGTGTCGTGGAACTCTTGACCCATTTTTTAATTAGGGTTGAGGAAGCTGCTTTATTGACGGCAGCCTCAATCGCCGGACTGGCGTATTGCAGCTCAATCGTTAGCTTGGGAGAGAAACTTTTTTTATTGGCTGACATGGGCTTCTACCAACTCGCCTCTGAGGGTGTAGTTCAGAACTTCCGTAATGCGAATGTCTACGAATTGACCAATAAGACTCTCAATATCTTGATCGGGTGCTGTGAAGTGAATGACACGATTATTTTCAGCACGACCCTGTAAGTTGACGCCATCCTTTGCAAGACCCTCAATTAATACTCTTTCAGTATTACCCAGCATTTTTTGGCTAATTTGGTTTGCCTGTCCCTCAACCAATGCCAATAAAGTTTGGAGGCGCTTGAGTTTTACCTCGTAAGGTGTGTCATCGTGAAGGTTTGCCGCAGGAGTTCCTGGGCGTGGACTAAAGATAAAACAAAAGCTGTTATCAAAGTTCAGATCCTGAACCATTTTGAGTAGCTTCTCAAAGTCAGCCTCAGTTTCACCTGGAAAGCCTACGATGAAATCACTCGACAGTGTCAGGTCGGGACGAACAGAGCGCATCTTACGAATAATGCTCTTGAACTCTAGGGCTGTATAGCCGCGCTTCATCGCTGAGAGCATAGAATCCGAGCCATGTTGTACTGGCAAATGTAGGTGACTTACAAGCTTAGGCACTTTAGCGTAGACGTCGATGAGGCGTTGTGTAAATTCTTTAGGGTGGCTGGTAGTAAAGCGGATCCGCTCAACCCCAGGAATGTCAGCGATGTATTCAATCAATAGAGCAAAGTCAGCGATTTCTTCGGTATCACCCATCTTGCCAAGATAAGCATTCACATTTTGACCAAGCAGAACAATTTCTTTGACGCCTTTACTTGCTAGACCAGCAACTTCAGTGAGGACATCATCAAATGGCCTAGAGACTTCTTCGCCACGCGTATAGGGCACAACACAGTAGCTGCAATACTTGGAGCAACCTTCCATGATGGAGACATATGCCGAGCCACGAGTTTGGCGAGATGCAGGAAGATGATCAAACTTTTCTATTTCGGGGAAAGAGATATCTACTTGAGAGACTCCAGTTTTGCGACGCTGTGCAATGAGGTGGGATAAGCGATGGAGTGTTTGAGGTCCAAACACCACATCAACGTAAGGAGCGCGACTAACAATTTGTTGGCCTTCTTGACTGGCAACGCAGCCGCCAACACCAATTAGTAAGTCAGGCTTCGTTTTTTTGAGTTCACGTAGCCGTCCCAAATCTGAAAAGACTTTGTCTTCTGCTTTCTCGCGGATAGAACAAGTATTCAGAAGAACCACGTCTGCATCTTCCGGTCGATCTGTCATGACCATGCCTTCATCGGCATGCAGGAGGTCTGCCATTTTTCCCGAGTCGTACTCGTTCATTTGACAGCCAAAGGTTTTGATATAGAGCTTTTTCATATGCCGTTCTCAGGTTTATAGCTGGGGGCGAAGCTCAGATTTTACTGCCTAAGACCAAAGTTGTTCTTATATGAGCCTGTAAGCCAGAATTGCCACGATAGTGGGCGGAATAGCTGCCGTCAGTAAATATAGTGCTGAAACCGTATGTCCAGGAAAGTGGCCACGCAAGATCGCAATACCGGCTGGGTTGGGAGCATTAGCAATAACGGTGAGGCCACCACCAGCAACCGCTCCACCCACTAATGCCAGTTTGAACTCCGGTGAGGTGCCGGTTACCAATGATCCTAAATAGGTGAGTGCCGCATTGTCAGTGAAAGCAGTCAAAACAAGACTGCCATAAAAGACTGCGGTAGGGCTCATCATTTCAAGAATAGGTTGCAGCCACCATCCTTGTAATGCACCCAATACTACTAAGCCACCCAGGAAGAAGCCGACTAAAAGTGCCTCTTTCAGAATGAGAGGACTTTGATGTTTTGGATATGCTGTGGTGTAACCAATAAAGAAAAGCAGAATCCACGTGAAAATAATCGGATCATGCGCAAAGTAAACCACTCCAAATAAAAAAAGCAGATGCGTCAAAATGACTGCTAAAGGAATTTTTACATCCCTTTTATCGGTATTAGGTTCAATCAATTGGCGATGAAATAAAAGAGTTGCTGCCAGAGCATTGATGAAGATTGCAATGCAAGACTCTAGACCAAAGTTGCTAAACATAAATGCTGAACTCCATCCCCAGGTAGAGGCCACCATGAGAACAGGCGGAGCAGCAAAGTTGGTAAGTGTGCCTCCAATGGAGATGTTCACAAAGAGCACCCCAAGAGTGCCAAACAGAAGCGCTTTAGAGCATTGGTGACGATAGACAAGATCGCGCAATAAAAAAGCAGCCAGAGTCATCGCTGCGGGCTCAGTAATCAGGGAGCCAAGGAGTGGTGTGGCCCCTAGGGTTAAAAAATATAAGGCAGGGGCACTTCTGATGCGAAATAGATATTGCAGGCCATTGGCCAGCACATGCAAGATTTGAGTAGAAACATACAGAATAGGTTTTGTGCCAGCCACAATCATGATGGCAAAGACAAAGAGTGGTTCTGTGAAATTGCGTTTATTGAGAAAGCTCTTGGCAGTCCCTAAGTCGTCATAGAAGGAAATGAAAATAACCAATATGGCAGCCCAAAAACCAAAAACAATTTCTACTTCGCCAAGCAGATGCCAAAGACCGGCATGCCGAGGCGATTTTTTAGCAATTGTTTCAAAATAGCCCGTGCAAAAGGTATGCAAAACAGCAATTGCAAAAATAATGCTTGCGCCAAGTTCTGTAGGGGTAAAGTTCATAGCAGAATGGTAGCAGGTGCTTGGTGACACTAAGGCATTGTTAATTTAGGAGATTTTGGTGAAATTAAAGATTGGGTATCAAGCGCTGATTCAGGAGGCAATCGCTGAAATTGAGACGCTTTCCGTGGAAAAGGCGTCAGATTTACTGGCGGATCCAAATGTGGTGTTTGTGGATATAAGGGATGTTCGTGAGTTAGAGCGAGAGGGCATGATTCCGAATGCGCTGCATGCGCCCAGGGGGATGTTGGAGTTTTGGGTTGACCCAGATAGCCCTTATTACAAGCCAATCTTTGGCGAAGGCAAGAGGCTGGTGTTGTATTGCGCCTCGGCTTGGCGTTCGGCCTTAGCAACGCAAACTCTCCAGAAAATGGGCGTACCCAACATTTGTCACTTAGAAGGTGGCTTTAGCGCTTGGAAGAAGGCGCAATTACCCGTTGCAGAAAAAGTAAGTAAATCCCTTTCGGGTTAAATTCAGTCTTGATCATTTCTTCGGGTTAATAATTTTTTAGGATTTTTATGAGAAAAGTAGTTTCACAGTTTGGCCAAGGCCCTCTTCAGCAGAAATTAACTGCTGGTGATTTACATTTTTTGTCTGATGCTGAAGTGTCTAAAGGCGGCTCTGGTACTGGCCCAAGTCCTCACGAGTATCTTGGTGCTGCTTTGGCAGCCTGTACTTCAATGACCCTAAAGATGTACGCTGGGCGCAAAGAAATGAAATTAGACAATGCGATTGTGACTGTGGATATTGAGCGGCATGATGATGTTGAAACATTCTCCCGTGACATTCAGTTACAAGGCAATTTGAGCGCTGAAGAAAAAGAGCGCTTACTTGAGATTGCACACAAATGCCCTATCCACAAAGCATTGGCAGGCCAAATCCAAATAAAAACCCAGCTGGTAAATTAATACGAGCTGGGTTGGTATTGCTGAACTCGGGCCTCAATAGGCCTGGGTATTCTGCTTAGTTAGGCTTATTAATTAGGTGCCTGAGCTGGCTGATTATTTTTACCAGCGTTATAGCCAGAGTTGTAATTAGCAGCTTCATTTTTCTTGTAAGCATCATAGACATAGCCAGATGCTGCACCCACTGCTGCACCACCAACTGCGCCCCAGATAGGATTGCCGTGGAAGATTGCGGTACCAACAGCACCAGCTGCTGCGCCAATGCCTGCGCCTGAAAGTGTGCGTTGCTCTGTATTGCTCATGTTTGAGCAACCAGCGATTGCTAATATTGCTGCGGTAATTGCGATAATTTTTTTCATCTCAACTGATCCTTTAAATGGGTATTAGTTTGTCTAAGTTGCTTTAATTATTTTCTGGCGCAAGGGAAGCGTGAAGCTAAGAAGCCCAAGAAAACGCCTGCTGCTGGTTTGTCTGCAACTTGTGGGGTGCTATTGGCAAACTTCACAAAATCACCAATGACTTCATCACGTGCTGGAGCAGGTTGCTTAACGCAAATAAATGGCTTCGCACGTTGTGGGTGACGAGTTGCTAAATAAGTTTCATAAACAGAAGTAGTAAAACCAATACAGAAGCTACGGGATTCTGGGCTTGCAGGAAGTTTGCAAACATTCGCGAGCTCTTGCGTGCTTAATACCTTGATGGTTTCTTGTGCTTGAGCAAGACCGGAAAATGCGGCTAAAGCGGCCAATGCGATGAGGATTTTTTTCATGGGTTCTCCCTTAGGTGTATGTAAAAACGATGATAAACCAAAAAAATTCTTATACAACAGGGCGCCAACTAAACTAGTAATACTGCTTTATCGCTACAACGTTTATCCATGCCCTGAATGATACCTATAATAAGTAATGGCTATATTTGAACTAGACGGAAATGCCCCTCATCTAGCTGAGGGTGCTTGGGTTGCCGACAGCGCAGAAGTGATCGGCAAGGTTGAACTTCATCAAGATGCGAGTATCTGGCCCAAAGTTGTTATCCGCGGCGATAACGACCTCATTCAAATCGGCGCAGGCAGCAATGTGCAAGATGCTTCTGTTTTGCACACCGATCCAGGCTATCCACTCATCATTGGTAAGCAGGTCACTGTTGGTCATCAAGTGATGCTGCATGGTTGTCACATTGGAGATGGTAGTTTGATTGGCATTGGCGCAGTCATTTTGAATGGCGCGAAGATTGGAAAAAACTGTCTCGTTGGTGCGGGCGCACTTGTTACCGAAGGAAAAGAATTTCCGGATGGATCCATGATTTTGGGAACTCCCGCTAAGGCGGTAAAAGAGTTGACCCCGGAGCAGATCGCTGGCATCCACGATATCGCTGGTCGCTATGTCAAAAATGCGCAGCGTTATGTCAAGACCCTGAAGAAAATTTCCTAATCTCTTAAATATCACCCGTTAAATATTTTGCTCTACGTATTTAATGTAGTTCTCCCAGTATTTCTACTCATCTTGATTGGGTATGTTGGTGGGCGTGCTGGTAAGTTAGGCATTAACGCTTCAGTTGAGCTCAATCGTTTTGTGGTTTGGTTGGCATTACCTGCGCAACTCTTTAACTTTGCTGCGAATAGTGGCTGGCAAACACTATGGCAACCCGGTTTCATCACTGCATTTTTTCTAAGTTGTTTAATTGTTTTTATCCTGGTGCTCTTGGTGAGTTGGGTGCGTCATCGAGATTTGGCAGCCGCTAGCTTTGATGGCCTAAGTGCCTCTTATTCAAATACGGGATATATGGGCATTCCTTTATGTGCACTTGCCCTTGGTCAAGATGGTTTGGCACCTGCGATCATTTCTACCTTCATTGTGTTTGTCATGTTTGCTTTAGCCACAGTCTTGATTGAGATTGGCATCTTGTCGCATAAGAAGCCGCACGAGATTGGGTTGAGCGTCATTCAATCGCTTTGTACCAACCCCTTATTAGTAGCTCCAGTTGCGGGTCTGTTGTGGGCCTCGAGCGATTTAACTTTATACGACCCCATTGCACAAGTGATTGCATTCTTAGCAGCCGCATCGACACCTTGTGCTCTCGTTTCCATCGGTTTATTTCTGATGCAAAAAAGTACTGCGGCTCCTGCTCAGGCTTGGGGTATCAGTTTGGCAAAGCTGATTCTGCAACCCTTGATTGCTTGGGTCATTGCGGACCCCATCTTGGAACTACCGGCATTATGGGTGAGTGCCATTGTCATACTCAGCGCGCTCCCAACTGGTACGGGCCCCTTTATGTTGGCGCAGTACTACAAAGCTGACGGTAGCGTGATTTCTAGAGTGGTATTAATTACTACCGTGAGTTCTTTGCTGACGCTCTCTTTATTTCTGTGGTGGAACAACGGGATTTAATCCTTCGGCATCCATTTGTTTTTCCCAAGAGGCATCAATAAAAGCGGGTAATGTCATGCACTCATGAAAGATTCGCATGAGAGTGGGGTAGGGCTTCACATCCACTTTTGCGCTTAGTGCATTAAATAGCTGAGGTACTAAGCAGACATCAATCAAGCCTGGTTGATCGCCATAGGAAAATCTCCCAACCCGTGGATCCAGACTTAATTGCATCTCTACACTCTCGAGTCCAACCTTGATCCAGTGCCCATACCATTCATCCTTCGCCTCACTGCTGATACCGAGTTTTTTGATCAGGTAACGCAATACCCGCAAATTATTCATTGGGTGAATATCGCTCGTAATATCCATTGCAATAGCACGTACCCATGCGCGATCAATCGCTATTGTTGGTAGGAGTGGTGGCTCAGATTGAATATCTTCGAGGTACTCAATAATGGCTAAGGATTGATGAATACTTTTTTCACCATCTTCCAGAAGAGGTACTAAGCGATTGGGATTTTTCTTGCCATATTCCTCGCCCAATTGATCTCCGCCATTTTTACCGAGATGAACGGGGATGATTTCGTAATCCATGGCCTTAAGATTGAGGGCAATGCGAACCCGAAAAGCAGCAGAGCTACGCCAAAAGCTATACAGCTTGGAGGTCATATCAACACCTTATTTGCACTCATAGCTAACAGTATATTGAGGATGGTCATTCCAGTCTGCGCTCAGACAAAGTGCATTAGACTCATTCTTATGGAAGACATTAATTTCTGGATTGGCATCATTGCAACCATGGCCTTTGCGGTAACGGGTGTCTTAGCTATTGCAGATCGTGGCGTAGACCTCTTTGGCGTCTTGGTGCTGGGTTTAATTACCGCCATTGGCGGCGGTACCATTCGTGACATTATTTTAGAAGCACCCATTTTCTGGTCTGAGAACCAAATGTATGTGTGGCTTGCGCTCGGCGCTAGCATCCTCACCTTCTTTGCAGAATCTTTCTTTACCCAGCCGCAAATTTATCGGTGGATGCTGTATATCGACGGATTTGGTGCCGCACTCTTTGCTATTCAGGGGGCTGATAAGGCGTGGAGCATGGGTTATGGTCTACCTGTGGCGCCAGTCATCTTAGGTGTTATTACTGCCATTGGCGGTGGTTTATTGCGCGATGTTTTGGCTGGCAGAAAAACGCTCATCATGTCGCATGAGCTTTATGCCATTCCAGTGACGTTGGGTTGCTGTGCATATGTCCTGGTGCTGAACTTCTTTCCTCAGTATGTAGTCGAGGGCTCTGTGATTTGCATGCTTGGAATTTTTGGACTGCGCGCAGCTGCTATTTACTGGGATCTGCACGTACCCAAAATGTTTATTACTAAAACACGCTAATTGCATCAACGCTGGGCTCATAGGTGTTGCGTAGCTACCCCTAATTCCCAAATATCTCGGGAAAACCCCGATCCTATTTGATGGGGAATTACCCTAACTAGTGGATTTCTTTGAATTTTTTCAAAGCATAATCGATCCGTTGTTATTTATTTAATAAAAATAGTTAGGAGCTACTGATGTCAACATCAACTAAAGCAGCCCCAATGACCGCTGAAGAACGCAAAGTTATCTTTGCATCATCTTTAGGTACGGTTTTTGAGTGGTACGACTTTTATCTTTACGGTTCACTTGCGGCAATTATTGCTAAGCAATTCTTCTCTGGCCTAGATGCTGGCTCTGCCTTCATTTTCGCTTTGTTAGCGTTTGCTGCTGGTTTCATCGTGCGTCCATTTGGCGCGTTGGTGTTTGGTCGTCTAGGCGATTTGATTGGTCGTAAATACACCTTCTTGGTAACCATCCTATTGATGGGCGGCGCAACTTTCATCGTGGGTATTCTGCCTAACTATGCAACTATCGGTGTTGCTGCTCCAGTGATCTTGATCGCATTGCGTATGCTTCAAGGTTTGGCTTTGGGCGGTGAGTACGGTGGTGCTGCTACTTACGTTGCAGAACACGCTCCTCATGGTCGTCGTGGTGCATACACAGCTTGGATTCAGACAACAGCTACCTTAGGCTTGTTCCTCTCCTTGCTCGTGATTTTGTTCACACGTGAATTCACTGGTCCAGACTTTGACGTTTGGGGCTGGCGCATTCCTTTCATCGTTTCTATTGGATTGTTGGCAGTTTCTGTATGGATTCGTTTGTCCATGAATGAATCTCCAGCTTTCAAGAAGATGAAAGAAGAAGGCAAATTGTCTAAAGCGCCTTTGACAGAGTCATTCGGTCAATGGAAGAACTTGAAGATTGTGATCTTGGCATTGTTTGGTCTGGTTGCAGGTCAAGCGGTGGTTTGGTACACAGGTCAGTTTTACGCTTTGTTCTACCTCACACAAGTGTTGAAAGTGGATGCTAAGACAGCGAACTTGTTGATTGCTGGTTCATTAGTAATCGGCACACCATTTTTTGTGGTCTTTGGTAGCTTGTCTGACAAGATCGGTCGTAAAGTGATCATCATGGGCGGTTTGTTATTGGCTGTAATTACTTACATCCCTAACACCCCTGTTTCCGTGTTTAATGCTTTGACACACTTTGCTAACCCAGCGTTGGAAAAGGCAATGGCAACAGCGCCAGCAACTATTACTGCTGACCCAGCTGAATGTACATTCCAGTTCAACCCAACTGGTACAGCGAAGTTCACAAGCTCTTGCGATATTGCAAAACAAGTGATGGCTTCGAACTCTGCTAGCTATACAACTGTTACGGCTCCAGCTGGTGCCACCGCTGTTGTGAAAATTGGCGATATCGAAATCCCTGGATATACATCTAAGGGCATTGATCCTGCTGAAGCAAAAGCGAAAGATGCTGAGTTTAAGAAGGCAATTCGTGAGGCTTTGAACAAGGAAGGCTATCCTGTTAAGGCTGATCCAGCACAGATTAACTACGTTGCTGTGTTGTGCTTATTGGTGTACTTAGTGCTCTTGGTAACCATGGTTTATGGCCCAATCGCTGCGATGTTAGTTGAGATGTTCCCAACTCGTATTCGTTATACCTCTATGTCCTTGCCATACCACATTGGTAACGGTTGGTTCGGTGGCTTGTTGCCAACGATCTCCTTCGCCTTAGTAGCGCAAAACGGTAACATTTACTACGGTCTCTGGTACCCAATCATCATCGCTGCGATGACATTGGTAATCGGTACACTGTTTGTACGTGAAACTAAAGACGTAGATATCTACGCACGTGACTAAGCAGTTTTAGTCTGCATCAAATAAGAAACCCGATCAGAAATGGTCGGGTTTTTTTATTCCCACAAATCTTTTTGATTGCGACCATTTAAGAGCTTTTGATTTTGCTGGTCAATAGAGATTTCTCTTGGACCTGGAATCAACGTAATTTCAGTTCCAGCAGTGAGAGCTCCAGTTTTGAGTACCCGCAAATACCAACCACTAAAGCTAGATTGCAGCATTGCTTTGCTTGCACCCTTATAACCAAGAGCAGCGTTGAACTTAAAACAAGGTTCACGAAGTTTGACAACGGAGAATTCCAGCCCTCCTATTTGCAGGCGATCCCCAACAAACACTTCTGTTTCTAGCAGGCCTTCGACTGTGAAGTTCTCGCCGATAGCACCATGCCGTAGGTCAACTGGCTGCTTAGTTTCTCTAGCGAGCAGTTCATTCCAGAATGTGTAGTGCTCTGCTGGATAAACGTAGATTGCTTTTTCAATTCCGCCGTGTACCGATAGGTCAGCTTGCTCATCGCCTTTAACACCAAGCGGGGTAATTTCAACTGGGGCAGGATTGCCTATATTGCTCACCACCTGCTTGCGAATGGCTGAAGCAACTGATTTGTAATTGGGGTGGTGATTGCCAAACAAAGGAGCTGCCTTCCCGGCAGAAATAGAAAGAAGTTTCATGAAGTAAAGAGGGTGATTAAAAGATGTTTATTAGTAGCGGCAGCGCGCATCACTCTTGTATTTGGTGAAGTACACAATGAGGTCTGCCTCGGATTTATATTGGGTGTAGTAAATCACGGCACGCGCATCACTTTTATATTTTGTATAGAACCAGACGCCAGGCTCGTTATCACTCGAGTATTGAGTGTCATACACAAGGCAGTTTGCTTCTGACGGATATTTGGTGACAAAAACTTTTGCATTTGCTTCTGATGGGTAATTGGTGATGAAGATTTGAGCTGCGGATGCAGTCGTGGGGATGCAACTACTCAAGAGCAAAAAGCTAAGAACGCGCACCAGAAATGAATTCATCATTTGGGAATATTACGCCTTCTACTTTTTAGGTGCTCATCTGGCTGATATGATCACAGGATGAATGCCTCTCAAAAAAAATCTGTTTTTGTATTGAGCCAACTGGCCTTGGTATTTCTTTGTGCTGTAGCGAGTTCAAGTATTTACGCTAAGTGGGATGAAGAGCGTGACATGACTACCAACGGCAAAGAGGAGTTGGTCTACTACTTCAAAAATAATGAGCAGGGTCAAAAGCTCGTCTTAGATAAATATGTAAAG
Organism: Polynucleobacter sp. JS-Fieb-80-E5; assembly: GCF_018882015.1. Lineage (NCBI taxonomy): Bacteria > Pseudomonadati > Pseudomonadota > Betaproteobacteria > Burkholderiales > Burkholderiaceae > Polynucleobacter > Polynucleobacter sp. JS-Fieb-80-E5. The sequence goes on along the minus strand of NZ_JACVPH010000002.1, from coordinate 149,461 downwards.
CGCCTAATTTTTATACGTCCCGATAAGCTCTATAAGCGCTCAATCAAGCAAATCAAGATTGATGGGGTGGTGGTAGATGTCAATAGCGACCCTTTTTCACATTACCCCGAGCAAACCGCAATTGTCTTTGAGAATAAGGATGAAGTGCTTAAAAAACTCTTTTTAGCCAAGAAAATCGAATTTAATGTCCTTTATGGCCGGGATGAGGCTGTCAGTACCTTTCAGATCAAATAAGTACCTAGACACCCCTAATGGCGAGAAGGCTCGATTCGTTTAGACAGATGCATTCCGATCATTTACAATAGTGAGTTCGGCGAATTAGCTCAGCTGGTTAGAGCGACGGAATCATAATCCGCAGGTCCGGGGTTCAAATCCCTGATTCGCCACCAAATCTAAAGGCCATTGCCCCTCGGCAGTGGCCTTTTTCTTAGGTTGCTAGGTATATGGCTAAATTTTGGAATTTTGTTATTTTCCAGCTTGGTTGGTTTGCCTGTGTTCTCGGCGCAGCCAATAAAGATGTGCTTTGGGCGGTGGTTGCTACCCTAGCCTATATTGCTTTCCACGCTTGGCGTTCACCTTCTCCCAAAACAGAAATCAGCCTTTTATTGAAAGCCTTTGTCTTTGGTTTGATGGCCGACACTCTCATCATGCATATGGGCTACTTGGATTTTCGGGATGATTGGCCGTCACCGTATTTGTCGCCTCTCTGGATGTGGGTCTTGTGGGTTTTGGTGGCAACCACCATTAATGGTTCCTTGACTTGGTTGCGCGGCAGGCCTGTTTTGGGGGCTGTTTTGGGCGGCATTGCTGGCCCGATGTCCTATGAGGCTGGTATTCGGATGGGGGCTGGATCTTGGGTCCCCGGTAGTGAAATCACTGGATTTATCCTGGTAGGAGTGGTCTGGGCGGTCGCTATACCCCTCTTTTTCTATTGGGACCGAGTCAATCAAGTACAACCTAGTCAAAAATCCGTAAATTCAGCTTAAAAGACGCTTGCAAAGACTACTGTTTTTATATACAGTAACTCCTAAGTTGTTACACAGTAGATAAAACTTCGGGAAAAAGCCCAGTACATAGCGAAAAGGGAATAAAAAATGGCCTTGGATAACAAAAAGCAATCAGCCTCTTCAGAATTTGAAGGAATGAGCGGAGACAAGCAAAAAGCATTAACTGCAGCACTGGCGCAAATTGAGAAACAGTTTGGCAAAGGTTCAATCATGAGATTGGGTGATGCTGAAATTAGCCAAGACATTCAGGTGGTGTCTAGTGGTTCACTCGGATTAGATATCGCTCTTGGAGTTGGTGGTCTTGCGCGTGGGCGCGTGATTGAAATCTACGGCCCAGAATCTTCTGGCAAAACTACTTTGACATTGCATGCGATTGCAGAAATGCAAAAGCTAGGCGGCACTTGCGCATTTATTGACGCAGAGCACGCTTTAGATGTGCAGTACGCATCACGTCTCGGCGTGGATGTAAATAATCTGTTGATCTCCCAACCGGATACTGGTGAACAAGCATTAGAAATTGCAGATGCATTAGTTCGCTCAGGTTCTATTGATTTAATCGTCATCGACTCTGTTGCTGCTTTGGTTCCAAGAGCTGAGATCGAAGGCGATATGGGTGACTCCTTACCAGGCTTGCAAGCGCGTTTGATGAGTCAAGCTTTGCGTAAGTTGACTGGCGCCATTAAGCGTACCAACACGACTGTGATCTTCATTAACCAGATTCGTATGAAGATTGGTGTGATGTTTGGTTCTCCAGAAACCACTACTGGCGGTAATGCGCTGAAGTTCTACGCCTCTATGCGTTTAGACATCCGTCGTATTGGCAGCATCAAAAAAGGCGATGAGGTTGTTGGTAATGAAACCCGCGTGAAAGTTGTGAAGAACAAGGTTTCTCCTCCATTCCGCGAAGCAATTTTTGACATTATGTACGGTGCTGGTATTTCTAGAGAAGGCGAAATTATTGATATGGGTGTCGAAGCTGACCTCGTTGAAAAGTCAGGCTCTTGGTATAGCTATAACGGCGATCGCATTGGTCAAGGCAAAGACAATGTGCGCGAGTTCTTGAAAGAGAACCCAGCCATTGCTAAAGATATCGAAGCAAAGATCCGTGAAAAATTAGGCGTTAAATCTGGTTCAGCAGTAGTAACAGATGTGCTGAGCGAGGAAGAGGAAGTCGAATAATTCGATGCAAGAGTTAAGTAGTAATCAGAAGGTCAAACAAAGCCCGAGTCTCAAAGCTCGGGCTTTGCGCCTTTTGTCGCAGCGAGAATACAGTCGCAAAGGATTAGCCGCAAAGTTGGCAGAATCAGAAGCAAGATGGGGCAAGTTAGGCGGCGAGCAGGCTGAGCAAACGCCTGAATCCAGAGATTCTCAGATTGAAGCCGTTTTAGATGACTTTGAGGCAAGAGGTTGGTTGTCTGATGAGCGTTTTGCCGAAGCCCTAGTCCGCCGCCGCAGTGAGCGCTACGGGATGAGAAAGATTGCTGATGAGCTCGATAGGGCTGGAGTGGACGCCAAAAAGTCCGCGGCACTCCTTGGAGTCTTAAAAGAGACTGAGTTTCAGCGCGCCTTTGATCTCTGGACCAGGAAATACGGTGTACGCGCTCAGGACCAAAAGGAGCGAGCTAGGCAGTATCGCTTCTTGGCATCGAAGGGTTTTGGCTCAGAAGTGGTGGCAAAAGTGATTGGCGGTCAAAGTCCAGATTAGGGCAATTACGGATCCGCAGAGGCTATTTGCGGCATTGCAGCATGCTAGACTAATGGAGTCGGTCAAGCCGTTCGCATTTATTCAAATTTGGCTAATTTAGCTATTTCTAGAGTAAGTATGAGATCAAGGCAACATCGGTTTAACTAATCCTCATCGCTTGCTAAAAAAGATACCGTTTCGGAGTAATTATGAAAATTCACGAGTACCAAGGCAAAGAACTTCTTCGCCAATTTAATGTGCCAGTTCCTAACGGCATTCCTGCATTCAGTGTTGATGAGGCAGTAAAAGCTGCTGAAAAACTGGGTGGCCCAGTATGGGTTGTGAAGGCTCAGATTCATGCTGGTGGTCGCGGTAAAGGCGGCGGCGTGAAATTGGCAAGAAGCATGGATGAAGTGAAAAAATATGCTTCTGAAATTTTGGGCATGCAGCTCAAGACACATCAAACTGGACCAGAAGGTCAAAAAGTAAATCGCCTTCTCATTGAAGACGGCGCTGACATTAAAAAAGAGTACTACTTCAGCATCGTTACAGACCGCGGAACACAAAAGAATGTGATCATGGCTTCTAGCGAAGGTGGTATGGATATTGAGGAAGTTGCTGAATCTCATCCAGAAAAAATTATCAAAGTATTTGTTGATCCAATGGTTGGCTTGACAGATGCTGATTGCGATATCGTTGCTAAAGGCATTGGTGTTCCCGAAGCGTCTATCCCAATGGCTCGAGATGTATTTAAGAACTTGTACAAGACTTACTGGGATACCGATGCTTCATTGGTTGAAATCAACCCATTGATTCTTGAAGGTAACGGCAAGATCAAGGCTTTGGACGCGAAGTTCAACTTTGATCCAAACGCGTTGTTCCGTCATCCAGAAATCGTGGCTTACCGCGATATCGATGAAGAAGATGCTGCTGAAATCGAAGCCTCTAAATTTGACTTGGCTTACATCTCATTGGACGGCAATATTGGTTGTTTGGTGAACGGTGCGGGCTTGGCGATGGCTACTATGGACACTATTAAGTTGTTCGGTGGCGAGCCAGCAAACTTCTTGGACGTTGGTGGTGGTGCGACAGCAGAAAAAGTAACTGAAGCATTCAAGATCATGTTGAAGAACAAGAGCGTTGAAGCAATTTTGGTAAACATCTTCGGCGGCATTATGCGTTGCGACGTGATTGCTGATGGTGTTGTTACTGCATGTAAGGCAGTCAACCTGACAGTACCTTTGGTTGTGCGCATGAAGGGTACAAACGAAGAGCTAGGCAAGAAGATTCTTGCAGACTCTGGTTTGCCAATTATTAGCGCCGATTCAATGGCTGAAGCTGCTACTAAGGTAGTTGCTGCTGTTGCCAAAAACAAATAATCCAGGAATTTCAATATGTCTATTTTGATCAATAAAAACACCAAAGTCATTACACAAGGTATTACTGGTAAGACCGGTCAGTTCCATACTGAAAAATGTCAGGAATACGCAAACGGTAAAAGCTGTTTTGTTGCTGGCGTGAATCCTAAAAAAGCGGGCGAGTCTATTTTTAATATTCCTATTTATGGGACTGTGAAAGAGGCTGCTCAGCAAACTGGTGCAACAACTTCCGTTATCTATGTTCCGCCTCCTGGTGCTGCTGCTGCGATTTGGGAAGCTGTTGAAGCTGACCTCGACTTTGTGATCTGTATTACCGAAGGCATTCCAGTGCGCGACATGCTTGAAGTGCGTAACAAAATGCATGCTAAAGAAGCTGCTGGCGGTAAGAAGACTTTATTGCTGGGCCCTAACTGCCCAGGCATCATTACTCCAGACGAACTCAAGATCGGCATCATGCCTGGCCATATTCATAAGAAAGGCCGCATTGGCGTTGTTAGCCGTTCCGGTACCTTGACTTATGAGGCGGTTGGTCAGTTGACAGCTATTGGCTTAGGTCAGTCCACAGCGGTTGGTATTGGTGGCGACCCAATCAATGGTCTGAAGCACATCGACATCATGAGAATGTTCAATGAAGATCCAGAAACTGATGCTGTGATCATGATTGGTGAAATCGGCGGTCCAGACGAAGCTGAGGCTGCTCGCTGGTGCAAAGACAATATGAAGAAGCCAGTAGTTGGCTTTATTGCCGGCGTAACAGCGCCTCCAGGCAAGCGTATGGGTCACGCAGGTGCCTTGATTTCTGGTGGTGCCGATACTGCAGATGCCAAGCTTGCTGTAATGGAAGAGTGTGGCTTCAAAGTAACGAAGAACCCTTCAGAAATGGCTGCTTTACTAAAGGCAATGTTGTAATTAGCAATAAGGAAAAGGGTGCTGATAAAACAGCATCCTTTTTTGTAGGATCAGTAGTTAAAACATAAAAATAACGTAGGGAGACGACTCATGGATTTTTCAGTATTTTCAGGTCCGGCATTTTGGGCTGCACTTTTATCAATCATTGTTGCCAACATCTTGTTATCTGGTGATAACGCAGTAGTGATTGCATTAGCATCACGCAATCTGCCAGCAAATCAACAAAAGAAAGCAATCTTTTGGGGTAGTGCAGCAGCCATTATTTTGCGCGTTATTTTGACAATCACTGCAGTACAACTCCTCAGCCTTCCTTATCTCAAAATCGTTGGCGCTATTTTGCTGGTCTACATTGGCGTGCAATTATTGACCGATAGTGATGATGAAGCTGAGATGGATGGCCACTCCAATATTTGGGGCGCGATACGCACAATCTTGGTAGCGGACTTGGTGATGAGTTTGGACAACGTTATTGCCGTAGCTGCTGCTGCTCAAAAGGGCCCCGAAGAAACTCGTTTAGCCCTTTTAATCATTGGTCTTGGCCTGTCAATTCCGTTGATCATCTTCGGTAGCACCATGCTTTTAAAGGTAATGGATCGCTTCCCAGTCATTATTACTTTGGGCGCGGGATTATTAGGTCTATTAGCTGGCGGTATGTTGGTGGAAGATCCGGCAATCAAGGATTCTATTCAAGGCGCGATGGAAGATGCTCATATGATTTTTGAGGGTATTGGAGTTGCCATTGTGATCTTGCTGGGTACCTATTTGAAGAAAAAGAACCGCGCAAAAGCATAAGCTTCTTGAGCCTTCTTCTGAATCAGAAAAGCCAGCGATAAAAGCTGGCTTTTTTTTACGACTGAGTTTCTTGAGGATTAAAGGTTTAGACTGGATGATGGGGCATTTGACCCCGGGAGCTAGAAAATATGCAGATTCAAGATATTCAAAAACTAGAAAACAAGGAAGAAGTTGGATTTACCTTGATTGAGGTGATGGTGGTTGTGGCCATCATTGGCATTTTGGTTGCGGTAGCCGTTCCTCAGTATCAAGACTACATTGCTCGAAGCAGGGTTGTAGAAGGTATGAATTTATCCTCAAGCGCTAAGCTCGCGGTGACAGAGGCTTTTGCAAGTCGCGGCACTGTTCGCATGGATGAAGCAACGAATGGAGCTTTTACTTTTACACCAACACGCAGCGTTAAGTTAATTGAGATCACACCCTCGGGTGCGATTGCGATTGACTATCAAGTCAGTGTTGCGCCTGAAGGTAAAAATACACTTCATTTAGTGCCAACTAACGAGCCTGATGCAAATTCGCCTAAGCCTATTGATTTGTCTAAGCCAGAGGGCGCAACTTGGGCGGGTGGTTGGTCATGTAGGTCTACTGAAACGAACTTAATTTCTCAGTTACTGCCTTCTGAGTGCAGAATAGGTAAATAATGACCTAATTAAAAAGCCGCTTCATGAGCGGCTTTTTATTGGATTGAACATTCTTAGAAATTTTTAGGGTGACTTCCACTTCCCACTCTTGCCACCACTCTTCTCGAGTAGCTTGACATCGCCCATCACCATGCCTCGGTCTACGGCTTTGCACATGTCATAAATTGTGAGTAGGGCAACTTGGACTGCAGTGAGCGCTTCCATCTCTACACCGGTTGGTCCTGTTGTTTCTGCTTTGACTTGGCAGGTAATGCTATTTTCACTTGGATTGGTTTGAAACTCTAGACTTACATGGGTCAGTGCCAGCGGATGGCACAAAGGAATGAGGTCTGATGTTCTCTTGGATGCCTGAATACCTGCAATTCTGGCGATTCCTAAAACATCCCCCTTTTTATGGGTGCCAGCCTCTACCATTTTGAAGGTTTCAGGAAGCATGGTGATCTTGCCGGTAGCAATGGCTATACGATGGGTATTGGGTTTATCGCCAACGTTTACCATGTGGGCTTGCCCGCTGGCATCAAAATGAGTTAGTTTGTTCATGGGATAAGTTTTACCATATAGAGATGCAATACATAAAGTCAGTTCCAAAAACCTCTTTTTTGTACCGTGCTTTGGCTGTTCAGCTGATGTTGGGGATGGCTTGCTCTGGGCTTCCTGCATATGCAGCTACCCCTGCTGGTGATGTATCAGTAGAAGGTAACTCAGCCGCTATTCAGAATATTGGTAGGGCAATGCAGTCACCCGATGCGCGTCCTGCTAATGCGCCTACACGCAGCTCCATGCAGAGTCAGCCCACTATTGTTTTGCCGGATATGGGTGATCCAGGTGGCGATGCCTTAAGTCGAGTGGACGAGCGTAGGTATGGCGAAATGATCATGCGCCAGATTCGTCCGGATCCTGACTATTCAAATGACTTGCCGCTCTACGATTTTTTAAATCAGATGGAACGCCGCTTATTACAAGCTGCCAGAAAACTACAACTCGGCGGTGCTAATGAGCAGGGCAGTGGCGCTTATAACTTTGAAGTATTTGCTGTTAAAGACAGCAGTATTAATGCGTTTGCATTGCCTGGTGGATTTATTGGCTTTCATACGGGTTTGATTGTGAGTGCTGAATCAGATTCTGAAGTCGCTTCCGTTATGGGTCATGAAACAGGTCACGTATTACAGCGCCATTTAGCGCGTCAGATGGACAAGCAAACAACCAATACCATGATTGCCATTGCTGGTATGGTGCTCGGTGCATTAGCGATGTCTCGCAACCCGCAGGCCGGAGCTGGTTTGATGCAAGGCGGGCAAGCAGTGGCGGTGAATAATCAACTTTCGTATTCAAGAGACGCCGAGCGCGAGGCTGATCGGGTTGGCTTTCAGATATTGGACGCCAGTGGATACGACGTCAATGGTGCGCCAGGATTTTTCCAGCGCTTGCAAAAAGCCACCGGCATTATGGATAAAGGGGTGCCTGCTTACGTGCGTACCCATCCTTTAACAACCGACCGTATTGCAGATATGCAAGATAGGGCGCGCACTGTTGCATCGCGTAATGTGCCTACCTCAGTTGAGTTCTATTTCATTAAGGCTCGTGCGCGCATGGAGCAGGCTGGAACATCCAGTGGAATGTATGACTTAAAAAATACCTTTGAGAGTTTGAGTAAACAGCAGCCGATTGGTAAACAGTTAGAAGGTTTTTATGGACTAGCCTTGATAGCACAGCGCCAAGGAAAAATAGACCAAGCAGAGGCTGATTTGCAGCAAGCCCGCAATCTAGCGCAGAAGGCAAGTGCGCCAGGGTCGCCTATTCAAAGACAGAGCCTATCGCTGGACATCACCGCCTCTGAACTTGCTCTAGCAAAAGGCAAGGGGGAGGAGGCTTTGCAAATCGCCCAGGCTACTTTGCGTGCTTACCCCCAGTCATACGCTGCTGGTGCTGCCATGATTAACGCGGACTTGAAACTGGGCCGCACCAACGATGCAATTACTTGGTTAAAAGCGCGTACAAGAGCACAGCCTAACGAAGTGGTGTGGTGGAACCTATTATCTAAATCTTATGATCAAGCCGGCAATATCCCTATGCGCCATTATGCGCTAGGGGAAAAATATGCCCTAGAGGGCGCTTGGCCTTCGGCAATTGAACAACTCCGTATTGCTAGATCAGCAGGTGGCGCCGATTTTTATCAAGGCTCGAGCATTGATGCCCGCTTACGAGAAATGCAGCGTCAATACCAAGATGAGCTCAAGGAGCAGGGTAAGCAGATGCCTGGCTAAGGCTGTGGCTGCGCTATATAGTTAAAGCGAGATGCTAGCTCTTCAGAGTGAATGGGATCTAGAAGTAGATGTTTGCCTTGCCAATTCCAGGAGCCGCCAAAGCTACAAGCTTCTTCACGCAACTTGGCTAGCTCAGAAAAATGATCAAGATCGTGATCGTGTAACAGGGCAACTGTTTGGCCATCTTTTTTAACAAATTGATTGCTGTCGTTTTTATTGCCGCCATAAATCGTTTGATTTACTATGCCAACAATATAAATATTGCCTTTCTCGTCGCTTAGAGCGGCAGTGGGCTCCATGATTTGATGGCATTGATTAGTTAGATGCGTTCCGGCGTCACCTGGAATAATTCGTACTATCCAAGGGGTCGCATCTAAGGTAATAAAAACGCGTTGCGGGCCATTCTGGAAAAAGTATCTACCGCTCTCATCGCAAGCATAGTTACGTTCAATGAAATCATTCAGGGCAGCATGTTGAATCACTTGGCCTGGGAGATTATTTTGTTGTGTGAACTCGTCACGCATACGCCATTGGCCGCGGCGATCTAAAGCAAGCCAGCCATAGCAATCAGGTACATTGGGCCACTTCATGAGTGACCGAAGCACTTGATCATCCATGATGTTTAGTGCAAGCCGTGCGGTGTAGAGGGCGCGTCGAAGGTTTCTTCGGTAGAGTGACTGGCATGCAAATGGGCAATCCGCCAGCCCTGACTATCCTGTAAAAGTACGAGTGTGATATTCAGAAAAAATTCTGCTTTAACTTGATCGGCTCTCAGATGAACTGCTTCAGTAGTGTCGTATACCGCAGCACCTAAAACGGAATGGCTAATACAGGCAATGGGCTCTAGGAATAAAGGTTGCTTGGCGAGCAGTCTCTCTAGGCCCTCACGAATTTCTGCATGACCTGTTAGGCGATGACCTTCTGGCAGAACGCAGGTAATGGAGTCATCATCTAACCAAATATCCAGAGCACCTTGAATATCACGATGACGTAAGGCATCTCGCCATGCTTCGACAACATCGTCCGCACTGTGAAAGAGTCTGGCAAGTTTGGTCATGGCTTACTATTCCTGAGTTATGGCTGCAAGGTATTCAGTGTAGCGAATACTTGTTCCGGCAAGATGTCGTTTAAGCACTTTAAGTGACCCAGTGGACATTCTCTTTTATGGCATGGACTGCAAGGCAGGTTGAGCCAAATTACCTTAGCTTTATCTGATAAAGGTGGGGTATGGGCTGGGTCGCTTGATCCAAAAATGGCAACTTGAGGGGTTCTGAGGGCTGCCGCAATGTGCATTAATCCAGAGTCATTGCTGATAACCGCTTTGCCCATGCCAATCAAGGCAATCGCTTCATCTAGCGAAGTATCTCCACACCAGTTATGAATATGATTATCTTGCTTTGCTTGTGATTGAATTTCTTGGGCAAGTGCGTGGTCGCCTTTGCTACCCAAAAGAATGATCTGACTATGCGGATTGCTGGCAATGAGTTTTTGCGCCAATTGTGCAAAGTGACTTGTGGGCCAACGTTTGGTTGGGCCGTACTCGGCGCCAGGGCACATCACGTAGATGTTGGCTGGATCAACTTTGGCATTGAGTAATTTGGTCTGTACCGATTGATTAGCGGTGGCGGATACATTTAACTTGGGTACGAGATTGCTTGCTGTTGATGCAGATTGCTCTTCATTAAGAAGTTGGCTTAATGCAAGATAGTGCTCCACCATGGGCGGGCGATTCACCTTGCTAGGGTTATCTAGTGATAAGTTGATTAAGCCAAAGCGTAATTCACCGCGATAGCCAACCCGAAAAGGAATATTGGCGAGCCAGGGAATGAGTGCTGACTTCAGGCTGTTAGGTAAAACAAAACAGGCTTGATATTTTTTTGTCGCCAGCTCTTTTGCTAGTTGTTTGCGTAAGCCCCACTGCAATTGTTTGTGTTCAAACTTAGCTTCGATGACTTCATGTACTTCAGAGCAAGCGCGATAAATTGGAGCAACCCAAGTGCTGGCGAGTACGTCAATGTTTGCTTCTGGATATTGCTCTTTGAGGGATGCCAATAATGGCTGAGTCATCACAGCATCCCCAATCCAGTTTGGGGCAATGATCAGAATACCGTGCATTTGATGTATCCCGACTCAGCACCTCAAGAAGAGGTGCTGATAAGGCTTAGTGACCGTGCGGCTCAGTGCCGGGAATGAGTTTGTACTCTGTGCCACAGTATGGACACTTGGCTTCACCGGTCTCAGTGATGTCTAGAAAAACGCGTGGATGTGAGTTCCATGCTGGAGTTTTATTGGTGGGGCAATGTAAAGGTAAATCTTTGCCATCCACCATAACCACTTGAGCTTGAGTCATGTGCTGTTTCCTAATTGCTGAAATTATTTAACGTAAGTGAGCCAAGATTTGTATTTAGGATCTCTGCCGTAGACAGCATCGAAATACGTCTTCTGAATTTTCTCAGTGATAGGGCCGCGCTTGCCATCGCCAATTGTGCGGTCATCTAATTCGCGAATAGGAGTTACTTCAGCAGCAGTGCCGGTGAAGAAGGCTTCGTCAGCAGAGTAAATCTCATCGCGAGTGATGCGCTTCTCACGCAGCTCAAGACCTAGGTCCTTCACAATTTCGATAATGGAGTCACGGGTGATGCCGTCTAAGCAAGAAGCAAGGTCAGGCGTGTAGACAATGCCATCGCTAACCATAAAGACGTTTTCACCAGAGCCTTCAGAAACATAACCTTCGGTATCCAACAACAGAGCTTCGTCATATCCATTGGCAGTCACTTCTTGGTTAGCCAAAATGGAGTTGATGTAGTAGCCCGATGCCTTGGCACGAACGAGTGAAGAATTGACGAAATGACGTGTAAATGAGGAGGTTTTAACCCGAATACCCTTATTTAGGCCATCTTCACCCAAATAAGCACCCCATTCCCAGGCGGCGATCGAGGTGTGGATGCTGTTGCCTTTGGGAGAGATTCCCAGTTTTTGGGAGCCGATAAAGATAATTGGGCGGATATAGCAGGCTTCGAGCTTATTGCTGTTAACCACATCAATAATGCCCTCAGTGATCTCTTCTGAGCTGTAAGGCATGTTCATTTGGAAGATCTTAGTGCCGTTAAAAAGGCGTTTTACGTGCTCTGGAAGGCGGAAAATCGCGGTTCCCTGGGGGGTTTTATAGGCTCGGATGCCTTCAAATACGCCCATTCCGTAGTGCAGGCTATGGGTTAGTACGTGAATATTGGCCTCGCGCCAAGGAATTAGCTTCCCATCAGTCCAAATAAAGCCATCGCGGTCGGACATCGACATTTTCTTTACCTTTTGTGTCTATTAAGTATCTGTAAAAGCGGTTTAAGCAGAGCACTAGGCTGGCAGTTTTTGCTCTTCCGGCCCAGAATGCATTTAAGTCCTTATTGTAGAGCAGGCAGGGCAGTCTGTCGGCTCCGATCCTCGGGGGTGGATGGGCCAAGAGCCTTTAGAATGGAACATTCCCCATAAACCACTTATTTACCAAAACTCATGCCGGAATCCTTATTTAAAGTTAAGCGTTTAAGTGAATTAGCCCAGTCAGGTCAATTAAAGGGTAAGCGGGTATTTATCCGTGCTGATTTGAATGTCCCTCAAGACGAGGTAGGCAACATAACGGAAGACACTCGTATTCGGGCATCGATGCCTGCTATACAGATGTGTTTGGATGCTGGGGCAGCAGTGATGGTGACTTCGCATTTAGGCCGCCCAACCGAAGGGGAATTTAAATCCGAAGATAGTTTGGCGCCTGTAGCCGATCGCATTGCTACTTTGCTGAATCGCAAAGTTCCATTAATTAGTGATTGGGTAAATGGCGGCTTTGAAGTCAATCCAGGCGAGGTAGTCCTACTGGAAAATTGTCGTCTCAATGTGGGTGAGAAAAAGAATAGCGAGGAGCTGGCTAAAAAAATTGCTACGTTGTGTGATGTGTATGTCAACGATGCATTTGGAACTGCACATCGCGCTGAAGCCACTACCTATGGTGTAGCGAAGTTCGCACCAGTAGCGTGTGCCGGTCCTTTGATGGCTGCTGAATTAGACGCGCTGAGTCGCGCACTAGCCAGTCCAAAACGTCCTTTGGTCGCCATTGTTGCTGGATCTAAAGTTTCATCCAAGCTTACTATTTTGAAGGCCTTGTCTGAGAAGGTGGATGAGCTCATCGTAGGTGGCGGCATTGCAAACACCTTCATGCTGGCCAAAGGTTTGCCTATTGGTAAATCTCTTGCTGAGCCTGATTTGGTTGATGAAGCTAGAGAGATCATGGAGATCATGGAAAAGCGTGGCGCTCATGTGCCGATTCCTGAAGACGTAGTGGTTGCCAATGAGTTGTCTCCATTAGCCCGCGCAAACCGCGTACCTGCGGATCAAGTTGCAGAAGACGACATGATTTTGGATATTGGTCCAAAGACTGCTGCACGTTTATCCATCATGCTCGCTCACGCTGGCACGATTGTTTGGAACGGTCCATTGGGCGTATTTGAAATTGATCAATTTGGTGGCGGCACCAAGATGTTGGCCGCAGCCATTGCGCACTCACCCGCATTCTCGATTGCTGGTGGCGGTGATACTTTGGCGGCTATTGCAAAGTACGGTATCGAGAATCAAGTGGATTACATCTCTACTGGCGGTGGCGCCTTCTTAGAATTCTTAGAAGGCAAAACTTTGCCAGCCTTTGCGGTACTTGCTGAAAGAGCGAAAGACTAAATATGTTAAGAGCAACCAAGATCATTGCAACTTTAGGACCTGCTTCTGAAAAGCCCGAAGTGTTACGTGACATGATTCGAGCCGGTGTAGATGTAGTGCGTATGAACTTCTCTCACGGTACCATTGCCGACCATAAGGCGCGCCATGATTTGGTGCGAACCATCTCCGCTGAGGTAGGCAAAGAGGTTGGCATCATGGCCGACTTACAAGGCCCTAAAATTCGTGTGGGTAAATTTACAGATAGCAAAATCCTTCTGAAAGAAGGCGACAAATTTACCTTGGATGTAGCCTGTGAGCTCGGTGACCAAACTAAAGTAGGCCTTGATTACAAAGAGTTGCCAGGTGATGTAAAGCCAGGCGACCGTCTTTTATTAAATGATGGTTTAGTGGTTCTGACAGTTGATAGTGTTAGGGGCGGAGAGATATTTACGATTGTTGAGCAAGGCGGACCACTCTCCAATAACAAAGGCATTAATCGTGCTGGCGGTGGCTTAACTGCTCCTGCGCTGACTGAAAAAGATATTGCTGACTTAGATGCCGCAATCTCAATGGGCGTGGATTTCTTGGCGATCAGCTTTCCTAAAGATGGTGCTGATATGGCCTATGCCCGTCAGTTGGCTGATGCCGCTAGTGCCAAGTATGGTGTTGGCAAGGTCAGAACCATTGCAAAGGTAGAGCGCGCAGAAGCGATTGAGCCTGAAGCCCTCAAAAGCATTATTGCTGAGAGTGACGGCATCATGGTTGCTCGCGGTGATCTCGCCATTGAGGTGGGTAATGCAGCAGTGCCTGCATTACAAAAGCGCATGATTGCGTGGGCGCGTGAAGCAGATAAATTTACGATTACTGCTACACAAATGATGGAGTCGATGATTAATGCTCCAGTGCCAACACGTGCTGAGGTCAGCGACGTTGCTAATGCAGTATTGGATGGTACTGATGCAGTGATGTTATCTGCTGAGTCTGCTGCAGGCATGTATCCAGTACAAACTATTAAAGCGATGGCAGAGATCTGCGTTGAAGCAGAAAAGTCAGATCGCGTGAAACTCGACACCGACTTCTTAGATCAAACTTTTACTCGCATCGATCAAACGATTGCCCTGGGAGCCTTGTTTACTGCCCATCATTTAAATGCCGATGCTATCGCAGCTTTAACGGACTCTGGCTCAACAGCCATTTGGATGAGTCGTCATAATATTCACGTCCCGATTTTTGCATTGACCTCCAAGATCGCTACGCAGCGGGCATTAAGCACCTATCGTAATGTCACCCCAATCGGCTTGGACTATACAAAAGATCGTGATACGGCACTGCAAGAGGTTGAGGCATGCTTGAAAAAAGTAGGCGCTGTCAAAACAGGCAATACCGTTGTACTTACCTCTGGCGAACCGATGGGTGAGCCCGGTGGCACCAATACGCTCAAAATTATTCATGTGAAGTAGTTCACATTGAAAAAGATTCAAAACAGATTTATTTTTAACCTCCTTACTATTTATTAAGAGAACACCATGGCTTTAGTATCTTTAAGACAACTCTTGGATCATGCTGCTGAAAACGGTTACGGCCTGCCAGCATTTAACGTGAACAACTTAGAGCAAGTAACGGCGATTATGGAAGCGGCAAATGAGGCTGATTCCCCAGTCATCATGCAAGCTTCAGCGGGCGCACGTAAATATGCTGGTGAAGCATTCTTGCGCCATCTGATTTCTGCGGCGGTTGAGGCTTATCCACATATTCCGGTAGTGATGCACCAAGACCACGGTCAAAGCCCAGCAGTGTGTATGGCTGCAATTAAGAGTGGCTTTACCAGTGTGATGATGGATGGCTCCTTAGAGGCCGATGGCAAAAGTGTTGCTAGCTACGAGTACAACGTAGACGTATCCAAAGAAGTGGTGAAGTTCTCTCACTCTATTGGGGTTACGGTTGAGGCTGAATTAGGTGTATTGGGCTCACTAGAGACCATGCAAGGTGATAAAGAAGATGGTCATGGTGCTGATGGCAAAATGACTCGTGAGCAATTGTTGACTGACGTTGAGCAGGCTGCTGATTTTGTAAAGGCTACTCAGTGCGATGCCTTAGCAATTGCGATCGGTACTAGCCATGGTGCATACAAGTTCACCAAAAAGCCAACGGGCGATATTTTGGCAATCGATCGCATTAAAGAAATTCATGCGCGCATACCTAATACGCATTTGGTAATGCATGGTTCTTCTAGTGTTCCACAAGAGTTGCTTGCTGAGATCCGTGAATTTGGCGGTGATATGAAAGAGACGTACGGTGTTCCGGTTGAAGAGATTCAAGAAGGCATTAAGAATGGCGTTCGTAAGATCAATATCGATACGGATATCCGCTTGGCAATGACTGGTGCAATTCGTCGTTACTTTATTGAAAATCCAAGCAAGTTTGACCCGCGTGATTATTTGAAGCCAGCCCGTGAAGCCGCTAAGAAGGTCTGTATTGCGCGCTTCCAGGCTTTTGGTTCTGCTGGTCAAGCCTCCAAAATTAAACCGATTTCTTTAGAGAAGATGGCTGAGCTATATAAGAGCGGCAAATTAACTCAAATTGTGAAGTGATTTAAATATGCCCGCTTTATACGCTACCTCTATTAAGTCATTGCCTTTGTTGTCCAAGGGTAAAGTGCGCGATGTTTATGCATTGGATGACGACAAGTTGCTGATGATTACTACGGACCGTCTTTCTGCGTTTGATGTGGTGATGGGTGAGCCTATTCCTGAGAAGGGTGTAGTTCTCAATCAAATGGCCAATTTTTGGTTCGATAAATTGGCTGCAGTGATTCCTAATCATTTGACTGGCATTGATCCAGCTACTGTAGTGGCAGCGGATGAGATTAGCCAAGTCAAAGGTCGTGCGGTAGTTGCTAAACGCTTAAAGCCCATTTTGGTTGAAGCGGTAGTTCGTGGATATTTAGCTGGCAGCGGTTGGAAGGACTACAAAGAAACTGGCAAGGTTTGCGGTATTGCTTTGCCGGAAGGTTTGGAGAATGCCCAGAAATTACCTGAACCTATTTTTACTCCTGCTGCTAAAGCAGAATTTGGTCAGCATGATGAAAACATCTCATTTGAAAAAGTCATTGAACTCATTGGTGAAAAGTTAGCCAATCAAATCCGTGAAGTGAGTATTCGTTTATACAAAGAGGCTTCTGAATACGCAGCTACTCGCGGAATCATCATTGCTGATACCAAGTTTGAGTTTGGCTTAGATGCCAATGACCAACTGGTGTTGATGGATGAGATCCTGACAGCCGACTCTTCTCGTTTTTGGCCTGCAGAGACCTACTATGTAGGCTCTAACCCACCTTCTTATGACAAACAGTTTGTGCGTGATTGGCTTGAAACCGCTATGGTGGATGGTAAGTTATGGCCTAAAACAGCCCCTGCACCGCAATTGCCAGCAGATGTGATTGAAAAGACTGCCCAAAAGTATCGTGAAGCGCTTACCCGCCTTACTGAGACTTCTTGAGTCAGGGATAATAGAGCCCTTAATGGTTATAAGGCATTTGGAGAGGTAAATGAGCAAGAAGCCAATCGTCGGAATAGTGATGGGATCCAATTCAGATTGGGACACCATGCAGCACGCCGCTCAAATGCTTGAGCAATTCGGTATTGCTCATGAGGCAAAAGTACTCTCCGCACACCGCATGCCAGACGATATGTTTCAGTATGCAGAAAAAGCTCAAGCCAATGGCTTGCAGGCGATCATTGCTGGAGCGGGTGGTGCAGCTCATTTGCCAGGCATGCTCGCATCAAAAACGATTGTTCCTGTTTATGGAGTGCCTGTTGCTAGTAAATATTTGCGCGGTGAAGATTCTCTCTTCTCTATTGTGCAGATGCCTAAAGGCATTCCGGTTGCTACCTTTGCGATTGGTGAAGCCGGTGCAGCGAATGCTGCCTTGCATGTGATTGCAGGTTTGGCTTTGCATGATGCTGAATTAGCTAAGCGCTTAGAAGATTTCCGTGCCAAGCAGTCTGATACCGCACGTTCAATGAATTTGCCGGGATATTAATTACATGGCAGATCGTATGGAACCCATCTTGCCGGGTTCGTATTTAGGAATTTTGGGTGGCGGTCAATTAGGGCGGATGTTTACTCAGGCCGCTCAAGCAATGGGCTACAAGGTTTGCGTACTCGACCCTGGCTCAGATAGCCCTGCAGGCTCCATTGCCGAAAAATTTATTCAAGCGCAATACACTGACAGCGCTGCTTTAAAAGAGATGGCTGCATTGTGTTCATCAGTGAGTACTGAATTTGAAAATGTTCCCGCTCAAGCTTTAGATGAGTTGGAGTCTTTAGGTGTGTTTGTGGCGCCGCGCAGTAGCTGCGTTTCTATTGCCCAAAATCGTATTGCTGAGAAAAATTTCTTAGCCACCTGGAAGTCAGAAACCAATATTGGCCCGGCTCCTAACTTTGTGATTGAGCATGAGGGTAATATTGCCCATACTCCAAAGAAACTTTTCCCTGGAATCTTAAAAACGGCACGCATGGGCTATGACGGTAAAGGTCAGGCGACTGTTAATAGCTTAGAAGAATTGACTATTGCATGGAATGAGTTCGGGCGCGTACCTTGCGTTTTAGAAAAGCGCATGGAATTAGATTTTGAAGTATCGGCTTTGGTAGTGCGTGGTTATGACGATGCTGTAGTGGCTTATCCAGTAGCCCAAAACATCCATCGCGATGGTATTTTGCATACCTCGACTGTGCCAGCGCCCTCATTGAAGCGTGCCCAAGAAAAGAAAATTATTGATGCAGCAAAAGCGCTTATTCGGAAGATCGATTACGTTGGTGTTCTTTGTGTGGAGTTTTTTGTGCTGAAGAACGGCGACATCGTTGCCAATGAAATCGCACCACGCCCACATAACTCAGGCCACTACACTATGGATGCTTGTGTGAGCAGCCAGTTTGAGCAGCAGGTGAGAGCCATGGCTAGACTGCCGTTGGGTGATACCCGTCAGTTAGCGCCAGTATCCATGCTGAATTTATTGGGCGATCTTTGGTTTGAGGGTAGTGAAGACCAACCAAAAGAGCCTGCTTGGAATAAAGTGCTCGCTCACCCCGATGCAAAGTTGCATCTATATGGCAAGTCTGCGCCACGCATTGGTAGAAAAATGGGCCACATTAACTGCTTAGGTGAAGCCCTCAATGAGGCACGCCAAAATTGCGCAGCTGTAGCCAATGAATTAGGGATCGAGCCCTAGAAATGTCCGCAGACAGTACCCACTTGCAATTTTCTGCAGTGATTAATGAGGCAGTACAAAGCTTGCGTGACGGTGGATTGGTTGCCTTTCCTACTGAGACTGTTTATGGCTTGGGCGCAGATGCCAAGAATCCCGAGGCGATTAAGAAAATCTTTACCGCTAAGGGTCGCCCATCAAATCACCCTTTAATTGTTCACTTAGCTGCGCCAGATAAGTTCGATCAAACTCAAATCGATTGGGTTGCACTATTAGCACCATGGGTAAGAGATTTATCCGAGGAAGCTTTAAAGCTCATCAACGCCTTTTGGCCAGGGCCATTAACTTTAGTCTTCAAGAAAGATAAAAGTGTTTTAAATGAACTGACTGGCGGCCAAGATACGGTAGCGATTCGGGCTCCTTTTCATCCTGTTGCACAGGAGTTATTACGTAAATTTAAGGGCGGAGTTGTAGCGCCATCAGCCAATCGCTTTGGTAAGGTATCGCCGACGAGTGCTGCAGATGTCCGTAATGAATTCGAAGGCATGCTGGATTTGATGGTCTTGGATGGTGGCGATTGCGAAGTCGGTATTGAGTCAACCATCATTGATTTGTCATCTGGCGATAAGGCTGTACTGCTCAGACCTGGTGCAATCACTCCAAGTGAAATCTTTGCTAAGACAGGAGTGAAGGTTTATCAGCCTGGAGAAGTCAAAAGCACTGAGGCAGGTAATGAAGCAGTGGCAGATCTACCAAGGGTATCTGGAAGTCTTAAAGCCCATTACGCACCAACTACGCCTTTGCGCCTATATGCCGCCGGTCGTGTCTTGGATGCCTTGACTGAATATCCAGATATTAAATCGCGCGTTGCTGTAGCGGTGTGGGATTCAGACTCCTCCTTAAGCGAAGATGGGCATCCTTCGGCCCACTTTGAAGAGGTTGAAGTACCAAGTGATAGCGGTGCTTTTGCGAGTCGGCTATATCGCTCCTTACGTGATTTAGATCAGCAAGGCTGGGATTTGATTTTGTTTCCTGAGCCGCCAGCAGGCGAGGAGTGGGATGGCGTTAGAGACCGTCTTCAGCGTGCGTGCTTTGGTTCTGGCCCATCTTCAAGCAGCCACGATAGCAACTGATCGTGCGCTTCTAGGCCTTTCCAAGCATTGGGATGGTTGATGAATGAAGTCACTGCATACATCTTTCCGGATTTACTCATTACATAGCCTGAGATCGCTCGCACATCGGCAAGAGAACCAGTTTTAATTCTGGCTTCGGGTTTTTTCTTCAAATGTAAAAACTTGCGCAGTTGAACCATCAGGCGATTGCGCATCGTGCCATCTGTGCCAGCAATTGGTAGGCTGTTATAAAAAATATCACCCACCGGTAAATTGCGAGCAGTGAGCAAGAGCTGATTCATTTGACTGGCAGAGATTGCTTCGTTGCGAGATAGCCCGGAGCCATTCTCAATCACCAGCCCCTGAAAATCTAGACCATTTTGTTTGAGCCAGCTCTGAATGACTAACACACCATTGGCAGTTGTTGCTGGCTTACCCATTTTATCTAGAGCCATAGTCAAAAGAACTTGGCGAGCCATGACGTTATTGGAGTATTTGTTGATATCTACAACATCATCGGCAAGTTTGCTGCCTTCAAATTGCAATAGGAGTCGAGCGGCTAAAGGAACTGAGCCATCTTTGCCGATGGGAGCTTGTGCCCAGCTACCACCAGCTAATTCCCATGCAGCAGCAAATCCTTGCGTTAGAAAGGTATTGGCATCAAGTGCAACGACATTAAAGTTCACCCCCTTGCAGGAGCTTGGGAATGCGCCAGAGAACTGGGCAGTCAAAGGCTGATCGGTATTAGTGATACCTTCGGGATCTAAATTAAAGCGGATATTGCTTTTCCAGTTATCGCATGAGCGATCGACCAACTGCATTTGGTTAGATACCTTTAGCTGGGAGAGGGGAGGGGTGTAACTAATGTCAATAAAGTCTGCGGTGCGTGACTTGCCTAATTGAAACGACAAAGTTCTAAATGCATAGAGCAAAGGATCTGGCGGAACGTTGTATGCGCGTAGAGCTTCACCATCAATGGTGTTGTGCTCCATGACACTAGCTGCATAAGCACTGCGATCAAAGAATAGATTGCCATCAATCTTCTGGATACCCAAACCTTGAAGGTCTTTCATCATTTTCGCAAGCTCTTCAGGAACAAGCTTGGGATCACCAGTTCCCTGCAAATATAAATTACCCTTCAGAACTCCCTGACGAATCACTCCATCTGTATAGACATTAGTGCGCCAACGATACTGTGGACCCAAAATATCTAAACCAGAAAGTGTTGTTAGCAACTTCATCGTTGAGGCGGGGTTCATTGGATCGCCACCACGCCAATCTAAAACTTTCTTGGCTACATTCTTTCCAGGGCGACCAGGTTCGATCTCTACAACTGAAATACTTACCGTATCAAGAGGAATTTGATTGCGTTCGAGGCTACTCGCTACGGGTGGAGGAATTGCTGGGGATGTACTTTCGCCGGCAAAGGCCAAAGAGCTGGCCGTCCAAAGGAGGATTGCAATAAAAGCGGATAGGCGAAGAGGAGAAAAACGCATCTCCCATAGGATAAACCCACCGCATCAAAGATTAAAGCTTTGCATATTGAGATTGATACCTACTAATCATTTGATTTTGCTCTTCAAGTAACTGGATAAAGGCTTGAATTTGAAGATCTAGAGACTCTGCTTGCTCTAAAGCTTCGCAAGCCTTAATAAACTTTGCGGCACTCAGAAGCTGCGCCCCTCCTTTGACTTTATGAACCATGCTTCTAAAGGCGTCTTCATCTATGGCTTCATTTCTTAGGGTGAGTAGGGTCTCATCATGCACCTTTTTAATTTCTTCCAAGATCACCAGAATGAACTCTGGGCTGTTTCTGAGGAGATTTCCGAAGGCGTCAAATGAATATTCCTCCTGATAGTTTGATTGTGTCGTTGTTTTTGTGGAGTCTTCAACTTGGAAATAGCGAGAAAGCTCATTCTCTAAAGTCATGAGACTTAAAGGTTTGATCAGGACACCATTCATACCAGCCTCCAAGAATTGATGGCGTGAATCTAGTGCATAGATATCTGCAGTAATGCCGATGATGATGAGGTCTTGATTGCCTGTATTACGTATATGCTTAGCAAGCTCTGAACCCTGCATGCCTGGAATGGATTGATCGGTTAGCAGAAGATCAAAATGCCGTTGACTGATGAGATCCAGGGCTGTGGTTGCGTTATCACACACTGATACTTCAATGCCTAGTGCCTGAAGTTGAAGCGAGATAATTTGGCGACTTGCAGCATGATCTTCAACAACTAACGCTTGTAATGGGCACTCATTATTTTGAGCATGCTTGGAGACTAGCTTTCTGGATATATTGCTATGTTCAGGTCTTGAGGCTCTAGTTGCAGCAATGCTGGTACGTGGGAATGCAACGCAAAAATGAATATTGCTACCAAAGCCAGGTGCGCTCTCAAAGTAAAGTTGGCTGTTCATGGAGGTAATTAAGTGGTTGGTAATGGTAAGGCCAAGACCAGTGCCATTCGCCTGTTCGGTATTGCCTGGTATTTGCTCAAAGGCTTGGAGCGCTATGGCAATCTCTTCTGTACCCATGCCAACACCGGTATCAATGACTCTGAATTCAATCAGTTGTCCCGCATGATCATCTGCCAGCACACTAATAGAGAAATAGATTTCACCATGATCAGTGAACTTAATGGCATTACTAATCAGATTCTGCAGTATTTGGCGTAGACGCAATGAATCCAACAACAAGACTTCTGCAATGCGTGGATCTTTGGAGGTATGTAGCTTGAGACTCTGCCTATGGGCAACGGTCGAGAATGCCGAATCGATGTCATCAATCAAAGCATTGAGATTACAAGGCTCAATATTGAGTGTGAGCTTACCTGCCTCTATCTTTGAAAGATCCAAAACCTGGTTTAGGATTCCTAGAAGAGATTCTGCTGATGAGTGTGCGCTCTTGAGTAAAGTTTTTTCATTTGCAGGTAAGGGGCTGCTGAGTAATAACTCCTGCACTCCTAAAATCGCATTCATTGGCGTGCGGATCTCATGACTCATGGTGGCTAGGAAGGCAGACTTTGCAGCGTTTGCATTTTCTGCCTGCTCCTTCGATGAAATAAGATGTTTTTCTGCCTGTTTTTGAAGTGTTTGCCTCTGATGCATACGCCAAAGCAAGGTAGAGCCTATTAGCAGGATTGCTAAAGTGGAAAGCCAAGGCAAATGGTTGGGCGGGGATGAGCGCTCTCTTTCAAAAGTAGATACGTTGAGATTGAAAAGATCTCGTGATGCGATTGGATCTAGATTATTAAGAAACTGTTCAAGTACTCCATGCAAAGCTTCATCTTGATTCGAGATAAGCCAGCGATATTCAAAAGGCTCTCTGCTGTAAAGTCCGTCAACTTGTAGCTTATCTGCGTTAAATTTCTGAATGAGTTGTTGCGCAAGGCGAAGCGGTAAGACAAGTGCCTCAATATCGTTTTTGAGAAGGTCGAATAATAATTTTTCCGCATGGCCGGATACGCTGGCTTGGGGATGATTGGGTATTGGCGGGTTTTCAAAGCCACGGTCGAAGTAGGCGATATTAATTGGCTCAATCGGTGCATCGTTTTTTGATCGTTTAGTCAGAATAGCGTCATGCCCCCAAAAGATTGCTTCTGATAAAGAACCAAATTTCAGATACTCGTCATCCAGGGTGGGCGGATCAATGATGAAATCTACCTCTCCATTGGCTAGTTGCTCAAGTCCTTCCCGATCATTCTTTCGCCACTTCGGTAAAAACTCTTGTTGGGTAAATTCGCTGAGCTTTTTTAGAAAGCTATGAAAAACTCCAGGCTCACCCTTTTCATTCACGTCTAAGTAAGGTGCGTATTTTTCATGAATACTAAAACGTACTACGGGATGGGCATCGATCCATCGTTGCTCTGATGAATTCAGTAAGTTCGCATAGGTATTGCTTAATATCCCATTTAATAGGATAAAAAGGGCAATACGGGTGATGGACCGACGCATGCTGAATTAGCTTTCGATAATATTGTTCATACGACAGAACAAAATCAAGTCTGCAATATTGTTAATGCCCAGCTTGTCAAAGACTCTGGTCTTATAAGTGGCTACTGTCTTATTGCTGATATGTAGCATTTCGGAGATTTGCTGATTGGAGTTACCTTTGCCCAGATATTTCATAACCTGTAACTCACGATCAGAAATTAGCGCAAGCTTATCGTTGTCACTTAATGAGCTATTGCCATTTTTGCCATGAGTGAAAAAGTTATAGCCTTGGGATATGGCAACGCAGGCGGCTAGGATGACATCTGCACCTGCAGTTTTGTTTACAAAACCATGTCCACCTAATGAGCGCACTCTCCCGCCATAAACAGCCTCGTCCATACTAGAAAGAACCAGCATTCGAACCTCGGGATACATTAATCCGATACGGCGTATGACATCAAAGCCATCCGTCTTGGGCATATCGAGATCCAAGATCACCATATTGGGGTTCACCTCTTTCATGGACCTAAGGCACTCCTCTCCATTCTGAGCTTGCCCTGCGATCTCAAATAGCAACTGGTCCTGCAACATACTTTTAAGAGCCATCAGCATTGCCGGATGGTCATCTACCAACATCACGCGTTTTCTCATTACTTGTCTCCGTTTTGGTTTGGGTGTTGATGAGGGTGCAGCGAAAAAATGGCTTTAGCGATACGGCTATCGTTAATCTGCAGCATTTGATGGCGACTTACAGGCGACATCATGAGACCACCATAGGAATGGTCGGCAAACAAAGTGGAGGCATTTTCTAAATCTTTTACCAATCCAATATTGCTGGCATAAATTTGTGTAGGTGAGTAGGGTGATTGCCTGAGTTGAGAAAGGGCGTCGCTTGCCATCTCGCGCTCACGTAATTGACTCATATCAATATGAACACCTTCCAATTGCATCTCAGTGATCCACTGCAACTCTTCAACGCTTCCGGTGAATGTGAGGAAATGTAGTAATACACCAAGCCGTCGTAAACGCAGTAACCCTTCTTTACAAGCATCGGCGATGTCAGGCTCAGGAATTGTTTGAATGCCAATACTTACCAAGCCCACTGGTAGGCGTGAGTTCAGAATCAGTTCACTCATGGCATCCACGTAGCCGCTTGAGGCTATGGCATGTGTTGGTATTGGCAAAACTCCAGGAATAAAGCGACCACTGCGATACCAATAGGCAATCGTGTCTAGGCCCTCCATAAAAAGGCGTAGCAATTGCATATCAGAGGCAGTCAGTAATGGTCTAAATAAAGATCCTGTCAGTTTGGTTCCCTTACAGTTAAAAATGGGTTCATGACTAATCGCTTGTCGTTTGGACCAGGATTGGTGTTCTTCAAGGACTTGGCTACTCAGGCCAAGCCAGGGGTCGCCACAGGCGTCTCGTACTTCTTGGAAGGGTTTGTTCTTCCATGCCTTTACAAGCGTGTACAGCCGGGATTTCGGGCTCATCAGCATTCTCCAATCGGTGACTATCCAGTCTAGGCAGGACGGATTGGAGCGGTAAGGGCTTTAGGCTGATTTATCTGTAGGAATTGACCTACCAGCCTGTCCCTATTATAAAAATAGGCTAAATCCTTAAAGAATTTATGGTGATCCGCCCTTGAAATCCAGGGAATCAGACCTATATAATCAGCACTCCCTACATGCGAGTGCTAAAGAGGCGATTTATATCTAAATAACCCTTGGCTTCCGTGTGAAGAGATTATAAAGCATTGATTTATATAGTTTATTTAAATAGTTAACACTTACTAACATAGGAGAAGAGATGAATTTGCGTCCCTTACATGATCGCGTAATCATCAAGCGTTTAGATCAAGAATCAAAAACTGCTTCCGGAATCATCATTCCTGACGCTGCTGCAGAAAAACCTGATCAAGGTGAAATATTAGCGGTAGGCCCAGGCAAACGTGATGACAGCGGCAAATTAAACGCACCTGACGTCAAAGTAGGCGATCGCGTGTTGTTTGGTAAATATGCAGGTCAAACAGTAAAAGTTGACAGCGAAGAACTCATCGTGATGCGTGAAGACGACATCATGGCTGTTGTACAGAAGTAATTTCGGTATTTAAGAGAGGAATTTAATCATGGCAGCAAAAGACGTTGTATTTGGAGATAACGCCCGAACCAAGATGGTCGAAGGTGTCAATATTCTTGCTAATGCAGTGAAAACAACTTTGGGACCAAAAGGTCGCAACGTGGTGATTGAGCGTTCATTCGGTGGACCAACAATTACTAAAGACGGTGTGTCCGTAGCAAAAGAAATCGAACTCAAAGACAAGCTCCAGAACATGGGTGCGCAGATGGTTAAGGAAGTTGCTTCCAAAACTGCTGACATCGCTGGTGACGGTACAACTACCGCTACTGTATTGGCTCAGTCTATCGTTCGCGAAGGTATGAAGTATGTTGTTTCAGGCCATAACCCAATGGACTTGAAGCGTGGTATTGATAAGGCTGTTGCAGCCGCTATCCAAGAGCTCGCAAAAATCAGCAAGCCTTGTACTACTACTAAAGAAATCGCTCAAGTAGGCTCTATCTCTGCAAACAGCGACCACAGCATTGGTCAGCGCATTGCAGAAGCAATGGAAAAAGTAGGCAAAGAAGGCGTTATCACTGTTGAAGATGGCAAGTCATTAGAAGACGAGCTTGAAGTAGTTGAAGGTATGCAGTTTGACCGCGGTTACCTCTCTCCATACTTCATCAATCAACCAGAAAAACAAGTTGCCGTATTGGAAAGCCCATACGTTCTCTTGTTTGACAAGAAGATTGCCAACATACGTGATTTGCTCCCAGTACTTGAGCAAGTAGCGAAGTCTGGTCGTCCATTGTTGATCATTGCAGAAGATGTTGAAGGCGAAGCCTTGGCAACTTTAGTTGTGAACAACATCCGCGGCATCATCAAGACTTGTGCTGTTAAAGCCCCTGGTTTCGGTGACCGTCGTAAAGCTATGTTGGAAGACATCGCGATTTTGACTGGCGGCACAGTAATTGCTGAAGAAATCGGCCTCACACTCGAGAAAACAACTCTTGAGCACTTAGGTCAAGCAAAGCGTATCGAAGTAGGCAAAGAGAACACCATCATCATCGATGGCGCTGGCGATGCTAAAGCGATTGAAGCTCGTGTGAAGAATATTCGTGTTCAGATCGAAGAAGCAACTAGCGACTACGACAAAGAGAAATTGCAAGAGCGCGTAGCCAAATTGGCTGGCGGTGTTGCGGTGATTCGTGTTGGTGCTGCTACTGAAGTCGAAATGAAAGAGAAGAAGGCTCGTGTTGACGACGCATTGCACGCAACCCGTGCAGCTGTTGAAGAGGGCATTGTTCCTGGTGGTGGCGTAGCATTGATTCGTGCAATGCAAGGTATCAAGGGATTGAAGGGCGATAACGCCGATCAAGACGCTGGTATCAGCATCGTATTGCGAGCTATGCAAGAGCCATTGCGTACGATCGTTAGTAACGCTGGTGAAGATGCTGGTGTGGTTGTTAATGCAGTACAAGCAAGTACTGGCAATAACGGCTACAACGCAGCTACTGGTGAATACGGCGACCTCGTTGCACAAGGTGTTATCGACCCAACTAAGGTGACAAAGACTGCATTAGTAAATGCCGCTTCTGTTGCTGGCTTGTTATTGACAACCGATTGCGCAATCTCCGAAGCACCAAAAGATGAATCTGCTGGTGGTATGCCTGATATGGGCGGTATGGGTGGTATGGGTGGAATGGGCGGCATGATGTAATAGCCTCACCTCTCCAGCTAGTTTGCTGTAGAAACAAAAACGCCTGGTTCAAAAGACCAGGCGTTTTTTATTGGACTCTCTTCTCGAATTAATCGGGCTGTATACCGCCATCCTTAATTACTTTTTTCATCTTTACCAATCCCTGTGCAATCATTTCTTTTAAATGGTCTGGGCCAAGAGGGACAAATTCAAAGCCTTGCTGAATCAGTTGTTCACGCAGTTTTGGATCTCTTAGCGCAGTTGCTAAAGACTCATTTAGTTTTTCAATAATTGCTGGTGAAGTGCCTTTAGGTGCTAGTAGAGCGCCCCAGGTTGAGAACTCATAACCTTTCACACTCTCACTAATTGTTGGAGTATTGGGTAGCAACGGAGATCGTGTTTTGCTCGCCACCCCCAATGCCTTAAGCTTCCCAGCGCGAATATGGGGCAGTACAACTGATAAAGCGCTGATCATCACTGGCACTTGGCCAGCCATGACATCAGTGACTGCAGCAGCAGCTCCACGATAAGGAATATGAACAATTGGGGCACCGGTGTATTGGCGGAAGATTTCCATGCCAATATGCTGTGGCGAACCATTGCCCCCAGATGCGTAGTCAATCTTACCAGGCCTTTCTTTAGCAATGCGCACTAGGTCCGCTGCGGTATTCCCGGGAAATGATGGGTTAGCAACCAGCACAAAAGTAATCGCAGCTACTTCAGATATTGGAGAAAAACTTTGAATAGGATCGTAATCAATCTTTTTATATAGATTGGGTACCATCGTTAGGATGCTGTCATTAAATGCACCTAAGACATATCCATCAGCAGGACTTTGTGCAACCTTAGCTGCGCCAATTAATCCCGCGCCCCCGGGAATATTTTCTATTGTGATTGCTTGACCCAGGCTTTCACCCATTTTTTGCGCAACTGGGCGCATCAAGATGTCAACGCCACTTCCTGCTTGAAGCGGCATGATGGTTTGAATAGTTCGGTTGGGATAGTTGCTTTGTGAACTGGCTGATCCTACCCAAAAAATTGGGCAGATTGAAATGAGAAAAGCAACAAAAGCTGGTTTGAATTGCATATTGTCTCGACTTATTAAGTGATGAAGCATTCTATCGATGCCTCTATGTCGTATCTTAGCGAAAAAACTACCCGAAGGTACTTTTCTAAAGTAGCTAGCTCTTAAGTCTTACTTAACAACCCTCTTGGTATAACTGAAGGACTAAGGATTAATCTGCTACTGGTGGCTGTAGAAATAAGAGCACCTGTTTCAAAAGACCAGGCGTTATGCATTTAAAGAGTAAGCTATGTCCAATATTACCTTTGGAACGGGTGTCAAAATGATTAGTCGCAATCAAGCAACCCACTTCATTTCTATGGGCTTGCTGTTTCTGAGCTCAACCTTATTTTGCGGGTCTTCAATCGCTCAATCTACTGACTTTCAGCCAGTCTTTCAGAAAAGCGTCTCAAATCTGCGTAATCAGCGTTATTGCGAAGTTCTGGTAGGCAAGCGAGCTTGGCTCAATTTGGAAGTAAAGGTATTTAATACACAAGGACTTAATCTTTGCCCTGAAGCCCAGTGGAAAGAATTAACTAAAGACTCTATTTCTAAAAAATTTGATGCGTCCTTTGTCCTGTTAAATGGCCCTCGTTATTGGACGATGGATGAAATACAGGCAGCAGGAAGTACTGTCAATGACGTCAAAGAATCCTTTGGCGGTATGGAGATGAATTTACGGGCAACTATCCAGTTGAGCTTGCTCAAGCAATTGATGGGTAGCAACCAATACACTCCCAATGAAATTTCTCGTACTACCAATTTCATTTATAGAGTTGGTAGCGCCGTATATGAACTCACCTCCCCTGGAGGTGACGTGTACGTGATGCAATCTTATTCACAAATAGTTAATCCCGCCCTCAATATGAAAGATCTCCCGGTATTGGGTGAGCAGTTGAAATTACCTGCTGGCTGGACTTACCGCAGCCGGGTACTCGATCAAGAGCTTTCTTTGGTAGCCAATGGCATTGCCTATGTACTGCAGGACAATTTATCCAATAGCTACCAGAGAAGGTAGTGTTGTGATGTTACTGCCAAGCCTTTTGAAGTCTCAAAAAGTCGGCATTAATGTATTCCGAGCTCTGTAGTTGATGTGGAAATTCCAAAGAAAAAATCACGTACAGTGCGAATCCCATCAAACCTAAGTACAGGGCCGTCAGGAACCAATCTTCTTCCTTCTTAACTGCCATCGAGTAGCCGCTTAGCAAGGCCCCTATTGAGAGTAGAGCAAATAAAAAACGTTCAATAATTGCAGGAGGATGATGTTTTGCGTTGAGTATCCCCTCCAGGTAAATATCTAAAAGGTGGGTGAGTTGAGGTCTTAAAACGGTATTGGCTAAATCCTTGGTACTAGCCGGTGCTCGAGGTATTGCCTCATTAATTTCTTCATTTAACTTATTTAATAATTTGCCCATGGCATCGAGTTTGCCATCGAGATCATCAAATGTTTTGATGTCTTCGTATACAGAAACTCTCAAGGCAATCATTTGCTGTAATGTATTTTTAACAATAGCCTGATCTTTCGAGTTTAGGTAACTGCTAGATTGATAGACTTGCTTCACACTATTTGCCTGATCACGTATGACGCGCATTCGAGTATCAAAGTGTTCGGCGGCATTGGAGAAAGTAAAGCCAAGCACTAGCGCCGAAAGCCCAAAAATTGCTGTTGCCAATGAATCTCTAACGACAACGTGTTCGGTGGTGCGAGTCCGATGTCTGCCATAGAGCCAGCCTATCAATAAGAACGTCAGGATGGACGCAAAAAATATGAGGGGCGCATATTTAACGATACCGAGGTGATTCCCAAGAAAATAATTCATACCAAGCTCTCGTAAGGTGGTGTGGCTATATTGATAAGTTTGTTTAGTGTAATAAAAAACCGCCCGAAGGCGGTTAATTATTTGATGACCTGAAGGGTTGACTTACTCAACAGCCTTAACCATCTCTTCAACCACCTTCTTCGCATCTCCAAAGACCATCATGGTTTTATCCATGTAGAAGAGCTCGTTATCTAAGCCGGCATAACCGGCCGCCATCGAACGCTTATTGACAATGATAGTTTTGGCTTTAAATGCTTCCAAGATTGGCATACCAAAAATTGGGCTGCCTGGAGTACGAGCTGCTGGGTTTACCACGTCATTTGCACCAAGCACCAGAACTACGTCAGCCTGACCAAAGTCGCTGTTGATGTCTTCCATCTCAAATACTTGGTCGTATGGAACTTCAGCTTCGGCCAAGAGTACATTCATATGACCAGGCATACGACCTGCTACTGGGTGAATCGCATACTTCACCGTCACGCCATGATGAGTCAACTTTTCAGTCAATTCTTTCAATGCATGTTGAGCGCGAGCCACTGCCAAGCCATAACCTGGAACAATGATCACAGTGTCAGCATTTTCCATGAGGAAAGCCGCATCTTCAGGCGATCCTGTTTTGTAGTTCTTAGGGCCGCCATCATCGCCACCGCCTGCAGCAGCTTCAGCACCAAAGCCGCCAAGCAATACAGCCAGAATGGAGCGGTTCATCGCCTTACACATGATGTAAGACAGAATCGCACCAGATGAGCCTACGCAAGCACCCGCAATAATCAATACTGGGTTGTTTAAGGTGAAGCCAATACCGGCCGCTGCCCAACCTGAATAGCTGTTCAGCATGGATACAACCACCGGCATATCAGCGCCACCGATAGGGATGATCAAGGTCACGCCCAATACCAAAGCAACGGCACACATTGCCAAGAAAGCTGCGTGGCTATCACCCATGTAATAAGCAATACCAGCGCCAACCATTGAGACAGCCAAAATCAAATTCAGCAAATGTTGACCAGCGAAAGTAACTGGCTTACCACTGACTTTGCCGGATAACTTACCAAATGCAATGACAGATGCGGTAAAGGTAATGGCACCAATAAACGCGCCAATGAAAAGCTCAATCTTCTGTGCACCAGTATGGTCATGCGCTGGATTAAATACAGCAGCGATCGCAATTAACACAGCTGACAAACCTACGAAGGAGTGCATCAAAGCAACTAACTCAGGCATCTTGGTCATTTGCACGCGTTTAGCGGCAAGCGTTCCAATGATTGCGCCACCCACAATTGCAACACCAATCAATGAGATGACAGGTTTGAAATCAGGAATGAAGAAAGTAGTAAAAACGGCTAACAACATACCAATCATGCCAAAGGTATTGCCTTGACGTGAAGTGGTTGGTGAAGACAAGCCACGCAAAGCGAGGATGAACAACACCGATGAAATGAGATAAGAAATGGCGGTTATGTTTGACATAGTTTTGGTCTCTATATAGGTCTTGTTCTAGGTTTATTTGGTTCCAGCCGCATCAGCTTTGGGAGCTTTTTTCTTGAACATTTCAAGCATGCGACGGGTGACCATAAAGCCACCAAAAATATTGATAGACGCGAGGAATACCGCTACTGCACCGATGATGCTGGTGAGGGTGATTTCATCGCCACCGATAACTTCAGTTTGGAGCAATGCGCCAACGATGATGATGCCGGAGATGGCATTAGTAACCGCCATTAAAGGCGTATGCAATGCTGGCGTTACGTTCCAAACTACGTGATAGCCAACAAAGATGGCTAATACAAACACGGTAATGTTTTGAACGGTGAGGATGCTTTGAAAGGCAGCGAGATCCATATTGTTTCCTTAGTATTTTTACTATTAGTTTTTGCGGATGGCTTGGCCATCACGACACATTAAGCAAGCAGTAACGATGTCATCATCACTTGGGATAACTAAATTGGCTTCTTTATCCACAATGAGTTTCATGAAGTCGAGCAAGTTGCGTGAGTAGAGTGCAGAAGCATCTGCTGCAACCATGCTAGCTAAGTTGGTGTAGCCAACAATTTTCACGCCATTTACATCAATTACTTTGTCTGCTTGCGTTAATGGGCAGTTACCTGAGCCGTTATCACCTTTGCCAGCAGCCAAGTCGATCACGATCGATCCTGGCTTCATATTGGCAACAGTATCGCTATGCAAAAGCACAGGCGGCTTTCGTCCTGGAATCAATGCAGTAGTGATTACGATGTCAGCTTGTTGTGCGCGCTCTGCAACCAAAGCCGCTTGACGCTTCATCCAGGCTTCAGGCATCGGGCGGGCATAGCCACCAACGCCTTGAGCAATCTCACGCTCTTCATCGGTTTCATAAGGAACGTCAACAAACTTCGCACCTAAAGATTCTATTTGTTCTTTAGCGGCAGGACGCACATCAGATGCTTCAATCACAGCGCCAAGACGTTTTGCTGTGGCAATTGCTTGCAAGCCTGCAACACCAGCACCCAAGATCAATATGCGAGCAGCTTTCACGGTTCCTGCAGCAGTCATCAACATTGGCATGAAGCGTTGATATTCGTTAGCCGCAACCAATACTGCTTTGTAACCAGCAATATTTGCCTGTGAAGATAAAACGTCCATGCTTTGTGCGCGGGTTGTGCGTGGTGCGGCCTCTAAAGAGAATGCAGTAACACCTTGCGCAGCCATCGCTGTAATCATGTCGTTATCAAACGGATCGAGCATGCCCAAAAGCACAGCACCGGATTTGATTTGTTTGAGTTCGGCCGCTTCAGGCGCGCGTACTTTGAGAACAATCTCTGCCCCGAATGCATCTGCAGCGCTTCCAATACTTGCACCGACAGCTTCGTATGCAGAGTCAGGTTGACTGGCTTTTACACCGGCATCTTTTTGAATAACGACGGTATGACCTTGACCAATTAATTTTTTAACGGTTTCTGGTGTGGCGGCTACTCGAGTTTCCCCAGGCCTTGTTTCCAGTGGCACTCCTATGCGCATGGCATGTCTCCAAAAGCAAAATTTATAAAAAGTCTATTTTATAGATAAATAGGGTAGGTTTTACCTACTTATTGGGCCCCCAGGTATACCGGTTATGGTTTTGCCTAAAATCATGCGAAGCCTGGTTGAGGCTTCT
This sequence comes from Polynucleobacter sp. JS-Fieb-80-E5, assembly GCF_018882015.1. NCBI lineage: Bacteria > Pseudomonadati > Pseudomonadota > Betaproteobacteria > Burkholderiales > Burkholderiaceae > Polynucleobacter > Polynucleobacter sp. JS-Fieb-80-E5. Next base: position 116,062 of record NZ_JACVPH010000002.1, on the reverse strand, counting down.
ACAATGGGGTTTATCTGTCTACAAGTATTTTCGCATTTTTTTGATGATCCAGCCTAATTCTTCCTCAATCCCATCTTCCAGGCCCAAAAAGGTCGTTATTGGCATGTCTGGAGGGGTAGATTCGTCAGTTGCTGCCTGGATGCTCAAGGAACAGGGCTTCGAAGTTATTGGCCTTTTTATGAAAAATTGGGAAGATGACGATAACGACGAGTACTGTTCTGCTCGTCAAGACTGGCTCGATGTGGTTTCGGTCGCCGATATGATCGGAATAGACGTTGAAGCAGTCAATTTTGCTGCCGAATATCGTGAGCGCGTATTTGCTGATTTCTTACGCGAGTACGCTGCAGGGCGAACACCCAATCCTGATGTTTTATGTAACGCCGAAATTAAGTTCAAAGCTTTCTTAGATCACGCCATGAGTTTGGGCGCCGATGCTATTGCAACAGGTCACTATGCGCGTGTACGTCACGATGGCGGCAGAGTGCAGTTGTTGAAAGCTGTCGATGCCAGTAAGGACCAAAGTTATTTCTTGCATCGCTTAACGCAGCAACAATTGGCAAACGTGATGTTCCCGCTTGGAGAAATTCCAAAAACGGAAGTCAGAAAAATTGCAGAGCAAATTGGTTTGCACAATGCTAAAAAGAAAGACTCCACCGGTATTTGCTTTATTGGTGAACGTCCTTTTAGAGAATTCTTAAATCGCTATTTACCGCGCGTACCTGGCCCGATAAAAACCCCAGAAGGTAAAACAGTTGGCGAGCATATGGGCTTAGCTTTCTTTACCTTGGGTCAACGCAAGGGTATTGGTTTGGGTGGTAGTCAAGATGGCAATGGTGACGCTTGGTATGTAGCGCGCAAGGATGTTCCTAATAACACCTTGTATGTAGCGCAAGGCCACGAACACCCGTGGCTATTGGCTAATCAGCTTGCTGCGATGGATGCCAGTTGGGTTTCTGGTGCGGCACCAACACCCGGAAATTATTCTGCTAAGACCCGTTATCGACAAGCAGACTCTGCTTGCACTTTGAGTGCTGGTGCTGAAGCACTAAGCTTCGACTTAAGTTTTCCAGAAGCGCAGTGGGCTGTTACTCCAGGGCAATCTGCTGTCTTGTATGACGGAGATATTTGTTTGGGTGGTGGAATTATTTCTGCATAATTTTGATCAGCAAGTAGTAGATACAAAAATGCCAATCAAAACTGATTGGCATTTTTTCTTCAGCGACAAGTTAATTAAGCGGCCGGTGGCTCGGTTTCAATAAAAGAAGGTCGCTGTAATAATTTTTGATACAGACGATCTAAATTTGGATATTGTGTTTGCCATTTCACTTCTGGAAAGCGAAATAATAAATATCCGATTGCGCAACCTACGGCGATATCTGCCAAGGTGATTTGATTGCCGTGACACCAAGCATTTCCACCCAGTTGTTCAGACATTTGACGTAAGGCATCATTGATCTTACCCATCTGGCGGTCATACCAAGTTTGGCTTTGTTGTTCTGCTGGGCGCAAGGTGCGCTCTAAACGGGCCAAAATGCCAGCATCCATCACTCCGTCTGCTAGCGCTTCCCAAGTTTTCACGGCGGCACGTTCACGATTATCTGCTGGAATGAGCTTGCTGACTGGGCTTAGGCCATCAGCGTATTCAGCGATGACGCGGGAGTCATAAATAGCCTCGCCATCGTCAGCCATGAGGCAAGGAACCTTGCCAAGGGGGTTGTTTAGGGCTATTTTGGTGTCTGCAGCCCAGACATTCTCTAATTCAAGGTCAACATCAACCTTTTTCTCGTTAAAAACAATGCGTACTTTGCGTACATAGGGGCTGGTGAGGGATCCGATAAGTTTCATGGGCTCAAGTATAGCGATCCTATTTGGGGTTTGCTGTATGCCAGAACGCATTAAAATCAGCTTTTATTGACATATTCAATGCAAAGGCAATATTCGTGAGTCAGCCGCTTTCAACCCTCAATGCCCTTTCACCCCTAGATGGCCGTTATGCCGGAAAACTGGATGCCTTGCGTCCATGGCTTTCTGAAGCCGCTTTTATGCGCCAACGTGTTTTTGTAGAGATTCATTGGCTCTTGGCGTTGGCTTCTGCCGGCTTGCCTGATGTCCCAAAAATTAATGCTGCTGACGAAGCTTTTTTACTTTCACTTCCAGAAAACTTTTCTGATGCGGATGCCCAGCGTATTAAAGATATCGAAGCGGTAACTAACCATGATGTAAAAGCAGTGGAGTACTTCTTAAAAGAAAAAGTTGCTGGACGACCAGATTTATTAAAAGCAAGTGAGTTCATTCACTTTGCTTGTACCTCAGAAGACATTAACAATACTTCTCATGGTTTAATGTTGCGCGGTGCCCGCGATGAGGTGCTCTTGCCGCAACTCAGAAAAGTACTTTCAGTATTGACTGATCTCGCGATTGAGAACGCTAAAGTTCCTTTGCTCTCTCGCACTCATGGCCAGCCAGCCTCACCAAGCACCTTGGGTAAAGAGATCGCCAATATTGCCAAGCGTTTAGAGCATGCGATCGAGTCTATCGCTGCTGCCCCTTTACTTGGCAAGATGAATGGCGCAGTAGGTAACTACAACGCTCACATATCAGCCTATCCTGATTTTGATTGGGAAAATTTTTCCAAGAGTGTGGTTGAAAAACGTCTAGGACTAACATTTAATCCCTATACCATTCAAATTGAGCCGCACGATGGAATGGCTCAGCTCTTTGATGCGATCGCTCGTGCCAATACGATTCTTTTGGATATGGACCGTGACTTCTGGGCTTATATCTCTGTTGGTTACTTTAAGCAGCGCACTAAAGCAGGTGAGATCGGTTCATCAACTATGCCCCATAAAGTGAACCCGATTGATTTTGAAAACTCTGAAGGTAACTTGGGTGTTGCCAATGCATTGCTGCGTCATCTTGCAGAAAAATTACCAATCTCTCGTTGGCAACGTGACTTGACTGACTCTACAGTATTGCGCAATCTAGGCCCTGCATTTGGTCATAGCGTATTGGCTTATGACAGCGCCTTGCGCGGCCTTGGTAAGTTAGAGGTAAATCATGCTGCAATCGCTGCTGATTTAGACGCATGTTGGGAAGTATTGGCTGAGCCGGTACAAACTGTGATGCGCCGTTACGGCATCGAGAATCCCTATGAGCAGTTAAAAGAATTGACTCGTGGCAAAGGGATTAATCAAGCAGACCTGCAAACCTTTATTCGTGGTTTGAAAATTCCTGAGGATGCAAAAGCCCGTTTGTTGGAGATGACACCATCTTCTTACCTAGGTAAGGCGGTCGAATTGACCGAACGTCTCAAAAAGTGAGTTTGACTACCAATTCAGAATACGGGGCGCGTCCCAGGGTCTGGTTTGCTGCTTATCAATTGCTATGGCATCTCTTATTGCCATTAGCATTTATACGTTTAGCTTGGCGTGCACGTCACGCCTTCTCCTATCTTCATCACATTCCTGAGCGATTGGGCTTTGGCTACAGCAAGCCTATTACTCGGGGCTCTATTTGGATTCACGCGGTTTCGGTAGGTGAGACGCGCGCTGCTCAACCATTGATTGAAGCCTATCTTGCCAAGGGCGAATCTATTTTGCTCACCCACATGACTTTGAACGGACGTCGCACTGGCAAGCAGTTATTTGCTAAAGAGATTGCTGCTGGGCAAATTCGTCAAGTCTATTTGCCCTACGATCTGTGCTGGACTGTAGAGCATTTTTTGAAGACATTTAAACCTAAGTTTGGCCTCTTCATGGAAACTGAGGCATGGCCGACTGTGGTCTTTCGTTGTAAAGAAATTGGTTTACCTTTATTTCTAGTTAATGCCCGTCTCTCCGAGAGAAGCGCTAGACGCGTTAATCGATTTGGTAAAGCGGGGCGCGCATTATTCCAGGCCTTTACGGGAATCCTGGCGCAGACTGCGTTTGATGCTGAGCGTTACCGTAGCCTAGGCGTTAAAAATGTGGTTATTACCGGCAATCTGAAATTTGATGTTCCACTCGATCCAAAATTGCTTGCTGAGGGTAAAGAATGGCAAAGGGAGCTACATGCAGGAAATCGCTTGCTGGTATGTGCAGCGAGCACGCGCGATGGAGAGGAGGCCATCATTCTGAAGGCTTGGAAAGATTTACTCTTAAGTAATGCATTTGCAACTCCTCCATTACTTTGTCTGGTTCCGCGCCATCCCGAGCGCTTCGCAGATGTAGCAGATCAAATTAGCAATGCTAGTTTCAAGTTTCGCCGTCGTAGCGAGTGGTCTGGCATTCCGAGTGAGTGTGCTGGATTGGATATTGTTTTGGGCGACTCCATGGGTGAGATGCCGATGTATTACAGCGCTTCTGACTTAGTGCTTATGGGTGGAAGCTTGCTGCCCTTTGGAGGTCAAAACTTGATTGAGGCTTGTGCAGCTGGCTGTCCTGTTCTTTTGGGTGAGCACACCTATAACTTTCAACAGGCTGCCTTAGATGCGATTGATAGTGGCGCAGCTAAACGCATTCATGGCGAATTGCTTTTAACGGAGCCAATAGCTTTAATGGAGGCTTTGAAAGAATTACTTCTGAATACTGCTGAGCTGGCGAAGATGGGTGCCGCTGCTCAGGCTTATTCAACTGAACACCAAGGTGCAACTAACAGAATCCTAGCGGCCCTTGATCAACAATACTGACGTGAACTAAGAAGGCTTAGTTAGACCCGCGCTCCGTAGTTGGGATCATCTTTGCGGGCATCATCATCTGGCTTTTTATCACCCTTCACTAAATCTTCGCGTGTCACACCAAGCCACATAGCCAATGCCGCAGCAACGAAGACAGAAGAGTAGATACCAAACAAAATACCAATGGTCAGCGCTAATGCAAAGTAGAAGAGTGTTGGACCTCCAAAGACCAGCATTGCCAGGACCATCATCTCAGTACTGCCGTGAGTGATTACGGTACGGCTGATAGTGCTTGTAATTGCGTTATCAATGATTTCGCGGGTATTCATCTTGCGATATTTGCGGAAGTTCTCACGAATACGGTCAAAGATCACCACAGATTCGTTTACTGAATAGCCCAGAACCGCAAGAACAGCCGCCAACACTGAGAGGGAGAACTCCCACTGGAAGAAGGCAAAGAAGCCTAAGATAATGACAACGTCATGTAAGTTCGCAATGATGCCGGCAAGCGCAAACTTCCACTCAAAACGGAAGGATAGGTACACCACGATGCCAATGATCACAAAGATGAGTGCTTTTAAGCCATCAATAGCCAGCTCTTGACCAACTTGTGGGCCAACAAACTCAACGCGTTGCAATTTCACACCAGTAGCGGCTGGTTCAAGCGCTTGCATTACTGCCGTGCTCTGATCGGCAGAAGAAATCAACTTGCCCTCAGTATCTTTTTGCAGTGGCAGGCGAATCATGACATCGCGTGAGCTACCAAAGTTCTGAATCTGAGTATCGGCATAGCCGAGCTTCTCAACCTTGGCGCGAATAGAGTCCAAAGGCGCAGTTTGTGGATAGCTGACTTCCATCACCGTACCACCAGTAAATTCGATGGAGAGATGCAGGCCGTTATGCCAGAGGAAAAAGACTGCAGCTAAAAAAGTGACTAAAGAAATCGCATTGAGCACCAACGCATGGCGCATAAAGGGAATATCTTTTTTAATCCGGAAAAATTCCATGTCTTATTTCTCCTGTGGGCGCCAAACTTGGCCAATAGCGAGTTTTTGAATCTTCTTATGTCTGCCGTACCAGAGGTTAACAAGGCCACGCGAGAAGAAGACAGCCGAGAACATTGAAGTCAGAATACCTAGGCAATGAACCACTGCGAAGCCTTTGATAGGACCTGATCCAAATGCCAATAAGGCTAGACCGGCAATCAAAGTCGTTACGTTAGAGTCCAGAATCGTTGCCCAGGCTTTATCGAAACCAACGGCAATTGCAGTTTGCGGTGCGGCCCCATTGCGTAACTCTTCACGAATACGCTCGTTAATCAACACGTTGGAGTCAATCGCCATACCGAGAGCCAAGGCCATCGCGGCGATGCCAGGCAAGGTCAGAGTTGCTTGCAACATTGACAACACCGAGATGAGCAAGAGCAAGTTCACGGCCAAAGCAACAACAGAGAAAGTGCCAAATAGTAAGTAGTAGGCCATCATGAAAATCGCGATAGCTGTAAAACCGATTAAGAGCGACTTAAAGCCCTTCTCAATATTTTCTGCGCCAAGACTTGGTCCAATAGTGCGTTCTTCAATGATTTCCATTGGTGCTGCTAATGACCCGGCGCGCAAGAGTAGAGCTAAGTCATTCGCGCTCTCGGTAGTTGGCTGACCAGTGATCTGGAACTTAGAGCCAAACTCACTTTGAATGGTGGCGATGGTGAGCACTTCGCCTTTACCCTTTTCAAACAAGATCATGCCCATCGGCTTGCCGATATTTTCGCGAGTCACTTCTTGCATAACGCGACCACCAGCAGCATCTAGGGAGATGTTGACTGCAGGGCGTTGGTTTTGGTCAAAGCCAGCGCTAGCATCCGTAATACGGTCGCCACTGAAGATGACTGATTTTTTAAATACGCCCAAACGGTTTTCACCAAAGCGGAAAGTATCCATGCCTGGAGGAGGAGTTTCGCCTAAGGCGATGGTAGACACCAAGGGGTCAGCCAAGCGAGACTCTAGAGTTGCTGTGCGACCAATGATGTCTTTGGCACGAGCAGTATCTTGTACACCAGGTAACTGCACAACAATACGCTCAGCGCCTTGTTGTTGAATCACTGGCTCCTTAACAGCTAACTCGTTCACACGCTTATTCAGGGTGATGATGTTTTGCTTAACGGCGTTATCTTGAATGGCTTTAAGGGCGGATGGTTTAAATTCACCTACCAACTTAGGTAGCGAGCCATTTGATTTAATGAGCCAAATTAGTTCAGGTTGTGTCGTTGTTAGCAATGAGCGTGCTTGTTCAGCATCTTCGACATTGGCGAAATTAATTGAGATGAAATCAGCGCCACGCTCAATACCTTGATGGCGAATGCTCTTGTCACGTAATTGACTGCGAATATCGCCCGCCAAGGAAGTTACTTTTTTCTGGACTGCGCCCTTCATATCCACTTGCAAGAGGAAATAGACGCCGCCACGCAAATCAAGACCTAGTGGCATTGGTAATGCGTTGATTGCACTTAACCAGCCCGGAGTATTAGACAGTAGGTTTAAGGCAACGGTGAAGTTGGGATCATTTTGATCTACATTTAATTTTTGCTGCAAGAGATCGCGTGCGCGTAACTGAATATCAGTGTTATTAAAGCGAACTTTAATGGAGCCTACATTGCCAGCGACTTCGAAGAAGAGGCCGGTGTTATTAATGTTGGCTTCTGCAAGAATCTTTTCGACACGAGCCTGCGTTGCCAAATCAACCTTGATGGTTGGCTTGGCAGACGAGACTTGAACTGCTGGAGCCTCTCCATAGAAATTGGGTAGTGAATATAGTCCGCCGATTAGCAATGCAACGGCAATGACTAGATATTTCCAGAGAGGATAGCGATTCATATTGAGATACTTTTAATCAAACAAATTATGCGGATGCATTAAGCAGACTTCAGTGTGCCTTTTGGCAATACTGTGGTGATGGCACCTTTTTGCATGTGCACTTCAGTGCCAGCAGAAATTTCAACGGTAACCACTTGGTCTTTCAATGCCGTTACTTTGCCCATGATGCCGCCAACAGTAACAACCTCATCACCAACGCCTAATGACTCGAGCATTGCCTTAGTTTCTTTTTGACGCTTCATTTGTGGGCGAATCATGATGAAGTACAAAACTGCAAACATCAAAATTAAAGGGAGAAAGCTCATCAAGCCACTGGAATCTGCGCCCGCTGCAGGAGCTTGGGCAAAAGCGTTACTAATCCACATACAAAACCTCCGTTAATTACCAATTAAAAACTGCGATATTTTTCGACCTTTAAACCGATGGCCGTAACCCGCAATTCTAAACTGTGTGGGGCTTTGGAGGTGATTTACAGGGGGTTTTGCCCCCTGTAGGGCTATTAGTCCTGTCCAGGCTCAACACCACGCTGGCGATTGCTATGAAATTCCTCACGATAGGCGCTAAAGCGGTCTTTACTCAGAGCCTCGCGGACTTCAGTCATCAGCTGGAGGTAGTAGGACAGGTTATGGATGGTGTTTAGCTGAGACCCTAGGATCTCATTCGCCTTTTGGAGGTGATTTAAGTAGGATCTGGTGAAGTTTTGGCAGGTATAGCAGGCACAGGTAGGGTCTACCGGTCGATCATCGTCCTTGTACCCAGAATTACGGAGCTTGAGGTCGCCAAAGCGGGTAAAAAGCCAGCCATTGCGGGCGTTACGGGTTGGCATCACGCAATCGAACATATCAATACCTAGGCTAACGCCCAATATCAGATCTTCTGGAGTGCCAACACCCATTAAATAATGAGGCATATGTTCTGGCAATTTGGGCGCAGTGAAATTCAGAATCCGCTCAAACTCGGGTTTGGGCTCTCCAACTGATAAGCCGCCAATAGCAATCCCATCAAAACCTTGCTGGCTTACGGCATCTAAAGAAAATTCACGAAGATTCTCGAACATGCCACCTTGGACAATGCCAAAGAGTCCGTTGCCAGTGTGGAGCTCGCGGAAGCGCTTAAGGGAGCGATCACCCCATCGCAAAGACATTTCTAGTGATGCACGAGCTGTTTTTTCAGAGGTGGGTTGACCTTTGATTTCATAAGGAGTGCATTCATCAAACTGCATCGCGATATCGCTATTGAGCACCGCCTGAATTTCCATCGACACTTCTGGAGACATAAATAATTTGTCGCCATTAATTGGAGATGCAAAAGTAACACCCTCTTCAGAGATCTTGCGCAGCGCACCCAAACTAAATACCTGAAAGCCACCAGAGTCAGTGAGGATCGGTTTGTCCCAACCCATAAAACGATGCAAGCCACCATGTTTTTTAATCACATCTAATCCTGGTCTTAACCAGAGATGAAAGGTGTTGCCCAAAATAATTTGTGCCTTGGCTTCATTCAAATCACGCGGCGTCATTGCCTTGACGGTGCCATAGGTTCCTACGGGCATAAAGATTGGCGTTTGCACGCTGCCATGTGGAAGGTCAAGCTGACCAAGGCGGGCTGGGCTTTGCGAGTCGCGCGCCAGGATATTGAAGTGAACAGGTTTGGTCATAACTTTGGATTCTCGAGTCGACAAAGAAACATCGCATCTCCATAGCTGAAGAAGCGATACTTCTGATGAATGGCATGTTGATAAGCAGCACGGATGTTATCCATTCCTGCAAAAGCGCTAACCAACATTAATAAGGTAGATTTTGGCAGATGAAAGTTGGTTAACAAACAATCTACCGTTTTAAATTGGTAGCCGGGGGTAATAAAGAGATTAGTCTCACCGCTACTTTTCCCGCTAGCAGCCTGGCTCTCTAGGGCGCGCAGACTAGTAGTGCCTACCGCAACAACTCTGCCACCATTTTTCTTGGTGACCTTAATTGCTTCTAATGTCTCATTGGGAATGGAGAACCATTCGTAGTGCATCTTATGTTTTGAAAGATCTTCTTCGCGTACAGGGGTAAATGTTCCTGCACCGACATGAAGTGTGACGGTTGCGTGATTTATGCCAGCATCCTTTAGCTTTTGCAAAATTGCTTCATCAAAATGTAAGCCTGCTGTTGGGGCAGCTACCGCCCCTGGATTTTTGGCAACTACCGTTTGATAACGCTGCGCATCTTCACCGTCCGGTTGATGCTCAATATAGGGGGGCAATGGGAGCTCACCAAAACGCTCAAGCAAAGAAAACACATTCTCCGGAAAGCGAACCTCATAAAAACGTCCGTCGTACCCAATCATCTCTACAGGAAAGGTTTCGCCAGCCTGATTGTGAATATGAACAGTGATTCCAGTCTTAGGCACCTTAGAGGCTCTAATTTGTACCCAAGCCTGCTTTTCACCGCTAATGCGTTCAATGAGCAGTTCCACGTTCCCGCCAGTCTCCTTTTTGCCGTGTAAGCGCGCAGGAATAACCTTGGTGTCATTAAAGACTAATAAGTCCCCGGGCTGAACAATGCGCAGAATGTCCTTAAACTGTCGATCTACCAATTGGACGTGATTTGGCCCATCAGCCTTGACCTCTAAGAGGCGGCTATCGGTTCTATTCGCCAAGGGATGTTGGGCGATTAGTTCGGGTGGGAGTTCGTAATTAAAGTCGGAGAGTTGCATAGCATTACCATCAGGTATTAGATTTTAACGATGACTACTAAACAAGCGCCAAGCACACTCCAAAAGATGGGTTTAGACAGCCCTATGGCCCTTGCTTTGCACTTGCCATCCCGTTATGAGGATGAGACCGAGCTACTCACGATCGAGGAGGCCATACATCAGGGTCGATTTAACTCAGCCCAGACCCAGGGTGTAGTTATTCGCAATCAGGTCTTATTTAGGCCCAGAAGGCAGATGGTGGTGACCATCGAGGACGAAACTGAAACCTTAAATCTGCGCTTCCTAAACTTCTACCCTAGCCAGCAAAAACAAATGGCTGTCGGGGTCAATATTCGAGTCCGCGGAGAAGTGCGTGAAGGTTTTCAGGGTCCAGAGATGGTGCACCCTACGGTGAGAGCTGTCGCTCCAGATACACCTTTGCCTGCTAGTTTGACTCCAGTTTATCCAGCAAGTGTTGGAGTCTCGCAAACCATTATTCGTAAAGCAGTGTCACAAGCCTTACGTGACCCAAGCCTGCAAGATAGTCTGGCTGAGTTCTTACCCAAAGATCTAATGGCAGAGTTACTGCCTAGTCATGATTGGCCAAACTTGCAAGCGGCGATTACCTATTTGCACCAACCGCCTGCTGATGCAAATACCCAGGCATTACTAGAGCGCACTCATCCTGCTTGGCGTCGAGTGCAGTTTGAGGAACTCCTTGCTCAGCAAATTTCGTTAAAGCGTGCCCATGCGATTCGTCGGGAGCGACATGCACCCAGCTTTCCAAGGGCAAAGAAACAAAGCTTTGAAGAGGGTTTGTTAAAGGTATTACCTTTTAAATTAACTAATTCTCAAGATCGTGTTTGGTCTGAAATTAGTAATGACCTTTCTCAATCATTTCCGATGAATCGCCTTTTGCAGGGGGATGTGGGTAGCGGCAAGACCGTAGTGGCTGCCTTAGCTGCGGCGCGGGCCATGGATCATGGATATCAAGCCGCCATCATGGCGCCTACGGAGATTTTGGCTGAGCAGCACTACCTCAAAATGAAAGAATGGTTTGAACCTTTGGGGGTAAAAATCGCTTGGCTGTCAGGGAGTCTGAAAGCCAAAGAAAAACGATTGGCGCAAGAAGTGATCGAGAATGGGCAAGCCCAACTTATTATTGGTACGCATGCTCTTATTCAAGAAAATGTGAGCTTTGCCAAACTTGGCCTCGCAGTGATTGATGAGCAACATCGCTTTGGAGTGAGGCAGCGTTTAGAGATTCAGCAACGGGTTGGCTCAGAATTGTTTTACTGCCATCAGTTGATGATGTCAGCGACACCAATACCACGCACTTTAGCGATGACCTACTATGCAGACTTAGATGTCTCTGTCATTGATGAATTGCCTCCTGGCCGAAAGCCGATTGCTACCAAGGTAGTTAAAGCCAGCCGTCGTGATGAGGTGATCGGTGGTTTGCAAAGTTGGTTATCCAAGGGGTTGCAAGCGTACTGGGTTTGCCCTCTCATTGAAGAGTCTGAAGTGCTGCAATTGCAAACTGCAGTTGAGAGCTTTGAGCAACTGACACAGGCTTTACCTGACTTTAAGGTTGGCTTGGTGCATGGCAGATTAAAAGCAGAAGAAAAAGCGGCAGTCATGGCTGCCTTCAAGGCAAATGAGATTCAGCTTTTAGTGGCTACTACGGTAATTGAGGTTGGGGTAGACGTACCCAATGCGGCGTTAATGGTGATTGAGCATGCTGAGCGTTTTGGTTATGCTCAGATTCATCAATTACGCGGGCGCGTGGGTAGGGGGTCTGCGGATTCGGTTTGTATTTTGATGTATGCCGAACCACTTTCAATGGCGGCCAAAGAGCGCCTACAAACTTTACGTGAGACCTCGGATGGTTTTGTGATTGCCGAGCGAGATTTATCTCTGCGTGGTCCGGGTGAATTATTGGGTGCAAAGCAATCAGGGGATGCGATGTTGCGCTTTGTTGATTTGCAACGCGACGCCTGGTTAATTGAGTTGGCTCAACAGGCGGCTGAGCGCTTACTCGCTGAGCATGCAGATCTGGTAGAGCGTCATTTAGAGCGCTGGCTCGGATCTCGAGCAGAATTTCTGAAGGCTTGATAATTACTTTATGAATTTAAAAGATCGTTTTATTTCTTACGGGTACCTAATCAGGCTAGATAAGCCGATTGGTACGCTATTACTATTGTGGCCTACGCTCTGGGCTCTTTGGTTGGCAAGCAGTGGCGTGCCTGATTTATCTATTTTGCTGATCTTTATTGTTGGCACATTTTTGATGCGTAGTGCGGGCTGCGCAATCAACGACTATGCTGATCGTGATTTTGATCGTCATGTTAACCGTACCCAAGATCGCCCAGTCACAAGTGGAAAAATCTCGGGCAAAGAGGCCATAGCTGTGGCTGGAGTATTGGCCTTGATTGCGTTTTTATTCATTCAGCCCCTGAATGTATTTACAAAACAACTATCCGTGCTTGCTTTGCTAGTAGCCTTCCTCTATCCCTTTACCAAACGCTTTTTTGCCATGCCCCAAGCTGTCTTAGGCATTGCCTTTGGCTTTGGTATTCCGATGGCGTATGCGGCTATTTTGGATTTCATTCCCCTAGAGGCTTGGTGCTTATTTATTGGGAACATCTTTTGGGCAATTGCTTATGACACCGCTTATGCCATGGTTGATCGCGACGATGATCTGCGCCTAGGGTTGAGAACATCGGCCATTACTTTTGGTCAGTATGATGTCGTCGCTATAGCAATAAGCTACGGGATGCTTTTTCTGAGTCAGTTATGGGTGGCGCAATTGGCTAACTTAAGCAATTATTTTTTAGTGGGTTGGTTCGCAGCATTGGCTTGCGCGATCTATCACTTGAAGTTAGTTTCAACTCGCAATAGAGACAATTGCTTTAAAGCATTCCGCCATAACAACTGGTTAGGCGGATTTTTATTTCTGGGAATTGTGCTGGGTCTAGGTATTAACTAACTCTGGCCGAGTTCATCGCCCATTGTTTTACCGCGCTGACTGGCTGCATCAATCGCTTTTTCTAAAATTTCATGCCAACCTTGTTGTTTCATCACATCTAGAGCGGCAGCAGTAGTTCCACCTTTGGAAGTAACTCTTTCGCGGAGAACACCAGCGTGCTCATCAGAGTTATGGGCGAGCTGTGTAGCACCTTCAAGAGTGGCATAAGCCAGCTTGCGCGCTGTCTCTGAATCAAGACCAAGCTTCTCCCCAGCAGATTGCATTGCCTCTAAAAATGCAAAGACATAGGCTGGGCCACTACCAGAAACAGCAGTTACTGCATCCATCAATTTTTCTTCTTTTACCCAAACGGTTTGGCCTACCGCATTACAAATAGTTTCAGCTAAGGCGCGATCAGACTGATCTACAGCGGCATCTGCAAAAAGCCCGGTAATCCCTTTACCAATTAAGGCTGGAGTATTGGGCATAGCGCGCACACAGCGTGTGTGATCAAGCCAGCGACTCATATCTTTTAGGCGAATACCGGCAGCGATGCTCAGAATGAGTGGGCCGGGAGCGCTAGCATGCTTAAGTTTAGTTGCCAAACCTTTGGCAACGACATTGAAGTCTTGGGGTTTGATCGCCATGACAAGCACATTATTTTTAGAGAAGTCAAAAGCGATATGTTCTAAGGCACTAATGCCTTGAACGCCAAAATCTTCGTGCAGCTTGAGGGCGGTTGCAGCATTTGCTTCTACAACAGAGATTTGATTGGATTCGAATCCACTAGCAAGAAGGCCGCTAATGAGGGCGCGCCCCATATTGCCGCCACCAATAAAGGTAATGTGCGCATTGCTATTGTTTTGTGCGATTTTATTTTTGCTCATTTGCTAATCTTATCGCGCTTCCCGAAAATGGCTGTACCAACACGAACTACGGTGCTACCTTCAGCGATGGCGGCCTCTAAATCATCGGACATACCCATCGAAAGGGTGTCAAAGAACTGATAACCAAGTTCAGTGAAATGGCTGGCCTGTATGCGCTTGAAACAATCTTGTACGGCTGCAAAAGCCTGGCGTTGCAAGACGGGGTCTGGATTAGGTGCTGGAATAGCCATCAAGCCCCGCAGAACTAAGTTTGGCAAAGAGGTAATAGCGTTACAGAGTTCTTCAACTTCAACCAGAGAAATGCCGCTTTTGCTCTCTTCCTCGCTAACATTGATTTGTACGCAAACCATCAATGGTGGTAAATCTGGAAACTCGCCACGTTGGGCGGATAGGCGTTCTGCAATTTTGAGGCGGTCCACACTATGAACCCAATCGAAGTGTTGGGCTACTTCTCTGGTTTTATTGCTCTGCAAAGGTCCAATGAAATGCCAGTTCAACCAAGGGCGTAATTTGGCTAGCTTCTCAATTTTTTCAATGGCCTCTTGCACATAGTTTTCACCAAAGACTGATTGACCAGCATGCATAGCTTCCTCAACTGCTGAAGCTGGAAAGGTTTTGCTAACGGCTAAAAGTTCAATCTCTTCCGGCTCACGCTTTGCTGCTAGGGCAGCAAGTTCAATCCTTGCTCTGACTTGCATCAGATTGACGACAATGGAATTCATGAGGCCTTAGAAGATTTGCTAAGTAATTGATCTACGATTTCAATCCAATGCACTACTGGGGTATCTTCTTGCTGTAGATGGGTGATGCAGCCAATGTTTCCAGAAACAATGACCGCTGCACCAGATTCCTCGCAGGCAGCGTTTAAGTGAGTTAACTTGTTTTTACGAAGTTGCTCAGAAAGTTCTGGTTGAGTAACGGAGTAAGTGCCTGCAGAGCCGCAGCAAAGATGGCTGTCCGCACATAAACGCACACCAATACCGATACTAGAAAGTAATCCCTCAACCTTACCGCGAATTTGTTGGCCGTGTTGCAAGGTGCAAGGTGGGTGATAAACGACACCTGGTTTTGGATCTGTGCCTACTAGCTGCACCAGCTCATTTTGCAAGGAAGGCAGTATTTCAGAAATATCCTTGGTCAGATCTGAAATCTTTTTCGCTTTGGCTGCATAGATAGGATCATTTGCAAATAGATGTCCATAGTCCTTCACCATCACACCACAACCAGATGCAGTCATGACAATGGCTTCTATACCACTTTCAACCAAAGGCCACCACGCATCAATATTTTGCTTGGCATTATCTAAACCGCCAGCTTGATCATTAAGGTGATAGCGTAGTGCTCCACAGCAAGTGGCATTGGGCGCGCTAATCATTTGAATCTTTAACGCGTTAAGCACACGCGCTGTTGCTGAATTGATATTCGGGAGCATGCCAGGCTGAACACAACCCTCTAGCAAAACCATTTTGCGCTGATGAGCTGCAGTGGGTCTTGCATAAGCATCGGTGGAATTAGCCAATGCTTTATTTACAGTCAGTGGGATCTTGCGTTTGATACCGCTTGGCATCAATGGGCGTACTAAACGACCTAGAGTCATTGCTGTATTAAATAAAGCGGGCTTAGTTAAACCTTCTTTTAGGGCCCAACGGGTCAAGCGTTGGCCGATTGGGCGCTCAGGCGTATTGTCTTCTGCCCACTTGCGACCTATGTCTATTAAGTTGCCGTATTGAACACCGCTCGGGCAAGTACTCTCGCAATTGCGACATGTTAAACAGCGATCTAAATGCAAGCGAGTCTTTTCAGTGGGTGCCTGCCCTTCGGCGATCTGCTTAATTAGATAGATGCGTCCGCGAGGCCCATCTAACTCATCGCCTAGTATTTGATAGGTAGGGCAGGTGGCCGTACAAAAACCACAGTGAACACATTTGCCCAGAATGCGGGCTGCCTCGATACCTTCCGGCGTGTTGGCAAATTGAGAAGCGAGTTGAGTTTGCATAGAAATACTTATGGAAGACGTTTAGTAGCGAATACACCTGCAGGATCAAAAGCTGATCTTAGGCGCTCTTGCACTGCCTCAAGGGCAAAGGAGTGAGTCTGCTCTGATAACAAAGTAAAGCGCTGATTGCTAGGGTCTACATTGGCGCCCTGTCTAAAGCGAGTTGCATGTCCGCCATGGGAATTAGCAATGGCCTTGATAGCTTTAAAGGTAGCCTCATTACCAGGCGCTGTAATCCAACGTTGTTGACCGTGCCACTCCAGAACAATTTCATCTGAGGCGCCAGTGATAGTAAGTGGCCCACAGGCTGCAGGTAGCGCTAAACGATAAAGTGTTTGATCAGCACCTAGATTAGCAAATGCAGAAAGATATTGCTCACGTAAATCATTCCAGAAATGTTCTGCAGTTTCAGGATTAACCTCAGTGGCCATAACCAAAGAGCTCATGAGAGGAATTGCAGCCTTTACAGCCGCTGCCGCACCAGCGAGACGGAAAGTTAGCTCTCCATCACCACCCGTAGTGGAACCAATCCAGCAGCTTGCAGATAAAGGTAGTGGCTGTCCAGCCCATTCATTCAATATTTTGAGCGCTTTCTCTTGGGAGATTTGGCAACGTAAGGTTGCGGTCGCCGCAGGTTTAGGTAAGACCTTGACTGAGGCTTCTAACAAAAGAGCAAGCGTTCCTAAAGAGCCAGGCAGCAAACGAGAGACGTCATATCCCGCTACGTTCTTCATTACCTTCCCGCCAAAGGAAAGATCTTGGCCTTTGCCATCGATAATGCGAGCGCCTAATACAAAGTCACGAAAGTTACCAACGGTAATACGTCCTGGACCAGCAAGCCCAGCAGCAATGGCGCCGCCAAAGGTTGCCTTCTCACCAAAGTGCGGTGGTTCAAAAGCAAGCACCTGATTCTTTTCTTTGAGAGCCGCTTCAATTTCTTTTAGCGGAGTGCCTGCACAAGCGGTAATGACTAATTCTTCTGGCTGGTACTCCAAAATACCGGAGTAAGTACGTGTATCTAGTTTGGTATGGCTATTCGGGTTGCCGTACCAAGATTTAGTACCTCCGCCTTTAATAGAGAGCAGGGTTTTATTCTTTGCTGCATTAAGAATTTGCTCTTGGAATGCATTAATTTGTGGATGGGAGTGACTCATCAAAAGCGCTCCAACTCTGGGTGAGGCAATTGGCCGCCGCTAATACGCATACGACCATATTCTGCGCAGCGACTTAAAGTTGGGATAGCTTTATCTGGGTTGAGCAATTTTTCTGGATCAAAGGCACTCTTCACACCCCAGAAAGATTCACGTTCACCTTCACCAAACTGCACACACATTGAATTAATTTTTTCAATACCAACACCATGCTCACCAGTGATCGTGCCACCGAGTTCTACACAGGCTTCTAATATTTCAGTGCCGAATTCTTCTGCACGATGCCATTCTTCTTGGTCAGCACCATTAAATAAAATCAGGGGATGCATATTGCCGTCACCCGCATGGAATACGTTTAAACATCCAAGGCCGTACTTTTCTTCCATCCCCTGAATGCGCTTGAGGAGCGTAGCAATATGACGGCGAGGGATAGTGCCATCCATGCAATAGTAGTCTGGGGCCAAGCGACCCGCGGCTGGGAAAGCGTTCTTACGACCACTCCAAAACTTTAAGCGTTCACCTTCATCTTTAGAAATCTGAATACCGCTTGCACCAGCTTCTTCAAGCACTTTGGTCATGCGCTCAATTTCTTCGGCTACTTCTTCTGGAGTGCCATCGGATTCGCAGAGCAAAATAGCTGCAGCGTCTAAGTCGTAACCTGCATGCACAAATTCTTCTACGGCGCGAGTGGTAGCTTTGTCCATCATCTCCAAGCCAGCAGGAATAATGCCAGCAGCAATAATGGCAGCAACTGCGTTACCACCTTTTTCGATGTCATCAAAACTCGCCATGATGACGCGAGCCAATTTTGGTTTCGCTACCAGCTTGACTGTAACTTCAGTGACCACTGCGAGCATGCCCTCGCTGCCCATCATGATGGCGAGTAGATCGAGTCCAGGGGCATCTGGTGCTAAGCCCCCAAATTCAACAATCTCACCGTTCATGAGTATTCCGCGCACACGCAGAACGTTATGCAGAGTGAGGCCGTATTTAAGACAGTGCACGCCACCCGAGTTTTCATTGACGTTGCCACCAATCGAACAAGCAATCTGAGAGGAGGGGTCCGGAGCGTAGTACAAGCCAAGATGGGCAACTGCTTCAGAAATAGCAAGATTACGCACGCCAGGCTGAACGACTGCAGTACGGGTAAATGGATCAATGCTGATAATTTTCTTGAGTTTGGCTAATGACAGTACCAATCCCTGAGAAAGAGGCATTGCGCCACCCGAGAGACCGGTTCCTGATCCGCGAGGCACTACGGGGATTTGCATTGAATAGCAAATCTTCAAAATTTGGGCGACCTGCTCTTCGGTTTCTGGCAGAGCTACTGCCAAAGGCATCCGACGGTAGGCGGCTAGACCATCACATTCATAGGGAATGGTGTCTTCTGGCTCCCATAGAAGGGCATGTTCCGGCAGGATTGGGCGCAAGGCCGCAACCAATTTGGACTGAAGGGCGCTAATAGCGGCTAATTCGGGGGGTGGGGTCACCATATTCATAGGAATCATTTTAGCCATTTACCTATAATTAAGCTTATGGGAAATCGACTATCAAAAATCGCCACTAGAACCGGTGATGCAGGGATGACGGGCTTGGGCGACGGAAGTCGTGTAGAGAAGGATCACCTACGGATCTGCGCTATGGGTGATGTCGATGAGCTTAACTCCGAAATCGGGGTTTTGATGACCGAAGACATTCCCGCAACTATTGCCCCTGAACTGCATGAGCTTTTTCTACAGGTCCAGCATGATTTATTCGATTTAGGGGGCGAACTTTGTATCCCTAATTACAAGCTGCTTAAGCCTGAGCATGTAGCACAGCTAGATGTATGGCTCGAAAAATACAACAAACATTTACCCCCGTTGACTGAATTCATTTTGCCGGGCGGTACTCGTGCTGCTGCACAAGCCCATGTTTGCCGCACCGTATGTCGCAGGGCCGAACGTTCGATTGTTCGCTTGGGTTGGGAAGAGCCTTTATATGATTCCCCTCGTCAATATGTCAACCGCCTATCTGATTTACTCTTTGTGCTTGCGCGTATTTTGAATCGTGCGGCTGGTGGGGCAGATGTATTGTGGAAGCACGAAAAAAAAGAGACTAAATAAATTAGTCTCTTTTATCAGTAGAGCTTAAAAAAAACTGCAGTATTACTTTTTCTTGCTTCTACGTTTCTTAACGGCTGTAGCTAAACGCTCTAGCACCTTCACGGAGTCATCCCAGTTGATGCAGGCATCAGTAATACTCTTGCCATATTCCAATTTGTTTGGATCATCTTTTCCTGGCGTAAATTTCTGGGCGCCATCATTTAAATGACTCTCAACCATCACGCCAAAAATCTGGTGTGAGCCAGATTCAATTTGCTGTGCCACATCGTCAGCAACCACAATCTGACGCTCATGCTTCTTGCTTGAATTGGCATGGGATAAATCAACCATCAAACTGGCTGGAAGCTTGGCTGCTTCAAGCTCAGAGCAGGCCGCTTGCACAAACTGAGCCTCGTAGTTTGGCTCTTTACCACCACGCAAAATCACGTGGCAATCCTTATTGCCTTTAGTTTGCACAACGGATACTTGACCATTTTTATGAACGGATAAGAAATGATGTGGACGGCCTGCAGCTTGTATCGCATCGGTAGCAATTTTGATGTTGCCATCAGTGCCGTTCTTAAATCCGATAGGAGCAGACAAGCCAGACGCAAGTTCGCGGTGAACTTGGCTCTCAGTAGTACGCGCACCAATAGCACCCCATGAAATCAGGTCGGCAATATATTGCGGAGAAATCACATCCAAGAATTCGCTACCAGCAGGCATGCCAAGGCGATTAATTTCCATGAGCACTTGGCGCGCAAGGCGCAGACCTTCTTCGATGCGATAGCTTTCATCCAGATACGGGTCGTTAATCAAACCCTTCCAGCCAACTGTAGTGCGTGGCTTTTCAAAATACACGCGCATCACAATTTCTAATTCACCAGCAAAACGCTCACGCTCAGCTAAGAGGCGTTGGCAATATTCCAGCGCTGCTTTTGGATCGTGAATGGAGCATGGTCCGATGATCACGAGTAAGCGATCATCCTTGCCATGAATAATGTCGCGGATCTTTTTGCGAGTTTTGCTAATCAACGCTTCAGTAGGCGTTCCAGAAATTGGAAAGAAGCGAATTAAATGCTCTGGCGGAGGCAGAACAGAAATGTTGTCAATGCGTTGATCGTCAGTATCTGAAGTCTTGTCGACGGCAGAGTACCAATTAGCGGGATTCGTATTTTGTTGGCTCATTTGGCTATTTTAAGCCGTAATTAGCCAATATTAGGCAGTCCCACCCACAGTCAGGCTATCAATCCTCAGGGTAGGCTGCCCAACCCCGACCGGAACACTTTGCCCTTCCTTGCCACAAACCCCGACCCCACCGTCTAATTTCAGGTCATTTCCGATCATAGAAACCTGTTTTAGGGATTCTGGCCCGCTACCAATAATGGTCGCGCCTTTGACGGGATATTGAATTTTGCCGTTCTCAACCCAGTAGGCCTCTGAAGCAGAAAACACAAATTTGCCACTAGTGATATCTACCTGACCACCACCAAAGTTCACTGCGTATAAACCGCGCTTGATGCTGGCAACAATTTCTTGAGGATCATCTTTGCCGGCCAACATATAGGTATTGGTCATCCGCGGCATTGGTAGCGAAGCAAAACTTTCACGCCGACCATTGCCAGTGAGGGGCATATTCATGAGTCGCGCATTCAGACTATCTTGAATGTAGCCCTTCAAAATGCCGTCTTCAATTAAGGTGGTGCATTGAGTGGGAGTACCTTCGTCATCGATATTCAGAGAGCCTCTGCGTCCAGATAAAGTTCCATCATCCACAACGGTGACACCTTTAGCTGCAACACGTTGTCCAATGCGACCAGCAAAAGCAGAAGAACCTTTGCGATTAAAGTCGCCTTCGAGACCATGACCTACTGCTTCATGCAATAGAACGCCAGGCCAGCCTGGGCCCATGACTACTGTCATTGGACCAGCGGGAGCTGGGCGCGATTCCAGATTGACTAGGGCGCTGTCAACAGCTTCATCAACATAGCGATTAATCAAATCAGTATTGAAGTAGAGGTAGTCATGACGTGCGCCACCGCCAGAAGAGCCTGATTCACGTCGACCATTCTGTTCTGCGATGACATGTACAGAAACGCGTACTAGTGGGCGTACATCTGCCGCTAACAAGCCGTCTGCACGCACAACCAATACAACATCAAATTCTCCGGCTAGACTGGCCATAACCTGGATGATCCGTGGGTCACGTGCTTTAGCGCGACGTTCTATGCTTTCCAGGAGTGCGATTTTTTCTTTGGGCTGAAGAGAATCTAAAGGATTGACATCAGAGTAGAGCTTATTGGATATGGGATTAAATAGTTTGCTTGCAACCGCTTGCTTGCCACCTTCGGGCCCAATTACTCGAGTAGCTTTGGCTGCTTTATTTAGTGCTTCTAAATTAATCTCATCTGAATAAGCGAAAGCCGTCTTATCGCCATAGATAGCGCGCACACCAACGCCTTGATCAATATTAAAGCTACCGGATTTAACGATGCCTTCTTCAAGACTCCAGCTTTCACTCCGAGTATGTTGGAAGTAGAGATCTGCATCATCAAGACGATGTGAAAATAGGCTGCCAAAGGTACTGTGTAAGTCTTGCTCGGATAAGCCGGTTGGTTCGAGCAAAATAGATTTGGCTAGTTTGATGAGGTCTGCTTGCTTTTTGGCTTTAGTCCAATTGGCGGGGAATAGTGCTTCTGGTGCATTCATGTGATTCAGCAAATCTTTCTTTAAAGCTTGCGATGCGCAAGTGCGGGTAACTTAGAGCGTACCTCGTTTAATTTATCTTTGCACAAAACCCCAGAAATAAAGCCTTCTCCCTCAGGGAGGTTAGCCAAGATGCTGCCCCAAGGGTCAATCAACATAGTGTTACCCCAAGTGCGACGTTGATTTTGATGAATACCGCCTTGGGCGGATGCTAATACGTAACATTGGTTTTCGATAGCGCGAGCACGTAAGAGGATTTCCCAATGGTCCTTGCCAGTTGTATAGGTAAAAGCGGCTGGGATGATATGGCAATCTACCTGTCCAAGAGCGCGATAGAGCTCTGGGAAGCGTAGGTCATAGCAAATACTTAAACCAAAGGTCCAATTATTTCCGCCAATTGAAATTTTTAAGAGGCCCGGCGCATTGCCAGCCTCAATCGTTTCCGATTCTTGATAACGCTCAGTTGCTGTTTGAAAACCAAATAAATGAATTTTGTCGTAACGAGAAATTTGCTCGCCGGCAGGATTAAAGACAAGGGTTGTATTAAGTACTTTATTGGAGTCTTTTGCTTCCAGTGGAATAGTGCCTGCCACCAGGAAAATATTATTTTGTTGTGCAATATCCGAAAGTTGCTCTTGGATGGGGCCGCTTCCAAGGCTTTCGCGGGCGCGTACTTTATCGGTGTCCTTGAGACCCATTAAGCAAAAATACTCTGGCAAGACAGCTAGCTGTGCTCCAACTGTTGCTGCGGCGCTGATGAGCCTACTCGCAGTGGATAAGTTCTCCTGCAAATCAGGTGTAGAGACCATCTGAATGGAGGCAATCTTGAGATCTTTGCTATTTGCTGATGGGCTCATGATGATTTAGTTAGCAATTTTATTGGAGTTGCCTGAATTACTTGGGTTACTTTGTGGCCCAGAGTTACTGCTGTTTGGTTTGCTTTGCTCTTTTAACAAGTCTTTACTACGAATAGTATCTAAAGTTTTCGAGTCAATTGGCTGACCCTTTTGATCAAGGGGAATCACTTCTGGATTATCCCAGGAGCCCTGGACCAGATAGTCCGATTGGAGATTACGGTTAATTTGACTCGTAATTAAGTACTGCCCAACCAATGCGCCCAGACCTACGATGGGATTAATGGCAAAGGCGGCCAATGAGCCTGCTGTTGCATCAATTGTTGGGAATATGGTGACACGTAAATCTTGTGTTTGTTTGGGGATATTGATTTGTCCATTCATGGCAACCCGTGCTTGGTCTAAACCCATTGTGAATTGTTTGGTCTGGGCAATCCCAGAACTAATATCAAAAGAAGCATCAATAGAATTAAATGGCGTTCCCTTGGTTACTATGTTGCCCAAGCTTCCCTTGAGATCTAGAGTAGCAAATCTAAATAAACTTTGTAGACTGAGAACATCTAGTAGCTTGGCACCGCTGGTATTTACCTCTAACAAGCGACCTTTTTCAAGATTCAAAGTTACCTTGCCGGCTAGAGTTTCATATTGAGGTGTGAAAGGAGTGCCATCCCACTCCAGATTACTGGTCAATTTGCCCTGGCCACCTTCTACTGATTTTTGGCTGGTCCAATGTTCAATAATTTGGCCGGCATCCTTAATATCTAAATCGACGTTTACTGTTGTGCGTTCAGATTGATTCTGAGTGGCGCCTACCCAGCGACCAGTCAAAACAGAATTTCCTTGAGGATTGTTAATTTGGATGGAATCTATATTAAGGACATTGTTATTTGTCCTAGTTTTAATTTTCACCTGACCAAGTTGAGCCTTACCCCAGTTGAAATCATCAATAGCTAAGTCAATACTGGGAATGGAGTCAGGATTAATTGCAGTTTTGACAGGAAGATTTTTTGAGGCTGGCTTTTTGACCTCAATTGGAGCGCTGATTTTATCGGGAAACTTGAGTCGCGCTAAACGCCCACTAATCAAACCACTTGGCTGTGACTTATTGGGTTCTGTATATTGCAATTGACCAGCGATAGATAGTGAGGTAATACGCATTTGCCAAGCAGCATTTTTATTGCTTGCTGAAAAATTGAGATCCTGCCAATTACGTTCAAACAAAATTACTTTTTTTACTTGGGCAGCAATTTGAATATTGCTTGGATTGTTTTCTTCTGCTTTAGAGGAGACTTTTTTCTTTTGGCTTTCTAAAAAATCTTGCCATGTATCGATGTTGAGCTCTGCACTTGCAAGATTAAGTTGAAATCCTTGGCTAGGGGGCACTGCGCCAGTACCGATTCCTACTGCATGACGAAGAGTGTCATCACTGCCAAGCTCACCTTGAATAAAGTAGGTATTACCAATTTTTCCATCCCACGTAAATCGACTAGAGGCAGAGGGTGATTTCGCAAAGGATTTCAGGGTTAATTGGCCTGACATGGGTGTCCCCATCTGCTTTTTCGCGGGGGCTGGTGCTGAACTAGCCCAATCACGCATATCAATCTTGAGATTGGTTTCGCTATTACCTTTATTGAAGTGAATGGCACCCTCATATCTTGCTACGCCGTTCATTGCTTGCAAAATCGGCGCCACCTGTATCGATGCATCTTTTGCGAAGTAGTCTTTAATAAAGTTAGCGCTAATATCACCCGAGATGTTGTAGCTCTGACTACCTTGATTTGGCGTTGCACTTGAAATCTTAATAGCGCCACCAAGGAAATTAGCGGTGATATCCTCGAATTCAGGGTTGATCTCGGTTATACGAATCTTTCCTTTGAGGTTATCTAGGGGCGGTAAGTTGTCCCACTGGATCCTGTTGCCAGGAAAACTTAATTGAATGTCAGTTTTAGTGTCTCCGTTACCAGATAAGGGAATGCTAAGGGCCATATTGAGGTTCGTGGGACCTGTAATCTTTAGATTCCGCTCAAGCGCAATCTGCTTTTTACCAACAGGTGAGGCAAATAGATATTCAAGTAGTTGTGGGGCGTCACCTTGAGCTTCACCACTCACCGTAAGAAGTAATTGCTTTGCGCTAACACTGGGAATTTCTGCATGAAATTTGCTTAGTGCAACTTGTTTGTAGTTTGCTTGATCGATATCTACCGTAAAGTTAGCATTCTGCATATTGATCATGCCGTTTACTTTATTGAATGCGGGCCAAATACCTTGCGCGGAAGATGAGCTTGGTACTGGGCTGAAAGTGGCGTCAATCACTGGAAGTTCGAGGCTAAATTCAACGGCACTCGATTTGGGAAAGGGCACTTCATTGGGATCACCTTTAATATGCAAGCTACCATTTTTGATGATGCCTGCATCAAAGGCTTTACTTAAATAGGATTTGGCATCGCTACCCATGCCAACGGGCAAATAACGATAGGCGGTTTTGAGATCAGCCTGAGCAAAATTCATGTCCAGGTTCATGAAGTCAGGATTTTTGCCTTCACCAATGATGTAATTGAGATTGAGTGTGGTTGAAATCTCCGAATTACTAAGTGCTAACTGCTTTGCATTAACGACCCAATTCCCTTTTTGTTTTGCCCAAGAAATTTGACCATTAGCTTGATCAAGCTTGATTTTCGGATCAACCAATAGATCGTTAACTTCGAGCTCTAGATCGCTTGATTTAATCGATAAGCTGCCCTTGTTTTGGTCGGCAGAAAGGAAGCCAGATAGTTTGGATACTGAAGGCATAGCTTTATTGATGCCAACAAAGCTGAGGTCGATGAGTTTTCCGCTCACAGTAAAGTCTACTTTGTTCGACTTGAACCATCCGCCGGGAATATTGAGGGCAGATAAGGGTGATTTACTTTCAGACCAATTGATATCGAGATCTTGTAACTCACCATCAGCTTGTGAGGCTTTAATCCACTGATGAACTTTTTTAGATAGTGGTAGGTTAAGGGCAAATAAGGCAACATCCTCAACCGAAATCTTTGGCGATGAAAAACCAAACTCTTTAATTTCCCCGTCTCCTGCTGGCGGTCTCCAGCGGAAAGTCATTGGACTTAAATTCTCGAGGGGGGTAGATGCTGGACTCTCAGTATCACGCCAGGCAAATGTCTTAGTAGTGACCGCTATCAGTCCATTATCAGTTTCTTGAACCAGGTTAGTTTCTAACCTTCCAAGAGCAATGGCATCTTCACCTTTAGATAGTTGGATAGTTAAACGATCGGCAGCAAGATAAATTTCTCCACCATCAGGTTTGCCGTTGTCAATTTTTAATTTTCCATTGGAGTTCACCACTCCCTCAAGCGTATTGAGCGAGAGAGCAAATTCATTTGCTATTTGAGTGAGCTGGAGTTCATTTACATTCCAGGAGACGGTCCCAATCCAATCGCGCCAATTACCTGCTTGACCGCCGATATGGTGCACAAGATCAATATCAAGCGAGACTGGCCCTTTAGTCCAGGGCGTAATAACACTCAGCGAGCCTTGATGACTACGAATGCCATTGCTAAGAGAAAGGTTTTGAATATCTATTGAAGTAATAGCTTTCTTTTTGAGTTGATCATCCCAAAATAATTTGACATTGCTGACACGAATCTCATTTTGAGCAAAGAGCCAATTCTCAGTAGAGTAGTCATTAGATTTTCCATCGATGGGGATGCCGGCAACACTAATGACGCCTTTGCCATTACGTTGCCCATAAATTTCAGCGCCCTCGATATTGAGCTCATGAAAGAATGGGGCTAGATGATAAAAAGTTGCCCAGCTGAGTTGCCCATTAATTTTCTGAATGAGTAAGAGCGGTTTTGCTTTATCAGGTGCGTTGAAGCGCAAACCTTCAATTTCAAAATTAGGTCTAATACCCGTCCATGAAACTTGTAGAGAGTTCATAGATACATCGGCACCAATGCGAGCACTAATGAGTCTTTCAACCGAGGCTTTAGATTTCTCAATTTGCGGCCAAAGAACAAACCGCACGCCCACATGCACCAGCACACAAAGAGCCAAAACAATGCCTGTCAAGATGAGGGCACGCTTACGCCAAGCCCCGTTCGAACCTTGAGGACGTTTAGCAAGCACGCTCTTGAGGCGAGGCGGGATGATGTTTTGCAGCATGTCTTCCATTATCCTTCAGCCCTAGCCTGATCGACAAGCTTCTGGCTTGGGTCTTGGGGTCGGATTAAGATGGGGGAATGGATGATTTTTCCCGGCAAATCGATTTTTTAGAGCAACACTCGACTTATGCGCGACGTTGGCTAACTGCTCACTCTGGGTGGCTTGAGTGGCTCCGTATTCAAGGGCAGAAACAAGTCGATATACAGGGCATCAAAGCTTTGCTAAAAGACTGTGGTGTCGATGAACGGGCTGATGCGCAAGACGAGGCCCTCTGGATGGCCAATTTGCGCTTGGCAAGACAGCGTTTGATGCTCTGGGTTGGATTCCGAGATTTAAATGGCATGGCCGCCTTGCAAGAGGTGACTGAGGCGCTGAGCCATTTTGCTGAATTAGCAGTTTCCGCATCCATTGCCTTTATTCGGGAAGACCTCAAAACCCGTTTCGGCTTGCCTTGGAGTAACGCAACGCAATCAGAGATGCCGCTCATGGTTGTCGGCATGGGTAAATTGGGCGGCCTTGAACTCAATCTGTCATCAGATATCGATTTGATTTTTCTCTATGAGCATGAGGGTGAAACTACGGGTGGGCCTAAGAGTTTATCCAACCAGGAATGGTTCACGAGAATGGGCAAACGCTTAATCAAGCTGCTTGCTGAGCACGACGCCAATGGGTTTGTTTTTAGGGTGGATATGCGCCTTCGTCCCAATGGAGATTCAGGACCCCTGGTATGTAGTTTGGATATGCTGGAAGAATATCTATTGGTTCAGGGGCGAGAGTGGGAGCGCTATGCCTGGATTAAAGGCAGATTAATCGCGCCTCTACCGGGAGCCCCTGATTTTTCTCGCTGCCAAAGAGAGCTTGACCAACTAATTCGGCCCTTTGTTTATCGTCGACATTTAGATTACGGTGTGATTGCCTCTATTCGGGATTTGCATGCACAAATTCAGGCAGAAGCAGAAAAACGTTCTTCGGGTCATCAAGGGCGTTCACGCGATATTAAGTTGGGGCGTGGCGGTATTCGAGAGATAGAGTTTTTAGCGCAAATGTTTCAACTCATGCGGGGCGGTACAGATCCTCGCTTTAGAGTCCGCCCAAGCTTGGAGGTCTTAGATCTCATTAAACAATGTGGCATCTTGCCCGCCGTTGAAGTAGATGCTTTACAGGAGGCCTATGTTTTCTTGAGACGCTTAGAGCACCGTATTCAGGTATGGGATGACCAGCAAACCCACTACCTGCCTGATGATGCTGAGGTACGGTCACGTTTGGCGATTTCTATGCAAGGTCAAGAAGCACAAGTAAATACTTTTATGACCGAACTAGAGCGGCATCAAAATCAGGTTGCCCAGCTTTTTGAAAAAGCATTTTTACTGGATGATGGCTCTCGTCTTGAGATTGCACCCTTAGCTCAGGACTGGGCGCCTGATCCAATATTTTTCCCTGATTCTTATATTCGTTGGCAGTCGTGGATTGATAGCCCAAAACAAAAATTATTGCCGAGAAAAAGTCGTTTAATTTTCGATAACTTGATGTGCAAAGCGGCAGAGAGTTTGCAGATTGAAGCTGCCACCTCGGCACATGCTGACCAAACACTGTTGCGTTTGTTTGATTTGCTTGAGGCAATTGCAAGGCGTAGTGCCTATCTTTCTATTTTGGCCGAGTATCCGAGGGCATTATCTAATGTGCTTGACTTACTCAAGGCATCACAATGGGGTGCGCAATATCTAACGCGTCATCCCCATTTACTGGATCACTTATTGAACTCTCAAACCGAGAGGGCTTTAATCGAGGAACCAGAAAGATATTGGACCGAGGTGCGAGCCAATCTCAATATGCGGCTCGATGATGTTATGGCCGATGGCGATGGCTCTGAGCAGGCGATGGATATCCTACGGGTCACCCACCATAACGAAACCTTCATCACGCTATTGACTGATCTGGGTATTGGCTTCCAACAAGCTCTGCCGGTGGAGCGGGTTAGTGACCACCTATCTGCTTTAGCGGATTTAATTTTGCAGACGACATTTGAGCGGGTTTGGCCTAGTGTTGCTCAAAAGTTTGATTTACCTCTTGAGGCTAGCCCTCCATTTGCAATTATTTCTTATGGCAAATTGGGGGGCAAAGAATTGGGCTACGCCTCTGATTTAGACATTATTTTTTTGTATCAAGCGGAGGACTCAGACTATGCCGCTCAAGAAGTTTATTCCTTGCTAGCAAAGCGCATGATTAATTGGTTAACTGCATTTACCTCTACTGGTAGCTTATTTGAAATCGATACGCGTCTTCGTCCTAATGGCTCTGCTGGATTCTTAGTAACGAATGCGGATGCCTTTAAAAAATACCAACTTCGAGAAGGTGATAATGCGGCTTGGGTCTGGGAGCATCAGGCCCTTACGCGAGCTCGTTGCTCGGCCGGTAATCCGGGCGTGGGCAAATTTTTTGACTCAGTTCGTTCCGAGGTATTAAGTCAGAAAAGAAATATTGACCAGCTCAGGACAGAAATTTTAGAAATGCGCCGCAAGGTGCATGCAGGTCATCCCAATACCAAGGCCGATTTTGACTTAAAGCATGATCCTGGCGGCATGGTCGATATTGAATTTATTGTGCAGTTCCTGGTCTTGGCTTATGCCCATCAGCATAAGCAACTCATTGGTAATCTAGGCAATATTGCTTTGTTGCGAATTGCTGGTGATGTGGGCTTAATTACCCAAGAGGCTGCACTCACTGTTGGCAATGCGTATCGATTGCTGAGGGCCCGTCAACATCATTTGCGTTTGGATGGGGCCGAAAAGACCCAGATCAATCTAGAAAATGAGCTTGAGCTCATTGCGGCAAGAGATGCAGTTCAAGCGCTTTGGCTGGAGATTTTTAAAGCACCCTCAAGCATTGGCTAGAAGTAATGCAGCTTTAATTTTGCTCTAGCAGCTCACGGGCATGACGACGAGTGGTGTCGGTAATGGTGGCGCCACCAAGCATGCGGGCTACTTCTTCCACCCGTTCAGCCCTACCCAAAATCTGTACTTGCGATACCGTCTTTTCACCGTTTTGAGATTTGCTCACTTTGAGGTGATGATTGCCTTGAGCTGCTACCTGTGGCAAATGGGTTACACATAAGATCTGATGAGATTGACCCAATTGGTGCAATAGCTTGCCTACTGTTTCAGCAACAGCGCCACCAATACCTGCATCTACTTCATCAAATATGAGTGTAGGGGTGAATGAGGCTTTACTTGTAATAACGCTGATTGCTAGGCTAATGCGGGCCAGCTCTCCACCTGAGGCTACCTTAGCAAGTGAGCGAGGAGTGCTACCAGCATGACCGGCTACTAAAAATTCAATTTGCTCAAGACCTTGGGATCCGCCCTCGCTAAGGGGTGCCAAAGCAATCTCTAGGCGCCCACCTGCCATTGATAAATCTTGCATGGCATTGGTCACTAAATCGCCTAACTCTTTGGCGGCCTTGCTGCGTTTTTGTGAAAGCTGTTTTGCCAGCTTTAGGTAAACAGCTTCTTCTTGTTTGACTTGATCTCGGAGTGCTTCAATATTTTGGGATGCGGTTAAAGCATACAGGCGCTCTGATGTCTCCAGAAGAAGTTTTGGTAGTTCGTCAACCTCTGCGCGGTATTTGCGAGCCGTACTATGCAATGCTTGCATCCGCTCTTCAACTTCAGAAAGTCGAGCGGGATCTAAGTCAATCTTTTGCAGGTAACGATTGAGACCATGAATGGCTTCATCTAACTGAATGCTGGCTGACTCTAGTGCTTGATTGATCTCCCCTAAGGCTGGGTCATGCTCCGCGAGGGTGCCTACACTGGTGCATACTTTCGACAAAGTAGATTCCAGGGAGTTATCGGCATCGCTCAACACTTCAATTGCTTCTTGGCAACCACCAATTAACTTTGCACCATTTGCTAAGCGGGCGTGCTCACTTTGAATATTGGCCCATTCACCTTCTTGCGGGGAGAGCTCGGTGAGTTCTTCCAGTTGCCACTCAAGGCGCTCACGCTCGCGTTCAACGTCTTGACCTGCATTTTCTGCTTGCTCAAGACGGCGACGAAAATTGGCCAGTGTTTTAAAGGTTTGGGCTACCTCTGCAGAGAGTGGCAGCAAGCCAGCGTGGCGATCGAGAAGTTCGCGTTGAGCACCACCCCTTAATAAGAGTTGGTGGGCATGTTGCCCGTGAATATCCACTAGCTGATCACCGGCTTCACGCAATTGCGCTAGCGTCGCAACGCTGCCATTAATAAAGGCACGACTGCGTCCATTACTTTCTACGGTTCTTTTGAGTAATAAGCTTTGGCCTTCATCCTCAATGGGGAATCCTTGCTCATCAAGCCACTGACTAAACGATTGCACTAACTCTGGCTCAATCCGAAAGAGTGATGAGATTTCTGCGCGGTTACTGCCTTCACGAATTTGGCTACTATCAGCACGCTCACCCAGCACTAAGCCAAGGGCGTCTAGCAGAATTGATTTACCTGCACCGGTCTCGCCGGTGAGCACAGTAAACCCGCTTGAGAAATCTAGCTCTAGCTGATCAACAATGACAAAGTCACGGAGTGAGATGGTTTGAAGCATGTATTAGCGTAGCAAAAAACTCGACATCAGAAAGTCGATGGGTATTCATTCCAGTGCAATTTCTCACGCAAAGTTTTGTAGTCGCTGTGATTGCTGGGGTGTAATAGATCAATAGTTTTATCGGATTGACGCACTTCAACCTTGTCACCGCTTTGTAGATTGGTTTGTGATTGCATGTCGAAATTGACGATGACTTCAAGTCCATTTACTACCTCAATCACAGTAACGCTATCTTGCGGCAAAACAATAGGTCGATTGGAGAGAGAGTGTGGCGCAATTGGGGCAAGTAATATCCCTGCCACATGCGGATGCAAAATAGGCCCGCCAGCTGAGAGTGCATAAGCGGTGGAGCCAGTAGGCGTTGATACGATCAGACCATCGGAGCGTTGGTTGTACATAAAGGAGCCATTGACATGCACTGCCAACTCCACCATTCCTGAAATTCCAGAGCGGTTCACAACAACATCATTGAGCGCTAACGCGCGATTAATTTCTTTGCCATCACGAAGAACTACGGCATCGAGCAATGTGCGCGTATCGGCTTCGTATTCCCCGGAAATAATTTTGGGTAGCGTGGTCTGAACTGACTGAATTGGAATATCAGTCATATAACCAAGACGACCCATATTGATTCCAACGAGCGGAACATTGCTACCTGCTAATTGACGTGCAATGCCTAGCATGGTGCCATCGCCTCCCAAAACGACAACAAGGTCAATTGCTCCAGCAAAGTCTTTCGCAGTTTTTGTGGGGTAGGTGTTCAAACCAAGGTGAGTGGCTGTCTCAGACTCAATAAAGACCTCACAACCCAATCCTGAGACCACTTTGGCTAGGTCTTTTAGGTGCTCCTCAATGCCATCAGCATGAAATTTACCGACAAGCGCAACCCGGCTAAATGCCTTTTTGCTGGAATTTGGGGATGGGCTTAACATATAACGATTAAACCATAGGCATAAAATCCCTTCCACCATGGATGAACGTTCCCGCGCCTTACTAAAAACTCTCATCGAGCGCTATATCGAGGAGGGTCAGCCTATTGGCTCGCGCACACTATCTAGATTCTCGGGTTTGGACCTCTCCGCAGCCACTATTCGTAACGTGATGGCGGATTTGGAGGATATGGGGCTTGTCACTAGCCCCCACACTTCAGCTGGCCGTATTCCAACCCCCCAGGGCTACCGCCTCTTTGTAGACACTATGGTCACCGTTCGCCCCCTAGAGGCGATGGCTGCTCGAGAGGTTGAAAAAGGCCTTTTGCCGGATTCTCCACAAAGGGTCCTGAACTCAGCAGCGCAGATTTTGTCCAACTTGACCCATTTTGCTGGTGTTGTCATGACACCCAAACGAGCCCAGGTTTTTAAACATATTGAGTTCTTGCGCTTGGGTGAAGGCAAGATTTTGCTCATCATGGTTACGCCAGAGGGTGATGTACAAAATCGTATATTGCCAACCACTCAGGATTACACGCCTAGCCAACTTATTGAAGCTGGTAACTTTATCAACACCCAGTTTGCTGGAAAAAGTTTTGATCAAGTGCGCATGCATCTGAAATCGGACCTAGATAATTTACGTACAGATATTGCTGGATTAATGGCTTTGGCCTTGCAAACCGGCGTTGCTGATTACGACATGGGGCGAGGCGACATGGTTTTGTCTGGTGAGCGCCGCCTACTAAATGTTGGGGATTTAAGTTCCAACCTCGATAAATTACGCAAGATGTTTGACATGTTGGAGCAAAAATCGGTACTCATGCAATTGCTCGACGTATCAAGTCATGCGGATGGTATTCAAATATTTATTGGCGGTGAAAGTGATTTATTACCTTATGAGGACCTCGCTGTGATCAGCGCCCCATATAGCGTAGACGGTCAAATAGTGGGAACGCTTGGGGTGATTGGGCCAACGCGGATGGCGTATGACCGAGTGATTCCGATTGTGGATATCACCTCAAAATTACTATCGGGCGCCTTAAGCTCCTGAGTGCAAGTCTAACTTTTTATATTTAAAACTCATTACCAGAGACAGAACATTTTGAATCCGAATCCGCATTTACGTGCTTCCAAAACCGCAGTGTTGCTTTTGAACTTGGGGACACCATCTGCCCCGACATCTAAAGCGGTGAGCGCCTATTTAAAAGAATTTCTTTCGGATCCACGTGTAGTAGAAATTCCGCGCATTATTTGGTGGTGCATTTTGAATGGCATTATTTTGCCAATTCGTAGTAGTGCTTCTGCGAAAAAATACGCCTCTATTTGGCTGCCAAAGTTAGGCTCTCCTTTAATGCACTACTCACGCTTGCAGGCGAAAGAATTGGGAGAAAAATTTGCTGATGAGGGCCATACAGTTTTAGTGGATTTAGCAATGCGCTATGGCCAGCCTTCGACGCAGGCGACCCTTGAAAGCCTTAAGGCGCAAGGTATGGAGCGCTTATTGCTATTGCCTTTGTATCCCCAATACTCCGCCACAACCACGGCGTCCAGCTTTGATGAAGCTTTTCGCGTTCTCAGCACTTGGCGCGACCAACCTGAACTGCGTTTGGTCAAGCACTATCACGACAACCCCGCTTACATTTCCGCATTGCGTGATCAGGTGCTATCGAGCTGGGATAAAGATGGGCGCCCTGATTTTGCAAGAGGCGATCGCTTAGTAATGTCTTTTCATGGTTTGCCAAAGCGTAATTTAATGAAGGGTGATCCCTATCATTGCGAGTGTCTCAAAACAGGTCGCTTACTGGGCGAATCTCTGGGTTTAGAGCCTGGACAATATATTGTGACCTTCCAGTCCCGCTTTGGTAAGGCGGAATGGTTAAAGCCCTATACAGCTCCAACAATTGAAAAGTTGGCCAAAGAAGGTTGCCAACGCATCGATATTTTTTGCCCTGGATTTCCGGCGGATTGCCTAGAAACACTAGAAGAGATCGCCATGGAAGCCCGCGAAATCTTCCTAGAGCATGGCGGTAAAGACTATCGCTATATTCCCTGCCTGAACAGCAGCCCCAAGTGGATAGAGGCTCTGAGCGATATTGCCCATCATCATCTCCAAGGCTGGTCTTTAGGCGTGGAGTCTGATGCTGAATTAGCGAAGCGCAATGAAAGGGCCGAGCTGGCTGAAAGAATGAAGTCTTGAAATTGCAACAATCAGCCCCATATTGCAAAGTAATAGCCATCTTTATAGAAAAGTAAAATAGCGTCCATGACACAAGAAAACCAAAACCCATCCCCAGAGCAAGAGAATCCTTCTGCAGAGCCAGTCAATGAAGCTGCAGCAGAAACTCCAGCTGTAAAAACGCCTGAACAGGAAATTGCTGAACTTAATCAAAAGGTTGGTGAGCTGCAAGATAACTTCTTGCGCGCTAAGGCGGAAGGGGAAAATATTCGTCGCCGTGCTGTGGAAGATATTGCGAAGGCGCATAAATTTGCGATTGAAAGTTTTGCAGAGCATTTGGTGCCCGTGACGGACAGTCTTTATGCTGCATTAAGTACCGATGCTGGTGATGCCAAAGCCTTCAAAGAAGGTCTGGAAATTACCCTTAAGCAGCTACTGTCTGCCTTTGAAAAAGGTCGCATGACAGAAATTAACCCTGCGGTTGGGGATAAGTTTGACCCACATCACCACCAGGCCATCGCTTCAGTACCTTCTGAGCAAGAGCCCAATACCGTGGTTTCTGTATTGCAGCGGGGCTACACCGTAGCCGATAGGGTTCTCAGGCCTGCTTTGGTGACGGTCAGCGCCCCAAAATAAGTGAAATTAGGGCTAAAACCCCCAAAAAAAGGCATGAAAAGGTAGAAAAGGGCAGATTTCTGCCTTTTTGCTCTTTGCCCCCTTGAAATCACCTTTTTAGACCCCATTTACTGGGTATCGAAATATTTATCAGTACAACAAACAATTTAATTTTTTGGAGCAATTATGGGAAAGATTATCGGAATCGACTTAGGAACCACGAATTCATGCGTTTCAGTCGTTGAAAACAATGCACCTAAAGTTGTCGAGAACGCTGAAGGCGGTCGCACAACTCCATCCATCATCGCTTACGTTGAAGATGGCGAAGTATTGGTTGGTGCGCCTGCAAAGCGTCAGTCAGTAACCAATCCTAAAAATACTATCTACGCAGTGAAGCGTTTGATGGGTCGTAAATTTACTGATCCTGAAGTGCAAAAAGACATCAGTTTGATGCCTTATTCAATTATTGCTGCTGATAATGGCGATGCTTGGGTATCAGCACGCGACAAGAAAATGGCGCCACAGCAAGTGTCTGCTGAAATCTTGCGCAAGATGAAGAAAACTGCCGAAGATTATCTCGGTGAAGAAGTGACAGAAGCCGTGATTACTGTTCCCGCTTACTTCAATGACAGTCAACGTCAAGCAACTAAAGATGCTGGTCGTATCGCTGGTTTGGACGTGAAGCGCATCATCAACGAGCCAACTGCTGCTGCATTAGCGTTTGGCTTGGACAAGCAAGACAAAGTGGATCGCAAGATCGCTGTTTATGACTTGGGCGGCGGTACATTCGACGTATCCATTATTGAGATTGCTAACGTTGACGGTGAGAAGCAGTTTGAAGTGCTTTCTACCAACGGCGACACCTTCTTAGGCGGTGAAGACTTTGACCAACGCATCATTGATTGGATCATTGCTGAGTTCAAGAAAGAACAGGGTGTTGATTTGAGCAAAGACGTATTGGCGTTGCAGCGTTTGAAAGACGCTGCTGAGAAAGCCAAGATCGAATTGTCATCTGCGCAGCAAACTGAAATTAATTTGCCATATGTAACAGCTGACGCTAGCGGTCCTAAGCATTTGAACTTGAAGTTGACCCGCGCCAAATTAGAGTCTTTGGTTGAAGAGTTAATCAGCCGTACCGCTGGCCCTTGCTTAACTGCCATTAAAGACGCTGGTGTAAACGTAGCAGATATCGACGATGTGATTTTGGTTGGCGGTCAAACCCGTATGCCTGCGGTTCAAGACAAAGTAAAAGAAATCTTTGGTAAAGAGCCACGCAAAGACGTTAACCCAGATGAAGCTGTTGCTGTTGGCGCTGCAATTCAGGGTTCTGTATTGTCTGGCGATCGCAAGGACGTATTGCTCTTGGACGTTACCCCATTGTCATTGGGTATCGAAACTCTTGGTGGCGTCATGACCAAGATGATTCCTAAGAACACCACGATCCCTACCAAGCATTCACAGGTTTACTCCACTGCGGAAGATAACCAGCCTGCTGTAACTATTAAGTGCTTCCAAGGTGAGCGCGAGATGGCTGCTGCAAACAAGTTACTAGGTGAATTTAACCTCGAAGGTATTGCTCCTGCGCAACGCGGTATGCCACAAATTGAAGTGACTTTTGACATTGACGCCAACGGTATTTTGCATGTAACAGCAAAAGACAAGACCACTGGTAAAGAGAACAAGATCACCATCAAGGCAAACTCTGGTTTGACTGAAGAAGAAATTCAACGCATGGTCAAGGATGCTGAAGCCAATGCTGCTGAAGATAAGAAAGCGCTGGAGTTGGTCACTGCTCGCAATACTGCAGATGCCTTGGCTCACTCAACCAAGAAGGCTTTGGAAGAGCATGGTGCTAGCTTAGAGGCTTCCGAAAAAGAAGCGATTGAAGCGGCCTTGAAAGACTTGGACGAAGCTATTAAAGGTAGCGACAAAGAAGCCATTGAAGCTAAAACAGAAGCTTTGGGTAAAGCAAGTCAGAAGCTGGGCGAAAAAGTCATGGCAGCTGAACAAGCTAAAGCTGGCGGTGCCGCACCTGGTGCAGCTCCTGGTGGTGCAGCCCCTGGTGCCGCCCCTGATGCGGATGTTGTTGACGCTGACTTTAAAGAGGTTGATGACAAGAAGTAACTCTGCAATTAGTCATTCATTAACGTAGTTTTGATGTACTTAAATAACAAGTCGGCCTCGTGCCGACTTGTGTCATTCAGGTTGTTGAGAGGAATAGGCCGTGCCTAAAAGTAAACGCGATTTTTATGAAGTGCTTGGTGTAGCAAAAGGTGCCAGTGACGATGAGCTAAAAAAGGCTTATCGCAAGATGGCGATGAAACATCACCCTGATCGCAATCCCGATAGCAAAACGGCTGAAGCCCAATTTAAAGAAGTTAAAGAAGCTTACGAAACCTTAACCGATCCCAATAAACGTGCCGCCTATGATCAATATGGTCATGCTGGCGTGGACCCATCGATGGGTGGCGGATTTGGCGGCGGCGGTTTCGGTGGCGGTGGATTTTCTGATGCGTTTGGGGATATCTTTGGGGATATCTTCGGTCAAGGCGGCGGCCGTCATTCTGGCCCTCAAGTCTATAAAGGCGCAGATTTGCGCTACAACATGGACATTACGCTTGAGCAAGCTGCTGAAGGTTATACAACCCAAATTCGTGTACCTAGCTGGAGTAATTGCAAGCCTTGTCATGGTACTGGCGCAGAGCCAGGATCTAAGGCTGAGACATGCACAACCTGTAACGGTCATGGTCAAGTGCGTGTGCAACAAGGCTTCTTCTCCATGCAGCAAACTTGCCCTAAGTGCCGCGGCACTGGCGAGTACATTCCTAAGCCATGTAAAACTTGCCACGGCAGCGGAAAGCATAAAGAACAAAAAACACTTGAGATCAAAATACCGGCAGGCATTGATGATGGAATGCGTGTCCGCTCAGTGGGTAACGGTGAACCAGGTATCAATGGTGGACCATCCGGCGATCTTTATGTAGAGGTGCGTGTTAAGCCTCACAAAGTCTTTGAGCGTGATGGTAGTGATTTGCATGTACAAATGCCAATCTCTTTTGCGATAGCTACCATCGGTGGCGAAATCGAAGTGCCAACACTCTCTGGTCGCGTGGAGTTTCCAATTCCTGAGGGAACTCAGACGGGTAAGACTTTCCGCTTGCGTAACAAGGGTATTAAGGGTCTGCGATCTACCTTGGTGGGCGATCTCTTTGTCCACGTTCTGGTAGAAACTCCGATTAAGCTTACAGAAGAGCAAAAGAAATTATTGCAGCAGTTTGACGATAGTCTGAAATCTGCTGGCGACAAACACAGCCCCCAACAAAAAGGTTGGTTTGATGGTGTAAAGAGTTTCTTTAGCTAGTAACTAGTGGGCAGGCTGGCTGGCAATTAGCCGGCAAAGCCATGCTCGGGCCCGGGGAATTTCCCGGACTTCACTTCGCGTACATAAGCCTTGATGGCGGCTTCAACGGAGTGATGACCATCCATAAAGTTTTTGACAAACTTCGGTGGCTTACCAGGGCTGATGCCCAACATATCCTGTAGTACCAATACTTGACCAGAGCAATCTGGACCAGCACCAATTCCGATAGTGGGAATGTGAAGCTCGGCAGTAATCTTTTCACCCAATGAAGAGGGGATTGCTTCCAACACCACCATTTGGGCTCCAGCCCCTTGGCAGGCAAGCGCTTGCTCAAGCATAACGATTGCAGCATCTTTGGATTTGCCCTGCACTTTGTAGCCGCCCAATACATGAACTGATTGAGGTAGCAATCCTAAGTGAGCGCAAACAGGAACACTACGCTCCACTAAATGACTAATGACATCAATCTGCCAGTCGCCACCCCCTTCAAGCTTGACCATGTCTGCACCAGCACGCATCAATTGAGCAGAGGACTCTAAGGCCTGCACTGGATCTCCGTAGCTTGCAAATGGGAGGTCAGCGATGAGAAATGCATGGGTATTAGCACGGGCTACACATTCGGTGTGATACGCCATTTGTTCAATGGTCACTGGCGTAGTGCTGGAGTGTCCTTGAATCACGTTCCCAAGAGAGTCGCCAATCAGGATCGTTTCAACAGCGCAGCGATTGAGAAGAGCTGACATAGTTGAATCGTATGCCGTGAGCATGGCAATTTTTTCACCCTCAGCATGCATTGCGAGGAGCTTAGTAATTGTGATTGGCTTGTCGCCTTGTAAGTAACCCATGGCGAGAGTTTAATGAATTAATGCGCCGTTTGGCTATAAACGTCTTTTTCCCCGCAATTACAGTTCCTGCAGGGGAGTTTTTCAATTCTTTGGTGTGCCACATTAGGTAAGTAGGCCTTGAGTTCACCCCAGTTAGGTAAAAAGATATCGGGAGCGATTTCCAGCAGGGGTAGGAGCACAAATGAGCGCTCGATAATTCTAGGATGCGGCAGTATCAATTCTGTTTCGCTTTGAGTAACCCCTTCAAAAGAAAGGATGTCTAGGTCAAGAGTCCGAGGAGCATTTGCATATGGGCGCTCACGACCAAACTCTTGTTCAATGGTTTGGCAAACATGTAATAGGCCGTAGGGGCTTAACTCGGTTTCGACTTCAATGACGGCATTAATGTAGTCACCGCCTGTAGCCTCAACAGGCGCGCTTTGATAAAAGCAGCTTTTTGCCAAGATTTGCAGTTCGGAGCGCAATGCCAAGCAAACAATGGCATCAGTAATAAGCTGACGCGTGTCGCCGATGTTGCCGCCAAATCCGATATATGCCCGTGCCATAGGTTTCCAAACTAGAGATGAAACTACTTTACTGAAATTTCTCTAAGTCTGCTTAGCTTGCTGCACTCTCTGGGGGCACTGCCGCTTTCGGCTTTCTACGACGCCGTCTTTTGGCAGGACTTGGACTGTTACCAGATTCATTTTTGACGCTAGCCATCAGCTCATCTTGCCCTGTGACGTCGGTTGCAATGAAGTCTGTCCACCATTGCCCGATTGCTGGGCTTAATTCCCCGGTGGCGCAACGAAGCAACATAAAGTCATAGCCCGCTCTAAAACGTGGGGATTCGATGAGGCGATAGGGGTAGCGCCCCACGCGTCTCTCAAAGCGAGGCTGCATAGACCAAATTTCGCGCATATCGCTTTCGAAGCGTCGTTGAATCGTCATGCCGCTACTTTGAGTGGCAATCGTGTCGTCCATCGCATCATGCAAGGCGGGAATATTAGCCATTCCTTTAGCAGAATTGGCTTTCCAATTCTTTAGTAGATCAGGCCAGAGCAGGGTGGCAAATAAAAATCCAGCAGAAACACTTTTACCGGATTGAATGCGTTCGTCAGTATTGGCCAAAGCAAGCTTTACAAAATCATTGGCACCCTTGGAGTCTGCGCCCGTATCCAGAATGTGGTCTAGGAGCGGGAGTAGGCCATGATGCAATCCCGCATCTTTTAGGCCTTGGATTGCTGCCCAGGAGTAGCCAGACATCAAGAGCTTCAAAATTTCATCAAAAAGTCTCGCAGAGGGGACGTCGTTTAATAATTTGCCTAGCTTTGCTATGGGCGCGCGTGTAGCACCATCTAATTCAAAACCAGTCTTAGCTGCGAAGCGAACTGCGCGGAGCATGCGTACTGGATCTTCGCGATAGCGCTTTGCGGGATCGCCAATCATGCGCAAAGTTTTCTTTTGCATATCCGCCATGCCGCCGTGATAGTCCAAAACAGTTTCAGACGAAGGATCGTAGTACATTGCATTAATTGTGAAATCGCGTCTTGCAGCATCCTCACCTTGTGAACCCCAGACGTTATCGCGCAGGATCCGGCCGCTCTCAGCCACGTGATCTCCAGCGTTATCTAATAGTGCTCGGAAGGTTGATACCTCGATGATTTCAGGATGGCCTTTACCAAAAAAAGTTACGTGCACTATTTGAAAGCGGCGACCAATTAGACGCGCTTTGCGAAAGAGTCTTTGCACTTGATCCGGTGTTGCATTGGTTGCCACGTCAAAATCTTTTGGACTGATACCAAGAGCAAGATCTCTGACAGCGCCGCCGACAATAAATGCCTCATAGCCTGCTTGTTGTAATGTGTGCGTTACCTTAACTGCGTTCTTAGAAAGCAAATGCGGATCAATTCGATGTGCTTTTTTAGGGATGCGCTTTGGGGCGCCGGTATTGTTGGCCTGCGTATGCTTGACCATCGGGTCACGCCGCAAAATACGTTTAATAAATTTAGTGATCATGCAAACAATTCAAGAATGGGCCAGTTTCGCTGCTTAGCTTCGTTGCGAAGACGATCATCTGGATTGGTGGCAACAGGATGACTTACTTTTTCGAGTAAAGGAAGATCGTTCATCGAGTCAGAATAAAAATAACTATAAGGCAAAGCATCTAGAGACAGTTTTTGCGATGCTAACCAGTCGTGTAGATTTTGAATCTTACCTTCGCGGAAATTGGGAATGCCTTTGACTTCACCAGTGTAGTTGCCTAATGGGAGGTTGTCTGCAGTGGCGGGCTCTGTAGCAATCAGATGCTCGATGCCAAAGCTTTCGACGATAGGGCGTGTCACAAAGCTGTTGGTGGCAGTAATCACGCAGCAAAGATCGCCAGCATCCTGATGACGCTTTACTAGATCGATTGCTTGTTGTCGGAGTTGGCCGTTAATGACTTCTTTCATAAAGGCGTCATGCCACTCTTTGAGTTGCACGCGAGAATGTTCTGAGAGTGGCTTAAGGGCAAAACGCAGAAACTCATGAATATCCAGCTTACCTTCTTTGTAGTCTTGATAAAAGCGCTCGTTTTGTCGTTCATAGTATTCGCTGTCTACAACACCAATGCGAGCCAAAAATTGACCCCATTCGTAATCGCTATCGCAGGGCAAAAGGGTGTGGTCTAAATCGAAAAGGGCTAGCTGGGTCACGAATTGATATTTAATAAATTATTTGGGCTGCAAGAGCTCGCGAACAAGGGGTAAGGTTACAGCACGTTTTGTTTCAAGGGAGTAAGCGTCTAAAGCATCCATCAATGCCATCAGGCTGGGCATATCGCGATAAAAGCGACTTAACAGCCAAGGCAACACATCGGGGGATAAAACAAGCCCTCGCTCTTTGGCTGCTTCCTCTAGTGCTTGTATTTTCTCATCATCATCCAAAAGCTGCGTTTGAAAGATCAAACCCCAGCCCAGACGGGTTCGCAGGTCTTCTCGAAGCTTGAGATTGGCTGGTGCAGCGTTTCCGGCCATAAAAATATGAATCGCTTTGCTTGCTTGAACGCCATTCAGGATCCGAAATAGGGAGCCAACAAGACGATCATCTAGCTGGTCAACATCATCAACAGTAATGACTGAGGGCGCATCACTTTCAGTCATTGCATTCATCTTTTCTTCTAGGCGAACCCAAGCAGTAGGCTCGAGGGGGGAGAGGGCAATGTGTAACAAGCCAGCATGCTCGGCTGCATTTTCAATGGCATTGAGTAGATGAGTACGACCCGAACCCTCTGGCCCCCACCAATAAATCCAGCGCTGATTGAGCGGGTTATCAGAGTTTTGGGCGCTGACCTTGCCCCAAGATTTTTCAAGATTTTGCAGAGCAGAAATTAAGGCAAGATCTTTCCCGGGAAGATAGTTTTCTAAACTAGCTATGGGTGAGTGACTGATGTCTAGCGCAAATTGTTTTGGAAGCGAGGGTGTATTCATTACTACCAAACTTATTTTTGATACCAAGAGCTTTGTGTATAGACAGACCAAAAATACTGAACTAATACCAAACTCACTGCACTAATTGGTAGCGCAAGTAGCACTCCAAAAAAACCAAATAGGTTGCCAAAAAGTAGCAAGGCAAACAGAACGGCAACAGGGTGCAAGCCAATGCGTTCGCCTACTAGGCGCGGCGTTAAGAAAAAGCCCTCTAGGAGTTGGCCGATGCCAAATACGATGAGCACCCCTACAAGCTCAGGTCCAACACCAAATTGCAAGATTGCAGAGACGATTGCAAGGCTAAAGCCGAGGGCAATCCCAATATAGGGAATGACAATCATCAGAGCAGTAAATACACCTAAAGCAACCGCCCCTTTGATTCCAATCACACTTAAGGAAATACTATAAAAAACAGACATGATAGAAATCACGATGATCATGCCCCGCAAATATTGCGAGAGCAAACCATCGGTATGCATTGCTAAGTGAGTAATCGTATCTTGAGCCCGTAATGGCACCAGTGTTTTGACAAGGCCGAAGAAGTGAGTCCAATCAATGAGAAGATAGAACATCACAAAAATAATAAGCACTGAATTTACAAACCCAGTAATTACTGAGCTGCCTGACATGAGTACCGTATTGAAGGTCGTTGTCATTAAAGAATCTGCATTGTCACTAATATGCTCTGATATTTTTTGTGAGGCTGCAGTTTTTAAAGTCCCCCAGTCAACATTGATATGAAACTCAGCCAACTTTGGTCCGAGCCATGCCTGGGTATTTGCTATCCAATCTGGCAACTGGGCTTTAATCAATGGAATCTCGGTTTTAAGAAGGCCAATAAATAGGCTCACAATGGCAATTACGACTGCCAGACCCAGAACAACGGAGAGTGCTGCAGCCACGGCGGCGGGCGCCCGCCTTCCTTCCATCCATAGAAAAGCAGGCCTCAGGATGTAGGCAAGGATGAATGCAGCCAGAAAAGGGGTAAAAATCTCAGCCATGACGAGTAATCCTCTAGAATTCAATGATTCTACTGATCTAGTAGCATTTTTTACTAATATTCCAGCGCTGACATGACCTCATCTACTAATTCTTCCTCAAAAGGCCTTTCCTACCGTGATGCTGGTGTCGATATTGATGCTGGGGATGCCCTGGTTGACCGCATTAAGCCGTTGGCCAAGAAAACCATGCGCGAGGGTGTTTTGGCTGGAATTGGCGGCTTTGGGGCCCTTTTTGAGGTGCCAAAGCGCTATAAAGAGCCAGTACTAGTATCCGGTACGGATGGTGTTGGTACCAAGCTAAGACTAGCTTTTGAGTGGAATCGTCATGAAACCATTGGTCAAGACTTGGTAGCCATGAGCGTGAATGACATCCTGGTTCAGGGTGCTGAGCCCCTTTTCTTCTTGGATTACTTTGCATGCGGCAAGTTG
The DNA here is from genome assembly GCF_018882015.1 of Polynucleobacter sp. JS-Fieb-80-E5. NCBI lineage: Bacteria > Pseudomonadati > Pseudomonadota > Betaproteobacteria > Burkholderiales > Burkholderiaceae > Polynucleobacter > Polynucleobacter sp. JS-Fieb-80-E5. Next base: position 71,672 of record NZ_JACVPH010000002.1, on the reverse strand, counting down.
ACTGTGGATACGGCGGCAACGGTTGTTGGTGGCATTGCCAAGGGTTGTGAATTATCTGGTTGCGCATTAATCGGTGGTGAGACCGCAGAAATGCCGGGCATGTACCCACCAGGCGAATATGACTTAGCGGGATTTGCCGTAGGCGCAGTTGAAAAATCCAAAATCATTACTGGCGCAACGATTGTTCCGGGTGATGCGGTATTAGCAATTGGCTCTAGTGGTGCGCATTCAAATGGCTACTCATTGGTCCGTAAGATTATTGAGCGTGCTGGTGCAAAGCCTACTGATGATTTGGGTGGTCGTCCATTGGGTGATGTTGTGATGGCGCCAACAGAAATTTATGTGAAGCCGCTTCTCAAATTGATTTCTGAAATCAATGTAAAAGGTATGGCGCATATCACGGGTGGTGGTTTGGTTGATAACGTACCCCGCGTACTCCCTGAAAATACTCAAGCTGTTTTGCATCGCGATAGCTGGCAGATGCCAGACCTCTTCCGCTGGTTGCAAATGAAGGGTGGCGTTGCTGATGCAGAAATGGTGCGCGTATTTAACTGCGGCATCGGTATGGTTGTGATTGTTGCGCCTGATCAAGTAGATGCAGCAATCAAATCCTTAACTGCGCAAGGTCTTAAAGCTTGGACAGTCGGCGAAGTAGTTGAACGTCCAAAAGATGCGCCACAAACCATCGTTATCTAAACGATCTACCTTTATTTTTTGATTAGATTGCTTTTGCAGTAATCTAATGCCGCCTTCAGTTCTTCCGGATTGAAGGGATCAAATGTATTTCTCCCATCTATTGCACGCAACCATGTCAGTTGACGCTTGCCAAGCTGGCGCGTGGCTGCCAAGGCTTTGTAGCGCATTTGTTCAGCATCAATTTCACCATTGAGATACTCCCAAGCTTGGCGATAACCAACTGAACGTATCGCTGGAAGATCTGTATGTAATCCAGCGTTGGTACGCAGAGTTTTGACTTCATCCATAAATCCAGCAGCAAGCATTTCATCAAAACGCTTTTCTAAGTTCAGATGCAATCGCTTACGATCACTTGGTTCAAGCGAAACTAACTTAATCCATGGTGGAATCGCTGAACCTTCTCTGCCATCCTCACTAGGTGAGTCGGCCAGTGATATAGACATAGGTTTACCGGTAATTTCATAAACCTCTAGAGCACGCTGCACTCGTTGGGAATCGTTTGGCTTTAAGCGCGCCGCAGTTTCGGGATCAATCGTGGCAAGCTTGTCGTGCATTGCCGGCCAGCCAATGGCTTTACCCTCTTCATCCAAACGAGCACGAATTTCTGGATTTGCTGGAGGCAGTGAGGAAAGGCCATGCGCCCACGCGCGCCAATACAACATCGTTCCGCCTACCACCACTGGAATATTTCCTCGCGCACGAATTTCGGTGCAAAGACGTTTTGCATCATTTGCAAAACGTGCCGCTGAATACACTTCAGTCGGATCAATGATGTCAATCAGATGATGAATAACCGCTTCTTGTTCTGACTGAGTTGGTTTGGCGCTGCCAATATCTAAACCCCGATATACCAAAGCAGAATCCATGCTGATGAGCTCAATTGTCAGACCAATAGATTTTGCATACTCAGCCAAAGACATGGCGAGATGGGTTTTGCCTGCACCAGTGGGCCCAACAATACAAAGCGTTGAGACTTCATCTGGAGCATGCATAGGCTGAATGTAGGGTTCAGTTGGCATACCTAATTATAAGAGCCTGTTAATATCCGCAACAACCCATAAGTTAGAGAGCGAGTCGATGGATACCCTTTTGCAAATCAGTGATTTATTGCTGCATATTGATAAACATTTAGATGTGGTGATTCAGCAATACGGTCCTTGGGCCTATGGCCTCTTATTTGCTATTGTTTTTGCAGAAACAGGCTTAGTGGTTGCCCCTTTCCTGCCTGGGGACTCACTCTTATTTATTGCAGGCGCCTATTGCGCTACTGAGCATTTCAATATTTGGACCTTGTGCATTGGTTTATTAATTGCTGCAGTCGCAGGTAACACCGTGAACTACTTCATTGGCCGGTGGATTGGTAAGCGAGTATTCAGCAGTCAATCGCGCTGGATTGATCAAGGCGCTTTATTAAAAACCCACGCTTTTTATGAAAAGCATGGTGGGAAAACGATCATTCTTGCCCGCTTCTTGCCAATTATTCGTACCTTTGCACCTTTTATTGCGGGTGTGTCTGAGATGAACTTTGCACGCTTTCAGTTATTTAACATCACTGGTGCAGCGCTGTGGGTCTTTGGTTTGGTCATAGCAGGATATTTCTTTGGCAATATCCCTGTCATTCGCCAGAATCTCAATGTGATCGTCCTGGTAGGCGTGGGGGCGGCTGCGGTACCAGTTTTATTGGCAGCTATCTACAAAATTTTTCAGCACAAGAAAAACTAACAGGAGTTTAAAAAACCAAAGTGCTTACACTAACGCCCACTCAGCTTTAGTGAAGCTTGGTTTGACTTTCAAGGGTGGCAATGTGCTCGCGGATATCGCCAGCATCCTCAGCTTCTGGAACTTCGCTGAGATAGCGATGCATATCCGCCAATGCGGGCCGCAAATACTCTAGTTGCGCAAAGATCAAACCTCTGTCCCGAATCTCTTCAATAGAGTCCGGCAGTAGGATCACTAGGCGCTCTTGAATACCTAGTAAACGCTCCCAGCGCTCATGTTCTGAGTAAATCATTTTGAGGTTTCTCAGAAAGCGCGACAGAATCTCTCTCGAGCTAGAAGCACGTAGGAAGATATTGAGCGGCAGACTCAACTCACCTCGATAACCTTTGGCGTCCAGGTAAGGATCAAGCATTTCTTGTAACTGAGTCTTTGATAACGATTCACCGGTCAAGGGATCCATGATGACTTCACCCTGTTGCAAAGAGATGCGCATCATGAAGTGATTCGGAAATGAAACCCCCCGAATTTTCAAACCAATTTGATTGCCTAATTCCATCATCAAAATAGCTAATGAGATGGGGATTCCTCTGCGATTCTCGAGTATGTAATGCAAGTACGAATTTTCTGGAGCATAGAAATCATTTGGGTTCGGGCCAAAACCCAGATCGGTATAAAAGAAATGCTTCAAAATTTGTAAGCGCTGAACAGGTGAGGTATCCGGCGTGATGCGAGTTTTGAGTTTGTTACCCATCTCATCAATTTGATCGAGAACCCCCTGAACATCTAAATCAGGATAAGCATGCTGTGCGACAGCAATTGTCGCCTCCGTTAAAGGAAGATGTTCGTCTTCAGCAACTAGTGAGGTGAAATAGTCGAGTTGTTGTGTTGGCATATTGGCTATTTTGCATGACGCAAGAATTTTTGCCAGCGAATTCCTACCAAACCCAGGGATGCGAAGTAAGCAATGGCAGCAAGACCTAGCCATGCTCCCACCAAGCCAATACGTAGCCACGGCTCAGCTTGGAGGGCAATCCAATTGTGTGTGCCAGCAGCATAAAAAAGGACTGCTGCGAAGGGGATGAGCGCTAGAAATAGCTGACCAAGGTACTTGATCCAGCCTGAATTAGGCAAGGCTCCGCGTCGATGCAGGCCAACCCATAGCAGGGCGGCGTTTAGACAGGCGCCAGTACCTACAGAAAGGGCAAGGCCAGCATGCCCAAGCCAAGGTACAAATACTAGATTGGCTAACTGGGTGGCTACTAAAACGAGTAATCCAATCTTGACGGGGGTGCGGATGTCTTGACGTGAATAAAATCCGGGCGCCAAAATTTTTACCAGAATTAAACCAATGAGGCCAACACCATAAGCCGCTAATGCACGTTGCGTCATCACGACATCAAGCGCACTGAATTTACCGTAGTGATACAAGACTGCTGCTAAAGGCTCGCCAAAAATAAAGAGTGCAATTGCGCAGGGAGCAGCCAGTAAGAATGTGAGTTGTAATCCCCAGATGAGTAATTCGCCGGCATGTACTAAATCGTTTTTGGCATTGGCCTTACTGAGGCTTGGCAAAAGAACGGTTCCCAAGGCAACACCCAGTAGTGCAGTTGGAAATTCCATCAAGCGATCTGCGTAGGATAGCCATGACACACTTCCCGTCTGCAGACGTGAAGCAATGTTGGTATTAATGATGAGGGAGATTTGTGCAACAGAAACTGCAAATACTGCTGGCCCCATTAATTTCATGACGCGTCTAGCTTCCGGATTGGTGACGGCTGATTTGATGGCGCCAGGCAATAAACCAATACGAGGTAATAGGCCGAGGCGAGCAAGCGTTGGAACTTGAAGGGCAAGTTGCAGTATTCCACCAAGTAAAACACCAATACTTAAGGCATAAATCGGCTGCTCTAAGTGGGGCGCCAAAAAGATGGCGCTACCAATTAAGGCGAGGTTGAGCAAGACGGGCGTAAATGCCGGGATTGCAAAGCGGTGATAGGTGTTTAAGATCCCCGCTGAGAGTGAGACCATAGAAATTAGCCCGATATAGGGGAACATGATTTGGGTCATAACAACGCTGGCGTCATAGGCTGGACCACCTTTAAACCCTGTGGCAATGACCAGAATGAGTACTGGGGCGCCAATGACTCCCAGTAGTACCGTAAGCAGCAAAGCCCAAAATAAGAGCGTGGCGACTGCATTAATGAGGATTTTGGCCTTAGTTTGGTCTTCGTTTGTGGCAATTTCGCCCAAAATCGGCACAAAAGCTTGAGAAAAGGCCCCTTCGGCAAATAGCCGACGTAGTAAATTGGGTAGCCTAAAAGCCACATTAAAGGCATCTGTCCACTCGGAAGCCCCGAAACTACGGGCAATGAGGGTCTCCCGGAGCAGTCCCGTAATTCGGGACAGCATGGTTAGGGAGCTGACCTTGGCAGCGGCAGAAAGCAGATTCATGAGGCGATTTTCACCTATTTATCGGTCGGCTGGGCTTTTTTGCCCCTTTAAGGTAAAATCTTGGGTTTTGGCGAGCTTGCTTATGAATCTGGCAAGTCCGCAAGATTTTTAACTAATCGCATTTTGCAATTTATAGAGGCAAGGTTTAAAGATGGCCAATACAGCACAAGCGCGCAAGCGTGCACGCCAAGCAGTAAAACAAAACGAACACAATTCCAGTTTGCGTTCAAAGCTCCGCACTTCCATTAAGGCAGTTCGCAAAGCAATTGAAACTGGCGACAAAGCTGCTGCTGCAAAAGTATTTGCAGCAACCCAAGCAACAATCGACAAGATTGCTGACAAAAAGATCGCTCACAAAAATACTGCATCACGTCAGAAGTCACGTTTGTCTGCAGCTATTAAGGCGATGGCAGCGTAATACAGTTTTAGTTTTAGGCTGGTCGAAGTAGTTTCGACCTAAGCCCGCTCCTCAACAGAGCGGGTTTTTGTTTTTAAGGCTGGGCTGAGGCTGTTGGGTTGAACTCACATGCCTCTTCGATCGGTAGGTCATTGTCCTTGGCAAAGTTCATGACAAAGTCTAACGCTCGAGGATCTAGGTCTCTCAGTCTGGTATCTATAACAACGCATTTCACTTTTGCAATAAGCACTGGTCTGACATAGGGCGAATAAGTAAAGCGAGGGTCCCCGGAATCACCGGGAGGGCGAAAAGTTGCCATCACCCCGCACAGACGCTCCGCCCAATCGCTGGGCCGAAATGGTTTGCCAGAAGTGGTAATGCCTTGAATGAAAAGCTTTTTGTGGTTCAAGTTCGCGTAATGATGGTTGTAAGAAATAGTATTACTAAGCCCTCTAGCTTAACAGCCCAAGTTGGCCGTAAGATGACTTTAGGATCTATTTTCGTGCAGCTGAATGTTTGAAGAAAAAAATGCAAGCCAAAACTTTAGTAGAAAGCTCAACTATGACATCGCTGGCAAAGCCTCAAGTGCCCGGTAAGGTAAAGCACTATCTGCAGTTTTCTGACCTGACTCGTGAAGAGTACGACTATTTGCTCAAGCGTTCGGCGTGGCTTAAGGCCAAATTCAAGAGCTATGAAACTTGGCATCCACTGCACGATCGCACTTTGGCCATGATTTTTGAGAAGCACTCCACTCGTACTCGCCTGTCCTTCGAGGCAGGCATCCATCAGCTTGGCGGTCATGCGGTATACCTAAACACCCGAGATACACAGTTGGGCCGTGGCGAGCCTGTAGAGGATGCTGCTCAGGTGATTTCAAGGATGACGGACATCATCATGATTCGCACCTTTGGCCAAGACATTATTGAGCGTTTTGCATCGAATTCACGGGTGCCCGTAATCAATGGTCTGACAAATGAATTTCACCCTTGCCAAGTATTGGCTGATATTTTTACGTTTGTTGAGGCCCGTGGTCCGATTCAAGGAAAAACGGTAGCTTGGGTAGGTGATGCCAACAATATGGCCTACACCTGGCTACAGGCTGCTGAATGCCTTGATTTTCAGTTGCGCTTCTCTGCGCCAGAGGGTTATCAGTTAGATGCAACGCGTTTGTCACCAAAATCCGCCAAGCATTTAACCATTTGCGCCGATCCTAAAGAAGCCTGCAAAGGTGCCGACCTAGTGAGTACCGACGTCTGGACCAGCATGGGTTATGAAGACGAAAATACTTTACGCATGAATGCTTTTCAAGATTGGATGGTGGATGAAGAGTTAATGGCGTTGGCTAAGCCTAATGCGCTGTTTATGCACTGCTTGCCAGCGCACCGTGGTGAAGAGGTTTCAGCAGAAGTGATTGACGGGCCACAAAGTATTGTTTGGGAAGAGGCAGAAAATCGTTTGCATGTCCAAAAGGCTCTGATGGAGTATTTGCTCTGTGGTCGTTTGGATTAAGTAATAAAACTTCAGCAATAAAATAATCAGTAAGTAACAAGTAATTCGTTTTCATTAATTTTGATTGAATAAAAAAACATGTCCGATATTAAAAAAGCAGTCTTAGCGTATTCCGGCGGTCTAGATACCAGCGTGATCTTGAAGTGGCTTCAAGATACATATGGCTGCGAGATCGTGACTTTTACCGCTGACTTAGGTCAGGGCGAAGAGTTGGAACCAGCACGCGCTAAGGCTTTGCAATTTGGCATCAAGCCTGAAAACATTTTTATTGATGACTTGCGCGAAGAGTTTGTTCGTGACTTTGTGTTCCCGATGTTCCGTGCGAATACGATTTACGAGGGTGAATATTTGTTGGGCACCTCTATTGCGCGCCCATTAATCGCTAAACGTCAAATTGAAATTGCTCGCTTGACTGGTGCTGACTCTGTATCGCACGGCGCGACCGGCAAAGGAAATGACCAGGTTCGCTTTGAATTAGGTTACTACGCCCTTGAACCAGGCATCAAGGTGATCGCTCCTTGGCGTGAATGGGACCTTCTCTCACGTGAGAAGTTAATGGCTTACGCAGAAAAGCATGGCATTCCGGTTGAGATGAAGCATAAGCAAGGTGGTTCACCGTACTCAATGGATGCGAACCTCTTGCACATTAGCTATGAAGGTCGTCACCTCGAGAATCCAAACGCAGAGGCAGAAGAGTCTATGTGGCGTTGGACCGTTTCTCCTGAAAAGGCTCCAGATGCCCCAGAAATTATCGAAATCGAATTCAAGGCTGGCGACCCAGTAGCAATTGATGGAAAAGCCTATAAGCCACACGAGTTATTGGCTGAATTAAATCGTCTTGGCGGCAAACATGGCATTGGCCGTCTCGACTTAGTGGAAAACCGCTTTGTTGGCATGAAGAGCCGTGGCTGTTATGAAACGCCTGGCGGCACCATTCTTCTAAAGGCTCATCGTGGTATCGAAAGTATCACCTTGGACCGTGAAGTAGCCCACTTAAAGGATGATTTGATGCCTCGTTATGCCAGCTTGATCTACAACGGTTTGTGGTGGGCGCCAGAGCGTCTCGCACTCCAAACCTTGATTGACCATACGCAGCAGGCTGTTAACGGCGTTGTTCGCCTCAAGCTCTACAAAGGTTCCGTCTCTGTGATTTCACGTGACTCTGCCAATACTTTGTTTGATCAAAATATTGCAACCTTTGATGATGATGGTGGTGCATACAACCAAGCGGATGCTGGCGGCTTCATTAAGCTCAATGCATTACGTATGCGTATTGCCGAAACAGCTAGACGTAAGCGCGCCAAGAAATAAAAAACAATAAAACAAGCAAACTATTAGAACCTAACAGAATAGAAAGAATCAGCATGCAATTTGATCAAGTTTCCGTAGGCAAGAAGGCCAATGTATTTTTTGATGGCAAGTGTGTTTCTCATACTGTGACCTTGCCTAATGGCGTGCGTAAGTCAGTCGGTGTGGTGCTGCCAAGCACCTTGCGTTTTGACTTAAGCACTAGCGAGATTATGGAAGTGGTTGATGGCAATGCTTTCGTCAGCATCAATGGTGCCCCTGAGCAAGAGTTCAAGGCCGGTCAAAGCTGGGAAGTGGAAAAGGGTGGTTACTTCATTATTCGTGCTGAGCAACCAGTGCACTACGTTTGCCATTTTGAATAAATCAAAGGTGCCCACAAGCAAAACGCAGACCTCGGTCTGCGTTTTTTATTGGCCCAACATCAATGGATTTGAGTGTTGTTGAATTAATTTCTCGGCAAACCCGTAACAACTGTCCCTGGGACGATCACACGCTCAGAGAACCACTGCTTATTCATCTCCAACGCATAACGCACGGCTGCTTTAGGGCAGTGGTTATTGGTGGTTTCAGCCTGCATCTCTTCAATGTTCACAATCTTGCCATCATCCGCAATGAACGCAATCGAGAGTGGAATCTTAGTGTTATTCATCCAAAAGCAGTGACCAGCTTTTTGTTCGAATATAAATAACATTCCAGAATTGCTTGGCATGCTGGTGCGGTTCATGAGACCAATCTCTCTAGCCTTCGGTGTATCGGCAAGCTCAGCCTGAATACGGTAGATGCCCGTCTTTAATTCAATGGTGGGTAGACCGACGTTAACCTGGGCGAGCGTTAGGGTGGAGTAAAGAAAGAGCGCAGTAGAAAATACTTGGCGCAATGATTGTGAGGTACTGGAGATTGATATAGACATGCTTTGTATTTTAAGTGAGACAAATTGCAAGCGAAAAAAAACCCAGGAACGAATCCTGGGTTTTTAATAATGATCTAAGGACTATTAAGCCGCTTGGATATTGGTAGCTTGCTTGCCTTTAGGGCCTTGGGTAATGTCAAACGTTACCTTTTGGTTTTCCTTGAGGGTTTTGAACCCAGGCATAGTAATTGCGCTGAAATGCGCGAACAACTCTTCTTCACCATCATCAGGTTTGATAAAGCCAAAACCTTTTGCATCATTGAACCACTTAACAATTCCGGTCGCCATGCGAACTCCATTACATAAACTTAAAACAACCGTGATGAGGGTAAATACTTTTTAATCAGTCTCAATCCACAACACGCCTAAATAGAACCTCTCTTGAAGCCTACCCCCCGATTGTTTGCCCTTTTTGGAGGGGTGTCAAGGAGTTATATGCCCCTACCCCCTAGTAATTACCCCTTTTTTTATCGAAAAATGCCCCAATATGGGTTTAAGAGAGGTTTTTGCGTGTTTTTCGCAACATAAGCCTTGTAAATGAAAGTTTGGATATCTGTGTTTAGAATGTTTCTCATGAGTCGCGCTCCCAAAAATCCCACCACTGGCAACCCCAGCAATCCGTATGTTGAAGATACCCTTCTGCTCGAAAAGCAAATCGAGCAAGTTAAGGCGCCTTCGATGTATAAAGTTTTATTAATGAATGACGATTACACGCCGATGGAATTTGTGGTGATGGTGATTCAGGAGTATTTTAATAAGGATCATGAAACAGCTACACGTATCATGTTGCAAGTACATTTAGTTGGCAAAGGCGTTTGCGGAGTATTTACTCGTGACGTCGCTGCTACGAAAGTGCATCAAGTTATCGAACTCTCCCGTGAAGCGGGTCACCCACTACAGTGCACTATGGAGGAAGCATGATTGCCCAAGAATTAGAAGTAAGTTTGCACATGGCGTTTGTTGACGCAAGGGCATCGCGACATGAGTTCATCACAGTCGAGCATCTGCTCGCAGCCTTACTGGATAACGCTACTGCGGTTGAGGTCTTAAAGGCTTGCGCAGTCAATATCGCAGAACTGCGTGCGCAACTTAAAAACTTTATTAACGACAACACACCTGTGGTGCCGGGTAATGATGAGGTTGACACGCAACCAACGTTAGGATTTCAGCGTGTGATTCAACGCGCCATCATGCACGTGCAGTCAACTTCAAATGGTAAGAAAGAAGTGACCGGTGCAAATGTGTTGGTTGCCATCTTCGGTGAAAAGGATTCGCATGCAGTTTATTTCTTGCAACAGCAGGGCGTTACCCGCTTGGATGTTGTGAACTTCATCAGCCACGGCGTACGCAAAGATCAGTCAGAGCATGTAAAGCCCGTTGAGCCTACTCAGGAGACCGAAGAATCTGCCTCATCTGGCAAAGAAAGCCCTCTTGAGCAGTACACCCAAAACCTCAATGTTATGGCTCGTCAGGGCAAGATTGATCCCTTGATTGGGCGCGAGAGCGAAGTAGAGCGCGTGATTCAAGTGCTCTGCCGTCGTCGCAAAAATAATCCGTTATTGGTGGGCGAGGCTGGCGTAGGTAAGACAGCAATTGCTGAGGGTTTGGCCTGGAGAATTGTGAAAGGCGATGTTCCTGATATTTTGGCCAATGCTACTGTTTACTCTTTAGATATGGGCGCTCTTTTAGCGGGGACTAAATATCGTGGTGATTTTGAGCAGCGCTTGAAGAGTGTTCTCAAATCACTTAAAGATCATACTCATGGCGTTTTGTTTATTGATGAGATTCATACGCTGATTGGAGCGGGCGCAGCTTCTGGTGGCACATTGGATGCAAGCAATCTATTGAAGCCTGCTTTGTCTAATGGCCAGCTGAAATGTATTGGCGCAACCACCTTTACGGAATACCGTGGCATCTTTGAAAAGGATGCAGCTTTATCACGTCGTTTCCAGAAGGTGGATGTTGTGGAGCCAACCGTTGATCAAACAGTGCAAATCTTACGCGGCTTAAAGTCTCGTTTTGAAGAGCATCACAGTGTGAAGTACGCAGCTGGCGCTTTAGTTGCTGCCGCAGAACTTTCTGCTCGCTATATCAATGACCGTCATTTGCCGGATAAGGCGATTGATGTCATCGATGAAGCCGGTGCCGCTCAACGTATTTTGCCGAAGTCTAAGCAGAAGAAAACTATTGGTCGCCCAGAGATTGAGGAAATTGTGGCAAAGATTGCGCGCATACCGCCACAATCGGTCACAGTCGATGACCGTAGTAAGTTGCAAACACTGGATCGCGACATTAAGAGTGTGGTCTTTGGTCAAGATCCTGCGATCGAGGCCTTGGCTAGTGCTATCAAGATGACTCGTGCTGGTCTCGGCAAGATCGATCGTCCAATCGGTTCATTCTTGTTCTCCGGACCAACTGGTGTTGGTAAGACTGAAGTTGCTAAACAGCTCGCCTATATTTTGGGTATTGAGTTGCTCCGTTTTGATATGTCCGAGTATATGGAGCGTCATGCAGTGAGTCGCTTGATTGGTGCGCCTCCAGGTTATGTAGGATTTGATCAGGGCGGTTTACTCACTGAGGCCGTAAATAAGAAACCGCATTGCGTGCTCTTGCTTGATGAAATTGAAAAAGCCCACCCGGATATTTTCAATATTCTCTTGCAGGTGATGGATCATGGCACTTTGACGGATAACAATGGCCGTAAGACTGATTTCCGTAACGTGATCATCATCATGACTACTAATGCCGGTGCTGAGGCAATGCAGAAATCTACCATTGGCTTTACCAATGCTCGTGAGTCTGGTGATGAGATGGCTGATATCAAGAAGTTCTTTACGCCAGAGTTCCGCAATCGCTTGGATGCCATTGTTTCCTTCAAAGCTCTTGATGAGTCGATCATCATGCGCGTGGTTGATAAGTTCTTGATGCAGTTAGAGGAGCAACTCCATGAGAAGAAAGTGGATGCAACCTTTAGTCCTGCTTTGCGAGCCCATTTGGCCAAGCATGGCTTCGATCCTTTAATGGGCGCTCGCCCGATGCAACGCATCATTCAAGATACTGTGCGTAAGGCACTTGCTGATGAGCTACTGTTTGGTAAGTTAGCTCAAGGCGGTCATGTGGACGTTGATATTGATGCTGATGGCAAAGTCCTATTGAACTTTGAAGCTCCTGTATTGCCAGGTAAGCGTGCTAAAGCTGATGTGGCGCCTGCTGAAGAAATTTAATTAACAAACATTTTTAAATAAAAACAACCCAAAAAAGGAAGATATGTCTCATCACGATAAATTACTAGAAGCTTTTGAAAATTACAAAGCTGAGAATGAAAAGTTTCAAGGCAAAGGTATTAAAGCTTCTGCAGCACGCGCTCGTAAAGCTTTGCAGGAGATTGCTGGTTCTTGCAAAGAGCGCCGTAAAGAAATTACTGCTGAAAAAGAATCTCGTGAAGGCTCTGGTGCAGGTATGTCACAAGATGCGGCTCGCAAAGCGCATATCCGCAAGTAAGGCATTTGTAATAAAAAGAAAAGCCACCTGCGGGTGGCTTTTTCTACGGCTGAATATTTCTAATGCCGCTAGGCCCTGCCAGTACTTCCAAAACCGCCTGCCCCACGACTACTTTCAGTGAACTCTTCCACGACCTTAAGTTCTACTTGTTGTACCGGCATGACAACCAACTGAGCTAAACGCTCCATCGGCTCGAGCTTGAATGTAGTAGATCCGCGATTCCAAGTGCTCACCATCAGCTGACCTTGATAGTCAGAGTCAATTAAACCCACTAAGTTACCGAGCACGATACCGTGCTTATGGCCCAAGCCAGAGCGCGGCAGAATAAAGGCCGCATAGCGCGGGTCCTCAACATAAATAGCCAAACCAGTGGGCACGAGCACCGTTTGACCAGGGGCAATCTCTATCACTTCATCAATGCATGCGCGCAGATCTAATCCAGCGCTGCCAGGGGTGCCATAGGTTGGCAACTGGTCGCGCATACGTTCATCGAGAATTTTTACTTGGAGAGATTGCATGATGTTCCTAAAGCGGAGAATTAAATTTTCTTGGCAACTAGCGCAATGAGTTGACGTGCAAGCTGAAGCTTTTCTGCTTTAGCAATTTTTTTGCTACCGCTGGCATCGATCACCAGTAATTGATTCAGGTCGCTGCCGAATGTATCGGGGCCAATGTTGCCAACAATCATTGGAATACCTTTGCGCTGACGCTTCTCATCAGTATGTTTTTCTAAATCAGTTGACTCAGCTGCAAAGCCTACGCAATAAGGATATGGCTTGCCACCTTTAGTTTTCACTATCTTGGCAACGTCGAGCAGAATATCTGGATTGGCTGAAAACTCTAGATGAGGCGCTTGGTTACCTTGGCGCTTCATCTTTTCTTTGGCGGGCTTAGCAATGCCCCAGTCAGCAACGGCGGCAACTGCGAAGAAAATATCGCAGTCAGTTGCGTTCAGAGTGGCCGCATGCATTTCTTTGGCGCTTACTACGTTAGTACGGGTAATTTTTCCGGTAGCTTCAAGTGGGGTATCAAGATCACATGGCCCAGAAATTAAATAGACTTGAGCGCCAGCCTCAACCGCAGCCCTTGCAATTGCAAAACCCATCTTGCCTGAGCTGTGATTGGTGATGCCGCGCACTGGATCAATTGCTTCAAATGTGGGGCCTGCAGTAATTAATACTTTTTTACCAGCCAATAATTTTTTCTGAAAGAAGGAAACCACTTGTTCGGTAATTTCAGCAGGCTCTAGCATTCGGCCCATACCCACTTCACCGCAGGCTTGGAAACCACTGGCCGGGCCAAGAAGGGTAACGCCATCATCAGCAAGTCGTTTGACGCTTCTTTGGGTAGCCGCATGTTCCCACATCAGCTTGTTCATCGCCGGAGTCAGCAAGAGAGGGCAATCTCTTGCGAGGCAAAGTGTAGTCAATAGGTCATCAGCTAGGCCCAGAGAAAGCTTGGCCATCAGATCGGCGCTTGCAGGAGCAATCAGAATGGCATCTGCAGAACGTGATAACTCAATGTGTGCCATATTATTTGGAATGGTGCTATCCCATTGACTTAAGTAAACCGGATTGCCAGTTAGGGCTTGCATTGTTACCGGAGTTACAAATTGCTGCGCAGCCTCAGTCATCACCACTTGTACAGATGCGCCTTCTTGCATGAGTTGACGTGCAAGCTCAGGAGCTTTGTAGGCTGCTATACCGCCAGAGATTCCGAGAACGATCTTCTTATTAATCAGTGATTGCATGGCGCCAGCTTAATGGGGTTGGGCGGATTTGCCAAATGACTTGCGTAATTCACCCCAAATAATAAGGGCGGCACCAATGCAGATGGCGCTATCAGCCACATTAAAGGCAGGCCAATGCCAAAGACCGTAATGTAAGTCAACGAAGTCAACTACAGCGCCATACATCACGCGATCCAAGACGTTGCCCAGTGCGCCGCCTAGAATGAGGCTCAAGGCTGTGCAGAGTAGCTTATCGCTTTGGTTTTTATATAGCATCCAAATAATGTAAACGGATGCTGCTAGCCCAAGAATGGTGAAGAACCAACGCTGCCAACCAGAGCCTTGCGCCAGAAATGAAAATGCTGCACCTGGATTAAAGAGAAGCAACCAGTTCAAAAAAGGCAGGACTGGCTCAGGCACGCCCATTTGCAAATTACTGAGCGCCGACCACTTGCTAAGTTGATCGAGCAATAGCACAACGACAGCAATTGCTAGATAACGAGGGAGAGCAAGACTTTTCATATGGTTGTTACTTAAGCGAAGAGGCGGTGATCACCATCACCAAACAAGTTGTTAATACAGCGACCACATAATTCTGGATGGTCGGCATTGCTTCCTACATCTTTGGTGTGATGCCAGCAGCGACCACATTTTTTATATTGGCTACTGCGCACCAAAACTTCTAACCCCTCATTACTGAGTTCAATATTGGCGCTAGAGGTGATGGTTACAAAGCGTAAATCATCTTCTAATGAGTGGAGGATGGCGAAATCAACATCACCGACTTTGATCGTAAGTTCAGCTTGCAGCGATGAGCCTACATTGCCTGCTTCGCGCTCAATCTCAATTGCTTTAGTCACTTCAGAACGAATTTCACGAATACGATTCCATTTAGCCAGCAATTCCTCAGCATGAGCAATCTCAGGGAACTTGCCAAACTCTTCCATAAAGATCGATTCTGCAGGCTTGCTGCCTGAGCCATGGGGGAAGTCTTTCCAGGCTTCCTCTGCGGTGAAGGAGAGGAATGGTGATAGCCACTTTAAGAGGTTTTGGGTGATATGGAATAGGGCGTTCTGAGCAGCACGGCGGTCAGGAGAGTCTGGTGAGCTCGTGTAAAGACGATCCTTCAGAATATCCAAATAGAAACCACCCAAGTCCTCAGAGCAGAAAGACAGCATGCGAGCTACTGCTGGTTGGAATTCATATGCCTTGTAATGCGCCTCAGTATCACTCTGCAATTGATTAGCAAGAGCAACTGCGTAGCGATCAATCTCAAGCCACTGCTCAGCAGGCATCGTGTGCTTGCTAGGATCAAAATCTGATAGGTTGGCTAGCAAGAAGCGCAAAGTATTACGAATACGACGATAGCTCTCGGTAACGCGTTTGAGAATCTCGTCTGAGATCGTCATTTCACCTGAGTAGTCGGTAGAGGCAACCCAGAGGCGAATGATCTCAGCACCGAGTTTGTCGGCAACTTGTTGGGGCGCAATCACATTGCCTACGGATTTACTCATCTTGCGGCCTTGACCATCGACCGTAAAGCCGTGCGTAAGGAGTGCCTTGTATGGTGGCTTGCCATCAAGCATGGCACCAGTTAGCAATGAGGAGTGGAACCAACCACGGTGCTGGTCTGATCCCTCAAGATATAAATCGGCCAAGCGACCGTTTGGTGTTTCTGCGTCAGCAGTTAATAACTCATCACGATGCGATCCGCGAATGACATGCCAATGGGTTGTGCCAGAGTCAAACCAAACATCTAAGGTGTCACGGTTCTTTTCATACTGTGCTGCTTCTTCGCCCAGTAGCTCGGCAACTTCTAATTTTTGCCAGGCCTCAATACCTTCTTTTTCTACGCGCTTAGCGATTTCTTCGAGTAGTTCAACGGTGCGTGGATGTGGCTCACCACTTTCCTTGTGTACAAAGAACGCCATTGGAACGCCCCATTGGCGCTGACGTGACAAAGTCCAGTCAGGACGATTGGCAATCATGCTGTTAAGACGTTGTTTGCCCCATGCCGGAAAAAACTCGGTACTATCAATTCCTGCTAATGCAGTCTCGCGTAAGCTTGCTTTGCCGTCAGATGGCTTCTTATCCATGCTAGCAAACCATTGCGAGGTAGCGCGGTAAATAATGGGCGACTTATGACGCCAGCAATGCATATAGGAGTGGGTATAGGTTTTGTCACGCAGTAAGCTGCCAGCTTCTCGTATGGCTTCCACAATCTTTGGATTTGCTTTCCAAATATATTCATTCGCGAAGAGCGGTAACCATGATGCATAAACACCATTGCCCATTACTGGATTGAGAATATCTTTATCAGCAAGCTTATTGGCCTTGCAAGACTTAAAGTCCTCCTCACCATAAGCAGGGGCCGAGTGAACGATACCTGTGCCGGTATCTAGCGTGACGTATTCAGCCGGATAGATTGGCGAGAGGCGTTTGTAACCCTCATGCAATGTCGCTAGGGGGTGCCAGAAAGAGATGTTTGCTAACTGAGCACCTTGGCAAGTGGCAATTACTTTGCCTTCCAAGCCATAGTCCTGTAAGCAGGTTTCAACGCGGTCCTTAGCGAGGATTAATAACTGATTGCCAACATCTACCAGTGCATAAGTGAGTTCCGGATGGACATTCATTGCCTGGTTTGCAGGAATAGTCCAAGGGGTAGTTGTCCAGATAACAATCTGACCTGGTTTATTCGGTAATTCAGAAAGCCCAAATACTTTGGCTAACTGTGGGCGCTGCGCATCATCGAATGCAAAACCCACATCAACTGTTGGATCGGTTTTATCTTGGTATTCCACTTCAGCTTCAGCAAGTGCGGAGCCACAATCAAAACACCAGTTCACTGGTTTTAATCCACGGAAGACATATCCTTTTTCCCAGATTTTCCCAAGGGCGCGAATTTCATCAGCCTCATTGCGAAAGCTCATAGTGAGGTAGGGGTTATTCCAATCACCTAATACACCTAAGCGTTCGAAATCTTTCTTCTGTTTTTCCACTTGAACATGCGCATAGGCACGCGCTTTAGCTTGCACTTCAGCGGTTGGTAAGTTCTTGCCAAATTCTTTTTCAATCTGAATTTCAATCGGCATGCCATGACAATCCCAGCCGGGTACATAAACAGAGTCAAAGCCCATGAGCCAGCGTGATTTGACGATCATGTCTTTCAAAATCTTGTTTACTGCGTGTCCGATATGAATATCGCCATTTGCATAAGGAGGGCCATCATGCAGAATGAATTTTGGTTGATTGGCATGGGCCGCACGAATCTTTTCGTAGAGCTTGTTTTTTTGCCAGCCAGCCACCCATTGTGATTCGCGCTTAGCTAGATCTCCTCGCATTGGGAAAGAAGTGTCTAGTAGATTGACGGGATAAGAGTTTTCTTTTTCAGACATAAGCTTTTTTCTGGAAATAATTTCTGGCATGCGTTGCATCTGCTGCAATCGCTTTTGTAAGGGTTTCGAGGTCTGGGTACTTCGCCTCATCGCGGATTTTTTCTAATAGCTCTACGGTAATAATTTTTCCGTAAACATCTGCGTTGTAATCAAAGATGTGGGTTTCTAGCAATACTCTGCCTTCATCTTCCACTGTTGGTCTGACACCCAAGCTCGCCACAGCAGGCAGTGGCTTACCACTTAAGCCTAAAACTTGTGCAGTGAAGATTCCGGTCGTTGCCGGTTTGCGATGGTGGAGATGATTGGCAACTGCTAAATTCAAAGTGGGGAACCCAAGTTGACGTCCTAGCTTCTGACCATGAAGTACGTGCCCAGATATTCCGTAAGGACGTCCTAATAATTTTTCAGCTAACTGCATGTCACCAGAAGCTAGCGCAGTACGAAGTGCAGAACTAGAAATACGCTCACCATTTTCTTGAATGGTTTGGATGCTAGAGACTTTAAAGCCATATTCTTCACCAGCAGCTTTCAGACTGGCAAAGTTCCCTGCACGTTTTGCGCCATAACAAAAATCATCACCAATCAAAATCCATTTAGCGTTCAATCGTTTGACAATAATTTCTGAAACAAATTCTTCGGGCGACAGTTTGGCAAAAGCAGAGTTGAAATGCTCCACAACAATGCGATCAATTCCGAGTTCAGCAAGCGCTGCTAATTTATCGCGCAAATTGAAAATGCGGGGAGGAGCTTGTTCGGTTGAAAAGAATTCTTTTGGATGTGGCTCAAAGGTCATTACACAACTAACCAGACCTTGATCCTTGGAGTCATCAACCAACTCCTTGAGCAGGGCGCGATGACCCCTGTGCACGCCATCGAAATTACCGATGGTTAGGGCACAAGCAGGTCCTGCAGAAAACTGGGTGGGGCCACGGAATACGTTCACAAAATCGCTTTCAGGGTAGCCATCAATTATATTGTGGGCATGCCTTCTATCGTCACCTTAATCTCCGGCCGCGGATCTAATTTCGAGGCTATCGTCAAAATGGCTCAAAAAGAGCAATGGCCAGTCACTTTTGCTGGGGTTATAGCGAATCACTCGGCGGCTAAGGGCCTTGATTTTGCTCGCTCGCAGGGCATTCCGGCCTTTACCATTGAACATAAAGAGCATGCAACCCGAGAATCCTTTGATGCCGCCTTAATTGCGCAGATTGATGCCTTAGGGGCTGATTTGGTGGTTCTTGCAGGCTTTATGAGAATTTTGACTCCAGGTTTTATTCGCCATTTTGAGGGTCGCTTGATCAATATCCATCCAGCC
Organism: Polynucleobacter sp. JS-Fieb-80-E5; assembly: GCF_018882015.1. Lineage (NCBI taxonomy): Bacteria > Pseudomonadati > Pseudomonadota > Betaproteobacteria > Burkholderiales > Burkholderiaceae > Polynucleobacter > Polynucleobacter sp. JS-Fieb-80-E5. Next base: position 52,742 of record NZ_JACVPH010000002.1, on the reverse strand, counting down.
TTGTTGCCCGCCTTCCCCGGTTTACATACCCACGAGCGGGCTCTGGAGGCTGGTGTGAAGGAGCATGGTGCCACCGTGCACTTTGTGAATGAGGGTGTGGATGAGGGTCCGATTATTTGTCAGGCCTCAGTTCCAGTGCTGGAAAGTGATGATGCTGACACCTTAGCTGCCCGTGTTTTGGCTGCTGAGCATCAAATTTACCCACGAGCCGTAAAATGGTTCCTTGATGGACGATTGCGAATAGAAGGTAATCAAGTGAAGTTACAACCCCCGGAGTCGCAATTTTTTAAATTATGAGTGCAGAACGTCCACCCCGCAGATCTAGCAGCAGACTAGCCCCACACAAAAGTTACGCGACTAAATCGAAAGATCCGCTGCGTCGTCCTGAGCGTCGCAATGCTAGCGGTAATTTAATTGCGCCAGAAGGTCAAAAGAATTTTTCCAATGCGAAAGCATTGCCGCAGCATGCAATTCATCTTGAGCGTTTACTTCCCGAATTGCTTAGTTTTGAACAGCCGGCTGACCGAGTAGTCAGTCGTTATTTCAGAGAAGAAAAACAACTCGGAAATCGCGATCGTGCTTTGATTGCTGAGAGTGCGTTCGCCATTTTGCGCCGTAAAAATGAGTTCTCTCAATTTGCTTCGAGCGGCGAAGGCTCTCAGCCTAGACGCTTAGCCCTATTGGGTTTGCTGTCCGCTTTATCAGAAGGCGGATTGGGCTCTGCTAATCGTGCAGAGAGCGCTATTGCTGACTTGGCGCACGTTCTTAAGCCCGGTGAATATGAGTGGCTGCAACGTTTTGCAACGGTTGATCCTGCGGCATTAAATCCTCTCGTGCGCAACAATTTGCCAGAGTGGTTGTGGGATGCATTTGGAAAATATCCTGGTGAAGAAGCTCGAGAAGATTTAGCTAGGTCATTAATGCATCCAGCACTGTTAGATTTACGTGCGAACACCATGAAAACCAATCGCGAAGAACTGCTTGTGCAGATGAATGCATTGGGTGGTCGCTATCAAGCAATTCCAACTCCTTATGCGCCTGATGGCGTGCGCATTATGGGCAAACCTGCTCTGCAAAATACTGCTGGTTTTAAAGCGGGTATGTTTGAAGTTCAAGATGAAGGTAGTCAGCTTTTGGCTTACTTGCTCGCACCTAAACGTGGTGAGATGGTTGTCGACTTTTGCGCTGGAGCTGGCGGCAAGACTTTGGCCATCGGAGCGATCATGCGCTCTACAGGGCGTTTGTATGCTTTGGATACATCAGAGCGTCGTTTAGCGAATTTGAAGCCAAGGCAGGCGCGTAGTGGCCTTTCTAATGTGCATCCAGTGTGGATTGATAGTGAGAATGACGCCAAGATCAAACGCTTGGCCGGCAAGATTGATCGTGTCCTAGTGGATGCCCCTTGTAGTGGCATGGGTACCTTACGACGCAATCCCGACCTGAAATGGCGCCAGACCCCTACTGGAGTCTTGGAGCTCAATCAGAAGCAGATGAATATCTTGGCCTCAGCTGCACGCTTGTTAAAACCAGGCGGACGCTTGGTTTATGCCACCTGCAGCCTGTTACCCCAGGAGAATCAAGCCATTGCAGAAGATTTTCTGGCAAAACATCCTCAATTTGAGGCTGTTCCCGCAGCTGAAGTTCTTAAGCCATTGTTTCCTAAGGATAAATTACCGGTAGGTTGTAGTTCGGACAATCCTTGGTGGCAGTTATGGCCCCATATTCATGGAACGGATGGTTTCTTTGGCGCTGTATTCCAAAAGAAAGCTACTGCCCCAGTTACCAAGCTTGAAAAAGACGATGAAAAAGAGATCAAGGTCAAAAACAAGAAGACGCCTAAAGAACTAAAATAGAGTTTTAGACCTCTTTAGGGATTCCCTTTTGAATACAGCTTCAGTTTTTGATTTGCTCCTCCATTGGTTGGCTAATGGATATTTAGATTGGTCATGGTGGAAGATAGTTGTTTTCACTTTGGTAGTGACTCACATCACAATTGCTGCGGTAACCATTTTCTTGCATCGCTGCCAGGCTCACCGAGCTTTGGATCTGCATCCCATTGTTTCTCACTTCTTCCGTTTTTGGCTTTGGCTAACAACCGGTATGGTTACCAAAGAGTGGGCGGCGATTCATCGCAAGCATCACGCTAAATGTGAAACTGTTGATGATCCTCATAGCCCACAGGTTTTGGGTATTAATACAGTGCTCTCTCGTGGCGCAGAACTCTATAAACAAGAAGCAGCCAATCAAGAGACCTTGGATAAGTTTGGTCACGGCACTCCAGATGATTGGATCGAGCACAACATCTACTCCAAGTTTTCTTGGCAGGGCGTTGCCATCATGCTCATCATTGATGTGTTTTTATTTGGCGCGATTGGCCTAACAGTTTGGGCAGTGCAAATGCTTTGGATTCCGATTACTGCGGCCGGCATTATTAACGGTATCGGTCACTATTGGGGCTATCGTAATTTTGATTACGAAGATGCTTCCCGAAATATTGTGCCTTGGGGTATCTTGATTGGTGGCGAAGAGCTACACAATAATCATCACACCTTTGCAACGAGCGCAAAGCTGTCAAACAAATGGTATGAGTTTGATATTGGTTGGATGTATATCCAGATCATGAGTGCAGTTGGCTTGGCTACTGTGAAGAAGACCCCACCTAAGCCGGTACTGAGTGATTTACGTCCTGCCGATCAAAACACTTTAGAGGCCATCATTGCAAACCGCTATGAAATCATGGCGCGTTATAGCAAAACGCTGCGCAACTTCTTTAGTAATGAAGTGCAGCACATGCAGGTCTTGGCATCCCATTTAGGTGATGCTCGCACCTGGTTGGCTAAAGATGAGTCCCGCTTGACCGAGGAAGAGAAAGCAAAGCTTGAGGAGCTCATGGCGAGCAATGCTCAGCTACGCAAGATGATTGAGATGCGCCGCGATCTTCAAGCTATCTGGGGTCGCTCTAATGCCACCAAAGAGCAATTACTTTCTCAGTTGCACGCTTGGTGTCAGCGTGCCGAAGACAGCGGCTTAACAAGTCTGCGTGAGTTCTCTTTGAGATTACGTCGTTACGCCTAAGGGTAAATTGCAAACCAAGCGCTTGGAAGAATTTCTAGGCAATAAAAAACCCGCTACTTCAGCGGGTTTTTTATTGCCTGAAGTAGAAATTACTTCAGCTTTGTTTCTTTGTAAGCAACGTGCTTGCGAATGGTTGGATCGAATTTCATAATCTCCATTTTCTCAGGCTTTGTACGCTTGTTTTTTGAAGTTGTATAGAAGTGACCAGTACCTGCTGATGACTCTAACTTGATTTTTTCTCTGCCGCCTTTAGCCATTTGTGCGCTCCTTAAATTTCGCCACGTGCACGAAGATCAGACAACACAGCATCGATGCCGTTCTTGTCGATAACGCGCAAACCAGCATTGGTTAAGCGCAAGCTAATCCAACGGTTTTCAGATTCAACCCAGAAACGACGATTTTGCAAATTCGGCAAAAAGCGACGCTTCGTTTTATTGTTTGCATGGGATACATTGTTGCCAACCATCGGCTTCTTCCCAGTGACTTGGCAAACTTTTGCCATGACATAACTCCATTAATTGCGAAAAAAGAAGATTGTATCAGTCTCAGCCTATTTTCGGCTAGCCCTAAATGGCTTTGTTTGGGGGGAATTGAGCATAAAGGAGGTATCTAGGTAGAAAATTGCCTATCAAGTTAGCATTTACTATCATTTAAGTCCAATATCCATAAGCCCAGAATCAGAAAAAGAGAAAAAACCGCCGCCACTCACAATACAGTGATCCAGGAGCTGAATATCTACCAGTTGCAAGGCATTTGCTAGTACTTTGGTGAGTTTTTGATCTGCTTCGCTCGGTAATGGATTGCCGCTGGGGTGGTTATGGGCCACGATTAGGGCGCTAGCATTTTTAGCAAGGGCCTCTTTTAGGATTTCACGGGGGTAGATGGCTGTTTGGGCAATAGACCCCCTAAAAAGCTCATCACACTCAATCAAGTGAAGCCGGGAGTCTAAGTAGAGGCACAGAAAGACCTCATGGGGGAGGCGGCCAATTTTGGCCTGTAAAAACTCTCTGACGTGGTTGGGTGATGAAAAGATAGGGTCATGGGTCAAGCCATCCTCTAGACTTCTCTTAACCAGCTCATATGCCGCCTGAATTTGAGACCATTTAGAAAGACCCATGCCATGGAGGCATGTGAATTCTTCGGGAGTGCTGGCTAATAGTCGGGGGAGACTCCCAAAGTGATGCAGTAGATCCTTGGCAAGGGCAACAGCACTTTTGCCCTTAACCCCAACCCGCAAAAAGATGGCAAGTAGTTCTGCATCAGAAAGTGACGCTGCGCCATTTAAGCGCAGTTTTTCTCGAGGCTGCTCATTTTTTGGCCAGCCTGTAATGGGGGAATGCACAGCCAGCGCAGGCCTAGATACAATCACCTTATGACTAAGCTTACTGTTTTGCCTAATTCCTATCTGACCCTCAACTATCGGCTCACTTTGCCCAGTGGGGAGGATTACATCAACACTTTTGTCGATCGTCCTGCGACGGTTTTGATGGGGTCTGGACAATTTGCTCCTTGCTTTGAGAATGTACTGCTAGGTTTAGGTGTTGGTGAGAAAAAAAGTGCACTGCTTGCGCCAGAAGAAAGTTTTGGTGAGCGCAAAGAAGATTTAGTGCAATGGGTATCTTTGAAAGCGCTTAAAGAAGGTCGCGATGACGATGTGGAATTTAATCCTGGGGATGTGATTGAGTTCAATGCACCAGGCGGCGCTCAATACGCAGGTGTACTGCAATCGATTAATGAAGAGGGAGCCTGGTTTGACTTTAATCATCCTTTGGCAGGCAGACCGGTGACTTTTGAAGCAGAGATTGTGGCAATTTTGTAAACCATGAGCGACTTTAATAACCCAGAAATTTTGATGGCTCAGCCGCGGGGTTTTTGCGCGGGTGTAGATCGCGCAATTAATATCGTCAATGAGGCACTCATTCGTTTTGGCGCGCCAATATATGTGCGCCATGAAATTGTGCACAACGCTTATGTAGTCAATGAGTTGCGCGATAAGGGCGCGGTATTTGTAGATGAATTGCATGAGGTTCCCAAAGGCGGCATTGTTGTATTTAGTGCTCATGGCGTTTCTCAGGAAGTGCGCAAGGATGCTGAAGCGCGGGGTTTGCAGGTATATGACGCTACATGCCCCTTGGTTACCAAGGTTCACCTTGAGGTTGTCAAGATGTGTCAAGATGGCTTCACGGTATTGATGATCGGTCACGCTGGACATCCTGAAGTTGAAGGAACGATGGGGCAGGTGAAAGAAGGTGTTTTCTTGATCGAGAAAGTTGGCGATGTGGGTTCTTTGCCTTTCCCGCCCGATGAAAAGATTGCATTTGTTACCCAGACAACACTCTCAGTAGATGAGACAAAAGAAATTGTCGATGCGCTAACGATGAAGTTTCCCAATATTGTTCAGCCCCGTAAGCAAGATATTTGTTATGCCACTCAGAATCGTCAAGATGCTGTGAAATTCATGGCGCCTCAGGTTGAGGTCGTTATTGTCGTGGGAAGTGCGACAAGTTCGAACTCCAATCGCTTGCGTGAGCTTTCTGAAAAGCTCGGTGTTCCGTCTTACATGGTGGATTCACCAGATCAGTTGAAGTCAGAATGGTTCGCTGGAAAAAAACGCGTTGGCTTAACTGCAGGCGCATCGGCTCCAGAGAGCCTTGCGCAATCGATTGTTAGCCGGATTCAGGAATTTGGCCCAAGACACGTTCGGGCACTTGATGGGGTAGTAGAAGAAGTCACTTTTTCTCTACCCAAAAACCTAATTGGGTAGTGTTAGTCGACTTGCTTTAGCAGCTCACGCAGCATATTGCACATCTGACGAATTTCATCATCCGATACATTTAAAGCAGGCATAAAGCGTAACAAGTTCGGTCTTGGTGAATTAATCAGCAGTCCCTCAGGACTACGATCTCTGGCAAGATCAACTAGTTTTGGGCCAATATCTTTTCCAAGCATCAATGCGCGCAGCAATCCTTCGCCACGCTCACCTTCAAGATTAAATTCTGCACAAAGCTTGAGTAATTCAGACTTGAGCAATTCACCTTTAGATTTGACGCTATCTAAAAATCCTGGGGCTAACAGTTGCTCAATGACGCTAATACCAACAGCTGTCATGAGTGGGTTGCCGTTATAGGTCCCACCTTGATCGCCAGGCACAAAGCAAGCTACCGCATCTGTTGCCAATAGGGCTGCTAGAGGAACGCCTCCACCAATACCTTTGCCCAAAGTCATGATGTCTGGCTCTATGCCGTAGTTTTGGTAAGCAAAGAGCGCGCCGGTACGGCCGCAACCAGCCTGTACTTCATCAGCAATTAATAGAATATTATTTTCTTTAGTGAACTTACGTAGTTCACGCATAAATTCTTGAGTAGTTGGAATCACGCCGCCTTCGCCTTGAACAGGTTCAAGCATGACTGCAACGGTTTTGTCGGTCACAAGTTTCTTAACTGACTCTAAATCATTTAAATCCGCTTTAGGAAAGCCCGCTACTTGCGGAGCAAACATCGTGTCCCAGTTTGGCTTTCCAGAAGCGCTCATTGTGGCTAATGTGCGGCCATGAAAGCTGTGATCAAACGTGATGATCTCAAATGCACCAGATTTATTGAGTTGACCCCATTTGCGCGCTAACTTGATCGCACCTTCATTGGCTTCAGCCCCGCTATTGGCAAAGAAGACTTTGTCAAAGCAGCTGTTCTGAGTCAGTAGATTCGATAAGCCAATCATCGGCTCGTTAAAGAATGCCGGACTAGGGTTAATGAGTGTCTTCGCTTGCTTATTGAGCGCTTCAATCATTCCTGGGTTGCAGTGACCTAAGCAGTTAACGGCCCAGCCTTGCAAGAAATCCAAATAGCGTTTCCCATTGTTATCCGTTAGCCATGAACCATTGCCCTCCATCATCACCACCTCTGGGCGCGGTGTAATAAACATGACTGAGTGGGTGTCAATAGTCTGAGTTGGCTTATTCATGCTGATCTGCTTGGCTTAAAAATGAAAAGTAAGGGTTCTAAAGTAATAACTCTATTATCTAACTGAATGGGTTTGCAGGCTCTAGGCTATTGCTAAATCAGCAGCGCTAGTAAATGAGTCGGCAAAGAATTCTTCCTCAGGCAGATGACATTTGGATGAAAAGTCATTTCTGGCGGCATTGACCATCACTGGGGCACCACAAGCATAGACCTGAAAACCCTTCATATCAAGATGGTCAGCCATCACAGCTTGATGGACAAAGCCAGTGCGACCTTGCCAGCCATCCTCCGCAAAGGCGTCTGAAATCACTGGGATGTATTTAAAGTCGGTAATTTCTTTTTCCCAGGTTTTGCACAAATCATCTAAATACAAATCACTAGGGCGACGTCCACCCCAGTACAAATGAATGGGTCGATGAATCTTTTTCACCCGCATTTGTTCGATGATTGATTTGATTGGGGCAAAGCCCGTGCCAGCCGCAACAAAAATAATTGGTTTCTTAGAATCTTCTCTTAAGAAAAAGCTCCCCAAGGGACCCTCAAAACGAAGAATGTCTTTTTCTTTTAATGCGGGCGTGACGGCACCAAACACAAAGTCAGTAAATAGGCCGCCTGGCAAATGACGAATATGCAACTCCAGTGGACCTTCTTGCTCAGGCGCATTGGCGATGGAGTAAGCACGTCGTTGGCCATCCTTAAGGAGAAACTCCAAATACTGCCCAGCCAGGAATTGAAAGCGTTCTGCAGCGGGTAGTTGAAGCTTGAGAATGGCGACATCATCACTGGGTTTGGTAATCGCGTTGACTCGGCAAGGCACCTTGCGAATCGCAATATCGCCCGCTCCTTGGACTTCACGAGCTTCAATCAGCAGGTCTGATTGGGGATGGGAGCAACAAAACAGAATGCCACCCGCAGTCTCATCGGCCTTGCTCAGGGCGCTTTCACTATGCTGACCATGGATCACTTGACCTTCTAAAACTTTACCTTTGCAAGAGCCACAAGCACCATTTTTGCAGCCATACGGTAGATTGATGCCTTGGCGAAGAGCGGCATCCAGAAGATTTTCATCTGGATTGACGGTAAATTGTTTGCCGCTCGTTTTGAGCGTGACCTGATGAGACACTCTCATTCCTTTCAATAAATCGTTACGATGTTACTTATGCAATCTTTTGGTAAGCCTTCAATCCTGATTATTGGCTGCGGAGACATCGGTCTTCGGGTAGCTAAACAACTTTCGCGAAGCCACCGTGTCTTTGCGCTTACCTCTCAACAAAATCGCTTTCAGGAGCTGAGGGCGGTTGGCGCGATTCCTATTTTGGGTAATCTGGATCATCCAGAGTCTTTATGGCGCCTCAGTGGTTTAGCTCAAACCGTCATTCATCTAGCGCCACCGCAAAATGGGGGAAATCGTGATTGCCGAACCCGCAACCTTCTCCGAATTTTAGCCCAAGGCTCCAATGCCGTCAGGCGCCTGATTTATATCAGCACCACCGGTGTTTACGGTGATCACGGGGGTGGAAAGGTGAGTGAGGCTACCCCAGTAAACCCCCAAAGTGAGCGTGCGCAAAGAAGGGTGGATGCTGAAAGGATTCTCCGTTTATGGGCACCCGCCCATGGAGTGGCTTTGACGATTCTGCGCGTTCCTGGCATTTATGCGGCTGACCGCTTGCCGATTGAGCGACTTCAGGCGAAAACGCCTGCATTACTGCCAGAAGAGGATGCTTATTCGAATCACATTCATAGCGATGATTTAGCGAGGCTAGTCTGCGCAGCGGTCTACCATGGCAAGCCTCAGCGCATCATTAATGCCTGTGATGGCGGCGAGACCAAAATGGGTGATTACTTTGATGAAGTGGCGGATGCATTTGGCTTGGAAAGACCAGTTAGATTGCCTGGCAGCGAGTTGCAGAAAATTGTTAGCCCGATGCTTTGGTCCTTTATGCGCGAGTCACGCAGGGTTACCAATCAGCGCCTACCGGAATTAAAAACACCACTACGCTATCCCAGCGTAGGACATTTTCTGAAAACTATTTCCAAGAATCCTTGAGGCTAACCGTACGGTTGAATACTGGCTTGCCAGATTTGGAGTCATTTTTGTCGGCGACAAAGTAGCCGTGACGCTCAAACTGGAATTGATCTTCTGCTTTGGCATCTTTTATGCAGGGTTCTAAGTAAGCAGCAATTGTTTGCTTTGAATTTGGATTGATCGATTCTAAGAAATTCTTGTCACCACTATCTGGGTGGGGGTCGCTAAACAGATGATCGTATAGACGCACTTCTGCAGGAATCGCTTCAGCCGCGCTGATCCAGTGAATATTGCCCTTGACCTTGTAGTTATTGGAGCCAGCAGTGCCACTCTTGCTATCGGGAAAGTGTGTCACGTTGACTTGGGTGACATTCCCTTGTGCATCGGTTTCAAAACCAGTGCATTCCACTACAAAGCCATGGCGTAAGCGAACGCGGCTACCAGGCTGGTCTCCAATTGGTGGATAAAGTCTGAAGAATCCCTTGATAGGCTCTTTCATAAAGTCATCCGCCTCAATCCACAGTTCGCGTGTGAAATGAAATTCACGATTGCCCCACTCTGGATGATTAGGATGGCGCGGTGCAGAGCAAGCTTCTTTTGCTGAGGCATCAAAGTTTTCAACGACGAGCTTGAGTGGCTTGAGCACTGCAGTAGCACGTGGAGCTCTGACTTCTAGATCATCACGTAATGCTTGATCAAGGGTGCTCATATCAATCCAGCTATCAGCTTTAGAGACGCCAATGCGCTCGCAGAACAAACGAATACTTTCAGGGGTGTAGCCACGACGACGGATGCCTACGATGGTTGGCATCCGCGGGTCATCCCAACCCTCAACATGCTTTTCTTCTACAAGCTGCAGTAACTTACGTTTACTGGTGATGGTGTAGGTCAGGTTGAGGCGTGCGAACTCATATTGATGTGGTACCGGGTCTTTAAAGACACCCAATTCTTTTAATGAATTCACAATCCAATCGTACAAGGGACGATTGTTCTCGAACTCTAGCGTGCAGATGGAGTGAGAGACATTCTCTAATGCGTCAGAGATGCAATGTGTGAAGTCATATAAAGGGTAAATGCACCATTTGCTGCCCGTGCGGTGGTGATCGGTATGGCGGATACGGTAAACCACGGGATCACGCATCACAATGTTGGGATGCGCCATGTCAATTTTCAGGCGCAGTACATGCTCGCCATCTTTGAACTTCCCATCACGCATTTCGCGGAATAAGGAGAGATTTTCTTCTGGGCTACGATCGCGGTAAGGGCTATTTTTTCCAGCTTGGCTAAAGTTACCTCGATTGGTATGAATGTCATCAGGACTTTGGCTATCGACATATGCTTTGCCATTCTGAATCAAGATTTCAGCAAACTCATAGAGTTTGTCAAAGTAGTCGCTTGCGTGATAAAGATGGGTTCCCCAATCAAAACCTAGCCACTTCACTGCATCCAAAATGCTGTCGGCGTATTCCACATCCTCTTTAACTGGGTTGGTGTCATCTAGACGCATATTGCAGCGCGCACCCCCAGCTTGATTGTTGTAATCAGCAGCTAATCCAAAGTTCAGGCAAATGCTTTTAGCGTGACCAATATGTAAGTAGCCATTAGGCTCTGGTGGAAAGCGGGTGATGATCGATGGGATAGGCTCCCCAGCTAAATTGGTGCGCTGTGCAAAAGCCCCACTTGCCAAATCATGATCGATGATCTGGCGCAAGAAATTAGACGGTTCGGCTATAGCGCCGGTATTTGCTTTGGAAGGTTTGCTATCTTGGGACATAGCCACATTGTAGAGAAAACCCCCAGCCCATAAAGAAAAAGCCCGCAAACAGCTGCGGGCTCGTTTCTGTGAGGCGTAAAACTATCAGTCTTCGACGAATGCCTCTTCGCGAGTCTTCTTAACCGCAGGCAGGGCCACGATCACCACCAAGAGGGCTGCTGCAATGAGCAATCCCAAGGAGAGTGGGCGAGTCAAGAAGGTAGTGAAATCACCACGGGAAAGTAATAACGCGCGGCGGAAGTTCTCTTCCATCATTGGTCCAAGTACGAAGCCCAAAAGCAATGGAGGCGGTTCGCAACCCAGTTTGAAGAAGAGGTAACCAATGATGCCGAAGGCAGCGGTCACATATACGTCAAATACAGTGTTGTTTACGGTATAGACACCGATACAGCAGAAAACCAGAATGGCTGGGTACATGAAGCGATAAGGAATCTTTAGTAACTTTACCCAGATACCAATCAGGGGCAAGTTCAAGAGAATCAACATGACGTTTCCAATCCACATGGAAGCGATCAGACCCCAGAACAAGGCTGGGTTACTGGTCATTACTTGAGGACCTGGTTGAATGTTGTGAATAGTCATTGCGCCAACCATCAATGCCATCACTGCGTTTGGTGGGATACCCAAAGTCAACAATGGAATGAATGAGGTTTGAGCGGCAGCATTGTTAGCTGATTCAGGACCAGCAACACCTTCAATGGCGCCTTTACCGAACTCATGGCTGTACTTAGATGATTTTTTCTCAACAGAGTAAGCGCCAAAAGCAGCAAGTGCTGCGCCACCGCCCGGTAGGATACCTAGAATCGAACCAATCGTTGTGCCGCGCAAGATGGAGGGAATCATGCGCTTGACATCTTCCTTTGTAGGAATCATCGTGGTCATTTTGTTAAGGAAGCCTTCGTCCTCATCGGTTTTCTCAAGGTTACCCATGATCTCTGCGAAACCAAAGACACCCATCGCAACTGCAACGAAGCCAATACCATCGCTCAACTCAGGAATATCAAACGCATAACGCGAAACACCAGAGTTAACGTCAGTGCCGATCAAGCCCATTAGAAGGCCCAAGACGATCATGCCAATCGCTTTGATCAAAGAGCCGGATGCCAACACAACTGCGCCGATCAAACCGAGAACCATGAGGGAGAAGTATTCTGCTGGACCAAACTTAAATGCCAGCTGTGAGAGTGGTGCAGCAAAAGCGGCCAACACTAAAGTTGCCACGCAACCCGCAAAGAATGAACCCATGCCGGCAGTGAACAATGCAACACCAGCTCGACCATTTCTGGCCATTTGGTAGCCATCGATCGCCGTCACCACCGAGGACGTCTCTCCTGGGATGTTCAACAGAATTGCTGTTGTAGAGCCGCCGTACTGTGAGCCGTAGTAAATACCAGCCAACATAATCAATGCTGCGATTGGAGGCAAGGCATAAGTAGCTGGCAACAGCATTGCAATCGTGGCGATTGGACCTAAGCCTGGCAGTACACCAATCAGGGTTCCCAATACGCAGCCGATCAGGCAGTAAAGAAGATTTTGTAATGTAAACGCGGTATCGAAACCGAGAGCTAAATTAGCAAATAAGTCCATTTTCAGTATCCCGGTACGTTATTGAAGAAAGAAAGGCAGTAATGGGAACTGTAATTTCAGACCCAAAACGAATACCGAATAAGTGAAAACAATTAGAAATGTGGCATTGATTAAAGTGCCTTTCCAATGAAATTCATGACTTGCGCTGGCTGACATAAACACCAAAACGAACACGGCTACGATAAAACCCATCGTTGGCAAAAGGACGCCGTATGCAATGACAGATCCTGTAATGAGGCCAATGACCTTCCAATTGAAAGGAGGGATTTTTTCAATCGCTGCTTTAGCGCTGAGTGACTTCACTAGGATGAGTAAACCCAAGGCTGTCATGACTATGCCGAGCCAGAAGGGAAAGTATCCAGGACCCATTTTGGCCGCAGTTCCCATTGGATACTGGGTAGCCATGAAGGTGAAAAAGAGACCAATGACCATATACATTAGGCCAGCCCCAAAATCTTTTTGATTGCGGATTTCCAAGTTGCGCTCCTTAATTACCGACTTATTTGTCGATTTATTGATGTTGAGCGATTGTAAGGCAGGATATGGGGATCTTGTCTAGGGTTTGCCCTAGAGAGGTGCCAATGCGATAATTATTGCCATGAAAGTCTCCCAAATTCGCCAGGCCTATCTGGACTTCTTTGCCCAAAAAGGTCACCAAATCGTCCCTTCCAGCCCAGTAGTGCCGGGGGATGACCCAACCCTGCTATTTACTAATGCAGGCATGAATCAATTTAAAGATGTGTTTTTGGGCTTCGATAAGCGCCCATATAACCGCGCGACGACTGCCCAGAAGTGCATCCGGGCCGGTGGAAAGCACAACGATTTGGATAACGTTGGATACACCGCGCGTCACCATACCTTTTTTGAAATGCTGGGAAATTTCTCTTTTGGAGATTATTTCAAGAAGGACGCTATTCAATTTGCCTGGGATTTATTGACCCAAGTTTTCAAGTTGCCAAAAGAAAAGCTCCTAGTCACTGTCTATGCTGAAGATGACGAAGCTTATGAGATTTGGAATAAACAAATCGGGGTTCCTGCCGATCGCATTATTCGCATTGGAGACAACAAAGGCGCGCGTTACGCATCAGATAATTTTTGGATGATGGGTGACACAGGCCCTTGTGGACCTTGTACTGAAATTTTCTACGATCACGGTGAACATATTCCTGGTGGCCCTCCTGGAAGTCCTGATGAAGATGGTGATCGCTTCATCGAAATTTGGAATAACGTCTTCATGCAGTACAACCGCGACGAGGCCGGTGTAATGCATCCGCTACCTAAACCTAGCGTTGATACAGGCATGGGTCTTGAGCGCATTGCAGCAGTCTTGCAGCATGTTCACTCCAATTATGAGATCGACCTCTTCGTCAATCTCCTTAAGGCTTCTAAGGACGCGGTGGATGCGGCGGGTGGTGAAAACTGTGATGCACAAAGTCCTTCATTAAAGGTCATTGCTGACCACATCCGCGCATGTAGTTTCATTGTGGTCGATGGCGTCATTCCAGGTAACGCTGGTCGTGGTTATGTATTACGCCGCATTGCACGTCGCGCGATTCGTCACGGTTATAAGCTGGGTGCACGTAAACCATTCTTCTATCAGTTGGTTCCTGCGCTCGTTAAAGAGATGGGCGAAGCCTATCCGGAGTTGCGCGCCGCACAAGATAAAGTCAGCGAAGTTATTAAGCAAGAAGAAGAGCGCTTCTTCCAAACGATTGCCAATGGCATGGAAATTTTGGATGGTGCTTTAGCTGGCGGCGCAAAAGTAGTCGACGGAGAAACTGCTTTCCGCTTGCATGACACTTTTGGTTTCCCATTAGATCTAACGGCTGACGTTTGTCGTGAACGTGACGTTACTGTTGATGCCGAAGGTTTTGAAGTAGCGATGCAGAAGCAACGTGATCAAGCAAGAGCTGCAGGCAAATTCAAGGTAGCTCAGGGCCTGGATTACAAAGGCAAGCCTACGCAATTTCATGGTTATGACACCTTAAAGCATGAGGGTGCCAAAGTAACTGCGCTCTATGTGGATGGTTCATCAGTTCAGTCCGTTAAGGCGGGTGATGCTGCCGTGATTGTTTTGGATAACACCCCTTTCTATGCTGAATCTGGTGGCCAAGTAGGTGACAAGGGCGAGCTGCGCAACGACAGTATTCGTTTTGCCGTAGAGGATACTTTCAAGATTCAGGCCGATGTATTTGGTCATCAGGGAGAAGTGCTTGAGGGCGAGCTCAAAGTAGGCGATGCAATCAATGCATTGGTAGACGCCCAGCAAAGAAACGATACGATGCGTAACCACAGCGCTACTCATATTTTGCATAAAGCCTTACGTGAAGTATTAGGTGATCATGTCCAACAAAAGGGTTCATTGGTGGATGCCACTAAGACCCGTTTTGACTTTACGCACAATGCGCCTATTACGGCCGAGCAAATTCGTCTCATTGAAGATATCGTAAATCAAGAGATTCTGGAAAATACCGCAACCTCAGGCAAAGTCATGTCTTTGGATGATGCGCAAAAGACTGGCGCCATGATGTTGTTTGGTGAGAAGTACGGCGATGAAGTGCGTGTGCTGGAGATCGGCTCTTCTAAAGAGCTCTGTGGTGGCACTCACGTAGGTCGCACCGGCGATATCGGTAGCTTGAAGATTGTTTCTGAAAGTGGTGTTGCCGCTGGTATCCGCCGCGTTGAGGCTGTGACCGGCAATAACGCGCTGCATTTCTTGCAAGGTTTAGAAGACAAGATCAATGAAGCTGCGGCGATTCTCAAAACCCATCCTGGTGATTTGGTTAATCGCGTTGCGCAACTTCAAGAAAGCCTGCGTCAAGCTGAACGCGAATTAGAAAAAGTGAACTCTAAGTTGGCGGCAAGTCAAGGTGATGAGTTAGCTGGCCAGGCTATTGATGTGAATGGCATCAAAGTCCTTGCTGCTCGACTTGATGGTGCTGATGCTGGCGTGCTTCGTGAGACGATGGATGCTCTCAAGGCAAAGTTGAAAACCGCTGCCATTGTATTGGCCTCAGTGCAGGGCGATAAGGTGAGTTTAATTGCGGGCGTTACTGCTGATTCGATTGGCAAAGTTAAGGCAGGGGATCTCGTGAACTTTGTTGCTCAACAAGTAGGCGGTAAAGGTGGCGGTAAACCAGAAATGGCGATGGCCGGCGGAACTGATCCTAGTAAGCTGGGTGCGGCCTTGGACGGTGTTAAAGACTGGGTAGCAAGCAAATGAGTGAACCAGTGAATATTGCTTTTAATGCAGAGGTAGACGCGATTGGGATGAACTGCCCATTGCCTATCTTGCGTACTAAAAAAGCATTGGCAACGATGCAGTCAGGTGAGGTCTTAAAGATTAAGGCAACCGATGCGGGCGCCGCTCATGACTTCCCTGCATTTGCCAAGCAAACTGGCAATGAGTTGCTTGCAAGCACTACAGAGGGTGATGTACTGGTTTTCTTTATGAGGCGCAGATAAGAAAAATTCTGACGCTCATACCTCTTGGTAAGGGATCAAACAAAAAGGCAGAGATTAATCTCTGCCTTTTTTATTGCATTGAGAGATAGTTACTTTAAAGACCAGCTTTTTAAGTACTCAGCGAACTCTTCGCCAACCTCTTTGTGCCGTAGAGCAAAATCTACAGAGGCTTTGAGGTAGCCCAACTTGCTACCGCAGTCATAACGAACGCCATCATATTTGTAAGCAAATACGGGATCTTCTTTTAGTAATGCGGCAATGGCATCGGTGAGTTGAATTTCTCCGCCGGCACCAGGTTTTACATTACGAATGTGATCAAAAATCTTTGCTGAGAGCACATAACGTCCAACTACCGCAAGGTCAGAAGGCGCATCTACTGGCTTTGGTTTCTCAACGATGCCATTGAGGCGATAAATGCCTTTGCTGACCTCATCCCCTGAGACTATTCCGTATGAGCTGCTTTTGGCAGGATCGATTTTTTCCACTGCCAAAACAGATCCCTCTTGCTCTTCATACACTTTGAGCATTTGAGAGAGAACTGGCGGTTGCCCATCCAAAAGGTCGTCGGCCAAAATAACTGCAAATGGTTCATCACCAACTACTCTGGCAGCACATAAAACCGCATGTCCCAAGCCCAATGGTTCAGCTTGTCTAATGTAGATGCAGTCCACATTATCAGGTTTAACGCTGCGAACAAGCTGGAGAAGGTCCTGTTTGTTCTTTGCTTCTAGGGCTGCCTCTAACTCGTAGGCTTTATCAAAGTGATCTTCAATGGCGCGCTTGCTGCGACCCGTAACAAAAATGAGCTCAGTAATTCCAGCTGCAACAGCTTCATCAACAGCGTATTGAATCAGCGGCTTATCCACAACATTGAGCATTTCTTTTGGACTGGCTTTGGTTGCAGGCAAAAAGCGTGTGCCAAATCCCGCAACGGGAAATACAGCCTTAGTTACTTTTTTGGAGCCGAAATGGATTGACATGGATGGTCCGTTCTAATCGTTTTTATTTGAGACGCTCTAATTGTGCAACAAGCTTCTCATGATTTTGCTCAAACCCTGCAAGACGCTGCTTTTCTTGGGCAACAACCTCAGCTGGCGCACGTGCCACAAAGCTTTCGTTGGTCAATTTACCCTTGGCTTTATTGATTTCATTAGCTAGACGCTCAATTTCTTTGCCAAGACGAATACGTTCAGCGGCAACATCTACTTCAATCTTGAGTAGCAGTTTGATATCGCCCACCAAAGCAATTGGGGCGCCCGGGGCATCTTTCTCTAAAGCAGATTCATCGCTGTAGATTTTGACCTCAGTTAATTTAGCAAGCGCCATGAGATAGGGGGTCGCTTTTTCCAGAAATTCTTTTGGACCACAAATCCAGAGGGGTACTTTTTGACCGGGAGGCACCTGCATCTCGCCACGAAGATTTCTGCAGGCATCCACAATTGCTTTGATCTGCGTAACCCAGGCTTCACTCTGCTCATCAATCTTTTCAGGCTGAGCAACAGGATAAGGTTGGAGCGCAATGGTTTGTTTTTCTTGCTGGGCTAAAACTTTTCCAGATTTAGGGCCAACAGTCTGCCAAAGCGTTTCGGTAATAAATGGAATTAAAGGATGCGCCATGCGCAAAATAGTTTCCAAAACGCGCAAGAGGGTGCGGCGGGTTGCACGTTGTTGTGCTGGTGTACCAGTCTGCAATTGCACTTTAGCAAGCTCTAGATACCAATCGCAATACTCATCCCAAACAAATTGGTAAATGCTGCTGGCAATATTGTCAAAGCGATAAGCCTCAAAGCCTTTAGCTACCTCGGCTTCAGTCCTTTGTAGTTGAGAAACGATCCAACGATCGGCTGGTGAAAAATCCAAATAGCCATCAGGACCGCATTGGTTGTCACAAGGCGCAAAGCCATTGTCTTCATCGTCACCAGGGCAATTCATGAGCACAAAGCGAGTGGCATTCCAGAGCTTGTTGCAGAAATTACGGTAGCCTTCGCAACGCTTTTGATCAAAGTTAATATTGCGACCAAGCGAAGCTAAAGAGGCAAAAGTAAAGCGTAGGGCATCAGTTCCAAACGCAGGAATACCATCCGGAAACTCTTTCTTTGTTTTCTTGCTAATACTCTCAGCCTGTTTTGGATTCATGAGGCCGGTAGTTCTTTTGCCTACCAACTCCTCAATCTTGATGCCGTCAATCAAATCGATTGGGTCCAAGGTGTTGCCTTTGGACTTGCTCATCTTCTGACCTTCCGCATCGCGCACTAGTCCATGCACATAGACAGTGTGGAATGGTACTTTTCCAGTGAAGTGGCAGGTCATCATCACCATGCGTGCTACCCAGAAGAAGATGATGTCAAACCCAGTCACCAAAACAGATGAAGGCAAGAAGTGATTTAAGGCAGGCGTTTCTTCTGGCCAACCTAAAGAGCTAAATGGCACTAAGGCAGAGCTGAACCAAGTATCTAGAACGTCAGGGTCACGGTCGAGTTTGCCGGTGTAACCAGCTGCAACAGCTTTCGCTTTAGCCTCTTCCTCAGAGCGCCCTACAAAAATTTGCCCATCATCGCCATACCAAGCGGGGATTTGATGGCCCCACCAGAGCTGACGGGAGATACACCAGTCTTGAATGTTCTCCAGCCACTGCGTATAGGTATTGATCCAGTTTTCTGGAACCAGCTTGATATCACCTTTGGTTACCGCATCCAAGGCAGCACCAGCAATCGAGGAGCCTGGTTGATACTTATTATCGGGACTAGGTTTAGACATCGCCACAAACCATTGGTCGGTGAGCATGGGTTCAATGATGGTTTGGGTGCGATCACCGCGTGGCACCATTAATTTATGTGGCTGAACTTTATCCAATAAACCAGCAGCCTCTAAATCAGAAACGACTTTTTTGCGTGCAGCGAATCTTTCCATGCCTTGATAGGTGGCCGGAGCATTCTCATTAATTTTGGCATCCAAAGTGAGGATGTTGATCATGGGTAGTTGATGACGTTGACCTACTGCATAGTCATTAAAGTCATGTGCGGGAGTTACCTTCACAACTCCAGTGCCAAAGTTCAAGTCAACATAGTCATCAGCAATGATGGGAATCTGACGATCACACAAAGGTAAGTTTACTGACTTGCCGATAAGATGCTTGTAGCGCTCATCTTCTGGGTTCACCATGACAGCAACGTCGCCTAATAAGGTTTCTGGGCGGGTAGTGGCAACAGTGAGGTGGCCAGAGCCATCGGTCAATGGATAGCGGATGTGCCACATTGATCCATCTTCTTCTTCGCTCACTACTTCTAAATCAGAAACTGCCGTACCCAAAACAGGGTCCCAGTTCACTAAGCGTTTACCGCGATAAATCAAGCCTTGTTCATGGAGGCGGACAAAGACTTCGACTACTGCTTTGGACATCTTGCTGTCCATCGTGAAATATTCTTTGCCCCAATCGATCGAAGCACCTAAGCGACGAATTTGGCGGGTAATTGTGTTGCCGGAAGTTTCTTTCCACTCCCAGACTTTTTCTAAAAACTTGTCACGACCCAAATCGTGGCGAGACACTTTTTGCGCATCGAGTTGACGCTCCACAACAATTTGAGTCGCAATACCGGCATGATCGGTGCCCGGTACCCATAAAGTATTTTTGCCTGACATGCGAGCATGACGAACCAAGCCATCCATGATGGTTTGGTTAAAGGCATGGCCCATGTGCAGGGTGCCAGTCACATTTGGAGGCGGCAACTGAATAGAAAAGTCCCCCTTGCCCTCATCCATGGTGGAGTCGGCGATACCTCGGCGTTCCCACTCTGGACCCCAGTAGGCCTCTATCGGGGCGGGTTCGTAGGATTTGGCGAGCTCATCCGCTGAGCTGGCCGCTGGTGAATTAGGGGTATTTGAGGCATTTGGCATAAGAGGCAAATTATAATTGGGCTGATGTACTCAGACTTGCTCGCGAACCTCAATCCAGAACAGCGCGAGGCAGTGACCCTCCCGCCCGTCTACGAAAATGGCCAAGCCCAATCAGCCTTGATTTTGGCTGGGGCAGGGAGCGGCAAGACCCGCGTCCTTACCACCCGTATAGCCTGGTTGATTCAGACCGGTCAGGTATCCCCTATTGGCGTCCTAGCGGTGACCTTCACCAATAAGGCTGCCAAGGAGATGATGCTCCGCCTGAGTGCCATGCTGCCAATCAATACGCGGGGGATGTGGATTGGTACCTTTCATGGTCTTTGTAATCGTTTATTGCGCGCTCATCACAAGGAAGCGGGTTTACCGTCGACTTTCCAAATCTTAGATACCCAAGATCAACTATCGGCAATTAAACGCCTGTTGAAGGGTTTAAAAGTCGATGATGAAAAATATCCTGCAAAGCAGTTGCAATACTTTATTGCCCACGCCAAGGAGCGCGGTCAACGCGCAAAAGATTTAGCGCTTGGTGATGATTTCCAAGCCAAGATGGCGCAACTGTATGCGGCTTACGATGAGCAATGCCAACGCGAAGGTGTGGTGGATTTTGCTGAACTCTTATTGCGCAGTTATGAATTACTTAAACATAGTGAAGCGATTCGGACTCACTATCAGGAACGCTTCCGTCATATTTTAATTGACGAGTTTCAAGATACCAATGCTTTGCAATATGCTTGGCTCAAATTGTTATCGGGTCATGACGCAAGTCGTATTAATGTCAGCGGCATGGGTAGCAGTTCCGTGTTTGCGGTGGGCGATGATGATCAAAGTATTTATGCATTCCGTGGCGCCGACGTTGAAAACATGCGTCTCTATGAAAAGCAATACCACCCATTGATGGTGAAGTTAGAGCAGAACTATCGCTCACACGGCCATATTCTAGATACGGCAAATCACCTGATTGCGAATAACTCTGAGCGCCTTGGTAAAAACCTGCGAACCGATGCTGGTCATGGCGAGCCAGTCCGTATTTATGAGGCGCCTAGCGATCATGCTGAGGCAGCTTGGTTAGTGGATGAGATTAAGGCTTTAGTCAATAGCGGAATCAAGCGCACTGAAGTAGCTTTGCTCTATCGCAGCAACGCACAGTCACGCATTATTGAGCACGCATTATTTTCTGCGGGTATTCCGTATCGTGTGTATGGCGGTTTGCGTTTCTTCGAGCGCGCTGAAATTAAACATGCACTCGCTTATTTACGCCTGCTCGAAAATCCGAATGACGACACTTCATTCTCTCGGGTCGTGAATTTTCCAACCCGTGGAATTGGAGCAAGATCAATTGAGGCCTTGCAAGATGCCGCCAGAGCGCAACAATGTTCTTTATATTTAGCTGCCTCTACTTTAGAAGGCAAAGCCGGCGCCGCACTTAGTGGATTTGTGCGTTTAGTAGATCACATGCGTGAAGCTACGCGTCACAACACTTTGCCAGAAACAGTCGAATTTGTAATTCAGAATAGTGGCTTGATTCAGCACTACCTCTCTGAGCGTGAAGGACAGGATCGCGTCGAGAACTTACAAGAATTGATTAATGCTGCCACTGCTTTTATTGCTGAAGAGGGTTATGGCCAAGATGCGGCCGCCGCTATGTTGCCGGGTGAGAATGCTCCAGGCGTTGTAGAGGTTTCACCTTTAGCGGCCTTCTTATCCCATGCTTCATTAGAGGCTGGTGACAATCAAGCTCAAGCAGGGCAAGATGCCGTCCAATTGATGACAGTGCACTCAGCCAAGGGCTTAGAGTTCACCTCGGTATTTATTACCGGCCTTGAGGAGGGTTTATTTCCTCATGAGAACAGTGTGAATGAGCAGAATGGCTTGGAAGAAGAGCGTCGCTTAATGTATGTGGCGATTACACGTGCCAAGGAACGTCTATATCTCTCACATACCCAATCCCGCATGTTGCATGGCCAAGTACGCTACAACATGCCTTCCCGCTTCCTAGAAGAGCTCCCATCCGATTCATTGAAATGGCTTACCCCTAAAGCAAGAGATGCTCGTTGGGGCGGCGGAAACTCAAGATCAGGATCTACTTGGCAAGATGGCTATACCCGTCAACGCGAGTATGAGTCGAATGACTTTTTTGATTCAGGCTCTGAACGTCAAAGACCAGCGAAGCGAGTTGGTTCAGCTTCGATGGAAGTGAAAAGGCTTGCCTCCCCACCTCGCGGAAATTACCCATTCATCATTGGGCAGAATGTCTTTCATACTAAGTTCGGTGAAGGACGCGTGACTGGTTTAGAGGGTGTGGATGCTGATGCAAGGGCGCAGGTTAATTTCAAGCGTCACGGTATCAAGTGGCTACAGCTGAGTATTGCGAAGCTTGCTGCGATTGACTGATAAATTAATTAAACAGGCAACACCACTTCATCTTCTGTGAAGCAAGCTTTCCAAGTAGCATAAAAAGAGCAGTGCATTATCGTCAAACCCGCCATGGAAATAGGGGCGATGATGAACGAGGCTGCCTGCCCCAGATCAAGCGCATCAAAAATCATTCCCACTGTTAGCGGAATGGCAATCAGAATGGCGCTCCAAATAGACAGATATAAAAAGAATGCTGCTTTATTGGCCCAGCATGCTAAAGCGCTAGAGAAGAGTGCTTGTGGCACAGACATATCGGCCCATGCAACTAAGACTGGTGAAAACCACATCAACATCGCTACTGGTATGTACAGTATCGCGCCAAAGAAAAGCACCAAGTAAACCTGACGCAAAGCCTCGGGCGTGATGGGCTTATCACTAGTCATCAGTGGAAGCAGTAATTCAAAGTCAACTAAGAGACTCAAGATAAAGCTGAGAAACAAAATCATGCCGGCATACACCAGACCTAATTGTAGAATTCTTTTTCGCACGATAGGACTAGACCGCAGGGCTATCAAATAGACCATCGGCCTAATGCGCTCCTTTTGAATGCCTTGGCGGCAAGCGGTCATGAATCCAACCGAAAGAGTTGGCGTGAGCAGAAGCACTGCAAAGACGCCAATCACTGGAATGACGACTGCTAGCTGCGCTGCAAAGACGTACATAAAGACCAGCATTAAAAAGCCCAAGGGATTTTGTTTAAAGAGCCAAATGCCTTGTCTAATCCAGGTGTAGCCTTCTTTGGGTGCTACGGAATTCAGTTTCATAGTGAGCGGCGACTTAAAAGAATACGTTCAAAGTGCATAGGGTCATGTGGGGTAAGCATCTGCGCATCGCGCGGCAAATAGAAGTCCCAGAGTCTTGAAACCCAGAAGCGTAAAGCGGCTGCACGCAACATGAGTGGCCAGCTAGCTTGCTCTTCTTTGGTGACAGGGCGAACCGACTGATAGGCTTTCATGAAGGTGTCTAAGCGAACAGGATCTAAATCTTGCTTGTTATCAGCAAGACACCAATCATTGGCAGTGACGGCGATATCAAATAGCCATTTATCAGTGCCAGCAAAGTAAAAATCAAAGAAGCCTCCCAAATGATCTTGAGAGAAATCAGATCCTTTGGGATCAAATAAAACATTGTCGCGGAAGAGATCACAATGACTCGCCCCTTGCGGCAATCCATCATAGGTGCCTGAGGCAAAAAATTCCTCTTGAGTTTTTAACTCATGAGTAATGAGTTCTTTCTGGGGCGTGCTTAAGTGTGGCAATACCGAAGGTATTGTTTTCTGCCACCAAGCAAGGCTACGAAGATTCTCTTGGGATTTTGGAAAATCTTTTCCAGCCAAATGCATCTTCGCCAGCATCTCGCCAACGAGCGCGCAATGATTGGCTTCCGGTTGGAGCCTGGAAAGGCCTGGTAGCTTGGTAACAATGGCTGCCGGCTTGCCTTTGAGGGTAAAGAGAATATTGCCCTGCTTGTTTTCAAGCGGTTTGGGTACAGGCACACCTTTGTTTGCTAGGTGGCGCATTAACTCTAAATAGAAAGGAAGTTGTTGCGCAGACAATCTTTCAAAGATTGTTAAAACATATTCCTGCTTCTTGCCATCCTTGGTGGTATCTAAGAAAAAATTAGAGTTTTCAATACCACCATGAATGCCACGAATTTCAGTGGCTTGGCCGATATCAAAATCTTGAGAAATCCATTGAGAAATATCTTCAAGCTCGATCGGGGTAAATACAGCCATAAATCAGTAAATGCTTTTTAAATTAAAAGGGAATGCTGACGCTTGGAACGCTAATCAGATCTGTTTCTTTTGGAGGCCCTGGCATCACGGAGGTGGGTGGCGCCATTTCATAACTGGTATACGGCGTTTTTACATCTACCTGTGTTGGAGAATTGGCATCTTTATATTCAGTAACGGTAGTGCCATTTTTGTCTTTGTACTGATAGTTTGGTTTACGTTGCTCCGGGGCATTCATCGCACCACTTGCACTCACTGCAGGTGCGAGTGGCTGGTTATTGATACGGTTTAATTCCGATGGGCTCAGTGCCTGGCTGTTATTCTGAGCTTGGGCTGAAGTGGTACCAAAAAGTCCAAAAACCACCAAAAAACTCATTAGGGTTAGGCTTTGACTCATTGAGTGGCTAATTAAGTTCGTTAAATAATGCATTTTTTCACCTTTTCAAGCCTACTCTCGGGCGGTTCCTTAACCAGACCTGTAGGCAATTCACAACTAGATTGTACGATTGCGGTATGACTAAACATAGACTCTTGTTGGTAGACGGTTCTAGCTACCTCTATCGCGCCTTCCACGCTATGCCAGACCTCAGAAATGGGGCTGGAGAGCCCACTGGGGCTATTTATGGCATGGTGAATATGATGCGCCGGGCCAGATCTGAGCTCAAGGCCGACCATATTGCCTGTGTTTTTGATGCTAAAGGGAAGACCTTTCGCGACGAAATGTACTCAGAATACAAGGCGCATCGCTCCCCCATGCCTGAGGATTTGGTTAAACAGATTGAGCCAATTCATGCCATGGTGAAGGCTTTAGGTTGGCCCGTATTGATGGTCTCCGGTGTTGAGGCGGACGATGTGATTGGAACTTTGGCTTGCCAAGCTACGCAAGCGGGTTGGGAAACTATCATCTCCACGGGCGATAAAGATTTGGCGCAATTGGTAAATCCTTCAGTCACCCTCATCAATACGATGACAAATGAAAAGCTCGATATTGAAGGTGTCAAAGAAAAGTTTGGCGTACCACCAGAATTGATTGTGGATTATTTATCCATCATCGGCGATACCGTTGATAACGTGCCAGGTGTTCCGAAGGCGGGACCAAAGACAGCCAATAAATGGCTGGCGGAATTTGGTAATCTCGATAACTTGATGGCAAATGCCGATCAAGTTAAAGGCGTAGTTGGTGAAAACTTGCGTGCTACGCTTTCCTGGTTGCCGCAAGCTCGTCAACTCATTACGGTAAAAACCGACTGTGATTTATCGCCTCATTTACCAGGTTTAGACGACTTGCATGCCAAGTCTGAAGATGCTCCTTTATTGCGTGAATTATTTGAGCGCTATGCATTTAAGACTTGGTTGCGTGATGTAGAAAAGCAGCTCACAAGCCCGGATAGTATGGCTGAGCCAGCAAGCTTTGATTTGGCAGGTAGCCCAATTTCTTCTTCTGAGGGCGGAGCAGATAAAGAAAAAAAGACGCGCGTGATTGCTAGCTCGCCGACTAAAGATTTGTCACAAGAAACTCGAGACTCACAAGATGCGGTCGAGCGTCACTACGAATGCGTAGTGGACGAGGTAAGTTTAGAGAAGTGGCTAAAGAAGATTGAGGCATCTGAATTAACGGCAGTTGATACGGAAACTACTAGTCTTGATGCGCTTGCGGCAGAACTGGTTGGGATTTCTTTATCAGTAAAGCCGGGCGAAGCTTGTTACATTCCAGTTGCTCACCGCAACGGTGAGGTGCAGCTTGATCGTGCCCTAGTACTCGCGCGCATGAAGCCTTGGTTAGAGAGCGCAACGCATTTAAAGGTGGGTCAAAAC
This sequence comes from Polynucleobacter sp. JS-Fieb-80-E5, assembly GCF_018882015.1. Lineage (NCBI taxonomy): Bacteria > Pseudomonadati > Pseudomonadota > Betaproteobacteria > Burkholderiales > Burkholderiaceae > Polynucleobacter > Polynucleobacter sp. JS-Fieb-80-E5. The sequence goes on along the minus strand of NZ_JACVPH010000002.1, from coordinate 27,000 downwards.
TTAAAGTACGACGCCCATATTTTTGCAAACTATGGCATTACCTTAAAGGGCGTGGCATTTGACACCTTGCTGGAGTCTTATGTGCTTGAGTCACACATGCCCCACAATATGGATAGCTTGGCTGAACGTCATCTGGGCATGAAAACCATTCGCTATGAAGAGGTGTGCGGCAAAGGTGTCCACCAGATTGGTTTTGATCAAGTCGATCTCCAAATTGCAACAGACTATGCGGCAGAAGATGCCGACATTACTTTGCGTCTGCATTTGGAGTTGTGGCCACAGATTCAGGAAAACTCAGGCCTGCTCTATATCTATGAAAAGGTAGAGATGCCCGCTATGCGTGTGCTCGGCATCATGGAGCGTAACGGCATTCGGATTGATTCAGCATTGTTGTCCAAACAAGGCCAGCAGGTGGGTAAACGTTTGCTTGAGTTAGAAGGCGAAATTCACAAGCTAGCAGGACAGCCCTTTAATATTCAGTCACCTAAGCAGATCGCAGAAATTTTATTTGGACAACTTGAGCTTCCGGTAATTAAAAAGACGCCTTCAGGTGCACCCTCTACCGATGAGGAAGTGTTGCAGAAGCTAGCGGAAGACTATCCCTTGCCCGCGCGTATTTTGGATTACCGCAGTTTGGCAAAGCTAATGTCCACCTATATTGAGAAGCTTCCTCGCATGGCCGATCCCAAGACGGGTCGCGTTCATACGAACTTTTCTCAAGCTACTGCAGTCACAGGTCGCCTGGCATCAAGCGATCCAAACTTGCAAAATATTCCAGTGCGCACAGAAGAGGGTCGTCGTATTCGTGAGGCCTTTATTCCAGCAGACGGATGTAAATTATTGTCGGCGGACTACTCGCAAATTGAGTTGCGCATCATGGCGCATATTGCCGAAGATGAAAATCTCTTAACGTCATTTAAAGAGGGTAAAGACGTCCATCAGGCAACTGCAGCAGAGATTTTTGGTATCCCATTGGATGATGTTAATTCTGAGCAACGTCGTTACGCCAAAGTCATTAACTTTGGCCTGATTTACGGTATGAGCGCTTTTGGATTGGCTGGCAACTTGGGCATTGAGCGCTCTGCTGCGCAAAACTATATTGCTAAATACTTCGATCGTTATCCTGGGGTGGCTCAATATATGGAGCGCACCCGTCTCGAAGCAAGAGAGAATGGTTATGTAGAGACGGTCTTTGGGCGACGTCTTTGGTTGCCAGAGATCAAGGGCTCTAATGGTCCGCGACGCCAAGGTGCTGAGCGGGCAGCAATTAATGCTCCAATGCAAGGTACCGCAGCTGACTTAATCAAATTGGCCATGATCGCAGTTGAGGATTGGCTTGAAAAAGAGCAGCTCAAGACTAAGCTTCTACTACAGGTGCATGATGAGTTGGTTCTAGATGTGCCTTTTGATGAGCTTGAACTAGTGCAAGCTAAATTACCTGGTTTGATGTGCAATGTCGCCCAGTTAAAGGTGCCTTTGGTGGTTAGTATTGGGATTGGCGATAATTGGGAAGAGGCGCACTAAGTATTTAATGAGAAATGCAAGCCAGGAGACAAGGTAATGAGTAAAGACATTCAAAATAGTCGACGCAATTTTATAAAAACATCTGCAATTGGTGCGACTGCTATTGGGGTTGGATTTGTGGGAGCCTCTGAGCCTGTGATGGCTGCGGCTATTGAAACCGATTTCAAAGGCATCAAAGCTGGCGAGCAGATGATTCCCGTAGGCAGCTTTCAGTTGCCCGCATATGTCTCACGACCTGAAAAAGCTAAAGGCTCTTTGCCCATCATTATTGTGGCGAGCGAGATTTTTGGTGTACACGAATATATTGCGGACGTCACAAGGCGTTTTGCGAAGTTGGGATATCTTGTGATTGCCCCAGAATTCTTTACTCGTGCAGGCGACCCCAATACTTACGGCACTATTGCCGAAATTCAATCCAATATTGTGGCTAAGACTCCGGATGCTCAAGTCTTAAACGATCTGCAAGCTGCTTTAGTATGGGCTGGCAAAAATGGCGGGGACTTAAAACGCGTCGGTGTTACTGGCTTCTGTTGGGGTGGTCGCATTACTTGGTTGTCCGCAACCTTGCCGCAGGTGCGTGCCGGTGTAGCTTGGTACGGTCGTCTCATCGGCGAGAAGACTGAGGGTAGCCCCAAACACCCTGTAGATATTGCTGCTGATTTAAAAGCGCCGGTGCTCGGCTTGTATGGCGCTGCTGATACCGGAATTTCTTTGGAGAGTATTGATCAAATGCGCGCCGCTTTGGCGCAGGCTGCTCCCAAGAATCCTGTTGCCAAGGCTTGTGAATTTGTGGTTTATCCAGATACCCCCCATGCATTCCATGCTGATTACCGTGCTAGCTATCGTGAAGGCCCTGCGAAAGATGGTTGGGAAAAATGTATTGCCTGGTTTAAGAAAAACGGAGTGGTGTAAGCGCGATGACTGTTTTACAAAGCATCCTCCTAGTGACTGCGTTAGCGGGAACTGCTAGCGTCTTGGTGGCTGCAAGCTGTTCTTTGGCCATGCTCTCCAAGATGGTCAACAATATGGTGAGCCTATCGGTCGGCATTTTGCTAGCAACCGCTTTGCTCCACTCCTTGCCTGAGGCATTTAGCATGGAAGGTGCAAAACCTCAGTTCTTATTTGCTACTTTGCTTGCTGGGTTATTGGGTTTCTTCTTGCTTGAGAAGATCGCATTATTGCGACACGACCACCATCACGAAGGTGATGGTCACCACCACCACCATGGGCATGATGCAGAAAATGCTGGGCGTAGTGGCTGGATGATCTTGGTTGGGGATGGCATTCATAACTTCGTAGATGGCATCTTGATTGCTGCAGCCTTTATGGCCGACTATCAAGTGGGTATCTTTACCGCCATCGCCATCATTGCCCATGAAATCCCGCAAGAGATCGGCGATTTCATTGTCTTGTTAAATGCTGGCTTTTCTCGCACACGAGCCTTGTTGTACAACTTTATCTGCGGTTTATCAGCAGTAGTGGGTGGCGTATTGGCTTATTTCTTCTTGGAAAAAGCACACGCAGCGATGCCATATTTATTGGTGGTCGCTTCTAGTAGTTTTATTTATATTGCGGTGAGTGATCTCATCCCGCAAATGCACCGTCGCCCACACTGGGTCGAGTCTTTACGTCAGATGGTCTTGATTGCTTGTGGCGTAGGGTTTGTAATCCTGCTGTCTCTATTGCACTAACAAGCTTTAAAGTTCAACAGGCCTTTTGGGGTCTGCGCACCATTCGCTCCAGCTACCTGCATACAGGCGTGAGCCTTTAAAGCCAGCCAGCTCCATCGCTAGAAGATTGTGGCAAGCGGTGACGCCAGATCCGCACTGATGAATCACTTCAGAGGCCTTAGTGGTCCCGAGGAATTCTGAAAATTCTTTGAATAACTGCTCAGGAGTTTTGAATGCAGTCGCATTGAGATTATTTTTAAAGAAGCGATTCATCGCCCCCGGAATATGCCCGCCAACTGGATCCAGCGTTTCATTTTGACCATGAAAGCGATCTTCAGTACGTGCATCGATAATTTTGTTTTTCTTTGTCTCTAGATTAGCCACCACTTCATCAACTAGAACCAGCCCCGCATAAGGCATCACTCCAATGGCTTCGGCGCAAGGGGTAGGCGCTCTTGGAATAGAACCCATAGGACCATTCCAAGAATCTAAGCCGCCATCTAGTACCCGAACATTTGCGTGCCCTGTTGCCTTGAGCATCCACCACAAACGACTGGCATACACAGAGCCTTGTTTGTCATAGGCAACTACTAAGGTATTGGGGTTGATGCCCAAGCGCGTTTTAGTTTGAGCCCAGCCTTCTGGACTGGGCAAGGGATGTCTGCCGTTCGTGCCAGTCTTGCTTCCTGAAAGATCTTGATCGAGGTCTACATAAATGGCACCAGGAATATGACTTTCTTCGTAGGATTTTTTGCCGATCAGTGGATCGACTAAATCAAAGCGGCAATCACAGAGCAATACATTTTCACCACTATTAATGATTTCTTCTAACTGGTTAGCTGTGATTAGAGGAGTCATGAAGCTTCCTATTTTTAGTGATGAGGGTTATTAATAAAGGTTATTAATAAAACCGTAAAGTCCGTTTTGATTATGCGCCTTCGAAGTTCATGACGCGGCGATACCACTCATGAAAATGTTGCATGCCATCTTCCATTGGGCTTTGATAGGGGCCGACCTCATTAATGCCGCGAGCTAGTAGTGCTGCACGCCCTTGATCCATGCGCTCAGCAATTTCATCATCTTCGATGCAAGTTTCCATATAGGCAGCACGCTCTGCTTCCACGAATTCACGCTCAAACAAAGCGATTTCTTCTGGATAGTAAAACTCAACAATATTGCGCGTTTTACCGGGACCCATTGGGTGCAGTGTTGATACGCACAGAACGCCTGGGTACCACTCCACCATGACATTGGGGTAGTAGGTAAGCCAGATGGCACCATGGCGCGGGGCTTTGCCGTCAAATTGGCGAAGTACAGCCTCATGCCAGTTGCGATAGGTTGGTGAGCCTGGAATTTGTAAATCTTTGTGAATGCCTACGGTTTGAACGCTATGCCAATCACCAAACTCCCAGTGCAGATCTTCGCAAGAAACAAACTTTCCAAGACCTGGATGAAATGGCACGACGTGATAGTCCTCGAGATAAACCTCGATGAATGTTTTCCAGTTGTAGTTGCATTCATGCACTTCAACATGGTCAAGAATGTAACCTTCAAACTTGAGATCATCTGCAACGCCTAGTTTGGCGAGGTCAGTGCGTACGTCGCGTGGACCTTCAAATAACAAGCCTTGCCAATTTTGTAGCGGGGACTTACCAAGATTTAAACAAGGCTTATCTTCAAAGTGAGGGGCGCCTAATAAATTGCCGCCTAAGTCATAAGTCCAGCGATGAAGTGGGCAAACAATATTGTCGGCTTTACCGCGACCATTGAGCATCAATGCTTGACGATGGCGACAAACATTGGAAAGAAGTTCTACGCCAGACTCATTGCGAACAAGGATGCGGCCTTCGTTTTCTGCGCTTAAGGTTTGATAGGAGCCGATTTCGGACACCATTAGTTCGTGACCAACATAGCCAGGACCCTGCTTAAAAAGCAGTTCAATTTCTCGCTGATACAGGTCAGCGTCAAAATAGGCCGAAACCGGCAATTGCAAATTGGACGGCGCAAGCTTCTGCGCGGTAGCCAGATTAGTCATTCTCCCCACCCCCGAAAACGTCAGCCGAAGCTAAGCGGAATAACCAATCCAACCATCGACGGATCGATATTGGAAAGGAAGGGGTCGATTATACCCATCCAAACGGCTTCTCGCTTTAATATATAGGGCTATCCGTGTGGGAAATTAGAGGGAAATAGCTTATGCCAGCCAAGAAGTCAGAAAGTCAAAAACCTGGTCTCGAGGTCCAAATTGACCCCGATTTGCGCTATGAGCAAGCCGTTAAAGAGCTTGAAAAGCTCATTTCGGATATGGAATCTGGCAAATTTTCCTTAGAAGAAACCTTGTTAGCCTATCAACGTGGCGCAGCCTTGCTTAAACATTGTCAGGGAATGTTGGCCCAGGTTGAGCAACAAGTTCGAGTGTTCGAGGCTTAATTGGGCGCTGCTTTTCAATTTCAGGAGTGGATTGCTTCTCATTCCGAGCGAACTGAGTTGGCGTTAGATCGCTTGCTCGATTCCGCGCAAACTACGCCGCATCGTTTACATGAGGCTATGCGTTACGCAGCGCAAGGTGGCGGCAAGCGTATTCGTCCCTTATTGGTTTATGCCGCAGGCCAACTTGGCAATAATGCCGAAAGTAGCGAATCATTGGATGCTGCGGCTGTAGCAATTGAATGTATTCATGCTTATTCATTGGTACACGATGATTTGCCATGCATGGATGATGATGACTTGCGTCGCGGTCGTCCGACAGTGCACAAAGCTTTTGATGAGGCAACAGCATTACTCGTTGGTGACGCACTGCAAACCCGCGCCTTTGAAATTTTGGCCAATGCAAATGGTGATACGCAAGTTCACCTCAACATGATTTCTGCATTAGCGGCTGCCTCTGGCTCACGCGGCATGGCGGGTGGTCAGGCAATTGATTTAGAAAGTGTTGGCAAGAAATTAGACCTGGATGGTCTAAAGCAAATGCATGCTATGAAAACAGGAGCTTTGTTGTCATGCGCTGTGGAATTAGGCGGTATTGCTGCCTACCTAAATCTAACGCAAATGGCGCATTTGAAAAGTTATTCAAAGTCCCTGGGATTGGCCTTTCAGATTGTGGATGATGTGCTGGACGCCACTGCGGATAGTCAAACCTTGGGTAAGACAGCTGGCAAGGATGCTGCTGCCAATAAGCCGACCTATGTGACCTTGATGGGTTTAGACTATGCACAGAAGCAGGCTAAAGAGTTGCAAGAAACAGCAATCGCAAGCTTAGATAGTTTTGGTGCATCTGCACAAGCATTAAAAGATTTAGCTCTCTTGGTTGTCAATCGCGGCAAGTAAGAGATCAATAAGAGCAATAAGAGAAATTCATCAGTACAGATTATTTAGGTTCAATGACTTTATATTCCATTAACTCCCCCGACGATCTTAAAAAGCTCTCCCGCGAAGAGCTACCAGCTTTAGCTGATGAGTTGCGCGAGTTTGTCTTGGATTCTGTATCCAAGACGGGTGGACATCTGTCGTCCAACTTGGGAACGGTGGAGCTCTCTATTGCTTTGCACTACGTATTTGATACCCCGCACGATCGCATTGTTTGGGATGTTGGACATCAAAGTTACCCACATAAGATTCTGACTGGTCGTCGTGAGCGTATGGGTAGCTTGCGTCAGCACAAGGGCCTATCAGGCTTTCCACATCGCTCTGAAAGTGAGTTTGATGCTTTTGGTACCGGTCATTCATCTACAAGTATTTCTGCAGCAATGGGTATGGCGCGTGCGTTTCAAACCAAAGGCGAGCGCCATGTCGCTGTAGCAGTCATTGGCGATAGCGCGATGACCGGCGGTATGGCTTTTGAGGCCATGAATAATGCTGGTGTGTATGACGACTTGCCGCTGGTAGTGATTTTGAACGACAACGACATGTCGATCTCGCCTGCCGTGGGTGCCCTCAATCGCCATCTGGCTAGATTACTTAGTGGCAATATTTATTCGGCGACAAAAAAAGGCATTGATAGCGTTTTATCAATTGCGCCCCCTTTGCGTGAATTTGCTAAACGCCTTGAAGATCACGCCAAAGGAATGGTTTCTCCATCGACAATCTTCCAAGAGTTTGGCTTTAATTATTTTGGCCCGATTGATGGTCATGATTTAGATGCTTTGATTCCGATGCTGCAGAACGTGCGTCGCTTGGCTTTAGAAGGTCGCGGGCCCCAGTTCTTGCACGTGGTTACTAAAAAGGGTCAAGGCTATGAATTAGCTGAGGCTGATCCTGTGCTCTATCACGGCCCTAGTAAATTTAATCCTGAAGAGGGCGTCAAAAAATCAGCCGCCAGCAAAAAAACGTTTACTCAAGTATTTGGAGAGTGGTTATGCGACATGGCTCATGCAGATCCTTTATTGGTTGGCATTACTCCAGCCATGCGAGAGGGCTCCGGCTTAGTTGAATTTGAGAAGAGTTTCCCTAAGCGTTACTACGACGTCGGTATCGCTGAACAGCACGCGGTCACTTTTGCAGCCGGTATGGCATGTGAAGGCATGAAACCAGTAGTGGCTATTTACTCCACTTTCTTGCAGCGCGCGTATGACCAACTTATTCATGATGTAGCGATACAGGATTTACCGGTGTTGTTTGCATTAGATCGCGCTGGTCTCGTTGGTGCTGATGGCGCTACCCATGCCGGCGCTTATGACATTCCATTTTTGCGTTGTATTCCGAATATGCTGGTCATGACGCCGGCAGATGAATCGGAATGCCGCGATTTGTTAACGACTGCCTTTCATCAGCCACATCCAAGCGCAGTGCGCTATCCGCGTGGTGCAGGCGTTGGCACTATCCCATCTAAAGAATTACGCACTCTACCGTTTGGTAAGGGCGAGATCCGTCGTAAATCCACTGCGCCTGCTGGTCAGCGTGTGGCGATATTGGCGTTTGGCACTTTGTTCTACCCGGCACTCGAAGTGGCTGAAGGGATTAATGCAACGGTGGCCAATATGCGCTTTGTGAAGCCGCTCGATGTAGATCTCATCCAATCGTTAGCAGCTGATCATGATTATTTTGTGACGATTGAGGATGGGGCTATTGCCGGTGGTGCGGGTAGCGCTTGTTTAGAGGCGCTCTCGAATCTTGGTATTCAGAAACCCCTCTTGCAATTAGGTCTTCCTGATCAATTCATCGAGCATGGTGACTACAGCCTGCTGATGACTAAGTGTGGCTTGGATGTTGAGGGTATTGCCAACTCCATCAAACAACGTTTTCCAGCAATATTGACCGTAAATTCTGCGCTGGTAGGCAAATAAGCCCGTTTTGCCTGAAAATAGAGCTATGAATGACTTGAATCCCGCCTTTCTGAAAGCCAGCGCAATGCCTGACGTGCAATCCACTTTGGATGAGCGCGCACTGCCTATTGAGCAAGTTGGTATTCGTGGCGTACGTCATCCTCTGACCATTCGCAGCAAGACGGGTAACTTTCCATCGGTTGGAACTTTTGAGATGGATGTGGCATTGCCTGCGCATGTAAAGGGTACACACATGTCTCGATTCATGGCGCTTCTCCAAAAACAAGATGCAGCCGTGGATAGCACCACCATTGTTGCCTTAGTGCGCGATATGTTGCCTTTGCTTGATGCTAAAGAAGGCCACGTGCAATTTACTTACACGCACTTCGTTAAAAAAGCAGCACCGGTTTCTGGTGTGGAAAGTTTGATGGATTATGAAGTGACCTGGATGGCAACAGCCAAGCAAAATACAACAGGTAGCGCTGATATTGAATTGGGTTTGCGTGCACAAGTTCCAGTAATGAGTTTGTGCCCTTGCTCAAAAGAGATTTCTGAGTTCGGCGCTCATAATCAACGTTCACATGTCACTATGACTGTGGCATTAGATTCCAAAACGCAGATGACAGTGGAAGATTTAGTTGCTGCTGCTGAGAGTGAGGCATCTAGCGAATTGTGGGGATTGCTGAAACGTCCTGATGAGAAATGGGTTACTGAGCATTCTTATAGCAACCCGAAGTTCGTAGAAGACTTAGTGCGTGACGTGGCCGGCAATCTCAAGGCAGATCAGCGTATTCGCTCTTTTGTGGTGGAGGCTGAAAACTTTGAATCTATTCACAACCACAGCGCATTCGCCAGAATTAGTCATCAGAAATAGGCAAATTCAGATAGGCAATAAATTTATTTTAGATTATTGCTTTGCAAATCCCAGCGGGGTTTGATGTCAAAGGCTCCAGAAGTTGTGGAGCCATTATTTTTTTCAATCATGCGTAATGCTCCAGCAAAAGCAATCATCACGCCGTTATCGGTGCAGAGTTCAAGCGGTGGGTAATGTACCTCAAAACCATTGCGTTTTGCTTTGTCATTGAGCGCGGCACGTAGTTGTAAATTGGCACCAACGCCACCTGCGAGCACTAAATGTTTGCAAGCAGTTTGTTTGAGAGCTTTCTCGGACTTGCTGACAAGAACTGCCACGATAGAGTCAACAAAACTTCTAGCAAGATCCGCATGAAATTGTGCAATCTCTGAAGGATTCGTAATATTTTTTTCTGCAAACTTTTTCACTTGATTGAGGACGGCCGTCTTTAATCCCGAGAAAGAAAAATCTAAATCACCAGAGTGCAGCATGGGTTTAGGTAAATCAAAAATACCTGGGCGACCTAGTTCTGCCAACTTAGAAATAGCTGCACCACCCGGGTAATCCAAGCCTAGTAATTTAGCCGTCTTATCAAAGGCCTCTCCCGCCGCGTCATCCAAGGTTTCGCCAAGCAGCTCATATTGACCAATTCCTGAGACCTTCATGAGTTGCGTATGGCCACCAGATACCAGCAGGGCGATAAAGGGGAATTGAGGGGCGGTTTGCCCTAAAAGTGGGGAAAGTAGGTGTCCTTCGAGGTGATGTACCCCTATAGACGGTAAATTAAGACCTTGCGCTAGGGATTTAGCAAAAGCGCTTCCTACCAGGAGGGCGCCAGCTAATCCGGGGCCCTGAGTGAATGCCACTGCATCAATATCAGCCAATTTGAGGCCAGATTGGGTTAAGGATTGGTCTAAGAGGGGTAAAACACGACGAATATGGTCGCGGGAGGCTAATTCGGGGACAACGCCCCCATAGTCCCGATGCATGGCGATTTGAGAGTGCAGACCCTGGCCCAATATGCCCTGGAAGGCCGGTTTACCCTCTTCCCAAGGCGTGGTGTTGTATAAAGCCACCCCGGTCTCGTCACAAGAAGTTTCTATTCCTAAAACAATCATTTTTTTACTTAGCCGTGCTAGAATCGCAATTCAGTTAATTTTTCGATATCTATCGAGCATATACGAGTTAAATAAGTATGACTACAGTCCGCCTCCGCGAAAACGAACCATTTGAAGTGGCATTGCGCCGTTTCAAGCGCACCATTGAAAAGAATGGCCTTTTGACAGACTTGCGTGCACGCGAGTTCTACGAGAAGCCAACGGCTGAACGTAAGCGCAAAAAGGCTGCAGCTGCTAAACGCCATTACAAGCGTATTCGCAGCCAAATGTTGCCTAAGAAGCTTTACTAATAGAATTAAAAGCTCTCCTCACCGAGAGGCTTTGAAACCCGCTGACGGTGAAACGCAGCGGGTTTTTGCTTTTTGAATTGCCAAATACAACTAGATAGCTATACAGCTAGATATATTCAACATTAGGAATCAAGCCATGACTTTAAAAGATCAAATTACCGAAGATATGAAAAACGCTATGCGCGCCAAAGAAGTTGAGCGCCTTGGAACGATTCGTCTTTTGTTGGCAGCGATTAAGCAACGCGAAGTCGATGAGCGCATTGTGGTCGACGATGCTGGCGTGATTGCGACTGTTGAAAAAATGATTAAGCAACGTAAAGATTCGATCTCTCAGTTTGAAAAAGCCAATCGCGATGATTTAGTTGCGATTGAAGCTGCCGAGATGGTAATTTTGCAAACCTACTTGCCTGCGCAGTTATCCGATGCTGAAGTAGAGGCTGCAGTAGCTGCTGCCGTTGCTTCGACTGGCGCTGCAGGCCCACAGGATATGGGTAAGGTCATTGGCGTACTGAAAGGACAGCTGGCTGGCAAAGCAGATATGGGTAAAGTATCTGGCTTGGTAAAAGCCGCATTGGCGAAGTAAGTAAACACAGTAGCTAGTCAAGAAAGCAAAATCCTTTCATACTGGCTACATGGCGCTCATTCCACAATCCTTCATTGCCGATCTTTTAAATCGGGTTGATATCGTTGATGTGGTTGGGCAGCACGTTAAGCTAAAAAAAGCGGGCGCGAACTTTCAGGGTTTGTGCCCCTTTCATTCAGAGAAGTCTCCCTCATTTTCAGTATCACCCACTAAACAGTTTTATCACTGCTTTGGTTGTGGCGCTCATGGCTCTGCCATTAGCTTCTTAATGGAGTATTCCGGGCTTGGATATGTAGATGCCATTGAAGATCTTGCGCGTTCTGCAGGATTGGATGTGCCTCGTGAAGAGCGCACTGCAAATGATGTGGCAAGACAGCAGCAAGCAATGGCATTAAGTGAGGTGATGAGCGCAGCTGCGGATTGGTATCGCCAACAACTGAAGGGCAATACTAGGGCGGTTGAGTATTTAAAAGGTCGTGGACTTACTGGTGAGATTGCTAAGCGTTATGCCTTGGGTTATGCGCCTGACGGTTGGCAGGGTCTTGAAGCGGTATTTGGCACCTACTCTAATGATGAGGTTGCCAAGACTTTGCTAGAGGGTGGCTTGCTTATCCAGAGTGAGCAGTCCGAAGGTGCAAATGTAAAGCGCTACGATCGTTTCCGTGACCGCATTATGTTTCCTATTCGTAATCCCAAAGGTCAAACCATTGGTTTTGGTGGACGGATTTTGGATCAAGGTGAACCAAAGTATTTAAATTCTCCTGAGACGCCATTGTTCTCAAAAGGTAATACGCTCTATGGCTTGTTTGAGGCCAGACAAGCGATTCGTGCCCAGGAATATGTTTTGGTGTGCGAAGGTTATATGGATGTTGTTGCGCTTGCGCAATTGGGATTCCCTAATGCGGTTGCAACACTGGGTACAGCTTGTACAGCAAACCATGTACGCATGTTACTCAGACAAACTGATAAAGTAGTTTTCTCATTTGATGGTGACTCCGCTGGTCAACGTGCGGCACAGCGCGCACTTGAAGCATGTTTGCCGCTCATGTCTGACGATAAAGAAATTCGCTTCTTATTTTTACCGACAGAGCATGACCCTGATAGCTATGTTCGTGCTTATGGTGCACCTGCTTTTGAGAAGGTCATTAAAGAAGCGATGTCTATCTCTAGCTTCTTCTTCAAGGTTGTTAGTGAGGGTCACGAGCAAACTACCCCAGAGGGTCGAGCCCATACCCATCATGCCGCTAAGCCGCTTTTACTCTCGATGCCTCCCATTGCTTTGCGTACGCAAATTCTGCGCGAGCTCGCGATTCGTACCAATACCACCCCTGCAGAACTAGAAGCATTTTGTGGTTTAACAGTAGCGCCTGCACCTGTTCGACAAACTACTTATCAGCCAGCACAGGCGCGCTATCAAGGTGGCCAAGGCAGCTCAAATAGCCAAAATAATTTTTCTAATAATGGCAATCGTCAAGGCGCGCCTTGGCAAGCATCCAAAGGTTCTGCAAAAAGAGTTGCCACTCAAAATATTGAGCCACCCAAAGCACCAACGGATTTAGCCGAGCAAATGCTGCGAGTGATTATCCAGTTTCCGCATTTAGGAAAAGCTTTAGATCCTAACAAGCGCGAACTAGCATTGAAGGCGGCAGAGCAGAGATCTGAAAAAGCCCACGCTTTAATGAAGGACCTTTTGTCACAGTGTGACTTGGTTGAGTTGATTCCAGGCGAGGGCAATAAACCAGCGATCGCAGGTGCCGGTGCATTTGCCATGTTCCAAGATCAACTCTCTCGTAGTGAGTTGGCTCCTCTGTATGAGGTCCTGAGAAATCGGGTAATGGGCTCTGATTTAGAGTTAGAGGGTGCAGCTGCTGATCTTGAGGGGGCATTCAAAAAGCTGGAATTAACCCATCTCAAGCAGGAAATGACCGAAATCGCCCAAAAGATCTCTGGAAGTTCCGCTTCCGAGCAAGACAAAGCCCGTTATCGGGAATTGGGCGAAAAGCTGAAATTCTCCTAAGAATTTACTGAAACACCCCTAGAAATTCCCCAAAATTACCCCATATTTTTATGTGATGCAGGGGTAAAAAAGTCGCAATCGACTATAATCCTCTGTTCCCAAGAAAAAACCGATTTAATTCAGCCACTTGCGCTTTATTTTGATGAAATTTGGGGTAAGTGGGTAAGTGAGTTACTACGGGGCTGTGTTTCATCAGTCGATATCAACAACAGTAATGTGAGTAAGTGCTAATAAATGCCGAATACCAAGACCAAAAAACCAGCTCCAAAAGCGAAAGCTCCAGCTAAACCAGTAAAAGCCGCTGCAAAACCAGCGGTCAAAGCAAAAATCCCAGCTAAGTCAGTAAAGGCTGCCGCGAAACCAGTTTCTAAAGTAAAGGCACCAGCTAAGGCGGCCCCAAAAGCGAAAGCTCCTGCTAAGCCAGTAAAAGTTGCTGCTAAACCAGCACCGAAAGCGAAGGCCGTAGCAAAGCCAGCTCCAAAAGCTAAAGCACCAGTTAAACCGGTGAAGGCTGTCGCAAAGCCAGCCCCTAAGGTTGCAGCTAAAGCGCCAGCAAAACCAACAAAAGCAGTTGCAAAGCCAACGGCAAAAGTGCCGGCAAAGCCAGTTGCTAAAGCCCCTGTGAAAACAGCAAAAGCAGAAGTCAAAGTTGAGCCAGTAAAAAAAGGTAAAGCTGCACCTGCACCTAAGGCTGAACCAATTAAAGATGCAAAAGAAGTTAAAGAAACCAAGGGTAAAAAAGCCAAGGTTGCTGAAGTTGAAGTTCCAGCAGTTGAGAATGAGAAAAAGCGCGGCCGTAAAGCCAAGGCGGATGCTCCTGCAGACAATGCAGAGCCAGTATTAACGGATCGTCAAAAAGCACGTGAGCGTAAGGCTAAAGAGAAGGCACTCTTAAAAGAATTCGCAGCACAGCAGTTGGGTACAGAAGAGCAGCAAGAGTTACGTCGTGCTCGTTTGAAGACTTTGATCAAGATGGGCATGTCCAAGGGCTATTTAACCCATGGCGAGATGAATGACGTGATGTCTGACGAGTTGTCTGATGCGGATGCATTAGAGACTTTGATCAGCTTGCTCAATGACATCGGTATTACTGTTTACGAACAAGCGCCCGATGCTGAAACCTTAATCCTGTCTGACAACACAGAAGCTGCAGCTTCCGAAGAAGAGGCTGAAGAAAAGGCTGAAGCTGCTTTATCTACAGTTGATTCAGAATTCGGACGCACTACCGATCCAGTACGTATGTATATGCGTGAGATGGGTACAGTTGATTTGCTGACTCGCGAAGGCGAGATCGTTATCGCGAAGAAGATTGAAGCCGGCCTCAAAGATATGGTGATGGCTTTGGCTGCTTGCCCTGTAACGATTGCGGAGATTCTGAGCAACGTTGACAAGATTACTAGTGGCGAGATGGAGATTGATCAGTTTGTTGATGGTTTGGTTGATCCTAACGCAGAAGATATTAAGCTTGGACCTGAAGAGCCAGAAATTGATCCGGATGCCGAAGAGGGCGATGAAGAGGGCGGCGAAGACGAAGGTGGCGGTGGTAGCGGTGCTGCAACAGCGAATGCTAAGCAATTAGAAGAGTTAAAGCAGATTTCTTTAGAGAAGTTTGCAATCGTTCGTACACAGGCTGACAAGATGCGCCGTGCGTTTGATAAGGATGGTTATAACTGTCCTGCGTATCTGAAGGCACAAGAAGCAATTCGCGCTGAGTTGCTTGGTTTCCGTTTGACAGCGAAGAGTGTTGAGAAGTTATGTGACACCATGCGCTCACAAGTGGACCAGGTATGGAAACTTGAGCGTGGCATCGTGAGCTTGTTGGTAGACAAAGTTGGCGTTAATCGTAGTGAAGTATTAAAAGACTTCCCTAAGATGTCCATGAATTTGACTTGGACTGAGAAGTTGCTCAAAGAGAACAAGCCTTACAGCGCACTCTTGCAACGTAACGTCCCTGCAATTCAAGAACTTCAACAGAAGTTGATTGATATTCAGAAGAATGTTGTTATTCCACTTCCAGAATTAAAAGAAGTAAACAAGCAGATGATCGCTGGCGAGAAGCGTGCCCGTGAAGCGAAACGTGAGATGACAGTAGCCAACTTACGTTTGGTAATCTCCATTGCCAAGAAATACACCAACCGTGGCTTGCAGTTCTTGGACTTAATTCAAGAAGGCAATATCGGCCTGATGAAAGCAGTAGATAAGTTTGAATACCGTCGTGGCTATAAGTTCTCTACCTACGCAACATGGTGGATTCGTCAGGCAATTACCCGTTCGATTGCTGACCAGGCCCGTACGATCCGTATCCCTGTTCACATGATTGAGACGATCAACAAGATGAACCGTATCAGCCGTCAGATCTTGCAAGAAACTGGCCATGAGCCAGATGCTGCAACTTTGGCGTTGAAGATGGAGATTCCGGAAGATAAGATTCGCAAGATCATGAAGATTGCTAAAGAGCCTATCTCCATGGAGACGCCAATTGGTGACGATGAAGATTCTCATTTGGGCGATTTTATTGAAGACGGCAATACATTGGCTCCAGCTGAAGCAGCATTGCATGACTCTATGCGCGATGTGGTGAAAGACGTTCTTGATTCATTAACACCACGTGAAGCAAAAGTATTGCGTATGCGCTTTGGTGTTGAGATGAGCACTGATCACACCCTCGAAGAAGTCGGCAAACAGTTTGACGTTACACGTGAGCGTATTCGTCAGATCGAAGCGAAGGCTCTGCGCAAGATGCGTCATCCAAGCCGTAGCGACAAACTCAAGACCTTCCTCGAGGAAGATTGATTGTCTAGCACTTCGATATCGTGAGTCCTTTATAAAAAAGGATTCACGATCTGCAGTCTCTTATCAATTACTTGCCGGTGCTGCATATCTTCTGAGTACAGTTTTTCGCATCCTGCTTGCAAAGCCGCAGCAATAATCATTGAATCATAGTGATGGTATCCATATCGCCTGGACACCATCAATCCAGTTTCAAAAGTATCTATATCAAGCGATCTTACGTTGAATATAGACGTAAATAAATCTAAGAATTCATCCAGCTCACCATTAGATATTTTTATTTTTCTAATGCTAGCAGAAGTAAATTCATTAAGCACTTGAACGCTTATTACGTTCGATTGCTGTAAATTTTTAGTAACCCAGTCTGCTTTTTTGGTATCTGATGATAGTAAATAAAGTAGGGTATTGGTATCAAAAAATATCTTCTTAGCGTTCATTCAATTCAGATCTATCAAAGTGAAAATCAGCGGGCATGCGACCACGAAATTTTCTCAAACTTTGAAGCCTATCCTGCAAGGAAGGTTTCTTCTTAACTTGGAAATGCTTTTTATCGGCAACATGGACCTCAATGTCGTCCCCTTCTTTTAGCTCTAAAAATTCGACCACTTGAGCTGGTAGACGAATGGCAAGGCTGTTCCCCCATTTTGATACGACCATGATTGTCATCTCCTTTAGATATACATATAATAATGTATATCTAAATAAAAACCAACATTTCAGCAAGTGCATACCAATCAATCATTTGAAGAGCCCCTTCAATTACAATGAGTGGTTAGGGCCCATAGCTCAGTTGGTTAGAGCAGAGGACTCATAAGAAAGAAGCCCTGGGGGTCTTGTAACAAAGACCTCAATAGATTCAAGAGGTTAGTGGTGAATTAGGCGGTATAAATTCACTACACACCGCTTACACACCAGGGCATTTTTCATGGTGTGTAGTAAATGCGGTTTTTGTGTGGTTTTGAAGCGGTAAACACCCCTCAAAAGGTGTGTAGTAAAAACAGTTTTAGGGCCCATAGCTCAGTTGGTTAGAGCAGAGGACTCATAGCGAAAGTTGTGCCTTATGCGTGGAAACTGCATAAGGGATGGTGTCAAATTCGGAGAAAGCTAAATGCAGCCAAAAGCTGCACAAGCTAACGCCGAGCGAAGCTTAGTAGAAATACTTTGAACGTGTAGAGACTAGACGGCACCCATCTAAGTCGAGCAATCGATATGATGAAGGCATAGTCCAGGGAGTTGTGAAAGCAACACAAACCGGAATCCTTTGGTCCCAGGTTCAAGTCCTGGTGGGCCCACCAGAAAAGCAAACCCTCATCAGTAATGGTGGGGGTTTTGTCTTTTTGAGCGAGGGAAAACGCTTTTTCCTACATTTCAAATAGGGGAAAAGGTCATCTATCTCTTTTAATAACTTTGCCTATATAAATCTATTAAACTTTTCCAATGGCTTACGTAATATTGGATATTGAGGTAGGTTTGCAATCCTTTGTCTCAAATTGGCCTATTTTTTGAAATACCAAGCGGATATATCTTTAGATTTTTATTTTCTTAATAGATTGATTAAATTGGAGCTCGACTGATGTTAAGTGATATTGAAATAGCTCAGCAGGTAAAAATGTTAAAAATATCTGAGCTTGCTCAGAATTTCTTAGGGATTCCTGAGGATGAGCTTGAGCCTTTTGGTCATTACAAAGCAAAAGTTTCACTTTCTTATTTAAAAACTCTAAATAATAAAAAAAATGGCAAACTAATTTTAGTTACAGCAATTAGTCCAACTCCTGCGGGAGAAGGAAAAACAACGACGACTGTTGGCCTAGGCGATGGCTTAAATCATATTGGCAAAAAAGCCATGATCTGCCTTAGGGAGCCATCATTAGGACCTGTCTTTGGAGTCAAGGGTGGGGCTGCAGGAGGTGGTTTAGCGCAGATTGTTCCTATGGAAGATATCAATTTGCACTTTACTGGTGACTTTTCGGCAATAGCCTTAGCCAATAATCTATTGGCCGCAATGCTAGATAACCATATTCATCACGGCAACTCATTGGGTATCGATGTTCGTAGAATTCAGTGGAAGCGTGTGGTTGATATGAATGATCGTGCCCTGCGATCCTTGACTGTAGGTTTAGGTGGAACTCCCAATGGATTTCCTCGTCAGGACGGGTTTGATATTGTGGTTGCATCTGAAGTCATGGCTATTTTCTGCTTGGCTACTTCAGTTGAGGATTTGAAAAAGAGGCTAGGAGAAATCGTTGTTGCTTATACGTATGATCAAAAACCAGTATTAGCTAAAGATCTTAAAGCTCATGGAGCAATGACAGTACTGCTAAAGGATGCATTAGCTCCTAATCTGGTTCAAACTTTAGAAAAGACTCCAGCATTTGTTCATGGTGGTCCATTTGCCAATATTGCCCATGGATGTAATTCAGTCATTGCTACGCAAGCTGCACTAAAGCTGGCTGATTATGTAGTTACTGAGGCGGGCTTTGGCGCCGATTTGGGAGCAGAAAAATTTGTTGATATTAAATGTCGTAAATCTGGACTGAGGCCATCTGCAGTAGTCATTGTTGTTACGGTAAGGGCGATGAAATACCACGGAGGTGCAGAGTTAGCCAATTTAACAGTAGAAGACATTCCTGCCCTTGATAAAGGTTTGGTCAATTTAGAGCGCCATGTTGAAAATATTACTCAGGTTTACAACCTACCTTGCGTAGTGTCGATTAATAAATTTACGTCTGATACCTCTGCCGAAATTGAATTAATTAAAAAAAGAATGAAAACGCTAGGCGTCGAAGTTGTTTTAGCATCTCATTGGGGCGAAGGCGGCAAAGGTGCAGCTGAGCTGGCAAAAGTAGTCGTTGATATGTGTGAATCTGATACTAAGCAGATGACATACGTATACGATGATCAAGATTCTTTATGGGAAAAAGTGAATAAGATCGCAAAGAAAGTCTATCGTGCGAGTGAGGTAAATGCTGATGCAAAAGTCAGGGCGCAGATTGAGAGTTTGCAGCAGCAGGGCTATGGTCATTATCCCGTATGTGTTGCCAAGACCCAGAGCTCATTCTCAACTGATCCTAAGTTACGTGGCGCGCCAGATAATCATGTGATCACTATTCGTGAGGTACGCTTGGCTGCTGGTGCAGAATTTATCGTCATGGTATGCGGAGACATTATGACGATGCCTGGTTTACCCAAAGCGCCATCAGCAGAAAAAATTGATTATGTTGATGGTAAGGTTATTGGCTTATTTTGAATTAGAAGCTATAACCCGTTGTTCCTCTAACTAGGTATTAAGTCTTCACGTAGGCAATCAATCTTAGTCGTGCTGAATGATGTGATTGATTTAAAGCTTTCTTTTGTCTCGCTTTTTCCTAAGATCACGTATTTGCCACCATGCAAATAGCAAAACACCCCAAAGAGAATCACTAATTTAATCAAAATAATAGGGCCAAATTTTTCCATTGATCTCACTTTTTAGCCCTACTTACTATGAATTTTTTTAAGGATATATAAAGTATTTACCCTAAGCGTTTTTTCGTGATGGTGGTGGCGATATTGTCAAAACCTAATTTCTGGCTCCCATATGGGTGAAAACGTCAGTCCTATAACCACAATTAAAGTAGGTTTATAGATCAACCCTCAGACATAAAACGCCCAAAACTTCTAAATTCGTAATACGAATATACGATGCAATTTATCTAGAGGTCTCATAAGGACTTCATTACAGAAAGATGCGTTCGTAGCTCATTTCTGTAACAAAAAATATATAGTGCTTCGTTGCACCAAAAATATTAAAGAAGCAAAACAATTAGGAGAGATCATGTTTCATATACTGGATAAAGAAAGAACAATTGCAGGCCCTGGCTTTAATCGATGGTTGGTGCCACCTGCGGCATTGGCAATTCATTTATGTATTGGTATGGCTTATGGCTTTTCAGTATTCTGGTTGCCATTATCAAAAGCCCTGGGTGTTTCGCAGGGTGGTACTGAGGCGATTAAATGTGCTGCTGACGTTGGTTTCTTTGCACAATTCTTCACAACATCTTGTGATTGGCAAATATCGACACTCGGATGGATGTACACATTATTTTTTGTGTTCCTAGGAGGCGCTGCTGCGATTTGGGGTGGTTGGTTAGAGCGTGCTGGTCCTCGTAAGGCTGGTGTAGTTGCCGCATTATGTTGGTGCGGTGGTATGTTGCTCTCTGCCTTAGGTGTTTATCTTCATCAATTTTGGATGATGATTCTAGGATCAGGAGTGATCGGTGGTATCGGCTTGGGTCTAGGCTATATTTCTCCAGTCTCTACATTGATTAAATGGTTCCCAGACCGTCGTGGTATGGCAACCGGAATGGCAATTATGGGCTTTGGCGGCGGCGCTATGATCGGCTCACCATTAGCCGCAATGCTCATGAAATATTTTTCTACTCCTACGAGTGTTGGCGTTGCACAAACTTTCGTTGTAATGGCATTGGGTTACTTTGTTTATATGATGGCCGGTGCGTTTGGCTATCGGATTCCTGCGAGTGATTGGAAACCCGCTGGTTGGACACCACCTGTTACTCAAACTAACAACGCCATGATTACTAAGCGCAGCGTAAATGTAAAAAAAGTTTGGGGTATCCCACAGTTTTGGTTGGTTTGGATGGTCTTGACGATGAACGTTTCTGCTGGCATTGGTGTGATTGGTATGGCATCGCCCATGTTGCAAGAAGTCTTTGCTGGCAGCCTAATTGGAGTCCAACAAACATTTACTGAATTAGATAAGGCGCAACTCACTGCAATTGCTGGTGTGGCAGCAGGCTTTACTGCGCTCTTAAGCCTCTTTAATATCGTCGGTCGTTTCTTCTGGGCTAGTTTGTCCGACAAATTAGGACGTAAGGTGACTTACTCGGTGTTCTTTATTCTTGGCGCTGCAATGTATTACAGTGTGCCAAGTAGCGCACAGGCAGGCAGTCTTGCTTTATTCGTGGGCGCCTTCTGCATCATCTTAAGTATGTATGGTGGTGGTTTTGCTACTGTTCCAGCGTATCTTGCGGATTTGTTTGGTACGCAGATGGTCGGCGCCATTCACGGCCGACTTTTAACAGCTTGGGCTACTGCAGGTATTTTGGGACCAGTCGTGGTGAACTACATGCGTGACTATCAGTTGGGCTTAGGTTTGCCTCGTGCACAGGTTTATAACCAGACTATGTATATCTTGACTGGAATGTTAGTCATTGGTTTGATTTGTAATCTCATGATTCGTCCTGTGGCTGATAAATGGTTTATGACCGATGCAGAGCTGGCTGAAGAGAAGAAACTGGCGCATGAAAAGTCACTGGATTCAGTAGTGAAAGGTGAGGCGGGTCATGAGCATACGTCGGGTGCCACAGTGATGTTGGCCTGGGCAGCTGTTGGAATTCCCTTAGGATGGGGTGTATATAAAACACTTCTCAGTGCTTTGAAATTATTTTCATAAGTTAACTGAGATTTTGACTTTGAAGAATTTGTCATATGGAAACCATATTTCTTTGTTAAAAAGCAATATGGTTTTTGATAATCTTGGTGAGGCATGCCTTGAAGAGCTAAGAGATCTTTATAGGGTTAATGAATATAAAAAAAATGAGATTATTGAATCTGTTCACTCCACACCAAAAGATGTGCACTTTATTATTTCTGGAGGCATTAAAAGGGTCTTAAAAAAATCTAAGACGAGAGAACATATTTTCGACATTTCATATCCTGATAGTCTAGATTGTTTCTATATAGAATGGCTATCTAATGTTGAACTGACCTGATTTTTAGTACCGCTCCATAAGAGAGGATTTTTGATAATCTCTCACTTAAAGGAGTGCTAAATATGGCAAAAGGCCAACGTCTCAAACCGGAGCAAATCGTCACCTTATTGCGTCAAATCGATGTTTTAACCACCAATGGCAAAACCCTAGCCCAAGCTTGCAAAGAAGTGGGAACGGTAGAGCAAAGCTACTATCGTTGGCGCAAGATTTATGGCGGCATGAAGGTCGATCAAGCTCGTAAGTACAAAGATCTAGAACTGGAAAATACCCGACTCAAGAAGCTCGTAGCGGACTTATCGCTACGAGAAGTTATGCTCAAGGAAGTTATTAAGGGAAACTTCTAAGCCCTGCTAAACGCAAAACAGCTGCTCAGGTGTTGCTGCAGAAATACTCAACATCAGAGCGCTTAGCTTGTGAATTAGTGGGGCTATCTAGAGCAGCTTATCGCTATATGCCACTGCCTAAAGATGACGAAGAGCCCCTTAGAGCTGAAGTCATCCGGATGGCGAGCACCTATGGCAGATATGGCTATCGCTTTATTGCCAGTATGATGCGTAATGTTGGTTGGGGACAAGCGACTACTGCAAGGGTTGCTCGCATTTGGCGGCAAGAAGGCTTAAAGATCCCACAAAGGCAGCCTCCTAGAGGTAGACTCTGGCTCTCCGATGGCAGTTGTATAAGGCTGCGAGCTACTGCCCCCAATCATGTTTGGAGTTATGATTTTGTCTTTATTAGAGATGCTTATGGGGGCAAGATCCGGATGCTCACCATGATTGATGAGTTCACCAGGAAATGCTTAACGATCCACTGCGCTAGACGAATTGGCTCAATCCAAGTGATTGAACAACTGGCCAACGCCATGATTACTCACGGCATCCCCGAGCACATCCGAAGTGATAATGGCCCAGAATTTATTGCCAAAGAGCTACGCAGTTGGTTATCTGGCATTGGTGTCAAAACCGCCTACATTGAACCAGGGAGCCCTTGGGAAAATGGCTTTTGTGAAAGCTTTAACGGCACCTTCAGAGATAACCTTTTGGATGGGGAGATCTTTTATAGCCTAAAAGAAGCCCAGATCATCGTTGGGGAGTGGGTCAAGCACTACAACCAAGTCAGGCCGCATAGCGCTTTAGGTTACAGACCACCAGCACCCCAAACCCAAGTACCCAAACTATTGCAGAATCAACCCATGTTGCTGCAATGATTTACTATAGAAAAACTCTCTTTGGTAGTGGACCTAAATTGACAGCAGTTCACAAGCAAGGCATCTGAAGGCGTCAAAGCCTTTATTGTTAGTGGGCTAGGTGGAGGGCTATGTGGCCTAATGCTAAGTATTCCTGTTTGGGTTATCTCCCATTTCTTTTTTGGGGCTGATTGGACTCTTGTTGGCATCATTGAGACCTGTGCCGTCAGCTTCGCAGTCATAGGACTGCTCATTGCCTTAATTAGCTAACTTCTTCAAGCGTTACTTAAAGTAACGCCTACTAATTTATAAAAAACAGTTTGGAGCAACGAGGTGTTAGATGGTTGTTCCAAAAATCCTTTGGTTTTGAAAACCAAAGACTGAGAGATCACTTCTTTTAAACCCCTGAATTTGCTTACACATTTGCTTACACACCGACACTGACCACCCGCAGAGCCCCTGTTTATATGGCTCTATCATGGGTGTCTGCTCTCATAACCAGAGAACCTAAACAGGACCTAAACATCACAAAAAGCCAGCTTTTGAGACTAAAGGTTAGGTTCGGTCTTTTGAGCGTTACTTTAAGTAACGCTGGAGGTGCTAGAAAGTGTGTAGGCGATTACTACACATTTTCTGGCTAATAGCGATATAAATAAGTCGGCCATCCTCAGCCCTGGTCGATTCCGCCCCGGGCCACCAAGAATTTGAATAGCCCACTTGTTGGGCTATTTTCTTTAATGGCTTGGTTGCGGATATTCCAAAAGGACCAAAACTTCCAAAAGATACCGCCTTTAAGAAAGCCTCTCGAATAGGGTTTCTATGAAGCGTGATGTTAATTAGCCCAAACTCCTTGAAGAGCACCACATACTCAGTTTGATTGACGATATCAGAGACTAAAATCATTCCGCCGGGTTTTAATGTACGAACAATTTCTCGGATAACCTCTTTGCGATCCTCGAGCTTTTCAAGATTGTGAATTACCCAACCAGAGGTAATGACATCAAAGTGATTATTGGTAAAGGGAAGATTTCTCATATCCGCTGTTTGAACTTCACACTTGGCAGTCACTTTAGCTAAAGCTAAGTTATCAAGGGTTTGGGCTTGTGAGTTATCTGACTGGTCAGTGGCAGACCAAATATCAATTCCTATGGCTTTGCCAGTGGAAAGTCTTTGTGCCGCATTGATCAAGAACAAACCTCTGCCACAGCCAATATCAAGCACTTGCTCGTTACCAGTCCAATTTCTGACACCCAATAACCTTTGAGCATCTATGAGTTTGACGAATTTGCTATAGCAATACATTAGGCATCCCATAAAGCCTAAATAAAGAGCCATAACAGCCAAAGGAATATCGACAATAGATGTAATGAGGTTGGGCTCAAATAGGGCTCGACTCATAACCAGCAAGCTAAAGCTAATCAGCGAGCCAGTGATAAAGCCCCTAAATAGATTGGGAGCATCAATACCGTAGTCAATTCGTTTCATAGCTTGATATTAGCAAAGCATTGCTAAGGGCGGAGAAGGAATCCTTCGCCCCGGGCCACCAAGAATCTCAATAGCCCACTTGTTGGGCTATTTTTATTAGAAGTCCTCAATGGCGCTTAGACCTTGCGCCCAGCGTAGTCGGTCAAATCCCATAGATTTAATCCGTCAATTAGGATTCAGCCACTCTGGTTCTAGACTGGGGTATCGGGTTAATGAAATGTCCTTTTAAAAGACAAATCAATTATTCATCCCTGTGTCAGTCAATGTCGTTTTAAACGACATTACATTTCTATATGTGCTCTTAAGCCAAAGAAATTAACTGGACCACGAGCTGAGTTGTAGGCGGGATTAGCAATGCGTTGATAGTCGGCAGATATGAACAGCTCCTTGTAAACTTTTGCGCTATAAAAAGTTTCCAATATTTGTTCTTTCTTATAGCTAAGTGCGCCATCACCAATAAATGCCGCCATACCGCCTTGTTGAAGGTAGGCAATCTGCGATGAAGAGATTCCATTCAGAGCGTAACCTATGCCTACAATATCTTTAGGACGTGACCAGCTGGAACCTTTAATGCTCAAACCGCCTGATAGTGATCTACTGATGTCTACGGTCTGCGCTTCGGTTGTACCTGGATTCCAGCTCCAGCGACCAAAGATACCAACATCATCATTGATGGCCTGCTCAATATTGAAACCATAACCCCATGAACTCTGTGCCGCTTTGCGCACACCAGTTATCTCAGGAGTGCTACCAGTCTGCTGAGCCTGGTTAATCGCATTTTGGTAGTTTCCCATATAGGCATGTTGTTGGTAATACAGGGCCCTTACTGCGCCAGGCTTACCCCATAGCTCATGCTCATGAGTTAACTCAATTTGATTGCCATAGTCTTGGCTCATGCTGTAGTCAAGCTGAGCGGTATTCGGAATAGTTGGCATCGCTAATCTTGCCGCTTTCAAAATCCAGTCGTCTTGATACCACTCTGCCACAACACCATAGGTATAGCCTTTGCTATCAGCCGCATATCCATAGGCGCCCATAGAGAAAAGAGCAAAGTTCTGAAACTGTGTACGAGGATCGTGACTATAACTATTTTGATCAAAGAAATCTAATGTGGCGAACTTACCGTAGGTCACCACGATTCTATTTTTATCGAGATTGCCCGCAAGCTGATTAGGCCCACCTTCAATATGTTCTTTGCCGCCGCCTAGGCCAAAGGTCTGTCGAATAAACGCGCGAGCCGTGTAGTAAATAGGCGGAGCATATGCGCCCTTTTGTAATTCACCATTCTGAAATCCACCTAGACCAAGAAGCTGTCCATTAAAAGGTGTTCCCTCGAACATCTCTGGGTTCCAATAAACTTCAGCGCCTTCCCAAAGTCTTGCTCCTAAAAAAGCAGTGGCACTTAAGGTATAACTTTTCCCGCCGCTACCTTCGGATTTATTAAGAAGACTGTTCTGTCCATAGTAAGGCGAATTGAAGTTATTTTTTTGTTGAACAATATAAGTTGATTGCCCATGAATACTCCATTGTTCAGTTTCGCCCTCTACAGAAACTGAGCTATCAACCTTAGGTGAGTCACTTACGGGCGATTCAGCCAAAACAGTGGGCATGTCACTAACTGGCGCCTCTGCTCTTACAGTACAAGATAGAGCCCCCAAATAAAGGGCACTAATTAGGCCTATAAAGGCTGTGCGGTTTGTATTAAATGAGAAAAACATCCTAAATGCCAAATATGCTTAATGAGAATTATTCTCATCTTAGCATATAATTGAGAATGACTCTCAATTGTTAATAGTCACTAAACGAGGGATTAGAATGAACCATAACCAACAAGAGGAGGCGTTATGAGTTCTAAGAAATTTGTACTGGGACTGCTATTTGGCATATCTATATTTTCCTTGGCTGGTGCGGCGATACCTGAACCACCAAATCCGTTGGCAAACATCAACCTGACATTTGATCAGCGCCTTGAACAAATGAAACAAACTGATGCCGCATTGCTGAAGGCAACCCCAGAAGAGCGTAAAGAATACTGGCATAAGATGCGCGATCAAATGAAGGCCTTAAGCCCTGAAGATCGCAAGTTGGTTCACGAGAAAATGAAGGCTCAATGGCAATCAATTACTCCTGAGCAAAAAGAAAGAATGAAAGCCGAGAGAAAGGCTTTCTTTGATGGATTAACGCCTGAAGAGCAGGCTGAGATGAAAGCCCGTAAAGCCAAATGGGAAAATATGAGTCCCGAGGAAAAGCAGAAATGGCATAAACAATCCAGCTAGGATCAGACATCCTCGGCCCTGGTCGATTCCGCCCCGGGCCACCAAGAATTCTCGGTACGTACCGGACACATGCTTTACGTCCGGTACCGACCACATGGTTTACACCTTTACCAATCACATCCCCAATACTTTGGGACCAAATGGGTTTTCTAAGGCTTGTACCCGAGAAGACTCCATAT